>JAKZES010000100.1 GCA_022548915.1 Verrucomicrobiaceae bacterium E54
AAATCGGCCTGATCCGGTCCGGTGTGGTGCCGATTTCATCATCGGCGCTCCTCGCACTCCTCACCACTTGCCCTTCTGAAACGCCTCAACGCCCGGCTGGACCGTCACCTTCGAAGTCACGTCCCCGCTCCATGCCTTCAACGCCTTCTTCATCTTCTCGACCCGCTCGGGAAACTCCTCCGCGAGATTGTCCCTCTCCCCGATGTCCTTCGACAGGTCGTAGAGCCCCACCGGATCGCCCCCTCCCTTGCCGTGGAGGATCAGCTTCCAGCGACCGTCGCGCATCGCCTTGTGGTTCCAGAAAAGCCGGCGATTCCCGAGCGGTTCCCCCCGCCGCAACAGGGGCACGAGGCTCACCCCGTCGAGCGGTCGCGCCGGATCGGCGGAGGCCCCCGCGAGTTCGAGCATGGTCGGCATCAGGTCGAGACTGATCGCGAGTTGATCGGTCACCACTCCGGCTTTGATCGTCCCCGGCCACCATGCGATTCCCGGCACCCGGTGGCCGCCCTCCCAGTTGCTGCCCTTGCGACCGCGCAGCGGTCCGGCCGATCCACCCGCCGGACCGTTGTCGGAAAAGAAGAAGACCAGGGTCCGCTCATCCAGATCGAGTTCCTCCAGCTTGGCGACGATCCTGCCGACACCCTCGTCCATCGCGCTCATCATCGCGGGCAGCGCGTCCTTCGGCGAGCGTCCCCTCCCCTTCGTCGCGCCGGGACCGCGCACGGCCGGGTCGTCCGGACCCTGCCACGGCGCGTGCACCGCCTCGTGCGCGACGTAGAGGCAGAAAGGCTCGTGCTTGTGGGCTTCGATGAAGCCCAGCGCATGCTTCGTGATCAGGTGGGTCGAGTAACCCTCCTCCCTCACCTTCTCGAGATCGTGCCACCAGTCGAACTCGCCCATGCGGTCGAAGTGGGATTGGTAGTCGATGTTCCCACTGACGAATCCCCGGAACACGTCGAACCCCTGATGGGTCGGGTTGTATTTCCTGTCGTAGCCGACGTGCCACTTGCCCATCAGCCCCACCCTGTAGCCCTTCGCCTTGAGGGCCTCGGCGAAAGTGAACTCCTCAGGCTGCAGGCCGGAGTGGTGAGCGGGAACGGCCGGGTCGGCATTCACCACGGCATCCACTCCCGAGCGGTACTGGTAGCGACCGGTCAGCAGGCCGGCGCGGGTCGGACTGCAGACATTCCCGCTCGAGTGGAAATCGGTGAACCGCATCCCCCCTGCCGCCAGGCGGTCGAGATGGGGCGTCTTGAGCGCGGTGCCGCCATAGCACCCGGCGTCGCCGTAGCCCATGTCGTCGGCGAGGATGATCACGAAATTCGGCCGCCGCGGTGCTTCCTTGGCACCGGCAGCAAGAATCAGCAGGCCGAGAAGAAACGGAAGCAAACGACTCATGGCGCAGTGCCGATTTCATAATCGGCGCTCCGATCAGTCGACCAGATTGTCGACCCGCCGCGCCAGCTCGAGATCCGCGTCGGTGATGCCGCCGGCATCGTGGGTCGTCAGCGTCACGGTCACCTTGTTGTACTGGATCAGCATGTCCGGGTGGTGCTGGGCCTCGTCCGCGATCTCGGCGAGGTCGTTGACGAAATCGATCCCTTCCATGAATTCCTCGAACTCGATCACGCGGATCAGGGTGTTTCCCTCAAGCTCCCAGTCGGGATGCTTCTTGAGGGCGGCGGCGAGGTCTTCTTGGTCGAGCAGATCGGACATGATGCGAGGTCTTTTCGGGCCAAGGTTGCGTCGCGACATTCCGGCTTGGCAAGCGTGTTTCGGAAATTCGTCCCCGCCGTTGCGTGGCAGCCGCCCGCGCGCTAGCCTGCGAGCATGAAAACCGCGCTCCTGCTGATCGTCGCCGGCTTGCTGGCCTCGTGCGCGCCATCCACACCCGAGACCCGCATCGCCGCCAATCCGGCGAAGTACGAGAAACTTAGTTCCAAGCACCAGCAACTGGTCCGCCAGGGCAAGATCGACACCGGCATGCCCTCCGACGCCGTCGCACTGGCGTGGGGATCTCCAAGCCGCCGCTACGAGGGCGGCGACGGAAACACCAACACCAGCCGCTGGGACTATGCCGGGTCGAGGCCGGTGTACACCACGGGTTGGTATGGAGGCTACGGCTACGGAAGGTACGGGCGCTACGGCAGGCACGGCTGCTACGGCTACGCCGTCGCCCCCGAGGTCGTCTTCGTGCCCTACCGAAAGGCCAGCGTCTGGTTCCGCAATGACCGGGTGAGCAAGTGGGAGCGGGTCCGCTGAGTCCGCCACCTGCCCGCCGCCCACCGATGACTCAAGCCGCCCCTGGCATGCGATTTCTCCGTTCAGCCGCCACCTGCCTCGTGGCCCTTGTCGCCGCCTCCTGTTCGAATCCGCGTCCCGACGGTGTGGAGGTCTACCGGCGGTATGACCGGCCGGCCCGATTTGCAAAGAATCCCGAAGCGGTGGAGGTGAAGGTCTCGATCGCCCGTCAGCGTGCCTACGTGATGGAAAACGGCAGGCCGCTGCTGGTCATGCCCGTGACGGTGGGCGACGCGGAAACACCCACCCCGACCGGTGACTTCCGCATCATCCGCAAGCAGGCCCGGCACCGGGCGACGGACTACGGCTTCAGCCACCGCGGGGATGAGATCGAGAAAAGCTACCGGAACGAAACCCCGGCCGGGTGGAAGTTCACCGGGCGCCCCATGCCCTACTGGTGCGAATTCAAGCCGGGCTATGGATTCCACACCGGCTGGATCAAGCACTTCCCCTCCTCCGACGGCTGCCTCCGCATGCACGCCAATCTCGCCCCGAAGTTCTTCCACCTGGTCCGGGTCGGCACGCCGGTGAACATCCGCCGGACCCAGCCGGAGGACGCGAAATACGCGAACATCCCGCTCCCACCCGACGCCGGACCTTTCCCGGACTATCCACCCGGCTACTATCTCGACGAGGCGGTCTTCACCGACCACCTGCCGCCGAAGTTCCGCTGAATCAGCTGCCCACGAGCAGGACGATCGCCAGCACCGCGAGCGCCACACCGAAGACCGCATCGATCCAAGGACCCGCCTTGCGGTAACCGGCACGGATCGGCCGCCACTGCAGAATCAGGGCCCACAGGCTCCAGAGCGTGCAGCCCTGGACCACCACGATGCCCCAGATCGCCGCCGGCCACCACGCCGGGCGATCGCCCACCAGAAACGGGGCCGTGCCCGCCGCGAAGAACACCAGAACCTTGGGATTGAGAAGATTGCACCACAGCCCCCGGAGGTAGGCGGAGCGATTGCCGGCAGCCGCAGGCACCGCCTCGCGCGGACCGGCACTCAGATGCACGCACCACGCCCTCAACAGCCCCCAAGCCAGCCAAAGCAGGTAGCCTGCCGCCAACCAGCGCATCGTCTCGCCCAGCCAGCCCCCCCTCCGGAAAAGCAGGGCCGTGCCGCTGATCGCCAGGGTGGCGTGCATCGTCAGCCCGGTCGCGATGCCCAGCGCCATCCGCACCCCTTTCCCGGCTCCTTCCGCCAGGGCCGTCCGCGTCAGCAGCAGCATGTCCGGGCCCGGACTGAACTGCCCGAGCGCCATCACTCCGGCGAAGGCCAGCAATTCGAGCGGCTCGCTCATACGGAAAAAACCGGCTACTCCGCCGTCCCGACCGCCACCACGTAATCGAGCACCGCCTTTTCGTCGGCCGATTCCAGACCCGCGTGGGCGATCATCTTCGGCAAGGCGTCCTCCCACTCATCCACGAAAAGATCCTGCGGCAGCATGTAAACGTGGCACTCGGCGCACTTGAGCATGTAGACGACGTGCCCGCGCTGAAGCGTCTCCAGTGGCATACCGCTCTTCCGGGCCATCTCCGGGGTCGGATTCGGAACCTCCGAGATGCCGCCCACAGCGGGTTCCTCGTCGGGCAGATCGCCCATTTGGCCCGATGCCGCACCACTTCCGGGTGCGCAGCGGACCAGCAGCAGGCAGGTGCCGATCAGAAGCATCCGGAGCGTTGGCATTCCCCAAGCTACGAGCGGGCCGGCGGCGGGAAAAGTCCGGATTTCGCGGGAAGCCGAGGTTCCCGGCAAGCCTTTGACATTTTCCGACCGACTCCTAATCTCCCGCCTTCGCCCCCCGGACTCCGGCGGGCGGACCCGCCTTCTCACGAGATCGTTTCGACATCCCTCATTCATTATTCGACACTCTCCATCCATGGACACGCTGCGCACCTTCACCACCGGCTCCGGCACCGAGGGCAAGTTCCACTCGCTGCCCGCACTCGCCGAACAGGGCTTCCCGAACCTTTCCAAACTCCCCGTTTCCATTCGCATCGTCCTCGAGTCGGTGCTGCGCAACGTCGACGGCCGCAAGGTGACCGAAGACGACGTCCGGAACCTCGCCAGCTACAACGCCAAAGACACCGGTGATTACGAGATCCCCTTCACCGTCGCCCGCATCGTCCTGCAGGACTTCACCGGGGTGCCGCTGCTGGTCGATGTCGCCGCCATGCGCGATGCCGCCGTCGCCCGCGGCGCCGATGCCTCGAAGATCGAGCCGCTGGTTCCCGTCGACCTCGTCGTCGACCACTCGGTGCAGGTCGATTTTGCCGGCTCACAGGCCGCGCTCGACCGCAACATGCAGATCGAGTTCATCCGCAACCGCGAGCGCTACGAATTCCTCAAATGGGGCCAGCAGGCCTTCGACACCTTCTCGGTCGTCCCGCCCGGCATCGGCATCGTCCACCAGGTGAACCTCGAATACCTCGCCAAGGGCGTACTCGAGAAAGAGAACGTGTTCTACCCCGACACCTTGGTCGGAACCGACTCGCACACGACGATGATCAACGGCCTCGGCGTCGTTGGCTGGGGTGTCGGCGGCATCGAGGCCGAGGCCGGCATGCTGGGCCAGCCGGTCACCTTCCTCGTTCCGGAAGTCGTCGGCGTCTACCTGCACGGCAAGCTGCCAGAGGGCGTCACCGCCACCGACCTCACCCTGCGTGTCACCGAAATGCTCCGCGCCCACGGGGTGGTCGGCAAGTTCGTCGAATTCCACGGCCCCGGTGCCGCGGCGCTTTCGCTGCCCGACCGCGCCACCATTGCCAACATGGCCCCCGAATACGGCGCGACCATGGGGTTCTTCCCGGTCGACTCCGAAACCATCAACTACCTTCGGGGCACCGGTCGCAGCGAGGAGCTGTGCACCACGGTCGAGAACTACTTCAAGGCCCAGGACCTTTTCGGCATCCCTGAGAAGGGCGACTGCGAGTACACCGACCTGCTCGAACTCGACCTCTCAAGCATCGTTCCCTGCGTCTCCGGACCGAAACGCCCGCAGGACCGCATCGACGTCCCCGCCCTCGGCGACAAGTTCAACGAGCTCTTCACCGCCACCCCCGGCGATGGGGGCTTCGGCATGGCGGCCGACCGGCGCGACACCGTCATCGACGTCAACATGCCTGAACCGGCCGGCTACGCCGTCGGCTCGCTGCTCGAGAACCCCGCCCCGGGAGCGGCGGCCGACAAGGCCGAGATGGTCTCCAACCGGCCGACCCCCGACACCGTGCTCGCCCGGGAGGCCTTTGATCCCATCAGCACCCGGCTTCGCCACGGCTCGATCCTGATCGCCGCCATCACCAGCTGCACCAACACCTCGAACCCGAGCGTGATGCTCGCCGCCGGACTGGTGGCGAAGAAAGCCAACGAGAAGGGCCTGACCGTGGCCCCCTACATCAAGACCTCGCTCGGCCCGGGTTCGCGCGTGGTCACCGACTACCTCGAGGCCACCGACCTGCAGCAGGAACTCGACCGACTCGGCTTCCAGACCGTCGGCTACGGCTGCACCACCTGCATCGGCAACTCCGGCCCGCTGCATCCGGCCATCGAAAGCGCCATCAATGAAGGAAACCTGGTCTGCGCTTCGGTGCTTTCGGGCAACCGCAACTTCGAGGCCCGCATCCACGGCAACATCAAGGCCAATTTCCTGATGTCGCCGCCGCTGGTCGTCGCCTACGCCCTCGCCGGACGCGTCGACATCGACCTCACCCACGAGCCCCTCGGCAACGACTCCGACGGCAACCCGGTCTTCCTCAAGGACATCTGGCCGACCCAGGACGAAGTCAGCGAGCAGCTCGCCTCGGCCCTCAAGCCCGAGGTTTACCAGAAGCTCTACGGCGACGTCGACAACGCCAACCCGAAGTGGGGCGAGATCAAGGGCTCCACCGGCGACACCTACGCCTGGGACGAGAAATCGACCTACGTGCAGCTCCCGCCCTTCTTCGAAGGCGGCTCGGAGGCCGGCAAGGACATCATCGGTGCGCGCCCGCTCGGCATCTTCGGCGACTCGGTCACCACCGACCACATCTCGCCCGCGGGTGCGATCAAGCCGACCTCGCCCGCCGGCCAGTACCTTCTCGAAAACGGCGTCGAGAAGGCCTCGTTCAACTCCTTCGGCGCCCGCCGCGGCAACGACCGCGTGATGACCCGCGGGACCTTCGGCAATGTCCGGATCAAGAACCTCATGTGCCCCGGCATCGAGGGTGGATACACTCAGTACTTCGGCAACAAGGACGTCCCTGCCCCGGACACCGACATCGCCCCCCTCGGCGAGGCCAAGCCCACCTTCATCTACAACGCCTGCATGGCCTACCAGGAGGAAGGAACGCCGCTGGTCGTCATCGGCGGCGAGGATTACGGCATGGGGAGCAGCCGCGACTGGGCCGCCAAGGGCACCCGCCTGCTCGGCGTGAAGGCCGTGGTCACCAAGAGCTTCGAGCGCATCCACCGCTCCAACCTCATCGGCATGGGCGTGCTGCCCCTGAATTTCGTCGACAAGGCCGACTACGACAAGGTCGCCGGCCTGCACAACGCCACCTTCGACATCACCGGCATCGCCGGTGAATTGAAGCCGATGATGACGGCCACGCTGGTCGCCCACAACGGCGACGAGACGATCGAAGTGCCGGTCAAGGTCCGCCTCGATACCCCGGCGGAGATCGACTACTACACCGCAGGCGGGATCCTGCCCTACGTGCTCGACCAGATTCTGGCCTAGGGAGAAGGGGCTTCCAGCCCCTAGCGCCGAGAGAGAATAAGGGGCTGGAAGCCCCTTCTCCCCATCACCGCTCGATCCTCACACTCGTGCCGATCTTCACGGCATCGTGCACCTTTGGCGCCAGCGGTTTCGGCAGGCGGATGCAGCCGTGGGACGCAGGTTGGCCCGGATTGGGAATCAGACCGGCGTGCATGCCGATGCCGTAATCGGTGAGCCGCATCCAGTAGGGCATCGGTGCGGGAATGTAGACACCGCCCGCCGGCACCGGCGTCGAGGGCTTGGCATCCCCGTTGATCACGTTGCCAAACTCGTCCTCAATCCAGCCGTAGGCATTGGAATACTTGTCGACGACCTTCTCGGTGATGCGGAAGCTCCCCGCCGGAGTCGAGTGACCCGGCAGTCCCGTTGCCACGTAGGACCAGCCGATCGGGCGTCCGCCGCGGGAGTAGTAGGCCTTCTGCTCGCCAAGATCGATGCGGATCGCCAATTCTCCCGGGCCCCCGTCGTCGAACCACTCATACATGACCAGCTCCGGACGAGCGGGGTCCACCGGAGGCTCCGAAAGCGGAGTGCAGGAAACCAGGGACAGCAGGCACGCTGCCGGAAACAGCCAGAGAACTCTCATGTCAGTCCGAAAGACGGGGAAAGAAAAGGGAGCACCGCCCGGAACCGCAAGCTTTTCGCGTCACCCATCGAGCGCCCGAACCGCCGGATCGATCTTCGCGGCCCATTCGGCCGACAAAAACCTCAAGCCCTCCCTTGAGCGTTTCTCTCGCCAACCCAGGCGGCAAGGCAGGAAGGGAAGCGCTGCTTTTCATGAAGTTCGGAGGTCGGACGAGACGCATCATTCCAGCAAACGAATGCCGGGGCCCCAAATCGCGGAGCCCCGGCTTTCAGGTGGGGATGAGATTCAGGCTTCGGGCGTGGCAGTGAGATCGAACTTGATCACCACCTCGTTGCGGATCAGGTCGTCGGCCTTGCCGGCGTAGATGATGCCCCAGTCCTTGCGATTGATGTCGAACTCGGCGGTCACCTTGACCGTGTCACCATCCTTCGATGCCGTCGCGGGGAAGGTGATGTTCTTCTCGACGCCACGGAGCATCAGGTTGCCCGAAATCGAGTAGCCGTCATCGGTCTTCTCGACGCCGGTCACGGTGAACTTCGACTGCGGATGTTCCGCGACATGGAAGAAGTCCTCGGCCTTCAAGTGTTCGGTCAGCTTGTCGGCGTCCGACCAGGTCGAGTTCATGTCGATCACGAACTCGCCACCGGTCACCTCGCCCGCATCATTCACGGTGAAGGTTCCGTCGAATTCCTTGAAGCCGCCATCGTGGCTGCCGGTCACCTTCGAGCCGACGAAGGTGATGGTCGAGCTGTCGGTGATGACGTAGGCGGTGCCTTCGGCGGCGGCTCCGGTGGTTTCGACCGCTTCGGTGGTCGTGGCATCGGCGGTCTGGTCGGCCGGGTTCTCGCAGGAAACGAGGGCGGCGGCGAACAGGCAGGGCAGGATCAGTGGGGTTGCTTTCATCTTGTGTGTTGTTGGTTGATTCGGGGTTGAGTGAACAAAGCGAGATTCAGCCGAGGTCAAAGAGAAGTGCTTCGACACTTTCGCCCTCGGTCATGATCGACAGCGGGCCGGCTTCCTCCGTGGAGGCACCGTCCCCGGCCTCCAGCACCTGGTCACCGACCCGCAGACGGCCCCGGATGACCTGGAGCCAGACACCGCGGCCCGGGCGAACCTCGAAGTCGGTTTGTTCCCCCGCCTCGAGCCGGAGCCGGAAAATATCCGCATCCTGCGCGATGGTCGCCGAGCCGTCGCGGCCGTCGGCGGAAATCAGCAGGGTCAGGGGCGGCGTGGGCCCGGAGGGAGGCTGCCACTCGGTGTAGCGGGGCTCGAGCCCGCGCTCGCGGGGATGGATCCAGATCTGGAGGAAATGGGCCGCGTCGTCGGCCGATGGATTGAACTCCGAATGCGTCACCCCGGAGCCGGCCGACATCAGCTGCACCTCGCCCGGCTCGAGCGTCCGCTCGTTGCCCATGCTGTCGCGGTGGGCCAGCTTGCCGGAGACGACGTAGGAAAAGATCTCCATGTCGCGATGCGGATGGGTCGGAAATCCGCCGAGCGGCGCGACCCGGTCCTCGTTGATCACCCGCAGCGAGCGGAAGCCGACATGTGCCGGATCGTGGTAGTTGGCGAAGGAGAAAGTGTGGTGGCTGTCGAGCCAGCCGTGTTGGGCACGGCCCCGTTCGTTGGAGCGTCGGACGGTCAGTGTGGTGGTCGTTGTCATGAACTCATGCTGCCACAACTTTCCCAAATGGCCCGTGACAGCTCCGCAGGCTGAGCGTGCGCAAGCTGCATGAATCGGCGACCCTCCAAGTGACGCCGAGTGCATCACTTTGCTCGATATTTCCACATGGATATTCGATTTCATAAGATCCCGGGAGACTGATATGAAGCCAATCCATTGCAGGTGATTAGTTTCTCAATGGTTTTTCCTTTCCCGTCACCGGCGGGCAGCCTGCAACATCCACCACCATGAGCATCCATCAAATCCCCACGGCTGCGGCCGTCCTCATCCTTACCACCATCCATCCGGTTCTTGCGCAAGCAGACGAAATTGGAGCCGGCAAGCTCGATGAGCTATGGAACGAATATGCGGAAGCCCACCAGGCTTTGAGCAGGATCGAGAAGCCCGAACTGGGTGCGGCGGGTTTTGCTGAACGGCTGACCCTCTGGTCCGACGCCTACTCCCGGAACCGCGAAGCCGCAAAGGCGCTCGTCCATCCACTCGTCAAGCGGGTCGCCTCCATCCCGGACGGCGAATTTCGTGCTGCCCGGACCGACCTCAAGCAGATCCACGGTGATCTCACGAAGGGTCAACCCCAGGCGAGTCACGACAACTTGCAGTACATCGCCGGTGCCGTGCTCCCGGAAGTTCGCGACAAAGAGCCGGCGGCGGATCGGGCGAGTCTCTTTGCCGAGCTGACCACTCCAGACGCGTTGATCCGAGAAGCTGACGCCCGAACCAAAAGAGGGGAAATCTCGGAACCAGTGGGATTCGCCATCCAGGACACGCATGCTCTTGCCTTGGCCCGCGCAGGCAAGATGGATGCCGCCCGTCGGGAAAATGATCTCCTTCTGAAGAAGCTAGAGATCCTGATCGAGAAGTCGCGGCTCAAGATTGGCACCAACCATCGGGGAGTGGTGCGCACCAAACCGCCGGTGCAACATTTCGTCTGTAAATTGCCCGATCACCTGTGACCCCGGCGCTTCGGCCGGCGGAGCGTAGCGGAGCCGGCCGAAGCGCCGGC
>JAKZES010000101.1 GCA_022548915.1 Verrucomicrobiaceae bacterium E54
GTCGATCGTCGTTTCAGCATTGGTTTTCATGAACTTGTGGGGATTCTTAGCAACTGAGTTCAGGCGCGTCAACAACTGTATGCCTGGCATCTTATTGTGGGATTCTTAGCAACTGAGTTCAAACAACTGTATGCCTGGCATCTTATCATAGCAACTGAGTTCAGGCGCGTCAACAACTGTATGCCTGGCATCTTATTTTATTGTACATTATTATCGGCGTATCACCAAAAAAAAAGGGAGGCAGGCGCTAGCCTGCCTCCCTTGGAATCATTTCTGGAGCAACCTTAGCGTCGGCGACGGAGCAGACCAAGAATTCCAAGGGCTCCGAGAAGAGCGATCGAGGGCTCAGGAACGACTCCGAAGGTAAGACCCTCGTTACCGTTAAATCCGGCGAATGGAGCCGCCAGATTTGGTGAGACCACGATGCCCCGCTCAAGATTGGCTGACGAGAGTGTAATTGGACTGAGAGCCCCTCCAACACCCTCGACTTCAACGGCCCAGCTTTGGCCCGTTGAAAACACCATCACCTCGGTGGATGCACCCAAGGTTGCTGCGTTGCCAACCAACAGATAAACAAGATTACCAGTGAACGAATCGGAACCATCTGTGCTAGTGCCCGCTCCGAAACCGTCAGTGTTGATCAAACCAGGCGCAGTGAACGCAGCCCCAGCACCATTTGCAGTGAAGGCGGAGATAATGTCAGCATCTGAGGTCACAAGAAAGTCGGGTGTCCCGCTCAAAAATGAACCGGCAAATACCCTCGTGGTCAAACCTGTGGTACCTGTCGCATCAGTGAGCAATGGGGACCCCACCGCAGGATTCGCTACGGGCGATCCAGTGAAGTTACTCGTGGGAACGAGTACTGCAGCTGATGCAACACCAGAAAGGAAGCAGACAGCGGCAATACCCTTGAACGTAGTTTTCATCTAATAATAACTTAGGTTGTGGATTGAGATTTGGCTTTCAGAGATAAGGCAGAAAGATTCAAGGAGCGTAAACAGGAATTCCTTGGGTGATGTCACCAGCCGCTGCCGAAAAGATGATGTACCCAGAAGGAATCGCGACTGCGCTTGGGTCCGCGATGTTCTGAGTCACAGGCTCAATCTGCCTCCAAGTAGCCGAGAAACCATCCGGGCTAGTTGTATCGTAATAATATTTATCGTAACCGCTACCGTTGAAGAGCCAGACCTGATCAGCTCCAGCCGTTCCGAACGTGCCTGCAGTGAGAGCCGAACCGTCGACTCCGAATGCCGTGGCAAGCGTACCACTGACGGGTGTAGAGGAGGCCGCAAAGTTGAAGCCACTCACAACATTGATCTCAGTTGCATCCATCTTCACCTCACCGGTCAAGACCAAGTCCCGAGCGGCGGCTGCGAACAGAATGAACCCCTCAGCATAAGGTAGCACTACCGACGAAGGATCTGCCAGATTCTGGGTAACGGGCTCGATCTGCCGCCAAGTTGCACTGAACCCGTCCGGACTAGTCGTGTCATAATAATACTTGTCATAACCCGAACCATTGAACAGCCAAACCTGCTCAGCCCCAGCGGTCCCGAAGGTTCCTTCAGCAATATTCTCCCCAGCCGCTCCGAAGACCGACTCAAGTGTCGCCGCGGGACGGATGGAATAAGTAGCCCCCGCTGAGACTACGCCACTCAGGTCCGTCTCAGTGGTCAACACATTGCCCGTCCAAGAAGTGATAACTTCCGTAATCCCGAGACCACCATCGATCTCGAGAAGGTAAGTAACACCGCTTGTTAAAGTGGAATCGAAATCAACGTCGGAATCTGTGACTGTAGAACTGGTGACAACCTCAAGGTCGCCGGCAACAACAGTGGCTTCGTGGACCGTAAGGCCAACAAAATTGAAGCCAGAAACGATGGACTCAGTAACATATCCAACCGGATCAGTAACCGCTGCATTCGCAGCGACGGAAAGAGCGCTGAGGAGCGCAAGGGATGTAATTGGTTTCATGACGGGCTGTGTTTTGGGTTGTTCCAGACGGGTCGTCTAGGAAAAAATGCGACTTTTCAGTTTTTTTTCAGTGTTCGTGTGATGGACGTGAAACCAACCACTCGGTTGGCGCACTTCTCCATCGATGATGCTCTCAAGTAGCAATATTGTGGGACACAGGGCAAGGAATTTGTGATGTTGGGATTTCAGATTTCAGATCTTTGGAGTGAGAGCGGCTTTTGGGTCAGTAGATGCATTGGAAAGTGACGCCTGGGACCGGATGAGCCGAGTTCAGAGTTCAGAGTTCAGAGGGTGTTGGTTTTGGCGGACTTTGGGAGATGGGAGTGACGCCAGGGGGCGAGCAAGACGGCTGGCTCCTGGGAAAGTCGCCCCCTTGGTCCCTTCGCCGCTCTGTGCGAGGAGCGCGAGCCGTGGCCGCGCCCTCCTCTCTTCGCCACCGTCCGCAATCTCTACTCGCGTCCGGATTGGGCCGTATTGGCCGGGCGGTGCGCGACAGCGTCGCGCGGTCCTGGACTTCCGATCCCCGCCCCACCCCGTCTGCACTCTGCACTCTGCACTCTGCACTCCGTTCGCGACAGCGTCGCGCGGTCCTTGTGGAGCGCCGATGAGGGGGCTGGCGTAGTTTGAGGGGAGAGGGAGGTGGAGATGGGCAGTGTCAGACAGGAGTGTCTGACCTCCTTTCGAGCACCAGAAAAAGCCGTCCGCCCCTGGCGGGACGGACGGCTCTGAATTTCAGCAATCCAAGAGGGATCAGGAGGTCGGAACCTCGGCGATGGTCTTGAGGATGCGCGAGGCGATCGCGTAGGGGTCGCCCTGCGAGTTCGGACGACGATCCTCGAGGTAGCCCTTGTAGCCGTTCTTGACGAAGCTGTGGGGCACGCGGATCGAGGCGCCGCGGTCAGCCACGCCCCAGGAGAACTGGTCGATCGACTGGGTCTCGTGGAGGCCGGTCAGGCGCATGTGGTTGTCCGGACCGTAGGCGGCGATGTGCTCGTCGCGGTTCTTTTCGAAGGCATCCATGAGGGCCTTGAAGTAGTCCTCTCCGCCGGTCTCGCGCATGTACTTGGTCGAGAAGTTGGCGTGCATGCCGGAGCCGTTCCAGTCGCCGGTGATGGGCTTGCAGTGGTACTCGACGTCCACGCCGTAGCTTTCGCAGAGGCGGTTGAGGATGTAGCGGGCGACCCAGATCTGGTCGGCGCACTTTTTCGAGCCCTTGCCGAAGATCTGGAATTCCCACTGGCCCTTGGCGACCTCGGCATTGATGCCTTCGTGGTTGATGCCGGCGTCGAGGCAGATTTCGAGGTGCTCCTCGACGATCTGGCGGGCGACGTCGCCGACGTTCTTGAAGCCGGTGCCGCAGTAGTACTCGCCCTGGGGGTTCGGGTAGCCGCCTTTCGGGAAACCGAGGGGCAGGCCGTCCTCGACGAGGAAATACTCCTGCTCGAAGCCGAACCAGGCGTCCGGATCATCGAGGATGGTGGCACGGGAATTGGTCGGGTGCGGATCGCCGTTGGGGAGCATGACCTCGCACATCACCAGCGCGCCGTTGCGGCGGGTGGAGTCGGGGTAAACGGCCACCGGCTTCAGCACGCAGTCGGAATCGCTGCCTTCGGCCTGGAGGGTCGAGGACCCGTCGAAGCCCCACTCGGGGAGTTCTTCAAGGGTGGGAAATTTCTCGTATTCCGCGATCTTGGTTTTTCCGCGGAGATTCGGGACGGGCATGTAGCCGTCGAGCCAGATGTACTCGAGTTTGAACTTGGGCATCGTGTCTTTCTTGTTGGTGGTTTGTTGACGCTTGCGCGTGGATGGTAATGGAGCGCGCCCTTCGCCCGGAGGCGGGGCATGCTCCACGCGCGGGAAAGCAATATGCGGGCCAACCCCGGCTGCGAAGCGAAATTTTTTGCCTTTGTCATGCCCCCTTGGCCGCTCAGTCTCAAGGCATCGCATGGCCAACGACGAAGCCCCGACGCCCCTGAAAATCCGCTGGTCGGGCGTCACGGACACCGGACGATTCCGCAAGAACAATGAGGATGCCTTCCTGGCGTTGACTTTCGACGCGCGGGAGGTCCACTTTCTTGGCCGTGAGGGCGATGGAGCGATGGATTCGAGCGACTTCGTGTTTGCCGTCAGTGACGGCATGGGCGGCGCCAGGGCCGGGGAGGTCGCGAGCAAGATCGCGACCGAAAAGATCACCAAGCTGCTGCCGCTGAGCTTCAAGCTGGAGGCCTCGCGGGTCGACTCGGGCTTTGCCGAGGTGCTGGAGGAGATTTTCCTCGAAACCCACGAGTCCCTGGTCGAACTGGGCCTCCACTACGAGGAATGCCGCGGCATGGGGGCGACCCTCAGCCTGTGCTGGTTCATGCCGGGCTGGATGTCCTTCGGCCACGTCGGCGACAGCCGGATCTACTACCTCCCGAAGGAGGGTCCGATGCGGCAGCTCACCGACGACCACAACTGGGTCGGCCGGATGTTCAAGAGCGGCCGGCTGAACGAGCGCGAGGCCCGCAATCACCCGAAGAAGAACGTCCTTGAGCAGGTCCTAGGCGGCCAGACCCGCGAAGTCGATCCCCAGCTGGGCCGGGTCGGCTGCGCGGCCGGCGACCGGTTCCTGATCTGCTCCGACGGCCTGGTCGACGGCATGTGGGACCGCCGCATCGACGAAATGGCCCGCGAGGAGCTCTCCGCCGACCGCCTGGTGGCCTACGCCGTCGCCGAATCCGGCCGCGACAACACCACCGCGATGCTGATTGAGGTGGAGTAGGAGGCTACACCTTCGGTGCCCAGCCGTCGCGGTACTGGCGCTTGACCAGGGCGCTGGCCTTGGCGTTGTCCTTGGCCTGCATGTTCGGGCCGTCCCAGGCGATGGGCTGGCCCTCGCCGATCTGCTGCGCGATGCAGCCGAGCAGGATGACCTCGTTGAGGTATGCGGCGATTTCGAAGTTCGAGTAGGCGGGGTCGCCACCCTTCATCATGTCGATCCACTCCTGCTCGTGGCCGGGGGACCGCGGGATGCTTTCCTCGACCTCCTGGGCGAGCGGATGGGCGGCGCCGCGGACGTATTCCTCGTCGTCGTTGGTCTTCATCCAGAAGGCCCGGCCGTAGTCGTCCTCGGAATAAAGGGTACCGTTCTCGAAGACGATCAGCGCGCCGGAATTCGGCACCTTGCCGCGCAGGATGAAGACCTCCCGCAGCAGCTCCGGCGGCGGCATGATCGGCTGGAAGGCGTTGCTCGGGTTTCCATCGTACCACCAGAACTTCAGCGGCGGCAGGCCGTCGCGCTCGGGGAATTCGAAGCGCACCCGCGAGGTCAGCGGATAGGTCTCGGGGAAGAGTTTGGAGGCCATCTCGCACTCGATGAGGTCGGGGTAGCCGAGCTTCAGCGCGCGGAAGGGCATGTTGACCGTGTGGCAGGCCATGTCGCCCAGCGCGCCGGTGCCGAAGTCGCTCCAGCCGCGCCATTTGAAAGGATGATAGACGCCCTCCTTGTACGGACGCTCGGCGGCGGGCCCGAGCCACAGGTCCCAGGCGAGGTGCTCGGGAACCGGATCGGAACCCTCCGGGCGATCCAGGCCTTGCGGCCAGACCGGGCGGTTGGTCCAGACGTGGAGTTCCAGCGGCTTTCCAAGCACGCCGGCCTGAATGACCTCCACCGAGCGACGAAGGCCCTCGGCGGCGCTGCCCTGGTTGCCCATCTGGGTGGCGAGGCCCTTTTCGCGGGCGAGTTCGCGCATCACCCGCGACTCCCAGACCGTCTGGGTCAGGGGCTTCTGGATGAAGACGTGCTTGCCGGCCTGCATCGCGGGGATACCGGCGACGCCGTGGATGTGGTCGGGAGCGGAAACGGTCACGGCATCGATCTCCGAATCCATTTTCGAGAGCATTTCGCGGAAGTCGGTGAACTTCTTGGCCTTCGGATATTTCTCCGCCGCCTTGTCGAGCGTGCGCATGTCGACGTCACAGAGGCCGACGATGTCGCAACCGCAGCCGGCGATGTTGGCGACGTCCGAGCCTCCCTTGCCGCCGACTCCGATCGACGCCACGCGGATGCGCTCGTTGAGGTTCTGGCCCCGGACGATGGCGGGGAAGCCGAGCACGGCCCCGGCGCCAAGGCCGGTGGTGCGGAGGAAACGACGACGGGTGAAATCAGTGCCTTTCATTCGAGTGGAGTCTACGGGTTGTGACGGGGGGATATTTCCCCGGCACTCCCCGGCTGTCGAAGCCTAAGTCCGTCAATCCTGATTCTCGCCGCGCTGGATCACCCAACCTATTTCAACCGCAGAGGCGCGGAGGCCGCAGAGGGATGGATGTCAGAACGATCCGAGAATGGGGCAGTATCAGGATCCGATCGCCGTAACTGAGGACTTGCAGACCTCAACACCTTGAAGATCTCTGCGGCACCTCCGTGCCTCTGCGACTCTGCGGGACAAAACTGAGCGCGCCGAGCCCGCGAGGGCCCTCGTCAATCCTCGAAGACGAAGGTCAGGTAGGCGGTGGCGGCCATCTCCTCGAAGCGCATCCGGCGCGGGCGATCGCGGCCGGTCCAGCTTTCCAGGAAAAAGACCTCGTTGCGGGCGCCATCGAAGCCGGTGAGGACCGAGGCGTGCAGCGGCGCCTCCTCGCCCGGCCAGCTCGCCCTTTCCTCCGCCGAGGCGGGGTCGGGAAGCTCCGCCCGGCCCGCCGCGACCCGGTCGTGGAGGCGATTTCGCTCGTGGGAAAACCGCCGCCAGACGATCACCGGGCGGCCTTCGGCGAGGGCACCGCGGACG
Organism: Verrucomicrobiaceae bacterium E54; assembly: GCA_022548915.1. Taxonomy (GTDB): domain Bacteria; phylum Verrucomicrobiota; class Verrucomicrobiia; order Verrucomicrobiales; family Akkermansiaceae; genus Haloferula. Next base: position 6,741 of record JAKZES010000101.1, read on the forward strand.
GCGAACTCGTCGAAGCGGCTCGAGCGGTCCATGCCCAATCCCGCTTCCGCCGCCACCGCCTGATAGAGCCGCACCATGTTCGACCCGGCCGCGCTGCCGGTATTCCGGAAGCCCGCGGCGGCGGCCATCCAATCCTCGTCGAGGTGCAGGCCGAGGTGCCGCGCCACCATCGCCAGCGAGTTGAGCCCGCAGTAGGGACGGTATCCCTGGGGGATGGGCTCGAGTCCCTCGATCCGGACCGCCTCACCATCCTTCCGCACGGCGGAGGCCAGTCGGGTCGCTCGTTCGCGGTCGTCCTCGTCTTCGAAGGCCGGATCGAGCCAGCCGTCGGGCAGATCCTTTCCGATCACCAACCGCACCAGGCGCTGATCCGCCGAGAAAAGCCGCAGCGTCAGGTCACCGCACTCCCATTCATCGACCTCGGCCCGCAGCACCCGGCCCTTGCCCACCCTGCCCGACTTCGGCCGCTCCTCCCCGGCCCGTGCCGCCACTCCGGCCCTCACGGTGGCCAGCGCCTGGTCGTAGAGCGTGGCGAATTCCTCCTGCCGGACCGCCATCCGGCGGCGCAGTTCTTCCTCCTGCTGACGCCGGCTCAAGCCCTCCGGCAGTTTTTGATCGAAGTAGCCGAAGAACGACCCGGCATCGGCGAAGGTCGCCTCGACCCGCTCCAGCGCCCCCTCGCGCCGGACCGCCCGCAGGATCACCACCTCGCGGCCGAACAACGCCGGTCGAGCCAGCAGGTGCGAGATTTCCGCCGCGCCGACACCCGCCTCGGGCGCCCACTCGCCGGGGAGCTCGGGGCCACCTTGGAGCGCCGCGAGGACCGGCCCGGTGAGGTCCTCGCCATTGAGCGGGCTGTCGGACCGCGCGACCGGCCCGAAGACCGCATTCGGAATCGCCGGAGCCTGGATCGCCAGCACCAGCATCAACCATCCAAGTCTGCCCGTCATCAGTGCCATGAAGATGCAACGTTCCCGGCGCGGCATCCATTCGATTTTTCCGATCGCGTCCACCCTTGCCCGGCGGGCTTTCCCCGGCTAAAGCCCCGCCATGCACGGATTTGCCTACCGCAACGGCTCGCTGTTCTGCGAGGACGTCGATCTCCAGAGTCTCGCCGATGAGCACGGCACTCCGCTCTACGTTTACTCGGCCAACACCTTCCGCGACCACTACCGCCGGCTCGACGCGGCGCTGGCGGGTGTCGACCACGAGGTCGCCTACGCGGTGAAGGCCAACTCGAACCTCTCGGTGCTGCGGCTGCTCGCCGGGGAGGGTGCGGGCTTCGACATCGTTTCCGCCGGCGAGCTGTTCCGGGTGATCCAGGCCGGCGGCGACCCCGCGAAGTGCACCTTTGCCGGCGTCGGCAAGACCCGCGAGGAAATCGAGTATGCGCTCAAGCAGGGCATCTACTCCTTCAACGTCGAGAGCGAGGCCGAGCTGCGTTTCCTCGACCAGGTCGCCGGCGACCTCGGTGTGACCGCCCCCGCCGCCGTGCGCGTGAACCCGAACGTCGACGCCAAGACCCACAAGTACATCTCCACCGGCAAGTCGGAGAACAAGTTCGGCGTCGACTTCGAGGCGATCGCCGAACTCTACGACCGCGCCGCGGCCGAACTGCCGAACATCACCCTGCGCGGCCTGCAGATGCACATCGGCTCGCAGCTCACCTCCATCACCCCCTTCGTCGAGGCGGTGGAAAAGGTCGCGCCGCTGGCCACCGCGCTGAAGGAGAAACACGGCATCGAGTTCTGGTCGATCGGGGGCGGCATCGGCATCATCTATCAGGACGCGCTCGCCGCCGGCTCGGTCGATTGGTGGGACGCGCAGTCCGAGCAGGACCGCCCGCTCACGCTCACGCGCTACGGCAAGGAGCTGGTGCCCCGCCTCAAGGACCTAGGGCTCAAGATCCTCCTCGAGCCGGGCCGCGCCATCGCCGGGAACGCCGGGGTGCTGCTGACCCGCTGCCTCTACGAAAAACAGGGCAGCGCCAAGACCTTCAAGATCGTCGACGCCGGCATGGGCGACCTGATCCGCCCGGCGCTCTATGAGGGCCATCACGAGATCATTCCGGTCAAGGAACCCGGCGAGGAGCGACGAGCCGTCGACGTCGTCGGTCCGATCTGCGAGAGCGGCGACTTCTTCTGCCAGGACCGCGAGCTGCCTGACTTCCAGCCGGGTGAGGTGATCGCGCTGATGAGTGCCGGTGCCTACGGCTTCGTCATGGCCTCCAACTACAACTCCCGCCCTTTCCCCGCGGAGATTCTCGTCGATGGCGACAAGGCGACCGTCGTCCGCAAGCGCCAGACCTTCGATGACCTGATCGCGGGCGAGTAGCTGCGGCTTCCAGCCGCAGGCCGTTCCCGCGGCTTCCAGCCGCGCCATGCCCGCCACCCTCCAAATCCACCTGCTGGTCTTCCTCGTCGCCTTCACGGCGGTCTTCGGGAAGCTCTACTCGGGCAGCGCGGTGAGCCTGGTGACCTGGCGCGTGGCCCTCGCGGCCGTGACGGCCTTCCTGTGGGTTCGTTTCTTCCGGCGCCACCCCATTTCCACCGACCGCTGGCCGGCGATGATCGGGGTCGGCGTGGTCATCGGCCTCCACTGGCTGTGCTTCTTCGGCGCGATCCAGCTCGCCAACATCTCGATCTGCCTGACCGGCATGGCGACGATTTCGCTCTTCACCGCCTTCACCGAGCCGCTGTTCGAGCGTCGCCGCGTGCGGCCCTTCGAGGTCTTTCTCGGCCTGATCGTCGCCGGCGGGATCGCGCTGGTCGCCAATGTCGAGCGCGAGCACCTCGCCGGCCTCGGCGTGGCGCTGCTGGGGGCGCTCCTTGCGGCCATCTTTCCCGTCCTCAACCGCCGCCTCGTCCACACCGGCGGCGACCCGCTCGGCATGGTCGGCTGGGAAATGATCGGGGCCTCGCTGATCTGCCTGATCGCCCTGCCCTTTCTCGACCCCGGAGGCTATCCCGCGCTGCTGGAGCCGCGCGGACTCGACTGGTTGTGGCTTTTCCTCATCTCGATGGGCTGCACCGTCTTCGGCTTCGCCTGGCACATCCACCTGCTCAGGAAGATCACCGCCTACGCCGGCAACCTCGCGATGAACTGCGAGCCGATCTACGGCATCGCCATGGCCATCCTGTTTTTCCGGGAAGACCGGGAACTGCACCCGCTGACCTTCATCGCCGTGCTCGCGATCGTCGGCACCAACCTCGCCCATCCGTGGCTGGAGCGAAGGACACGGAGTGGCTCTTTCCAAGAGCCATGACGGGGCCCGGCGACGTCCACGTCGCGGAAAGAGGCAGGCCGCGAGTGTGACCTCCCGACCGAAATGGGCAACCCCTCCCCAAGCAGTCGGCTGCAAGCCGACCCG
>JAKZES010000102.1 GCA_022548915.1 Verrucomicrobiaceae bacterium E54
CCGGGCTTTCCTCGCCCGGCGCGATGACGATCGGCGTGATGTCGCCGATGATGTCCAGGTCGCCGCCGTCGACGTCGCCGAAGCTGTCGTAGCCCACCGGCTGCGTCTGCCGGACCTGATAGGTCCCCGGGAGCAGGTTGTCGAAGCGATACGATCCGTCCGCCCCGGTCACCGTCGTGACCTCCTGCACGCCCGGCGTGGCCGGGTCGCCGTCGACCGGATTGCCGAACTCATCCAGCAGGGTCAGCGTCACGCCCGCGAGCGGCGTGGCATCGACATAGACGTGGCCGCTGATCGACGACAACTCGATCTCGATGAAGTCATTTCCCGTATCGATCTCTCCGTCGAAGACGCTGACCGGGATGAAGTCGTCGGTGCCGTCCACGTTCGCCGCGTCGTCGCCGCCGTCGGTGCGGTCGCCGTCGCTGACCGTCTCGTAACCCGACGGCTGCGTTTCCGCCACGCCGTAGTCGCCGGGCGGGACGCTGGCGAAGACATAGCCGCCGCTGCCGTCGGTCGTCGCCGTCACCGGCTGCACGCCCGCCGTGCCCGGATCGGAGTCCACCGGATCGCCGGCGGCGTCCGTCAAGGTGATGATCACCCCGGAAATTCCCGCATCGCCGGCACCGTCGTCGTCGGTGTCGGCAAGCACCGAGCCGGAGATCGTGCCGAGACGTTCATCGACGAAGTCATTCCCGCCGTTCGATCCCCCCGAGACCACCGTCAGCGACGTCTCGCCACCGATCAGGTTGTCGTTCGCGCCGTCGACGTCGCTCACCGAGATGAAGCCGCTCGGATCGCTTTCCACGACCCGGTAGTCCCCGGGAAACAGTCCGCCGAAGGCGTAGTCGCCAGCGACATTCGTGAGCGTGGTGGTCGGCTGGATGCCAGGGGTCACCGGATCGCTGTCGATGTCGTTGCCCGACGCGTCCTTGAGGGTCACCGTCACCCCGGCCAGCGGCTGGTCCGGCAGGTCGTCATTGTCGATGTCCACCCGCACCGTGCCGGTGATCGAGCCGAGCTGGTAGTAGCCGAAGTCCACGCCCGTCTGGTCGGCGTTCGGAGCCACGGTCACGCTGGCGAGATGCAGCGTCGTAGTACCATCGAAGTCGAAGCTGGCCAGCGAGCCACCGGGCAAGGTGGAGGGATCGACCCGGACATCGAAGGAGCCGGACGGCAGGCCGGTGAACTCGTAGAAGCCCGAACCGTCGGTCACCGTCGTCGGCTCACCGGGGTCTTGGAGGCCGTTGTGGTCGAGATCGAGGAACACGGTGACGCCCGAAAGCAGGGGCTCTCCCGCCTCGCGGCCGCCATTTGCGTCGAGATCGTTCCACACGACGCCCGAAATGGCGGATGCCTCGTATTCGAAATCGCGGGTGGTCACGTTCTCCCCGATTCCGAGGCTCACGCTGATGGAATTCGGGTTGCCGCCGTCGGCATCGGCCAGCGCGAGGAGCCCGCCCGGAACCGTGGTCGTGATCTCGTAGGCGCCGGGCCGCAGCGAACCAAGCGCATAGCTGCCGTCCGACGCGGTCGAGGTCGTGGCAATCACGTCGTCCGCCGTGCCGGGGATCCCGTCGTCCCCGGCGAAGCGCAGGCTCACCGGCACGCCGGCCACCTCGGTCTCGCCCGGATCGGAGAAACCGTTGCCGTCGCCGAGAACGATCGTTCCCGAGATGCTGCCGAGCGTTTCGAGATAGCCGAAGTCGATGTCCGTCTCGTCCGCGGAGACGACCGGGATCGTCCACACCGGGGAAAGCGGGCCGCCATCCGGATCGCCGGTCTGCACGTAGGCGTCGTTCGGCAGGGTGGATTCGATCACCGTCACGCGCACGCCGGCGCCGTCGGGAATACCCCCGAAGCTGTAGAAGCCGCCGCCGTCGACCGGCACCAGGTAGGCCAGTTCGTAGCCGCCGCCGAGGTCGGCATCGATCTCGACGCGCACGACGGTTCCCGGCAGGCCGGGTTCGCCACCGTTGAGCAGGCCGTCACCGGAAACGCCACCGCCCGATCCGTCGTCGTGAAAAACCGTTCCGCTTACCGTGTGATAGACGGCCGGCACCGGCGGATACCCGAAATCGACAAGATCGATCGTCTCGCCACCCGCGAGAACGGTCGCATAGGTGCTGGTGAGGGGATCGGCCCCGGCGGGATAGGCACTCGGGACGGTCTGGTAGCCGGCGGGCAACGTCGCGGCGAACGCCTCGACCAGGTATTCCGCCGCGCCGGACGTGTCGGCCAGGCCGGTGAACTGATAGAAGCCGGCATCGTCCGTGACGGTCGTTTCAAGCAGGAGGTCCCCGCCGGCGAGGTCGATCGTGCCATCGCCGTCGGCATCGAGATAAAGGTTCACCGTCACCCCCGCGAGCCCGGGTTCGCCCGGTTGGCGGGAACCGTCGGCATCCTGGTCGGCAAACACGGTGTCGCCGATGGCACCGGAGTTATCGACGCCGAAATAGAAGAAGCGGATGCCATCCTCGCCGGGTTCCGCCGCGAACTCGAAAGCCGTGGGCGTGGTCGCGGTGCTGAGCGCGGGATAGTTGGTGACAACCTCGCCGGTGTCGTAGCCGATCGTGTAATCGCCCTCCGGAACGATGAACATCACGTGGCCGTCGGCATCGGTGACCGCGGACTGTGTCACCGGATTGCCGAGCGTGTCGGTGCCGGCGACGGTGACGGTGATGCCCGGCAGCAAGGCCTCGTGCGCTTCGAGGATCGCATCCTGGTTGGCGTCCCAGAACACGGTGGCTTCCACACGGGCGCCCTCGAAGTAGCCGAAATCGGCGTCGTCCCGGTCCATCGAGCCGAGCACGAGGTTGACCGGCACGATCTCCTCGGTGGTCGGCACGGTGTCGCGGTTGCCGTCGGTCGTGATGCTGTCCTCGTAGACGTCGACGAAATAATTCCCGGGAGGCAGACCCTCGATCCGGTATTGGCCGGCCGAATCGGTGGCCGTCTGGGCGATCTGATAGTCGCCGGCGACCCGGTCGAGGATGCCGTCGAAGTCGGCGTCGAAATAGACCTGCACCCGGGCGCCCTGCACTCCCACCAGCGGGGCCTCATCCTGCAGGCCGTTGCTGTTGAAGTCCCACCACACCAGGTCGCCGATGCTGCCGGTCCAGTTGTAACCGAAGTCAGCGGTGTCGATGACCGTGGTGTCGGTCGCCAGGGTGACCAGCGACTCATGGGGCGTGCCGATGCCGTCGGCGTCATGGGTGGGAGCGGTGACCTCGCCGAGGGCGAAGGCGCCCTGTGCGTAGGGACTGGCGATCTGGCTCGCGGAGTCGACCGTCACGCGATAATCCGCCGCCGAAAGGCCGGTGAAGCCGTAGAGGCCATCCGAGCCGGTGGTGTCGGTTCCGATCACTGTCCAGTTGCCGTTGATCAGTCGTTCAAGGGTCACCCCGACGCCTTCGAGCGGCAGCTCGCCCGGATCCTGAACGCCGTCGTTGTTGGCATCGATCCAGACGTAGTCACCGATGCTCCCGCTGCCGGGCGGCAGGGTGTCGAGACCGAAGTCGGCGTCCTCGTACTGCTCGCCGCTCGCGAGGGTGATTGCCAACGAAACCGGCGTGGTGCCGAAATACCCCGCGGGCACCGTGGCGGCGTCGCAGCGCACCACGTAATCGCCGGCGGCGAGGCCGTAGAGATGATACGCGCCGGAGGAGTCGGTCACCGCCGAGCCGACCAGCGTGACACCGTCGGCGGCGTAGAGATTCACGCTGACGCCGCCGATTCCCGGTTCGCCGGGATCCTGCGTGCCGTCGCCATTCAGGTCGGCCCAGACGAAGTCGCCGATGGAGCCGCCGAGCCCGGTGACCGCGTCGTCCTGGGCCAGGAAGGCCGGACCGTTGTAGAACTGCGCGACGTTCTCGATGAAGGAGACGCCGGGGTCCGGGCTGTCGATCTGCACCGTCATGCCAAGCGGCTGGGTCACGATCACCCCGTTGGAGCTGGCGGCATCGAAGGAGGCCTCGTTGCCGCTCGCCGCTCCGGTGAAGACCACCTCACCGGGCAGAGAACCCGCCGTGACATTGTAAACCCAGGTGAAGGTGGCCGATCCACCTCCCGCGCCGATGTCGGCCGGGGAGCCGGTGGGACCGGAAACCAGCGTCGCCCCGGCACCGTGGGTGCCGTTCACCGAAAGGGTGCCCGGCGTGATTCCACTCACCGCATCGGCGGCCGTCACGGTCATGCTCACGTTCACGTTCACGCCCGACCCGCCATCGGTCACCAACGCCGGAAGGATGGACATCTCGGTGGTGGTATCGACGCCGCCAACCGGCGTCAGGGCCAGCAGGTGGCCGATGTTGTCACCGGCACTCACCGCGGTGGCGGTGCGGATTCCGGTGGCCCCGGGCGACGGGAAGGTGGCGTAGGCGGAACCCAAGCCGGCCTCGTTGCCCCCGCCATCCTGCGTGTTGACGTCGTAGATTTCGGCCAGCGAATCCGAGTAGCTGTTGAAGGTGGCTCCACCGCTTGCCCCTTCACTGGTGGCGAACACGCCGACCAGCATCGCATTGTCCACGCTCGTGGTGATCGAGGGCGCGGTCACCGTGCTGCTGTTGGAGTTGGTCTGCCCCGCCTCGGCATTGATCGGTGCGGCGGTGTTCACGTTCCGGTAGGAACTGATGCCGATGCTCCACTTCTCGTCCGCATCCATGCTGAACGTGTAGTTGGCAGGCTCCGAGGCGCCGGCGATCTTGTAATACGTCGCCAGGCCAAGCTCGTTGCCGCTGTCGGTCCGGCGGATCAGGTTCCAGCCCGCGGGCACCGTGATCGTCCGGTCCGAACCCTTGTCGAAGGCGATCGACGCGATCATCACGTCATTCTCAATCGTGCCCGCCGGCTTGGCCGGGGTCAGGGTGGTCCCGGGGCGGACCGACGTCGTCGAGGAGGCCACGTAGGAGACCGTCGAAATGCCGGCCTGACTGCCGTCAATGGCCGGCGTGTTGCTTCCGAGATTCCACGTCACCGTGTCGCCGGCGGAGGCCTGGTCCACGACCACGCCGTTCGAGGTCGCCGCGGCAAAGGTCGCCCCGGGGCTGTTGGCGGCGCCCGTGAAGGTCACCTGGTCTTCCACCGACCCGGCGGTCACGTTGTAGACCCAGGTGAACTGGGCCGATCCACCACCCGAGCCGATGCTCGCAGGCGAGCCGGTCGGGCCGGACACGAGCGTCGCAGTGGCGCCGTTCACGCCCGTGTTCACCGTCAGCGCGGTGGGCGTGATGTCGCTCACCGCCCCGGCGGCGGTCACCGTCATCGTCACGGTGACGTTCGAGCCGGAGCCCGCATCGATCACGCTGGCCGGAGCCGCGGCGATGGCGGTGGTGGTGGCGATCACCGGATCCACCGTGTAGCTGACCGCCAGCTTCGGACGCCTCGACTCGGTGCCCTCCTCACGGGTGTAGAACTCGTGCTCGACGTCGGTGGCCTGGTCGGGCAGGCGCATGATCACCCCGTAGTTCGGATAAGCGCCGTTCACCCAGCCCTGAACCAGCGGCGTGAGCGTCCAGTCGTAGGGATCGTCCGAGGTCACGTTGGTGGTCCAGGTCGCGACCGGGTCGTAGTCCCCGTCCCCACCGGGATTGGTCCACGGAGTTCCCGCGCTGCGGCTGTTCCACGAAGACCCCAACTCGGTCCAGGGCTGCGTCAGGCGGTGTGCGGCGATGGCCGGGTTGTCGTTTTCGCGCGCGCCACTCTTCTGCTCGAGCGTCATCACCGCCGAATCGATCGTCGCTTCCGCGGGAATCGAAGACAGGTCGAAGCGGAGGAGAAGTCGGTTCAGGTAGGAGTTCGTCCGCTCGATCCACATCTCCTTCAGCGTCCCGTAATTGTCATCCGGCTTGTCGCTCCAGATCTCGTTGTCGGCGACCGAGGTCAACGTCAGGGAGCCCGAACTGCCCGCGACACCCGCCACGCTTCCGGGAATTGCGGCCGAACCGGTGAGGCCGCCGGTGCCGCCCCCCTGGGTGGCGGAAACGAAGCTCGTGCCGGCGGGCACCGCGTCGGTGACCGTCGCCCCGCCGAGCAGGCTCGGGCCGGGCCAGTAGGGATAGAGCGTGTAGTTCAACAGCTCGCCCGGCAGCGCCGAGGCCTTGTCCACTTCCTTGTTGAAGACCGAGACGAACGGGAAATCGGCGTCGAGGAAAGAGTCGCCGGCGGCCACCGTCGGATTGACCGAAAGCACCGAGGCGGAATAGCCGCCCGGGATGTCCGGGTCGGTCGTATCAACCTTCACCACGTAGGTGCCCGAGGCGACATCATCGAAGAGATACTGCCCGAGCACGTCGGTGGCGGTCGTGGCCACCAGGGTCACGCCGTCGGCGGCGAAGAGGTTCACCGGGATCCCGCCGAGCGGCGCGTCGCCGGCGTCGTAGAGGCCGTCGAGGTTGTTGTCGACGAACACCTGGTCGCCGATCTCCGCGGGCACCGCGCGCCAGAAGCCGAAGTCGGCGGTGGTGACGCTGCTGAAACCGGACGCCACGAGGTGCGGATTGGTGGAGGTCAACTCGTTCGCCGAGGCCCCGTAGAGCCCGGTGAAGTAGGACGCGATGTCGGCATCGTAGGAATCGACCACGACCAGGTAGTCCCGGTCGGTCGCCAGGCCGGTGAAGCCGTAGGTTCCGGACCCGTCGGTGGTGGTGCTCGCCAGCACGAAATCGCCGGCATCGATCAAGCCGTTGCCATTGACATCGACATACAGCTCGACGGTGACGTTCGCGATGCCCGGCTCGCCGGCGTCGGGCACGCCGTTCTTGTTCAGGTCCTCGAAGACCTGGTCGCCGATCGTTCCCGAGCCTCCCGGCTGGTAGCCGAAGTCGGCGTCGAGGAACTCCTCGCTCAGCGCCAGCGTGACATTGTAAGTCGCCGAAAGTACACCGCCGTCGGGATCCGCTGTCAACGTGTAGCCCGCAGGCACGCCACCGCTGCCGGGCGAGGGCACGACCACGCGGTACGCGCCTTCGTTGAGCCCCGAAAAGATGTATCCGCCTTCGGCATCGGTGACCTGGCTGCCGAGCGAGGTCTCGAACGAGCCGTTGTTGTCGGCATCGAGCTGCAGCTGCACCGCGACTCCATCGAGCCCCGGCTCTCCGGGATCCTGCGTGCCGTTGCCGTTCCAGTCGACGAACACGGTGTCGCCGATCCGGCCGCCCCCGACCTCGACCGGCGCCTCGGGGATGGGAGGCAGGACCTTGCGCTCGTACTGAACCTGATACTGGTTGTAATAGGTGCCCGGCGCGACATCGGGACCGATGAGCGCGTTGAACCGGATCACCAGCGACCGGTCGCGCTGGATGCCCTGCTCGATGGTGAAGGCCGGCTCGGCCGGATTGGAGGCATCGACGGTGATCGTCGGGCTGGAAATGCTCGCACCGTTGAGCGTCGCCGACACAAAGCTGGCGTAGCTGAATCCCGGCGGCAGGAAGTCGCGGATGACCATCGGCGTGCCGCTCGGCCCGGTTCCGAGGTTCTCGATAAGCATGGTGTACTCGACCGTGTCGCCCGGTGCGGCGACGGTCGGGGTCACCGACTTGCTCTTGATCAGGATCGCCCGGGTGCCGACTTCCACCGAGTCGGTGGCGACGCCCACCACGGTCGTGCCGGAGCGGGCGACGACGGTGTTGTAAAGCGTGCCGGTGCCGGTCGCCTTCACGTACAGGCGCACCGTTTCGACCGAGCCCGGCGTCACGCCGCCCAGCTTCCAGACATACTCCGAACCGCTCACCGAGGAGGGCGAGGGCACCGAACTGACGAATTGCAGTCCGCTGGGCAGGGCGTCGGTGAGCGTGACGTTCGGCAGGGTCGTCAGGCCGTTGTTGATGAATGTCAGGTCGAAATGGAAGATCTCGCCCGGCGCCACCAGCTTCTTGGAAGCGACCTTCTGGACACCCACGCAGGCGTCGAGCTTGACCACCGTCGGATCGAAGTAGCGCCAGATGTGGTCCTTTCCTCCATCCGTGCCGCCGGCGTCGCCGCCGAAGGCATCGGCATACATCGGGAAGCAGTCGTCGGCATTGCCGGTGAGTTGGTAGATCTTCACCTTCACCGCCGAGTATTCCGGGCGGCCCAGTTCGAGCTGGCCGATCGCGAAGCGCACCGCGGTGATGCCCTCGGGCAGCGCGCTCGGGTCGGCCCCCATCAGGCTGGCATCGATGCCGGCATACCCGAGGGTGTCGCTGTTCAGCCCCGGCTGGTCCGAGGAAATCTGGCTGCCGGGATACTTGATCCGCTGCCACGGGCCGACCCGGATCGCCGACCGCATCCTGTCGGCCGTGCTGCCGGCGGTCGACTGATAGGTCTCGTAGTCGAATTCCCAGGCGTAGCCCGACTGCGGACCGGCCACGGCGTTGGCCAGGCCCCAGGGGGCATTGCCGCGACCGTCCTCGGGATCGATGATCGGCGAGACGTCCTTCCGTCCGTAGGCGCGAAGTTGATACGAATCCCACAGCGTCATCGTCCCGAACACCCCGTTGATCTCGGAATCGTCGACGTTGTCGGCGAAGTATTCCCCGACGTCGTCGCCCGAGTTGTTGGTCATCGGCGACGTGCCCCCGGAGATCGCCGCGCCGTAGCTGTTCCAAGCCGTGCGCGGATCGGTCGAGAAGAAGATGCCGGTGTCGGCATAGACGCCGGCCAGCGTGCCGCGGTCGTGACCGTCGGCGGTCACCGGATCGTGCCTCACCCCGAGTCCATTGACGCCCGGGAGCGACCACCCGGTGAGTTCCGGCGTGGTCTTGGGCGAGATCGATCCGGTCCCGATCGCGATCGGCGACTGGCCCTTCATCGGGATCGCGCGGAAGCCGCGGGGGTCGGTGGGATCCGGAAGCACGTAGGCGACATCGACCACCTGCATTCCATCCGGCACGTAGAATGTCTGGTAGCCGCCCACGCCGGTCGTCGTGCCGGGCCCGGGCGTCGTCTTGAGCAGCATCCAGAATTCGTCGTTCTCCTGGATCAGTGGCTCATTCGCCGATCCGCGGGCGCTCATTTGCTCCAGGTAGTCCTGGGCGAACGCAATGCCGGTCGCACGGGTGTCGAGGTTGTGGGCGTGCCCGGACGCAAGCAATGCAAGCGTGAAGCCGAGCAGGGCGATCGAAGTCTTGGGGGAACGGTTTGCGCGTTGCGCAAGGGGGGAACCAGTGGGAACGGGCTGGTTCATGGTGGTGCAGGGGTTGGCGGTTTTCAGGGGAGCTTTCAGGCGCCCGACCTCCAGTGGGAGGTGAGGCGTCGGTGGGTGTTGGCAGCGGTTGGAAAAGGCTTGGGGATGAAATTTCGGAAAGGCTTGTTAACCAAACACACCTTATATCTTAGATATCTAAACAAAAAATGTCACTACGCGATCGCGTGAAGCCGGATCGGGCGGCATTCGAGGATCTAACCGCCAGCAGTGCGGTCATGAGAATGGCGCGGGCAACGCCCTCACGGCGACCAAGGCCGGGGCATGGTGTAGCCGTCGAATCCGGCCTGCGAGCGCACGAACACCGCACGACCGCTCAGGAACAACACCTCGCCG
>JAKZES010000103.1 GCA_022548915.1 Verrucomicrobiaceae bacterium E54
GCGCCGTTCTTCCTCTTGGCCCCGAAACATTCCCTCCGTTTGGCGAACACCTCCTCCACGAACGCTTGCGATCCGATCGCCACCCCATCACTGAAATACCTCACCCGACAGCGCAGAAGCTGGCCTCGAGTGAGCTTGCCGCCGCTTTCCCGCACCTTCCTCACCTCCTCCAGGCACATCCCACGCCGATTCGACCGTCCCGACTCATCCGGCACTGCCAGTCCCTCGCCGAAGAGCCAGCAGCGATACCATTCCCCGGCGGTCAGATCGCTCTTCGTCGGCTGCTCCTCCCACGAATCCAGCGGCCGAGCCAGCACCCGGCACAGCCCGCGACGCGCCCGCTTGCTTCCCGCCACCGCCTCGGCGTAGCCACACCAGCGGTAGTCCTTCGGGTCCTGGCAAAGTCCGGCGCGCACCGGATTGAGGTCGATGTAAGCGGCCATCGTGCGCAGCGCCTCGCCGTCCTCGACGAGCACGCTCTTGTAGCGGTCCATCCACAGCGTGCCCTTGCGGCCGTGGTGTTTGTTGAACCAGCGGCTGAAGCGCTCCTTGAGTTCCTTGACGAAGATCTCCAGGTTGCAGAAGCGCTTGCGGAAGCGTTCGAGGAGGTCTTCGGCGGGCTGGTGCATGCCCTTCTTGCGGAGCTCGGCCAATTCCGCGCGGAGCGAAGTGATGAAGGGTTTGGAGTAGAGCAGCTTCAGGTGTTCGAGGAGGAGTTCCTCGCCGCCGTCTCCTTCGAAGCGGCGGAGGAATTTCTCGCGGTCCGGCACGCGGACGAGCAGGTGGAAGTGGTTGCCCATGACGGCGTAGGTGAGGATTTCGACGCCGGCGAAGCGTTCGAGGCGTCGCATCACGCGGCCGAACGCCTCCTTCTCGACCTCGCCGAAGAGCATGTCGCCGCCGGCGGTGCGGCTCATGACATGGTAGGCGTTGGAGCGGCCTTCGGGCCCGAGGATGCGTCGTCGTCCCGAGCCCATGGAGCCCTTTCCGAGCCGGAATCCGCCCGGATAGGCCCCCGTGGGCAGCCCCGCCTTTTCGACCGGGTCGATGTCCGTTTCAGCGTTGGATTTCATGGACTTGAGAAGGATCTACGAAAAAAATAGTGCCGCTGTCAACAACTGAATGCCTGACATCTTAACTGACATTGGAAAGAGGTTGGGGCCAGGAGGTCTGGATGCGGCTATCGCCTTCCGCTCGACTGCCGAGATTTCGGGGCGCGTTCGGCCTTGGAAGAGACTCGCAACTCCACCGGGGTCTGCGCCACGAATTGCGCCCGCGACATCACTTGGGAGGAGGAACGGCTCCTCGCTTCGCTCATCTGCTGAGCGACCTTCTTGTGGACCTCGGTTTTCGGCATCGCACGTCAAGTTAGGCTGAACTTGGCGAATTAACGAGCGGATTTCCATTCTCAAGACGGTGGAGCGCGCCGGGGAGATGGAACAATGCGGTTTGGGCCGGACCAGGATGGTCCGGAAACGGCCCCGCAATTGCGGGGCAGGATGCCGCAGCTACGCTCGCTAATCGAACAGATCCAGCTGGGGGGGATTGGGCTCGGGCATGTCCTTGGGGCGGGTGTTCTTCGCCTTCGGCCCGCGCTTCTTGGCGTCGGGCTTGGCGCTGTGCATCTCGAGGTGGCTCAGGATGTCCTTGGCGCGGTCGATGATGGGTTTTGGTAAGCCGGCGAGGCGGGCGACCTGGATGCCGTAGGACTTGTCGGCGGCGCCTTCGACGATCTTGCGCAGGAAGATGATTTCGTCGTTCCACTCGCGGACGGCGACGTTGTAGTTGGCGACGGCGGGGCGGGTCTCGGCGAGGTCGGTGAGTTCGTGGTAGTGCGTGGCAAACAGGGTGCGGCACTGGGTTTCATCATGAAGATGCTCGGCCACGGCCCAGGCGATGGAGAGGCCGTCGAAGGTGGCGGTGCCGCGACCGATCTCGTCGAGGATGACGAGGCTGCGGTCGGTGGCGTGGTTGAGGATGAGCGCGGTCTCGTTCATCTCGACCATGAAGGTGGACTGGCCGCGCGAGAGGTCGTCGCTGGCACCGACGCGGCAGAAGATGCGGTCGCACAGGCCGATGGTGGCGCTCTCGGCGGGGACGTAGGCGCCGATCTGGGCCATGAGGGTGATGAGGGCGACCTGGCGGATGTAGGTGGATTTGCCCGCCATGTTGGGGCCGGTGAGGATTTGGACGAGGCTGTAGTCGCCGTTGGGGTCGGGCGGGGCGCTTGAGGTGGCGGGGTTTGAGGGGTCAGGGGTCAGGGGTCGGGGGTCTGTGGAAGACTGAGGTTGGGTGGCCGGGGCTCCGGGGCGAGCTGAAGCTCGCGGTCCGTTCTGGGGTTGTGGGGCGGGTTGCAAACCCGCTCTCTCCATTTCTGACCCCTGACACCCGACCCCTGACCCCTCGGATGGCGGCACAAAAAGGGTATCGTTGGGCACAAACTTCTCTTCCACCAAGGTCTGCTCCAACACGGGGTGGCGGCCGTTGGTGATTTCGAGGTAGCGGCTTTCTTCGAGCCGCGGACGGCAGTGGCGGTGGGTCTGGGCGGTGTCGGCGAGGCCGGCGAGGACGTCGATCTCGGCGATGGCGGCGGCGGTCTGCTGGAGGGCGTCGAGGTGCTGGCAGACTTCCTTCCTGAGCTCGAGGAAGAGTTCGTATTCGAGTTTCTTGGCGCGCTCCTCGGCGCCGAGGACCTTGCTCTCCATCTCCTTGAGCGCGGGGGTGATGAAGCGCTCGGCATTGGCCATGGTCTGCTTGCGCGTGTAGTCGTCGGGCAAGGTCGCGGTGGCAAGCTTGGCGGCGGAGATCTCGATGAAGTAGCCGAAGACGTTGTTGAATTTGACTTTGAGGGAATCGACGCCGGTGCGCTTGCGCTCGTCGTCCTGGAGCCGGGCGATCCACTGTTTGCCGTCGCGGCTGGCGGAGCGGAGTTCGTCGAGCTCGGCGCTGTGGCCGTCGGCGATGAGGCCGCCGTCCTTGAGGGTGGCGGGTGGTTCGTCGGAGAGAGAGACGGTGAGGTGTTGGGTGAGGTCGGTGAAGTCGTGGAGGTGGTCGGAGTGCCGAGTGCCGAGTGAGAAGTGAGAAGTGGAAGACTGGGGTTGGGTGGCTGGGGTTGTCGGGCGAGCTGAAGCTCGCGGTCCGTCTGTAGAGTTACTGGCCCCTGACCCCTGACCCCTGACCCCTTCTCTCCCCGGGAGGCTCGCGAGGTCTTCCTTGAGGGCGGGGATGTGGTCGAGGGAGGTGGCGAGGGCCTGGAGGTCGCGGGCGTTGCCGGCGCCTTGGCTCAACCGAGCAGTGGTGCGTTCGACGTCGCGGATGCCCTGCAGGGACTCGCGGATCTTGGTGAGGAGGAAGGGCTCGGCGAGGAGGGCGGCGATGAAGTCCTGGCGGGCGGTGAGGGCTTCAAGGTCGCGCAGGGGGTGGAGGATCCAGTCGCGCAAAAGCCGGGCGCCCATCGGGGTGCGGGTGCGGTCGAGGACGCCTAACAGCGTGTGCTTTCGCCCGGAACGGGAGTCGACGAGGTCGAGGTTGGCCTGTGAGGCGGCGTCGATGAGGACGATGCCCTCGTCCTCGCGGACCTTGAGCGAGCGCAGGTGCTCGCAGGGGCGGCGGAGCTGGTGGATGAGGTAGTGGAGGACGGCCCCGGCGGCGCCGACGGCGGCGTCCATGTCGGCGCAGCCGTAGCCGTCGAGCGAGTGGACGCCGAAGTGGTCCTTGAGGAGCTGCCCGGCGGGATCGGGGAGGAAGGCGAAGGCGTCGTAGGCCTGCGAGGCGGGCAGGGCGCCGAAGGGCTCGAGTTGTTCGTCGGAGACGAGCAGCTCGCTCGGCGTGAGGCGGGCGAGCTCGTCGTCGAGCGCGGCGCGGGCGGGGAACTCGGCGACGGTGAACTCGCCGGTGGTGTGGTCGACGCAGGCGAGGCCGTGTTTCTTCCCGTGCTGGAAGACGGCGGCGAGGAAGTTCGGGCGGGAGTCGTCGAGGAGCGCGTGCTCGATGACCGAGCCGGCGGAAATGATGCGCGTGATCTCGCGCTCGACGATTTTCCCGGGCTGCGGCTCGGTGGTCTGCTCGGCGATGGCGACGCGCTTGCCGGCCTTGACCAGCTTGGCGATGTAGTTGTCGGCGGCGTGGTAGGGCACGCCGCACATCGGGATGGAGTTGCGGCGGGTGAGGGCGACGTTGAGCAGGGGCGCGGCAACGTTGGCGTCCTCGAAGAACATCTCGTAAAAGTCGCCGAGGCGGAAGAGCAAGAGGACGTCGTCGGGCAGCGAGCGGCGCATCTGCTGGTACTGCGCCATCATCGGGGTGAGCTTCTTCGCCGCCATCGGTGGCGAGGTTGAACGGTGGGTGGCGGGAAGCCAAGGAAGAGGTGGGAGGAGAGCGGTTTTGGCGGGATAGCGGGGCAGTCCGGTGAGGCGGTTCGGGCTTTGGGGGCCGGGGATTGAGGGGGCCGGGGCCAAGCGAGGTGCGGTGGAAGAGCCGATGAGGTGCGCGGGTGACTCGCGCTTCGCCTGGCCCCGGACCCCTCAGCCCCTTCGTCCCCCGGCCGGCACGGGCTTTCGCGGATGCCGAGTCTTCGCTTGTGCCGGGCCGGGGGGCTTCTCACGTTTGGGATCATGAAGAACCGTTGGATGCCGGTAGTCGGTGTGTTGCTGATGGTGGCGGGGCTGGTGCTGTTCTGGCGGGACGGGCGGATTTTCTCGACCTTCCTGCTGGAGATCGTGGTGGGGACGATCGGCCCGGGCCCGGCGGGAGAGGTTCCGGCGCATGAGTTTTCGTGGGGCGTGAAGAGCTTCGGCAACGTCAATGCCCAGATGGCCCGGGCGGCGATCGGGGCGCTGGCGATGTCGGTGGCCTTCGGACCGCTCACCGGGGTGCTTTCGGGCAAGGGAACGCCGGCGGTGCTGGCGGACCAGATCCAGGGGGCGATCCTGCTGATCGGGTTTGCCGGCGGATCGCTGTTCCTTGCAGGGGTCCTCGGCATCGTCGCGGCGAGCCTGCGGGCCGGTCGGCCGGAAGAGGGACGCCTGCCAAGTTCCGGGTGATCCACCTGCGGCAGGGAGACTGGTGCGAAAGGAGATCGCTTTCCCGAAATCGCGGCGGTTCGGGCTTGGGGGGGGGCGGGGGCCAAGCGAGGGGAAACGGAACAGTCGAGGCCTGACCCATCAATCCAATGCTTCGCCTGGCCCCGGACCCCTCAGCCCCTTTGTCCCCCGGCCGGCATGGGCCTGGTGGCGATCACGGCCACGCGGGTGGAGGGCAGGATGCCGCGGCGACCGCCCTCACGCCTTCTTCGCGGACTTGGAGGGCTTCTTGAGTTCCTGGAGCCTGGCGACGCCCTTCTTGCGCTGGGCGTGGACGAGGGCGATCTCGCTTTCAAGACCGGCGCGCCGGTCGGCGTCACTGGTCTCCTTGAGTTCCTTGAGCAACGATTTCTCGTGCTTCTTCAGTTTCTTGAGCACGTGCTTGAGGAACTTCTTCTTCTCCTTGCGCTTGCGCTCCGCGAAACTGAGGAAGTCCCTCGTCTTGTTCGCGAGCTTAGTCAGGTTCATGGGAGGAGGTGGTTGGAGTTTCCGGCAGGGTTCCCAGGGCTTCGGCCATCTCGCTCTCGTCGAGCGAAATGCTGCGCTCGGCTTCACGCAGCCCGTGGTCGGCGGTGGAGAAGAGGATGGCCCCCATCTTTACCAGATTCTTGGTGACCTGGTAGGCGTAACCGCTGTCGTTCATCAACGAAATCGTCACCGGCCCGCTGACCTTCCGCTGCTGGATCAGGTCGTTCAGGCGCTGGCCGAGCTCGCGGTCGTATTGTTTCAAGCGGGCCTTGAGCAAATCGAGCGAGAGGATGGCCGCCGAGTCGTGTCCCCGGTCGCGGACCTCGTCGAGCGAGCGCAGCACGGTGGCGAGGTTGCGGCGGATGCCGGCGTATTCCCCGCGGATCACGGCGTCGTCGCTGACGAGGAAGCGGGAAAGGTTCTTCCGGAGGTGCTTGGTGTCCTTGATCGCCTCGACGATGTCGCGGCCGGCGGCGCGCAGGGCGAAAAGTTCGTCGTGCTGCTCGGGGGTCATGTCGGCCTGGGCGCGGCTGATGAATTCGACGATCCCGGCGAAGAGTCCCTTGACGTTCTCGCGGTAGGCCTCGTCGATGTCGAAGTGGCCCGTGCCGGCCGGGACGTCGACCACCTCGTCGATCGGCTTGCCGGAGAGGATGTCGTCGAGGCGCAGGCCGAGGGCGCGGGCGATGATGTCCGAGGCGTTGTCGTAGAGGTGCAGGGTTTCCAGGCGGACGGCCTCGATGGCGGTGTCGGGCAGCTCGGTCGCGGAGGTGTGGAGATAGCGCGGCTGGGCGGCGGTGCGGGCCCTGGGTTTGATGCACTGTTCCAGGCTCCAGACCATGGGCTTGAGGAGGGGCAGCATGAGGACGATGCCGAGGGCGTTGAAGAGGGTGTGGAAGACCGCGAGCTTGAGCGTGTGGTCGTCGTCGGCGATGCCGAGCCAGGCGCTGGTGGCATCGACCGCCGCGGTGAGCTGGTGGATCAGACCGATGGCGACGAGGCCGGTGACGAGGTTGAAGACGAGGTGGGCGCCGGCGAGGCGGCGGCCGTTCACGTTCGACCCGAGGGCGCCGATGATGGCGGTGATGGTGGTGCCGACGTTGGCGCCGATGGCCAGGGCGAGGGCGTTCTCGTAGGTGATCTGTTGGGCGGCGAGGGCGGTGATGATGAGGACCAGGGTGGCGTGGCTGGACTGCATCACGACCGTGGCGACCAGCCCGATGAGGGCGAAGAGAAAGAGGCCGGGGTAGCCGCCGACGGCGAAGCGGGTGAGGTCGAGGCTGTGCCGGTAGGCCTCGAAGCCCTCCTTCATGTAGTGGATGCCGAGGAAGAGGAATCCGAGGCCGGCGAGGATGTAGCCGAAGCCCTTGGTGCTGCGGGCCTTCTGGAAGATCAGGATGGTGCCGAAGACGAGCATCGGCATGGCGTAGGCGGCGATGTTCACCTTGAGGCCGAAGCCGGCGACCAGCCAGGCGCCGGTGGTGGTGCCGAGATTGGCGCCGAAGATGATGCCGATGCCGGCGGTCAGGGTGATGAGTCCGGCGGACAGAAAGGAGATGGTGATGACCGAGACCAGCGAGCTCGACTGCATGAGGGTGGTCGAGATCACGCCGAAGCTCAGGCTCTTCCACAGCTTGTCGGTGGTGCGGCGGAGCAGGCGCTCGAGCACGCCGCCGGTGAACGCGCGGAAGCCTTCCTCGAGGGCCAGCATGCCGAAGAGAAAGATCGCGACCCCGGCGGCGATCTCCTTGAAATTCGGACTGGCCCAAAAGCCGTAGGCCAGGGCGGCGAAGACCGTGGTGAGGATGATTTTCCGGAACACGCTTGCCCGACGTATAGCCGATGCGCGCGCGGTGGCAATGACCGGGTCGGAGAGCCCCCTGCCGTGCGAGCCATGGCGGGCGGGCAGGGCTAGGAGAAATGGCGCTTCTTTGGCAGCGGTTTCGGTCGAAAGGTCGAAGGTCCGAGCAGTCGACCCGCTGCGTCCGTGCGAGAACGCTCGAGCAAAGGGACTATTGACCTTTGACCTTCCGACCTTCGACCTCCCGATCCTTCGTCCGTTTGCCAACTCGGGGCGATCAGTCTTCGAGCATCCCCTTCTCCTGCAGCACCTCCATGATCTTGAGGGCGGCGAAGGCGTCGTTGGCGGCGTAGAGGAGTTGTTTGGGACGCAGTTCGCGGGCGGCCCAGTTGCTGGTGGTGATGGATTTCGACTTCCGGAAGTGGCGCTGGAGCAGGGCCCCCACGGCGGCGCGGACGCCGATCTGCCGCGGGTAGCCGAGCTTGCGGAAGACCTGGTCGAGATCGAGGACGGGATGCAGCGGGATCCCGAGGCGGCGGCGGATCTGGCTGTGGTCGTTCTTCAAGCCGAAGCCGACCTTGAGCACCTGCTTCGAGGCGATGAGCGTGGCGGTGGCCTTCTCGCACTCCTTGCGGTGGAGCTGGAAGATGAAGGCCTTGTCGGTGAGGGCGAACTGGGCGACGTGGGGCCCGTCGCTCTTCTGTCCGGCCCGGAAGGTCGGCTTGGCCTCGGTGTCGAATCCGGCGATCCCGGCGGCAATGATTTCGTCCACCGCCTGCTGGCGCTCGGCCCGGGTCGACGGCACGTGGATGTGGGACTGGGAAAGTCCCTCGAAGGGGGGCAGGAGAGCGGTCTCCGCCTTGGTCGGCGCCACCTGTCGCGGCGGTTGGGCGGTTTCCTCCCGCGGGTCGGCGGACGGTGGTGAGGAACGTCGGCGGCGGCGGGGACGGGGTTCGTGCTGACTCATCTCGCTGCGCCGATACGGCCTGCTTTTGCGGGCCGTGTCACGAGGCAAACGGCAGGCGGCCGGTTTTGGTTGGCCCCGGAGTGAGAAAACCGCGAATCCTCCTTCGCCAAGGCTTCGGCGGACAGGTCGGCGGACAGGTGAAGGAGGATCTGGTGCTGCTAGTGTAGGCCGCCTTACGGACGAGTGATTATCTGCCAAGGCTGAATCGTGCCGAATACCGCGGATTTAGGGGATTGAACGGATTACGCAGATTTTCTGGACTCTTAAAATCTG
>JAKZES010000104.1 GCA_022548915.1 Verrucomicrobiaceae bacterium E54
CCGGTGAAGCCGGAAAGATCGGTCCCGGCGGCGATCGCCGCACCGCCGCCGGAGCCCGGGTCAAGGCGCCGGTCGAAGATGCCGATCGAGGTCAATGTTCCGGAGCCGGTGATTGCGTCGAAGTCCAGCGTCGTGGTGCCCCCGCCTTCCGTGCCGAAATAGCCACCATTCGTCGCGCTCACCGTGAGCGTATTGCCGGTGATTGTATGGCCATTCGAATTGATTCCCCCGCCGTTGAGGACAACGTCTTGGAACGTCACGTTGATACCGGCGAGATAGATCAAGCCGAGCCAGGGATAGTTGGTTCCTCCGTCCACCTGGGTCGTTCCGCCATTCCATGTCGTGTTGGCGAACCCGGCACGAAGACTATCCTGGACGACCCACGTGTCCAAATCGCCGGAGGTGGGTAGGGCAGACGGATTGCCGCCGCCAGCCGGCAAGGATTGCCAATCCGTGCTCGCATCGTCCACAACCGTGCCCCCGCTGGTTCCCACCGTGTACCAAGTAGCCGCATTGGCCGTGGCGGCGAGCGATCCCAGCGCAAGTAGTGTGATGAGTGTGTTCTTCATTTGGTGTTCTTCATTTGGTAGTTCGTTTCTTATGCTGTACGTTCTTAGCTGTTGAATGGTTCCATCCGCCACTTGGCGTGAATGTATCGTTGAGAAGGTTGGTAAATGCCTGCCACCCCGCCAAACCAATTCACTTCCGGATGCGCGCCAAAATTTTACGGAAATTCGACAGCGGTGCCGGTGCGGACAGGGCCGGCGGATCAGGGAACCGGATCGACGTCCTGGACCCGCAGGAAGTACCTCGAGCCGAGGCCGGAGATGTCGACGGAGAAGGTCAGGTCGCCGCCGCCGTCGGTCTGGAACGGGCTGCCGCCGGTGTCGGTGGGCACGATTTCGGTCGCCCAGGTCGTCAGGTCGTCCGAGCCGGCGCAGTAATAGTCGACGCCGGGGGTTCCCTTCATGATCACCGTGGCGATAGAGCCGGACAACGAGATCGAGGTGATCTTCGGGTCCTCGGGCACGGCGCCGGACGCGACGGTCAGCGTGCCGCCGTTGTCGGTGAAATAGGCGCCGAGGCCCAGGCCGGTCAGGTCGGCGGCGTTGTAGGTGCCCGGAGCGAGCGTGGTGCCTCCGAACTTGGCCGAGGTGACGCTCACGTTGTTCTGCAGGACGTAGGAGTTCACACCAGTGGATTGAACTTCAACGCCGAAGGTAGCGGTGGTCACGTCGCCGCCGAACGCGAACTTCTGATTGCCGTTCATCACGAAGGTCCCGGTGTAACCGGAGAGATCGGTGCCGGCGGCCATCGTCACGATGCCATTCCAAATGCCGGGAACAGCAAGAATCTCCCCGGAGAAAATGGTCGCGATCGTCGTATCACCGGACCCGGTGTAGACGTCGAAATCCACCGTCATGCCTGCTCCGCCCTCGATGCCGATCGTCACCCCGCTCGCCGTGATCGTCGCGGTATTGCCGCTCATGGTGGCGCCGTTGCTGTTGATGGCGCCGCCGTCGAAAACGGCGTCCTGCAGGGTCGCGGTCCCGGTGGAGCCGCCGTTTTGAAAGAACATTCCGGGTCGGGTAGGATTATCGGTGCCCTCGAACACGGTTGTGCCGCCAAACCAGGTGGCATCGGTGAGATCGAAGCGGGATTTGCCCCAGCCTGCCGGCGACTGGACGACCCACGTGTCCGTATTGCCCGAAGTCGGAGGGTGCGGATTGAGGATCTGTTGCCAAGGGCCGCCATCTTGGACCTCGTTCCAAACATAATTCATCGTCGGATTGATTGACGTTTCCTGGCTGTAATACGTGGCGGAACTGGCCGTGGCGGCGAGCGATCCCAGCGCCAGCAGTGTGATGAGTGTGTTCTTCATTCGGGAGTTCCTTTCTTGGGCTGAACTTTCTTCGGTGTTGAATGGTTCCATTCGCCGGTTGGCGGGGAGATATCATCGGGAAGGCTGGCAAATGCCGCCGCTCCCGCCAAACCAATTCACTTCCGGATGCGCGCCAAAATTTTACGGAAATTCGCCAGCGGCGCCGGTCCCCCGATGTTCCCGCAAAGCGCAGCTTTCCGCTTGTCCATTTGCTCGGCCAGGATGGTCCTGATGTAGCTTTGGTAGGGGATGTCGCGCCGCTTGGCCTCCGATTTGAGGGTCCGATTTGAGGGTGGCCAGGGTGGTCTTGCTGGATACCAATGCCTATTCCGCCTACCGGCGGGGCAGTGAAAGCGTTCTGGACGTAATGGGACAAGCCGAGCGGGTGTACGTGACGGTGTTCGTTCTCGCCGAGCTTTTTTATGGATTTGCCGGCGGGACGCGCGAGCACGAGAACCGTCAGGAGTTGGGTGCCTTCCTGGCCAAGCCGACCGTGAGAATGCTCCACACCACCGAGGACACCGCGGAGCTTTTTGCTGCCGTGAAGGACCAACTGCGCCGCAAGTCGATGAAGATCCCCACCAACGACCTTTGGATTGTAGCCCATTGCATGGAGATCGGAGCGGTTCTCGTGACCTTCGACCGGCACTTCGATCACATCGAAGGGCTCCGTCGCTGGCGGGTTCCCTGATCGGCCCCGCCGGCGTCCATTCAAGACGCAGCGCATCGGAAACGCACTCGTTTCGCGGGGTTGAAACCCCGGGCTTCGTGAGCCGGCGGTTCGTCTCTGATCTCCAGTTGCCGGGTTTCCGGGAGGCGGCTTCCCCCGGGGTCTATGGTTTGTTTCCCCTGCCCGGCTCCTCCATCCGCTGCCGTTTCAGCTCGCCGAAGCGTTTGGCATCGTGCTGGAGGAGGAAGGGTTCGAATTCGTAGATCTCGGGCTTGCCGAGCAGGCGGGGGTCCTGGTCGGCGGTGAGGCGATCGATCAGGCGGGACTTGAGCTGTTGCAGGATGCCGGCGTATTGCGGGTCTCCGGCGAGGTTGTGGAGCTGGTGGGGATCGTCGGGCGTGTGATAGAGTTCATCGGCCGGGCGTTTGGCGACGGTCAGGGAGAACGGCGGGTCGAGGTGGGTCATGTCCGGCGTGTTCCTGACGAAGATCTCCTTGGTGGGGCCGGGGTCGATGTCGGCGTAATGCTGGCCGCGGATCGAGGGCAGCCGGCAGCCCACCGGCCACCAGTCCGGTTCGAGGTTGAGGATGTAGAGGTAGTCCTTGGTGTGGATGGCGCGCATCGGGTAGCCGCCGATGGTGTCCCACTGGCTCGGGCAGTGCCGTTCCTTGAAGGTGAAGACGTGGTCGCGCGCGGGGTCGCGGAGGCCGGCACGCGGCACCGATTCGAGGACCCCGAGCAGGCTGCGGGTCGTCATCTGCCCGGGCCGGGGCAGGCCGGCGACCTCAAGGAAGGTCGGGGCGAGGTCGGCGAGGTTGACGAAATCCTCGACCGTCTGGCCGGCTTGGACGCGGCCCGGCCACATGACGGCCAAAGGGACGTGGGTGCCGGCGTCGTAGAGGTTGCACTTGCCGCGGGGAAACGGCCAACCGTGGTCGCTGGTCACGACGATGAGCGTGTTGTCGAGCAGGCCCTGCTCCGCGAGGATTTCGAGGTGCCGGCCGGTGAGGGTGTCGAAGCGCTGCACCTCGGCGTAGTAGTCGGCGATGTCCCAGCGCACCTCCTCGACATCGGGGAAGGTGGGCGGCACCTCGACGTCCTCCGGCCCGATCCCGAGTTCCCGGGTCAGGCGCCGGTCGTAGTCGCGGTGCGGGTCCTGGGCGCCGAACCAGTAACAGAACGGCTGGCCGGGCTTGCGGTCCTCGAGGAAGGCCTGGAACGCCCCGGGGTTCTGGGGGAAGCCGTATGATTTCACGCCGGGGTCCGGCATGCCCGCCGGCACCTTGCCCGGGCCGAAACACTTGCCGTTGTAGCCGACGTGGTAGCCGCTCTCCGCGAGCAGGTTCGGATAGGTCACGAAGCCCTCGGGAAAGCGGCTGAACAGGTTGGCGCCGCGCCCCAGCTTCCACGGGTGCGCCCCGGTCAGGATCGCGTTGCGCGTCGGGGTGCACGACGGCGCCGGCGCGTGCGCGTTGGTGAACCGCATGCCCTGCGCGGCAATGCGCTCGAAGGTCGGGGTTTTCGGCATCTTCCCGCCCACCCCGGGAAAATGGTAGCCCCAGTCGTCGGCGATGCAGAAAAGGATGTTCGGGCGGGCGTTCGCGGAGTCGGAGTCTGGCGCCCCGCCCTCCGCAGCCTGGCCGTCGGTGGCCTGTCCCCAGACCGCCGGGGCGAGCCAGCAAAGCAGCCAAAGGTGGATTCTGATAGGCTTCACAATGACTACTCGCCGAGCAAGCCGGTCATGCCCTCGCCCATGGCCTTGCCGATGAGGAAGTAGCTCTCGGCGTTGAAGTTCCAGTGGAAGCCCTGGTCGTTGGGCGACACCGAGGACAGGCGCCAGAACGGGCGGGCGTCGACGCTGAAGACGGTGCCGTCGAACTCGGGATGATCGTCGGGGTCGCCCACCGCGAGCTGGGCCAGTTCGACCAGGCTGTAGCCCGGGAAGTTGTCGGGTTCCATGCCGGTGGTGGCGATCGAGATCGGCAGGGACGGGTTGCCGAACTCGACGCGCAGGTCGTTGATGAGATCGACCAGGTTGGCCTCGTACTCCTCCTGGGCGGCTTGGTCGATCCGGTCGTTGTAGCCCTGGTGCCAGCCGAAGCCGACGACCTGGTAGCCGAGGCCGGCCCACGCGGGGAACTCGGTGTCGAGGTCTTCGAGCACGTCGCGGACCTGGTTGAGCATGCCGGTATAGAAGGGTCCGACCGTGCCGCCGCGGGCGGCCACCGCGCTCGGCGGGCGGAACTGCTCCCTGAGGCTCTTGCCGCCCCATGCGGTCTTGATCAGCAGAACCTTGTCGTCGGGGTCGCCATAGTAGTCCCCAAGCACCTGGCCGAAGGCGTACTCGGGCCCGATCTTGTTGCCTTGGGCCCCGAAGCCGACGGTGAGGTCGCCCTTGATTACGTTCGGGCCGTAGCCGGGCTCGGCCCGGTCCCACCAGACCTTGACGTCGCTGCGGGTGGCCCAAGCGCTGGTGGCGGGATTGCCGGGGTCCACGAGGAGGCCGCTGTAGGTGTATTCGGGATAGGAGGCGTCATTGACGGCGAGGTAGCGCAGGCTGCCGACGGCGCCGTTGATCCCGCCGTTGCCGATTTCGGTCTCGCCGTAGCCGACCATGTTCGACTGGCCGGCGAGGATGAACACCTTGACGCCGTTCGGGTTGTTGTCCCAGGTCCCGAAATTGCCCATCGTGGCGGGCGCGAGCGGCCGCCCGCCGAGGTCGGCCAGGTTGTTCATCGTCACCGTGTAGGACGAGGTGAGGTCGAGCGGCGCGGCGGCGGTCAGGGTGACCGTTTTGCCGTTCGAACTGATCGCTACGGAGCTGATCGTGACCGCGCCGCCGCCGGCCTTCATCACCGAGTAGTTGGCCGGGTCGGTCGCGGCACCGGGCTGCATCGATTGCGAGAAAACCAGCGTGATGGTCACGCCGCTGCCGTAAAGCTCGACCAGCGAGGGATCGACGCCGTAGTCCGGCAGCGGATCCTTCTCGACCATCACGAAGAAGCGCCGCGCATCGCCGCCGTCGGGGACGTTCAAGATGGTGGTGAAGTCCCCGGTCGGGGCCATGTCCTCGCGGCCGTCCCAGACCGGCCAGTCGGCGGGCGGGGTGTCGAGGGAGGTGTCGCTGACCAGGTCGTACTGCTTGCCGTTCTTGCTGGTCCACGCGAAGTCGAGATTGTCGCCGTTTCGCTCGACGCTCAGGTCCATCTCGAACGCCGCGACCAGTTGCACCGCATTGTGCCCGGTGTCCGGCGAGTCGGAGTTGTCGACGGCGTATTCGAGCCGTCCGTTGGCGTCGGTGTATCCCGAGAGGACGATGAAGTTGTTCGGCGCGCCGAACTCGCCGGCCGGGAACGGGCCGCGCGTGATCCCCGAGGCGCCGCCATTAGCTGCGGCGAGGGTGAACTTCGCGGTCTGGTCGGGCGCTCCACCCAGGCCGAGCAGGTAGAGGTCATACCACGAGTTGGCGGCCAGGTTTTCGAACACCACGGTCGCAGTGCGTTCCTCGCTGTCGTTCGGGTTGTCGGAGAGCAGGTTGTAGTCCGCCCACAACTGCGTGCTGCCGGCACCGAAACCGAAGGTGCCATTGAAGTTGGAGACCGTGACGGAAACCGCCGTCCCGTTGCCCGCCGAGTCGAGCAAGCCCGAAAGCGTGCCGCCGCCGGCGTTGAACTCGTTCCAGACCGTGCCGCCGCGCGGGCCGGCCGGACCCTCGCCGGTGTAAACGCCCTGGTTTCCGAAATCGAGATTGACGGTGGGAAACGGCACGTTGGGCAGCGCGCGGACTTCGAGCGAGTTGCCGGTTTCGCCCGCCGTGGTGGTGGCCGAAACGGCATAGTAGTAGGTCATGCCATTCACCGCGGTGGTATCGGTGTAGGTGGTGACCGGCCCGGTTGGGAACACGGCGTCGGTAAACGGGCCGTAGGCTGTCAACGAACGCTTCACAGAATAACCCGTCGCCCCGGGGAAGGCCGACCAGTTTAGGGTAACCTGGTTGTTGCCGGGCACCGCCACGAGGTTTTGGGGAACGATCACCGCCGGCTCGACGGTCAGCGTGCCGCCGTTGTTGGTGAAGTAATCTCCGAGGCCGAGATTCGTCAGGTCGGTGGCGTTATAGGTGCCCGGATCGAGCGCGGTGGTTCCGAAGACGGCCGAGGTGACGGTCACGTTGTTCTGCAGGACGTAGGCCTGGGAGCCCGCGCTTTGGGATTCGATGCCGAACGTGGGGGTGGTCACGTTGCCTCCCAGCGCGAACTTCTGATTGCCCGTCATGACGATCGTCCCGGCGTAACCCGAGAGATCGGTGCCGGCGGCCAGTTGCACCGTGCCGGTCGAACCGCCGGGAGGAGGAACCAGCGCCCCATCGAAGAGTGTCTGAATCCGGATCGGCCCGGCACCGACGATCGCGTTGAAGTCGACGACAATGCTCGATCCACCTTCGATTCCGATCGTCACCCCGTTGGCCATCACCGTGGCCGTGTTGCCATACATCGTGCCGCCATTGCTGTTGATGGCTCCGCCGTCAAAGATGGCATCCTGAACGGTCGCGGTGGCGCCATTGTTCAGAAAGAACATCGCGGGGCGCTCAGGATTCCGGGCGCCTTCAAACACGGTCGTTCCGCCATACCATGTGGTGTCGGTCAGATTGAGGCGCGCCCGGTTCCATTCCGGCTGCGCCTGGATCACCCAGGTGTCCGTGTTGCCCTCGGCAGGGGGCATCAGACCGTCCAGACCATTGACGAAATCGGCACCGCCGTCGCGGGTGGCGTTCCAGCGCCAGTATTGATTCGGAGACAGATCCCCGGATCCCTGGGAGTACCAGGTGGCGGCGTCGGCCGTGGCGGCGAACAGGAGCGGCAGCAGGCAGGTGGCGAGCTTCAGTTTCATGAATGGCATTGGTTCGGAGGTTTTTGTGTCCCTGTGGTCGGGCGCGGAATGACTATCGCGGGCGGCGGCGCCCGCGACAAACTGAATTGCTTCCGGATTCACGGCAAAAGTTTACTGAATTGCGCCATCACGGAACCGGATCGAAGTTCTGGATCCGCAGGAAGTAGCTCGAGCCGAGGCCGGAGATGTCGACGGAGAAGGTCAGGTCGCCGGCGGCGTTGGTCCGGAACGGGCTGCCGCCGGTGTCGGTGGGGACGATCTCGGTCGCCCAGCTCGTGAGGTCATCCGAGCCGGCGCAGTAGTAGTCGGTGCCGGACGTT
>JAKZES010000105.1 GCA_022548915.1 Verrucomicrobiaceae bacterium E54
CTCTTCTTCTGCTGGAGCTGGTGGATGCGCTCCTCGACGGTGCCCTGGCAGATGAGCTTGTGGACGAAGACCGGGTTCTTCTGGCCGATGCGGTAAGCGCGATCATTCTTGCCGGGGAAAGCGCATGTTTACTAGTTTCAGCCTGTGCCCGGCCCGGAAGATGAAGCTCGCGAAGTCATCGACGCGAAACTCGTCGCCGCCGGCTGGGCGATTCAGGATGTTGCAGCCGTGAATCTTGGAGCGGCTCATGGCGTCGCGGTCCGTGAATTTCCGCTTAAGCCTGGGCACGGCGAGGCGGACTACCTGCTCTACGTGGACGCCGAGGCGATCGGCGTCATCGAGGCGAAGCCGTCGGGCTTCACCCTCACTTCGGCGGAAGGCCAGGCTCGGCGCTACTCGGAGGGGCTGCCGGACGACCTCAATGCCCATCATCGCCCGCTTCCTTTCGTCTATCAGGCAAGCGGCACCGAGATTCACTTCACCAGCTTCCTCGACCAGAATCCCCGCTCCCGCGACGTATTCCATTTCCACACGCCCGAGGGCCTGCTCGAGATCTGCAAGGATGGTCCCCGCCAGTTGCGGAACATGGTGCGGGACATGCCGCCTCTTCCCGACGGTTCGCTTTGGGAGGTTCAGCGAAAGGCCATCGGCAAGCTGGAGGAGTCTTTCGCCTTCGGTCGACCGAAGGCGCTGGTCCAGATGACGATGGGATCGGGGAAGACCTTCACCGCGGTCAACTTCTGCTACCGCCTCCTCAAGTTCGCCAACGCCAAGCGGATCCTCTTCCTCGTCGACCGCAAGAATCTCGGCAAGCAGGCCGAGGCGGAGTTCGAGAACTTCGTCCCTCCGGATGATCCCCGGCGTTTCGGTGACATCCACACCGTCAACCGGTTGCAATCGAACACGCTGCGCCCCTCCGATGAAATCGTCATCACGACCATTCAGCGACTCTATTCGATCCTTCAGGGCGAGGAAGAGTTCGAGGGCGACGAGGAGGAGTCGCAGTTCGAGAAGGCCGAGGACCGCTTCGAAACCGAGCCAAAACCGGTGGCCTACAACCCGGCGGTTCCGATCGAACACTTCGACATCATCATCGTCGATGAGTGCCACCGCAGCATCTACGGCCTCTGGCGGCAGGTGCTGGAATACTTCGATGCCTTCATCGTCGGGCTTACCGCCACCCCCTCCAAGCAGACCATCGCCTTCTTCAAGAAGAACCTGGTGATGGAATACGACCACGCCAAGGCGGTCACCGACGGCGTGAACGTGGACTTCGACGTCTGGCGCATCCGCACCCGGATCACGGAGAGCGGTTCGAAGCTGGAGAAGGACCCGCATGTTTTCATCCCGATCCGCGACAAGCAGACCCGGGCGATGCGCTACGAGGCGCTCTCGGAGGACATCGAATACAGCGGCAACGAACTGGACCGCTCGGTGGTCGCCGAGGATCAGATCCGGACCGTCCTGGAGGAGTTGCGCGACAAGGTCTTCCCCACCGCCTTTCCCGGCCGCAAGGAAGTCCCGAAAACGCTCGTCTTCGCCAAGACCGACTCCCACGCCGAGGACATCGTGCGCGTGTGCCGCGAGGTGTTCGGTCAGGGAAATGACTTCTGCGAGAAGATCACCTACCGCACCGGCTTCACCAAGGTGCCGATCTGCGAGAAGCAGCCCGATGGCAGCCAGAAGGAGGTGGGCCACCGCTGGGAAAAGACCAGCAACCTCACGGCGGAGGAGGTCGAGAGCCATTTCCGCACCGCCTTCAACCCGCGCATCGCCGTCACGGTGGACAAGATTGCCACCGGGACCGACGTCAAGGCGATCGAGTGCCTGCTCTTCATGCGCGACGTGCGCTCGGCGAGCCTCTTCGAGCAAATGAAGGGACGCGGCGTGCGGGTGATCGAGCCCGACAAGCTGCGCGACGTCACCGGCTCGGCGAAGGCCAAGACCCACTTCATCATCGTCGATGCCGTGGGTGTCTGCGAAAGCAAGAAGAGCTACACCAGTCCGAGCAACGTCCAGCCTGGAGTCAGCCTCAAGAAGCTGCTCGACCACGTTTCGCTGGGCGGGACGAATTCCGAGGCCCTGTCCACGCTTTCGTCACGTCTCACCCGGCTCAACCGCCAGCTCACCGCCGACCAGAAGGGCGAGCTGCGGGACCTCGCCAAGGGGCGCTCTCTTTCCGACCTCGTCGGCAAGCTGGCCGAGGCCGTCGATCCCGATGCCCAGGCCACCCGCGCGCGGAAGGACCACGGGCTTTCCGCCAAGCAGGATCCGACCCCCGAGCAGGTCGAGGCGGCCGGGAAGGCGATGCGCAAGGAAGCGGCGAAGCCTTTCCTCCAGGCGGGCCTGCGCAAGCGCCTGCTGGAGATCCGCCAGCAGCTGGACCAGGTCATCGACGAGCTGAGCGATGACAAGGTGCTCCATTCCGACTACGACGCCGCCTCCGAGGAACGGGCGCGCGGGATGGTGAAGTCCTTCGAAACGTGGCTGCGCGACCACCGCGACGAGATCGACGCGCTGGAGGCCTTCTACTCGCGGCGCTACGGCACCCTGAAGTTCGCCGACATCAAGAAGCTCGTCGCCGAGATCCGCAAACCGCCGCTCAATCTCACCGTCGATTCCCTGTGGCAGGCCTATCAGCGACTGGAGAAGTCGGCGGTTCGCGGCACCGGCGAGCGCCAGATGACCGACCTCGTCTCGCTCATTCGTCACGCGCTCGGACAGCCGCCGAAATCGTCGGGCAAGATCAAGGATGAGATGGAGATCGGGGAGAATAGCGAGCTCGTTCCCTTCGGCGACCGGGTGCAGGAGCACTTCCTGCTCTGGCTCGCCGTTCAGGAGCGGGAAGGGGCGGCATTCACTGAGGAGCAGCAGCGCTGGCTGGGCGAGATCGTGCGGGTGATCTCGTCCTCGATGCGCTTCGAGGAAGAGCACTTCGACTACGATCCCTGGCTCTCCTCCCACGGCGGCCTCGGCAAGGCCCACGAGCTCTTCGGCGAGCAACTCCAGCCGATCCTTGAGGATCTCAATGACACGCTGGTCGCATGAGTGAGGAGCTGCCGGAGGGTTGGACAATGTGCAAAGTCAGCGAGTTGCTTGCCGACGTGTCTTCGGGATTTGCATGTGGCACCCACAATCAGGACCGGACAGGCATCGGCCATCTCCGGCCGATGAATGTTTCGGAGAAGGGCGAAATTGATTTGTCCGTCCTCAAGTCGATTCCTTTGGATAAGCTCAAGAGGGTCGTAGGACTCGGGGATATTCTGTTTAACAATACCAACAGTCCGCGCCTTGTCGGGAAGACGTCTTGGATCAATTCATCTGAAGCAGATGGCCTCGGGTTTTCGAATCACATGACAAGACTCCGGGCTCACTCGGGCATTTTGCCAGGGTTTCTTGCAAGGCAACTTCACCTACGTTGGCAAAACGGTTGTTTCCGGTCCTTGTGCAACAACCATGTCAACCAAGCCAGCCTCCAGCCTGCCGTATTTGATGAAATTGAGGTCGGGCTTCCCCCGACCGATGAGCAGAAGCGCATCCTCTCAGAGCTGGAACCCGCCCTCGCCAAGATCGACGAGGCGGAGGAGGCCTTGGAGCGGGTGCGGGGGAATCTGGAACGCTACCGCGCCAGCGTCCTGAAGGCCGCCTGCGAAGGGCGCTTGGTGCCGACGGAAGCGGAACTCGCCCGGGAGGAAGGGCGCGACTTCGAGCACGCCTCCGATCTTCTCAAACGCATTCTCGTCGCCCGCCGCCAGGCGTGGGAGAAGGCCCAACTGGAAGCCTACGAGAAGAAGGGGAAGAAACCGCCGAAGAACTGGAAGGAGCGCTACAAGGAACCACAGGAACCCGATGTTGAAGGGCTGCCGGATCTGCCTGAGGGGTGGTGTTGGACGTCGGTCGAGCAGCTGACTCAAGGGGGGCGGCCATGTGCCTATGGTATCCTTCAACCTGGTCCGGATGTCGTCGACGGAGTTCCCATGGTGCGCATAGGCGATATTCGAGAAGGACGGGTGCATGTGAACGCGATTAAGAAAGTTGCCCCGGAGGTTGCTGCCGAATTCCCACGCACCCGCCTTTCGGGTGGTGAAGTTGCGATTTCCCTCGTCGGAGCGATTGGTCGTACAGCGGTTATTCCTGAGTGCCTGAAGGGCGGAAACACAGCCAGAGCTGTTGGCATCATTCCAGTGGCGCCCAAATGTGAATCGAAGTGGATTGATTTTTGGCTGCGCTCACCGGCTCACAACTATGCCTTGGCTCACGAGGCCAAGGAAGTGGCGCGGAAGACCTTGAATCTTGAATCGGTTCGAGCATTCCCAATCGCACTCCCGCCGAGAGCAGAACAGATCCGAGCGGGCGTTGAGATTGAGAGGCTAGACTCGCTTGTCGATGAAATCGAGGCAGTGACGCTGTCGCGTATCAAACACTGCCACGCCCTGCTCGAGACCGACGGTGGTCGGGCCGGCGTGGTGTTGCCGGACAACGTTCTTTTCGAGGGTGGCGGCGGCGAGTCGCTGCGGCGGCAGCTGCTCAAGTCCTGCGAGGTCCACACGCTGCTGCGCTTGCCGACCGGGATCTTCTACAAGCCCGGGGTGAAGGCGAACGTCCTCTTCTTCGACAAGAAACCGGGCTCTGCCAAGGTCCAGACCCGGAAGCTGTGGGTCTATGACCTGCGGACCAACAAGCACTTCACCCTCAAGCAGAAGCCGATCACGCTGGCCGACTTCGACGAGTTCCTGGGGTGCTACCGCCCCGGATCCCGCCATCGCCGCAAGGCGACCTGGTCGCCAGACAATCCGGAGGGTCGCTGGCGCTGTTACGACTGGGCGGAACTGGAGAAGCGTGACAAGCTCGACCTCGACCTGAGCTGGCTGAAGGACGAGTCGATCGACGACGGATCCGACCTCCCCGAACCCGACGAACTGGCCGAAGACATGATCCGGGACTTGCAGAACGCGCTCGAACTGCTCACGGAAGTCTCCCAAGTCGTCACCAAGCGCCCCTCCTGATGTCCGAGCCAGAAACCCTCGATCCCTTCAAGTTGCCGCACCCGCCCATCGTGGAAGCGGTGGTCGATATCGATTGCGATCTGCCGCCGGGCCTGGACTTCGCGATGGTTGAAGAGGCGATGGGGGATGCCCTCAAGGACCATTATCCGGTGCGTCGCAAACGGCTGGTTCACGAAGCCAAGATGGACCTGAAGGAAGGCGAGCAGCCGAAGCTGACCGCGCGGCACGGCCTGGCCGCCGTGCAATTCGTCGCTGAGGACGAGAAGCAGATCGTCCAGGCCCGTCCGGCAGGGTTTTCCTTCAATCGCTTGGGGCCCTACGGCTCTTTCGATGAGTATTTGCCCGAGATCGAGCGATGCTGGGCGGTGTTTGTGGAAGTGGTTCGACCGGTGCAGGTTCGGAAGCTGGGACTCCGTTACATCAACCGCATCCCCATCCCTCTCGAACACGGCACGGTGAATCTGGCCGACTATCTGCGGGTCAGCCCGAACCTTCCGGAGGGCTCCGGCCTCCAGTTCGCCGACTTTTTTCATCAGCATCGGGCGGGGGACCCGAAAACCGGCAACAAGGTCAACATCATCCTCGCCAGCCAGCCGCAGGACGACGGGTGCCTGCCGCTTCTGCTAGACATCGAGGTGTTTCGCGATGAACGTCTCGAACCGGCCCCGCTGGAAAAGTGGCGGGAATCGATTGAGCAACTCCGTTCGCTGAAGAACCATATTTTCGAACACAGTCTGACCCAGAAATGCCTGAACCTGTTTCAATAATCACCTTTGCCGGCGTCGCGGTGCTGGGAGGTGCGGGCTGCCTGCGGGAAACGCAGGCCCGGTCCAGCGGCGTGTCGGACCAGGCCGGATTCGTCGCCGAGACCGCGCGGTCCCTCGTGGCGCGGAACGACCTCACGGCGTCGATCATCGGAAATCGTGCGGAGGTCATGTCCGAGCTTTATGAACTGGCAGGTGAGCACGCGCAGCCCGGCTGGGACGGTGCCGAGGCTCCGGCTGTCTCGGAAGCCGTGCTGGAGCGCGCCGCCGAGCTGATTGCAGCGTTGCCTTCTTCGGTTCCCAATCCCGAGCTGGCGGTAGATCCCGACGATGCAGCGATCGCCTTGGAGTGGAGCAACGGTCCCCACCGTGTGTTCTCGGTGAGTGTTGGCGAATCTCAGCGCATGGCCTGTGCAGGCATCGACGGCACCGACGTGTGGCACAACGTCAGCCGCTTCGATGGGGCGACGGTTCCGCCGTTCGTGCTTCATGGAATCCAGAAGGTGCTCGGATGAGCCAGCTTCCGTCGGGACTCTCTGCTGAAGTCGATGGTGGCGAACCGCTGGCGCGCTACTGCACTTCTTCGAGCTGGGTCGCGAAATCCAAGGGCAGGGTCAAGTATCAGGCCTTCATGCCTGCCCCGGATGACGACACCTCGGTCTATCGAAGCGAGGGGATGTCGGACGGAGAACTTTGGGCACATGCCGACCGATATTTTGTGAATGCGGAGGGGGAACCGTACCGAATCCACGGAGCGGCGGTGGTTGAGGCTTCCTGCGTGAGCGAGGCCGGAATCCAGATCATCCCCGATGAGGGACCACCGCGTCATGCAAATCTGAGAGGCTGGCCGCTTGACGCCGACCTGGAACTCCAGAAGTCGAAACGGAAAGCGGTGGCGAAGCGGATCGCCTCCGAGGCCAAGTGGCACGGGAAGGGGTAGCTGCTCTCACCCCAGCGGCGCGAGGAGCTTGGTGAGCACCGCGGGGTCGCGGGTGGCGGACTTGGCGGCGTCGGCGAGCAGCGCGTCGGCGAGCTGGCTCT
>JAKZES010000106.1 GCA_022548915.1 Verrucomicrobiaceae bacterium E54
ACGGCCTGGCCTTCCTGCTGGGAGCGGCGAATCCGAACGTCGACGCCAATGCCGCGGGACTGCTGCCGACGGTGACCGAAACCGGTGGCGGACTGGTGATGAACTTCAACTGCCTGCCGACTGCCGACCGAGGTGCGGCGGAACTGCGGGTGGAGCACAGCAGTGACCTCGGAGTAGGCGACCCGTGGACGGCGACGGTTGACCAGGTCCCTGACGCCGACGACGCAACGGCCGACAACGGTGTGACCTTCCTGGTCACTCCGGGCACTCCGACCAATGCGGTGACGGCGACCATCGGGATCTCGGAAGCTGCAGGTGGCAAACTCTTCGGCCGCCTGACGGCGGTGTTGCCGGAGTGACCGCAGGATCAACCTGATTCCCACGCCGGCCTCCCTCCCGGGGGGCCGGCGTTTTCCTTTTCCGGAAGCACCGCGTGAGGCCACTCGCGCCTCGCCGGACCAAACGAGGCGCGAGTGGGCTCGCGCGACCCATTCCACTCACGAGCGAGACTCAGCCCATCGACCGAAGCTTTGTGCCCTTCGCGGCCTTCTGTGAAACTCCATCCTTCGCCCAAGCGTTCACAGCCGATCAGATTTGTTCGGTCGCCCGGGCTTCTCATCCCGGACTTCCAGACCGTTGATGTTGGGCAGATCGGACTGTTGGGCAGATCGGACTGGGCAGATCGGACTTGACCCTTGGTGCCGAGCGATGGGCGCGGCACCCTGCGTGGGATTACCCATGACGCCCCGACAATTTTGGTTCTCTTGGACTCGATTTCTTGGCAAGGATTCCGAGTTATCTGGATGCTTGCTTCCCTGACCCGGGGGAACGAGGAACTGGAAGCCAAGAACAGCCCCAAAAACCCAAATCGTCCACATTCCCTTATAACGGAATGCCGGTGCTCAGGGTTTGGGGAGAAAAATACCCGATACCCATGAGCAGCAGACGGAGCCACCCGCACGGAGTCGTTGGATTTCTTACGGCCATTATTTTTGGCATCATCCCTGGATGGGCTGCACCCCCCGACCTGACCCTGGGGGAACCCATTCCGGACAACCTGACCACGACCTGGAACCTCGGGCCGACCGGCATGCGGGGCTGGGTCTACTACGACACCACCAGCGGCGGGATCAATGGATCGGCCGGGAGCCGGCAGATCCAGGTGCGGGAGGTGGATGCCGGATCGCCGGCCGACGGGGTGTTTCTGCCGAACGACCTGATCCTCGGAGCCAGTGGCACGGCGACCGCCCCGGTCGAATTTGAGATCGCGGACATCGATGCGCGGAGGGGACTGGCCGTGGCGATTGCCGACGCCGAGGCACAGACTCCGGCGGCACTGCAACTGATCCGGTGGCGCGCCGGGGTGCAGGACGTGGTCACCCTGACCTTGCGCACCATGGGGGCCTACTCGGCCACCGCGCCCTACAACTGCCCGAAGTCGGAGAAGATCCTCGAGGAGGGGATGGACTACTACTACAACCACGAAAGCTCCGGCAGGTATCGCATGGGCACGCTGAGCCTTCTCGCCGCCCAGAATGACTTTTTCCCGGCCCCGGATCGGGCAAACTACCTTCAAGAGGCCGAGACCCAGGCCCGGGCCCTGATCAAGAGCGCGTCCGAGCTGGATGCCCTTCGAAACTACACGGCGAGCACCGCTTATTCGGCTCCGTGGGGCCGGGTTCACGAGCTGATCCTGCTGGGGGAATACTACCTGATCACCTCCGACGCCCAGGTGTTTCCGACGATCGAAGCCCTGGCCATCAACATCGCCAAGGGAATCAGTCACTACGGCACGATGGGGCACTCCCTCCGGTCGGGCGGGTATGACCCTTCGAACCCCTACCGCCCGGCCAACACCGGATACGGCGTGATCAATTCGCTCGGCATGCCAGCTCTGCTCGGCGTGCAACTGGCGAAGCAGTGCGGGGTGAGCCATCCGGAGGTCGACCAGATGATCGATCGGGCAAAGATGTTCTATGCCTCGTATGCGAACCGCGGAGCCATCCCCTACGGTGAGCATGAAGCCTACGATCCACGGCACGAGAACAACGGCAAGAGCGGGATGGCGGCGATCGTCCTCGACAACGATCCGGCCTACGAAAGCCAGGCTGAGTTTTTCGTCATGATGGCCCTGGCATCCGGAGACTCCGACCGGGACGTGGGGCACACCGGTGCCTACTTCAACTATCTCTGGGCTCCCCTGGGCGTCCAGCGGGGCGGGCCTTCGGCGGTGCAGGAATACTTCAAGAAGATCAGCTGGATGCTGGATCTGCATCGCCGCTGGGACGGGGGTTTTGACTACGATTCCTACAGCGAGAACCGGGCCCCGAACGGGAGTGAATACTACGATTTCCGCATGAGCACCGCGATGCTGCTGACCTACGCCCTGCCGCTGGAGAGCCTTCACATCACCGGTCGCGACAGCACTGGTGCACTGGCCCTTAGCGCCGGACAAATCACCAACTCCCTGGACGTCGAGGACTACGATGCGGGCGCCCGCACCACCGCAGAGCTGGTCGCCGACCTCGCTGTCTGGTCGCCCAAGATTCGGCGGCAAGCCTCGGAGGAACTCGGAAACCGAACCATCGACACCGCCACCCGCGACGATCTCCGGGCCAAGGCCCTGGATCTGAACGGAAGCTCCCGCCATGGGGCCATCCAGGCGATCGGGGAGACGAATGACACCGGCTTCACAGGCGATCTGGTGTCCTTGCTGAACGACGATGATGCCGACGTCCGAACCCTGGCGGCCAAGGCGCTCCACAAGTTTCACGGCTCGCACAAGGTGCCCTACCGGACCGCCATGATGACGACCTTGGTTTCGCGTGATCGCCCGTCCTTTCCCGTGGATCCGGGTGACCCCCTGCAGCTTGACGAGGCGGCGTTGATCACCGCCATCTTCGGCGGTGGTGCCTTTGCCAACAACCGGTCCGAAATGGACACCCTCATTTCCGAGGTGGGGAGCACGCTGTTTTTCGACGCCCTGAAGGTGGCCGCCACGAGTCCGACCGGCAATGCACGGGGGAGGATCAACAACCTCCTCAAGGTGCTCACGCCGGCCGAGGTGAACCTCATGGCGCCCGAGCTGTTGGACATGGTGGCCCTCGAGTCGCCGGCGGACCGGATGTTCAGCCTGGGCGTGCGGAACGAGGCGATGCTGGCCATGGCGAGAAGCCTGGTGGCGGACGCGGTCCCCGCAGCGATGCAGGCGATGGACAACTCGAACGGATGGGGTGGCTTCCATGAGAACCTGCTGAACGGCCTGATTGCGTATGACGGCTCCTCGACCCTGGTGACTCCTGATCCGGATGTGGTGGCCTTTGCCCAGCGTTACCTGACCGGCGGCACGGTGGAAGAGGCGCAGGCCCTGCTCGATGCCATCGCGGCTGACACCACCCCGGCGTCGCCGCTGGAGTTCAAGAGCATTGATTCGGCCACCGCTGATGATCCGACCGTCGACCTTACAGCCAACCGGACCACCTTGCGGGTCGCGGCGACCGACCTGGCCGAGGGCGACAGCACCTTCACGTGGAGACAGACCCAGGGTCCCGGCGCGGTGACCTTCACGCCGAATGGCACCAGCGCCACGGCGAGCACCGTCTTGTTCGACGGAACCCAGGGCACCTATCAGTTCGAGGTCACCATGTCCGACTCCCGCGGACTGACCGAAGCCTACGAGACGGTGACGGTGACCCTTGTCGATTCGGGAGGCCCCGATGTGACCCCGCCGTTCCTCGATCCGATGGTCTGGGCGAGTGCCCCGGCGGCCGATGGCGACACGTCCATCACCATGACCGCGATGACCGCCATCGACCCCTCAGGCGTCGAGTACTACTTCTCCTGCACCTCGGGTGGCGGAAACGACAGCGGCTGGCAGGACAGCCCGACCTACACCGACACCGGCCTGACGCCGGGCACGACCTACGGCTACACCGTCACCGCCCGCGACAAGAGCCCGGCGCAGAACTCTTCGGCTCCGTCCGATGAGAGTTCCGCGACGACGAGCGGATCACCGCCGGATCCTCCACTCAAGGTCTTCATCCTGGCCGGCCAGTCGAACATGGAAGGCCACGGTGAGATGAACCCGGCGGAAACCCAAGGCACACTGGACCATCTGGTGGCAAGCAACCCGGCGGTTTACGGGCATCTGGTTGACGGCACGGGCTGGGCCTCCCGGGGCGACGTCTGGATTTCCTACAAGCGGGGCGGAATCACGTTGCTCAACGGCAACCTCTCGGCCGGCTACGGGGCGCTTTCCGACACGATCGGACCCGAGCTGCAGTTCGGCCAGGTGATGGGTGACGTCCACGGCGAGCAGGTCCTGATCATCAAGACGGCCTGGGGTGGCAAGAGCCTCGCCGTCGATTTTCGCCCGCCGAGTTCGGGCTGGAGCGTCGATCCGCCGCTCGCCGAGGGCGATCAGGGATATTTCTACCAGCAGATGCTGAGCGATGTGAACAACGTGCTGACCAACCTGTCGACCTACTTCCCCGGCTACGACGCGACGGCCGGCTACGAACTGGCCGGCTTCGGCTGGCATCAGGGATGGAACGACCGGGTCAACCAAACCTACAACGACGAGTATGAGGTCAACATGGTGAACTTCATCAACGACGTCCGTTCCGATCTCGGCGTGCCGGCTCTGCCCTTCGTCATCGCGACGACCGGGATGAGTGGCTGGACGGAAACCCATCCCCGGGCGCTGTCGCTGATGGCGGCGCAACTGGCGATGGAGGACTTCGCGAAGTACCCCGCCTTCAGCGGCAATGTCGCGGTGGTCGAGACGCGGGACTTCTGGCGGGACGTCGCGGTTTCGCCCGCCAACCAGAGCTACCATTGGAACCGCAATGCCGAGACCTACTACCTGATTGGGCAGGCCATGGCGCAGGAGATGCAGACGCTGATCGGCGGCAGCGATGCCGAGCCCCCGGCACCGAATCCCGCCACGTTCTCGGTGATGCCCGCGGCCGATGGCGACAATGCCATCAGCATGACCGCCACCACCGGCAGCGACGCCTCGGGCCCGGTGGAGTATCTCTTCACCGAGACCACCGGCGGCCCCGGTGCCACCAGCAGCGGATGGCAAACCAGCCCGAGCTACACCGACACCGGCCTCAGCCCATCGACAGGCTACGCCTACACCGTCGTGATGCGCGACGCCCTGGGCAATGTCGGGGCTCCCTCGCCGGCGGCGGGCGCGACGACGACGACCAGCGACACCATCGCGCCGACGCTGGACTCGATCGTCGACAATGCGGGAGGTGGTCCGGTTCTGGTGGGACAGACGGTCACCTACACCCTGACCTTCAGCGAGGCCATCGCCCCGGCGACGCTGGAGACCGGCGACTTCACCAACGGTGGCAGCGCTCCGGTCTCCATCAATGGAGTTTCCACCACCGGGGATCCCGCGGTGTTCGAGGTGGCGGTCTCGGCCACCGGGACCGGCGAACTGACGCTGGAAGTCGTCACCGGCGCCGTGATCACGGACCTCGCGGGCAACCCTCTCGATACCAGCTCCGCGATCTCCGATGACACCACCATCATCGTGGACGAGCCGGTTTCCGGTCCGGCCAGTCTCACCGTGGATTTTCAGGCGACGCTTTCATCGCAGAGCAATGCCAATTGCAACGGCGAGGGAAGGTACTACCACGTTTCGCTGATTGGCCCGAACCCGGGCACGGGGTCCTTCTGTGCCAACATCCCCGGCACCAACGACCCGGCCCCTCCCTTCGTCCGGAACTACGACGGACCGGTCGAATTCTACAAGTTTGCCGGAAACAGCAATAGCGACATCACCGCCGTCTCACAGTCGTCTGGCGCAAGCGCGGCGAACATCACACTCACGACCGATGACACGGCATTCGATTCCTTTGGCCAGAACCTGACCAAACTCTGGGACTCGACCGACCCGGGACCCGATCTCAAGGTTGGGGAACTCCTCAGCGCGAGCTCCGATACCCAGGCCACCGGTTGGCGCGACCTCGGTGGTGCGGTTGTCACCGTCGACGTGAGCACGGTTCCTGGCGGTGCCGGTTCGGTTCACTTCTATTATGCCAACTACAACGGGAAACCCACGGTCACGGTGACCATGCGCGACACGGATGCGATCGAGCCTGACATCGTCATCGCCGATGCCCACCTCAACGGCGATACCGCCAACGGCGGTGCCGAGACCTACCTCGCGGAGATCGACTTCGTGACGGATGGCGTCTACGAGGAGATCGAGTTCCTGTTTGACGCAAACAGCACTGGGACCACTGCCAGCGGCAACGGCCG
>JAKZES010000107.1 GCA_022548915.1 Verrucomicrobiaceae bacterium E54
ACCGAGTGGAGCGCAGCAAGACACGGACTCAGGAAGCCGTAGGAGACAGAGGGGCCATTCCGCCCGAAACTACCATGAACGCCGTAGCCAAATGCTTCGACCTTCAAGATCCGCCATCATGTGCTGGCGATCCTGCTCCTGCTGGCGGTCGCGACCCTGCTGTTCGGGAATCTCGCGGCCATTCGTCAGACGAACTTCAAGCGCCTGCTTGCTTACTCGTCGATCGCCAACGCCGGTTTCATCATTCTGGCCCTGGCCGCCGGTAAGGAGGAGGGCGTCACCGATCCGGGGTCGGTTCACACCGTCGGCTTCTACCTCGCGACCTACCTGCTGACCACGCTGGCCGCATTCTTCGTCCTCGCCCAGATCCGTGTCTCCGAAGGCTCGGACGAACTCGCCGCCTTCGACGGCCTCGGCAAGCGCTCGCCGCTGCTCGCCGGGGTGATGACCGTCGTGATGGCCGGCCTGGCGGGGGTGCCGCTGACCGCCGGCTTCATCGGCAAGTTCTTCGTCTTCTCGCTCGCGGTCCGCTCGGAGCTGTGGTGGGGCGTGGGCATCGCCTTCATCGGAGCCGCCGCAGGCTTCTACTACTATTTCAAGGTCATCCGCGCGATGTGGTGGTTCGACGCC
Organism: Verrucomicrobiaceae bacterium E54; assembly: GCA_022548915.1. Taxonomy (GTDB): domain Bacteria; phylum Verrucomicrobiota; class Verrucomicrobiia; order Verrucomicrobiales; family Akkermansiaceae; genus Haloferula. Next base: position 631 of record JAKZES010000107.1, read on the forward strand.
CCGAGCGGGGCCTCCCCCATCGAGCTCCCGCAGACCACCCGCATCAGTGTCTTCTCACTGGCCACCGCCGTACTCGTCCTCGGCATCTGGTTCCAGCCGATCCTGTGGCTGATGGGGGGATGAACGACTCCGGGTGCTCCCCCCGGCTTGCGTTTCGGAATTCGGCTTGCATCATCCCGAAGCAGACAGGCTTTCGGTCGGCTTGATTCCACAACACCGCCCGCTCCACGATCAGGCGGTCCAGCCCGGGCGCGGCGATTCTGTCCGGAACCGGGCACCCGATTTGGTTTGTGGAGTTCGCGTATTTTTTCATAGCATCCACCCGGTCATTTTTCGACCCCACTCGTGATGCCATGAAGCTGCCCGACCGCTCCGCCGCCGGCCTTTGCCTGTGTCTCGCCGCCCTCAGCCATCCAACCTCTGTGCTGGTGGCCCAGGTCGAGTATCCCGTCCGGATCACTCCCCCCTTCCAGACCGTCGTCGGTGACGTGTATACGGCCATCCTCAGTCCCGACGGATCGCGTGTCGTTTACACCGCCGACCAGGAGACGAAACATGTCATCGAGCTCTACTCGCGGTCACTGGAAGGTGGGGAGAGTGTGAAGCTGAGCCCGCCAGCGCCGGCGTGGGGCCATGTCCTGTCCCCGACCGTGACTCCCGACGGGGCGCGGGTGGTATACCGATCGCACCATGAGAGTCATAACTTTTTCCAGCTCTACTCGGTGCCGATCACCGGCGGAGACAGCATCCGGCTGAACGCCGTCATGCCTTCCAACCGCGACGTCGAAGAGTTCCAGATCAGCCCGGATGGCGGCACCGTATACTATCTGGCGGATCAGGACACCGATGAGATCGATGAACTCTATGCGGTCCCGGTGACGGGCGGTGCGGTGACGAAGCTCAACGGCCCCCTCGTTCCGGGAGGAGAGGTCGCTTCCTTCGGGATTTCGCCTGACGGGACGAAAGTGGTTTATCTCGCCGACCAGGACACCGTGGATGTGCTCGAACTCTATCAGGTACCGACCCAGGGCGGCTCCCCGACGCAACTGAATCTCCCGCCTGTCGCGGGCGGCCAGGTGTCGGGCTTCCGGATCAGCCCGGATGGGGATATCGTGGTTTATTCCGGGGATGTCATCACCAACGACCGCCGGGAACTATTCGCGGTGCCGATCGAGGGAGGATCTTCGACCAGCCTGACGCCGGACCTCATCCTGGAAGGCGACGTGACGCAGTTCCTCATCAATGCCGACGGCTCGACGGTGGTCTATCTTGCCGACCACGATATCGACGGGGTGCCGGAGGTCTTCGCGGTGCCTGTGGAAGGCGGTGGTTCTTCCCGAGTCAGCGATGAGATGACGGCGGGCGGCGGGGTGATCGACTTCGCCATGAGCCCGGACGGAACGCTCGTCGTTTACAAGGCGGACCAGGACACGGTCGGGGAACACGCCCTCTACAGCGCCCCGATCGAGGGAGGCGGTTCGACCTTGCTGGCAGGAGGCGTGTCCTCGTTCAGCTACCTGTCACCCTTCCGTTTCACGCCGGACGGGGCGCAGATCATTTATCGCGCCCCCGAGGATGGAAGCCCGACCCATCACCTGCACGCGGTGTCCGCTACGGGCGGGTCTCCGGTCCGACTCACGCCGGATTTTGTGACCGGAGGCGAAGTGTTGAGTGAATTCGCGATCAGCCCGGACGGCAGCTTCGTCCTCTACCAGGCCGAGCAGGAGATCGACGGGGTGATCGAGGCTTACCGGGTGTTCCTCGCGGGAGAATCGTCCGAGAAGCTGAATCCCACGCTCGCCCTCGGGGGCCAGGTTACCCAGACCGAGATCACGCCCGACGGCAGCACGGTCGTCTATCGGGCGGAGGCGGAGGTCGAGGGACAGTGGGAAATCTTCCGGGTTCCCATCGAAGGCGGGACACCAGCCCGGCTCCATCCCCCCTTCCCGGCCGGCACCTCGGCCTACGGGTTCGCCATCACACCGAACGGCGACGCCGTCGTGTACGTTGGCTCAGAGGGTCATCCCCAGCCGAGGGAACTCTACCGGGTGCCCCTCGCCGGCGGCATTCCGCAGAGGCTCCATCCTCCGTTGCCGGTCGGAGCCGACGTCGGTGCTTTCACCATCAGCCCGGACGGCACCCGTGTCGTCTATCAGGCCGATGGGGAAACCGATGAGGCCAAGGAATTGTACACCGTCCCGATCACCGGGGGCACGCCCCTGAAACTCAACGCCCCCTTGGTCGCCGGTGGCGAGGTCACGGCCTTCGTCATCTCGCCTGACAGCCGCTCGGTGGCGTATCAGGCCACGCAGGACAGCACCACAGAGCACGAACTCTACAGTGTGCCCATCAATGGCGGCGAGACGACGAAACTCAACCCGACCCTGGAGTCCTTCGCCAGCGTCGGCTCGTTCGAGTTCGGCCCGGACAGCGAACTCGTCTATTTCATCGCCAAAGTGAGCGGGTCTCCGAGCTACGAACTCTATGTCACCCCCACCTATGGATCCTCGGCCACGAAACTCAGCGCCCCCCTGGTCCCGGGCGGCAATGTCAGCCGCTTCAAGATCAGCCCCGACGGGCACCACCTGGTCTATTGCGCCGATCAGGACACCGACCACCTGCTCGATCTTTACAGCGTCGAGCGCTTCGCCGCCGGTTCGGCCGTCAAACTGAGCACTTGGTCCAGCCCGCTCGGTGGCTTGCCGGATTTCGACTCCTCGTTCGCCATCAGTCCCGATTCCTCCCGGGTCGTTTTCCTGGCCGACTCCTCCGCCCTCCACGCAGGGCCCGCTGATCTCTACAGCGTGCCGATCACCGGGGGATGGGCGACGCGCCTGAATCCCGATCCGGCATGGTATTTCGGGGACATCTGGGATTTTCAGTTCAGCTCCGGCGGCAGCCACGTGGTGTATCGGCAGCGGGAGGAGCTGGGCTACGAAACCCTCCACCGCGTCCCCATCGAAGGCGGCCCCAGTGTGCCCGTCACGCCCGGACTGAGCCGCAGCCGGACGGTCCGCGAGTACGACTGCGTCGCGGACGGACCCGGAGTCGTGTATCGCACTTCCGGCAGCGGCGGGTGGGATACCTCGCTCCATTTCTGGCGGCCCCAGGCGTGGTGGACCGGCGATGGTGGCGACTGGAGCGAGGCAGCAAACTGGACCCGGAGCCTGATGCCCGAAGCTCAGGTCCCGGCCGTCCTGGCGGAGCCGACGGTGGTGACCCTGACCGGCGAGGCGACGCCGACAACCGCCGAGTCGCTCTTTCTCGGCGGAGGCGACGGGCCGACCATCCTTCAACTTGAGGATGGCGCCGTACTCTCGGTGCCGTCCGGGACCACCTTCGCCGCCGGCGCGGTCCTGCGTGGCGACGGCATCCTGAACAGTGGCGGAGGGCCGGTGGTGGTGCCCCCCGAGGTCGAGATCCGGGCCGGGGCCGGCGAGCGCTTGTCGGTTTTCAGCGGTCCGGTCGGTCATTCGGGAGTGATCGAGGCTTCCGGCCGGGCCTTCGACCCTGCCGAAATCCACTTCAGCGGAACGGTCACCAACCTGCCCGTGACCGGGTTCATTGCGGCCAACGATGCCACCCTCCGTTTCGACCAGGGACTCGCCAACGGGGGCTGGCTTGCGGTGGGCAACGGACTCGTCGAGATTCACGGTGACCTCGACAACCAGGCCGGTGGTGTGATCGCCGTTTCGGGAGGTGCCACCGCCATTTTCTGGGATGACGTGGCGAACGCCTCGGTGATCAGCGTCGGCGCCTCCAGCGGGCTGCAAGGCAGCGCGATCTTCTTCGGAGCATTCTCGGGCAACGGGGTCGCCGGGGGTGGCCATGTCTTTCTCGAAGGCGATGCGCGCCCGGGCTTCAGCCCCGGCAGCATGGACTTCGATGGCGACCTGAGCCTGGGAGCGCTCGCCCGTCTCAACTGCGAACTCGCCCCCTCTGCTCATGACCGGATCACCGTGGCGGGCCGGCTCGAACTCGGAGGCGTGCTGGAAGTGTCCTTCATCGAGGGTTTCACCCCCGCCGCCGGCATGAGCTTTGATCTCTGGGACGCGGGCGCGGCCTCGGGCCAGTTCTCCTCGGTCGACCTGCCATCCCTTCCCGCCGGGCTCCACTGGCACGACGACGGGATTCAGACCACCGGAGAAATCCGGATCGGCCTGACACCGGAGAGTTACCCCGAGTTCGCCGCGCTTCACGCCCTGGGCGACCCGGCGGGCGATCCCGATGGTGATTCGCGTTGCAATCTCCTCGAGTATCTCGCCGGCACCGATCCACGCCGCGCCGACCCCGGCCCGGGTCCGCTCTCCCACCGACGCGCCGAGGATACCAGCGAGCTTTCCTTCGTCATCGCCGAGCCCGGCGGCACCGATCTCTCGATCACCCTTGAAACGTCCGACACCCTGAATCCCTCCTCATGGGTTCCCCTCGCCACCCGTCGCGGAGACCAGGCGTGGTCCGCTGCGGTGCCGGTGGGCGATGTCTCCGCCGGCAACGGCCGCCGAAGCATCACCGTGACCGACCCGACCCCTGGAACGACGAGGCGATTCTACCGTCTGCTGGTCGAATGTCTGCCCTGATCCCGGTGACGGCTCTTCAAGGCACGGTCGCGGGGCCTACGTCGCGATCGACTGAAGCGCCCTCAGACGGTCGAGCGCGGAACCATCGTCGATGACCTGGCGGGAGAGCTCGATGCCCTCGCCGATGTCGTCGGCCAGACCGCAGCACGCCAGTGCGGCGCCGGCGTTGAGCAGGACCATGTCGCGCTTCGGACCGGTTTCGCGTCCGTCGAGGATCGCCTCGAGGATCGCCGCGTTGGTCGTGGCGTCGCCGCCCTGAAGGTCGGCCACCTCGGCGTGCTTCATGTCGAAATCCCGCGGCCGGACTTCCTCGTCGACGATGTCCTCCATGGTCCCCGACTTGCAGACGCGGGTCGAGCCCATCAGGCTCACCTCATCAACCGAGCGGCCGTCACCGGTGGTCCCGTGCACGACCCACGCGCTCTCGCGTCCGAGCCGTTGCAGGATTTCCGCGAAAGACGGACACCATTCGCGCGAGAACACGCCGACCAACTGGCACTCGGGACGCGCCGGATTACTGCTAGGAAATTGCTTCTGAGGCAGGCCCCTGAAACAACCGTTGACTGCTAGGAAATTGCTTCTGAGGCAGGCCCCTGAAACAACCGTTGGGCCGGACCGGAGGACGGGGAAAAGGGGGTTGATCCGCCGGATCCGTCCGAGCGACCCCTGCGTCGTCCTCAACCCGACCGGCCGCGCGATCCCCAGCGTCGCCGGCCCGGTCGACATCGTCATCAAGAACCCGACCTCGGCGGTGATGGAAATGGACGTGATCGTCTTCGATACCGGCGGCAACACCGGCTACTCCGCGGTCGGCTCGCCCCCGCCCGATGTCGCCGACGACATGGTCCAGCGCCTCAGCGTCCCGCTCGGGGACTCCGTGCCCCTAGAAAGGGTCAGTAGTACCAGAGCTTGGCAAGGGGTTTTTTGAAGGTCGTTTTGAGGGCGTCAGGGAGCGGATCGATCCGGGCGGGCCGGTTCGACCTG
>JAKZES010000108.1 GCA_022548915.1 Verrucomicrobiaceae bacterium E54
GCCGCACGACCTGCCTGGGAAAAGCCGGTGCCAGATGAAGGCGTTCCCAAGACGTGAAGAAGAATTCGCTTGGGAATCCTCCGCTTCGCATCGGGTCGGCCGTCGATCGCAGCAGCTTGGCTACGATCTCAAGCGGTCTGGACTTCGCTCATGAGCTGGCGCAGGCCCTTCTTGCCGATGCCGGCCCAGCGGGCGGCCTGGTCGAGGGTCTTGAGCTCCTTGCGGTCGATGCGGCCGTCGGCGAGGGCGTAGCGGACCAGGGTCTGAAGCTTCTCGCGGTCGGTGGAGCTGGAGATCTCCCGGCCGGCCCGCTGGGTGAGCTCGGCCACCTTCTCCGGGCTCCAGCGGTTTCGTCGCGTCCATTGGTCCAGCGTGCGCTGCTCGGCGGGGGAAATGGCGCCGTTGCCGGCGGCGAGCTGCCACAGCTGGATGAACTCCAGTTCGCTCATCTCGGTGGAGGACGGGCGGTGCCCAAGGGTGCCCGCGACGTTTTCCTGGATCCGCTTGCGCTTGCGGGTGGCATTCCGTGCCAGAAGCACGATGCCCGCCAACAGCAGCAGGGCGATGGCGGCAAGGACGAGCGGCTTGCTGGTCAGGTAGGCGACGACGAGGGTGATCAGGCCGAGCACGAAGCCGATCAGCAGGCCGAGCCATCCGGTGACCCGGTGGATGAGCGGACCCACCACCGGCAGGAAGACGAGCAGGCGGGTGAGGCTCGAGAAGAGGACGCCGCCGCCGATCGTGCAGACGACCAGGCCGATGATGCGGACGATCATCTTGAGGCGGGCGAGATGCTCCTGAAGGGTGACCAGCGCGGTTTCGCGCGGCCCGGCCACGAGATGGTGCAGGATGCCCTCGTCCTGGATGATGTCGGCGATGAAACCTTCCTTCACCTCGGCCTGGTGGGCCACGGCGATGTCCGTTCCCCAGGCACCGAAATAGGTCGCGACGGGGGGGACGGGAATGCCACGGTAGGTGATCCGTTCGTCTCCGAGTTGGTCGGAGCCTCCCTTGGCGAGGTAAAACTTGTCGCCGCGCGTGACGAGCCCCGCGGAGGTGCCCGCCGGGGCGAGGGCCAGCTCGCCTGGCGGGATCGACTGGCTCGGATCGACGAACTGGATTCTCCGCGATTCGACCGGAAGGTCCGAGATCCGGTAGCTCGGGGGCCGGATGGTGTCCGAATCGAGTTCCTTCTTCAGGCCCCTGTTGCGCTCGTTGTTCTCAAGGTGGGACATCCACTCCCTGGACCAGCTGACGCCGTCGTCATCCTCGTCCCGATCCCAGGCGTAGATCTCCGCGGACCGCCGGATCTCGAGGTAGCCGGTAAAGGACTGCACATACTTTCCGACCAGCGTGAGCCCCTGGTCCATGCTCCCGGTGTGCGAAAACACGGCGCCGGGGCCGAGGTCGTCGACGCTTTCGACGGGCACCGTGTCCCGGGCCGCCTTGGCATAGTCGAAGCGATGCTCGTTTTTCCAGATCCCCGCGAGCGAGGCCCCCATCAGGATGAGGCCGAAGAGGATCCCGTTGCCTTTCTTGCGCTTTTTCTCCGCCATGACTCGGTCCGACGTTAGAACACGGTGTTAGGGTCTTGGGAGCGCAAAATGGCGCGGCCTGTGACGCAGGCATCCGGGAGCACTTCTCGATCCGCCGGGGGATTACGGATCAGCCGCCGAACCGGAGCGTCTATTCCTCCACCTCGAGGCGCAGAAACTCCCGCGCGGCACCCGAACCGGAGACCGTGATGGTCCCAGTGGATCCTGCGGGCAGCGGATTCTGCCCACCGGAGATCCGCTCGACCGGCAGGTCCGTCCAGCCGCCGAGGTTCTGGGAGACCCGGACGCGGACGGGCGCGATGATGCCACCCGGAGGGAGGGGGATCTCGAAGCCCTTGCCGGGAGTCACCGCCGGACGCCAGGCGCCCGCATCGTCGTCCTTGCCGAGACCATAGGCCCACGCCAGGGCATTGGGGATCCCGTCGCCATTGATGTCGGCCTGCGGATCGGCCCCCGGGATGCCTTCGGCCAGCGTCCAGGCGACATACTCGCTACGGGGCACCTGCACGATGCCCTCGGCTCTGAGGGTTCCGCTTGCCGTGACGTCGACCGACAGGCTGCCATCCACGAAGGTGTCGCTAATCGTGACGGGCAGGGTCAGGAGTACGGCGTAGGTGCGGAATGGTCCGGCATCCTCGACGAAGGTGAGAAGCACGGTGCCGGTCCCGGCACCGGGACCCGTGATCGGCTCGGCGGGGGTGATCACCTGGTCGAGCAGGGTGGTGGTGCCGAAAATCCGGGCGGAGCCGGCGAGGGTGCCCTGATCGAGAAGGAAGGAATACTGGGAGGCATCGAACTCTCCCGTTCCGGGTGTCACGACGCCCGGCGGAGACGGGGTGAAAATCTCTCCCGCGAGGCCGTTGCCGGAGACGCTGTAGCCGCCCACGAGAATCACCGAGCGGCTGAAGCTGACGTCCGTGGCCCGCAGTCCGTCGTCCGGGTCCTCGCCATTTCGGAGCGTCATTTCGGACACCTGGCCGAGCAGGGGATCGACCTCGAGGTCGGCGAACAGATTGCCGGTCACCTGGGAAACATCCGAGTCGGTGAGACCGAAGCCGGGATCGACCGTGATCTGAAGCTGGTTGAAGGACGGGTCGCCGGTCACCGCCGCCAGCTCCACGGTCGCCGGGACCGCGGCGGCGGGGCTGATGAGGAGAACGAGCAGGAGGCGAACCACGCGGAACTCTTGTGGACTTCGGGATTTTGTCAAAGAGGGAAGGGGGGAGGGGCATCCTGAGACCGCACTTCTCATACGCGGTCGGGCGGGCACTCGATCACGAATGACGAAAGACCCAAAATACCCAAATACCCAAGGAAATCCGAATGCCGATGCCCGAAGTCAGGATTAACGCCGCGGTGGCATCCTGCTCTCGGGGGCTTCCCCGTTCGAAAGTCGTGATTCCTTCGTGCTTGGGTGTTTGGGAACTACGAATGAACAATGGAGACCAATCCGATGGTTCGCCGGGGAGCAACCCGCGACAACCGGACTCGGAAGGTCGCCACGGAACCCCGGAAGCACCCATCCAATGCTCCCCTTCGTGTGAATTCGCGTCCATTCGTGGTTCGAATTCCCAAATGGAGATACCCTGACCGGAGCGCGCATCGGTCTTCGGGCCGAAGCTACTTCAGCCTCTGGATTTCCACCTTGCGGAACTCGCAGGGGTGCCCCTCGGACTGCAGCGAGATCGTTCCGCCCTCGAGCAGGGTGCCATCGTTGAGCTGGGGTGCCTCGTATTCGAGCACCACCTTGCCGTCGGAGTCGATGTGCTTGAAGCTCTCGGAGCCACGCACCACGACCTCCACGCTCACCCACTGCTCACCGTGGTAGGTCTTCGAGCTCGAGTTGATGCAGTGCTGTTTGAGCAGCTTGCCGTTCATCATCACGTCGGTTCCGGGTGTGCACAGGTTCAGGGTCGTGCGCTCCGTGCCGTCGCCGAGCCCGCCGAGGAGTTGCACTTCGATCGAGTTCGGGAAGTCCTGATCGTCGGCCATCGTCTTCGGGTCCTGGCCGTGCAGCATCAGACCGCTGTTGCGGATCGCCCAGCCCGGGGCGCCCTGCAGCTGTTCGCCGACGAAGCGGTATTCGACGCGCAGCCGGTAGTGGGACAGCGGCAGCTTGTAGAACAGGTGGCCGAACCGCTCCTTCTTCGGCCCCTCGAGGAAGGTGTCGTACTGGTCGTAGCTGACCTTGATCGCCCCGTCCTCGACGCGGAAGGTCTTCCTTTTGTCCTCACCGAGTTTCTCGAAGCGGATCTTCGGCGTCCAGCCCTCCAGGTCCTTGCCGTTGAAAAGCTGGATCCATCCCTTGTCGTCGGGCTTGGGCAAGCCGTCGGCGGCGAAAGTCGTGGAGGAAAGGGCGAGGAGTGCGGCGAGGAGGGTGGGGCGTTTCATGTGGCGGAGCGCTTGGCACAGGTAGAACGGCCCTGATGGCCGGAAAATTGCAATCCGGGCGTGGGCGATGGGGCGGGGGAGGGAAGCGGAGATTTTTCTTCCCGGGCGATTGACCTCTCCCCGCAGCTGTGTGCAACCTCCCGCCGACCTCCCACCCGGACCGGTGGCTGAGTGGTCGAAAGCGCTCCCCTGCTAAGGGAGTATACCGGAAACGGTATCGAGGGTTCGAATCCCTCCCGGTCCGCCACGACCCGACCCCGGCTTGCTGGGGTCGGGTCGTGGCGTTCCTGGCAGGGCCGAGATCGCTGGCGAGCAGAGTGAGACCGGGTTTGAATTCAGGAAGCCGACCCTGTCGGCGGCATCCGCCCGGTGTTCGGCGGACACCCAAACTGGAATGGCCAGAGCGGAGCGGCGGCAATCCCTCCCGGTCCGCCAGGCCCCTTTCCAACTCGTTTGGGAAGGGGCCTGGCGGTTTCGGGCAGGGAGGCAGTTCCTACCGGATCCCGCGGATGCGGGAGGAGGAGGGTTTGAAAACGGGAAGCGAGCAAGCGGCGTCTTTTCGCGAGCGAAGCGAGCCCGATGGGTTTGGCGTGAGGAGTGCAGCGACGAGGGCAATCCCTCCCGGTCCGCCACCTCAACCATTGGGCAGGGATGGGCAGACGGTGACAAAGCACTTGCATTCAGGGGTTTAGGAGTGGAGTCCGAACTACTAGGGCCATCGGAGGAATTGCCAGGAATGGACACCGTTGGACTACTTTTCCCAGTTTTGAGGGATGATATGGGGGATGATTGCAGACGGGGCAGCTTCCCCAGCTCGCCAGCCATTTCGAGCTGATGGCCGTCGGTGTAGAGGTTCATGGTCAGCCGGATATCCCCGTGCCGCATGAATTTCTGAGCGACAGCAGGCATCACGCCCGAAGCGGTCAGGAACGTGGCAAAGGTCCGCCGGAACGAATGAAATTCGAGCTGCCGGCCCCGATCATCGAATTCCGCGATGCCCGCCAAGGCTAGGTCCTTCCGGAATCGCTCCATTTGCGTGACGCCCCTGAAGAACACCTTTCGGGAGCCGGCCGGAGCATTGTTCAAGAGCCAGCGCTCGAACTCGACGGCAGACACGTCGGCAATCCGCCGCCAGTCGCAATCCCGGAAGACCCGCGTCGGTTTGTTGCGGCAGTTCACCCGGTGCTTCTCGGTCACGTCCGGAGCAAGCCCCTCCTCGATCCACTGTTCCAGAAGCTCGGAGAGCGGTGCCAAGGCGGATTCCCGCTGGAGCTTGGGCACCAGGATCCCCGCGAGCTCTTTTTCCCGTTTCAGAACCGTCTCCCGCGATCCCACAGACAAGAGGAAAAGAACATCAGTGGCATGAAATCACGGAACCTGCTTTGAGCCCGCCGAATCGCCCCCAATCTCAAGGGCGTAGCTCAAGGCAGCTCGAATCCGCTCGAGTGGCTCCCCGAAAATCACACCCACGGGCCCTCGAAGTTCGTGGTGCTGGATGGCCTGCAAGCCCTGGACGTTGACGAAACTCTTCTTGCGAAGGAAATGGACCGAGGGCAGGCCGACTTCGTAGGGCGAGCCCCGGTTGGAAGTGGTGATCGGAGCGCAAAGGCTCAGGGCCCGGGGTGCTTCGGGATCTTCCCGCGAGACGACCACCATCAACCGCACCTTTCCTCCCATGCCGAGATCAACCCGGTAGACCTCTCCGGGCTTAGTCGTCATAGACCGAATCGAGAGCGGCTTGGCGGGATTTCGAACTCATGAGCAAATCTCCGTTGTCGGGAAGCTCGACGGAAAAGGGCAGACCCTTCCTCAGCCGGACCTGACTGAGAAACATCCGAATCGCGTCGGTCGTGTTGATTCCCAAGGCTCCGAACACCTCCTCCGCATCCCGCTTGAGGTCCGAATCGACCCGCGCCCTGACAATCGCATCGTTCATGGGACCATTGTAGCCCATGAGGACCACAGGGCAAGAAAAAGCCCCTGAACTCCCGACATAGAGCCCGCCGGATCGCCGGTGCAACATTTCGTCTGTAAATTGCCCGATCACCTGTGACCCCGGCGCTTCGGCCGGCGGAGCGTAGCGGAGCCGGCCGAAGCGCCGGCC
>JAKZES010000109.1 GCA_022548915.1 Verrucomicrobiaceae bacterium E54
ACCCGGATAACCTGCCGGTTTTGAGGGCAATGTCTAGCAAAAAGGAAACATCCCTTGCAACAGAGGCCCCGCAACTCCTGCGACACAAACGCCCTAGCCCGAAGCCGGGAACGCCGGATTCCAGCTGGATTGCTCCACCCGCTTCGATCAGGTTCTCCACATGTGTTGCTTCAGCCGTCCCGTGGAGTTTGTCAGCTCGACCCGGATCTTCGCCCGGATGATCGCGCCCGCACGGCAGGCCATCGCCTACCAGATGGAGTTTGGTTCCAAGGAGGACATGGCGATGATCCTGCCGCTTCCGGTGGCACCCGGAACCGGTGATGACGCCCTCAAATTCATCAATCTCGAAGACTACAGGGATTTCTTCGATGACCTGAGAAGCGGCTTCCCCGTGCCCGAGTCGCGGGCATTCGCCCTGGATACCGACAGCCAGTCGAACACCCTGAAGGTCGAGCAGGTTGGTGCCTTCGAAGCTTCCTTCGTCCCCGGCCCCACCGACTTCGACCGGCTGGATCCGCGCTTCAGCATCCGCAAGGACATCTGGGACAAGATTCCGGTCTATGCCGACTACGGCTTCGCCGTCTTCAAGCTGCGCAAGGGCGAGCACGAAGCGCATCCGATGGCCTTCACTTTCCCCACCCGCCACGCCGACAAGCTCTTCTTCCCCACGGTCCACATCCACGACGGGGAAGTGCATGAAAAGGAAGAGTTCGATCATTCCCTCTACTGCCAGGTGGAGAAGACCGGTCTCTTCGCCCTGACCCGCTGGGAGGAAAGCCCGGGGGTCGCCGCGAGCTTCTCAAAGCCCTCCAAGTCTCAGGGCCTGCTCGACAAGGACAAGCACGTCTATCGCCGCAGGATGCGCGGCATGCTCGACAACGAGGATGTCGTACTCGGCACGGCTTGATGCCACTGGCAGGCGGAGCGCTACTCCCCCGCCCGGACCCGGGCGAATACGCGATTCCCACCTGTGGGCAGCGGGAAGACGATCTGGGCGCCCTGACCCTCGACGATTGCCGACTGATCCCAGCTCACGAGATCGTCGCACCACTCGACAGTGTAGAGCACGCCCTCCGCGCCGGGAAAGCTCAGCTCGGGGCCGCCGGCACCCGCCGCCACCAAGACCTCGAACCTTGATCCGCCATCCAGGGGATCGGTGCCAAACGCAAGCTCGTCATCGTCCAGCGAGCCGTCGTTGTCGTCGTCGGGATCGAGATCATCCGCAAGGCCATCACCATCGGTGTCTTCCACAAACCCGACCGTCACCTGATCGATTGCGAGACCCTGCGATGGCACGCCCGGCAACACGATGGCTTGTCCGGCGTTGATCAATCCCGGGCTGTGAACGACCCCCGAGGGGAAACGGATCCATGAAAAGTCAGAGGCTGCCGTCCCACTCCCAATCCGACCGATCGACCGCTCGCCGACCGGATTGGTCCCCGGCTGGCTCTCTCCAACGTCCACCGACATCAAACCGCTGGCAGGCCCCTCCGTGGCCACAAAATTCCCCTCGTATGATAGAAACTCCATCACTTCTCCATCGACCACCAGTGCCATCCCATCCGGAGCACCGTTCTGGATTCCAGAAATGAACTTGGAGAAGAACTGGTGCCCCGACGTCGAAGTCGAGCCCTCATCGCCAGGACCCAGCGCATGTGCCGAGCCAACAATCTTCCCATCGTTTCCATTGTAGAGGAGGAGCTCAATCGACGAGGGATCGCCGGCAAACCCCGGGCCCACGACCACCTCGACGAACTCACCCTGGTCCGTGCCGTCATTGTCGTAGTGAAACTCATTGATGAACACGTCGTCCGGAAGCGGTGCTGAGTTTTCGTCCGGCACGAAGCGGAAACGCAGGGTGAAGGTTGATCCAGGCGCGACGGAAAGACCTGCAACCCGCGCGGAAAGTGTCGATGGGGCACCACCCGACACCGGACCCGCCGGCAGGTCCGTGCGGGCATGGAATCTCAGGGAGGGAATCGGAATCACCTGACCACCCGCTTCCAGCTCGACCTCGATCTGGTCCGCCGCCCCTCCCAGCGACGAGCGCCACTGTTCGGCATCATAGGCCAAATCCAAAATCGTCAGCGGCACCGTCGAACCATTGGTGTAGTCGGTCTCCAACACCAGGCCCGCGCCATCGCTGACAAAGCCCATCGCTTCCTCACCACTTGGACCATAGGCCCTTCCCCCCGCAATCACGGAGCTGCCGTCGTCCGGTCCAACCCAAGTGCCCGATGCCGCCACCCACGGGGCGGGAGCGTGGGTTCCACCAAAGCCATCGAAGTCCTCGAGAATCGTCTCTCCCGCTTGGGTGAAGACATAGCCGCTGTCGGAATCGGCCACCTCGATCGAAGTTACGGCCTGGGCATATCCGCTGGCGGTCACGGTGAAACTCACGGTTCTCGTCCCATCCACGAGGAAATTCCGTGAGGTTCGAACTGCCGTCGATGCCGTGGTGTCTCCGATCGCGATCGGCAAAGTCGCATCCACCGGCACCGCCGCGGAGTCATCCGAGGAAAGCGCCAGGGTCAGCGGTGCCGCCGCCGGCTCGGCAAGCGTCACGGTGAGCATCACGGTGCCTTCCGGGTCGGCTTCGGAGACGCTCGCCGCCGACGCCGCAAGGGCGAGGTTGAAGGCCTCCTGATCCAGCTCGAAGTCGCCGAAGATCGCGTAGTGGTCCGATGCCAACTCACTGGTGTCGGACGGAAGCGGACTGCCGGCCTTGTCCAACCCCTGGCCGTTGGCGGTATCGAGCAGCGAGTTGTAGATCTCCGTCTCGTAAGGCCGTCCGGCAAGCCCGGGAGAGACCAGCAGGAAGTCGAGCCGGCTACCCGATTCGAAGGTGGCAGCACTCCCGTCGAGCTGGCGGGGTTCCGTCATGGCGGGAAGCGGACTGCCGAAGTACGGCAGCAGATCCCCGGTGTAGCTCAGCGGAAAGGTCACATCCGCCCCGAGCGAGTAGGTCCCGGGCAGGCTTGAGCGAATTTCGGTGAAGGTGCTGTCGATCCCCGATGGATTGAAGTCACCGAGGATGATGAAGTTGTCCGAAGCTCCGAAACCACTCCCTTCGAGATAGTCGACGATCCGTTTCATTTCGACGGCCCGGCGGAAGCGGTCGTCGAGTCCACCGCCGGACTTCAGGTGCGCCGCGATCACCAGCGGATCGGCGTCGGTGCCGGGGACATCGACCACCACCGCCACCGGGTGACGGGAGATCTCCTTGGCGCCCGGGGGCGAAACGATCGATTCCGCCAGCGTGAAAGGAAAACGCGAGAGCACGACGACCCGCAGGTTCGTGTCGAAGTTTCCCGAATTCGAGCCGATGTGGAGGTGCGGATACCCGAGAGTCGCCGCCAGTTGCTCCAGCTCGCTCAAGGGCGTTCCCGTGGTATCCGAGGTATGAACCTCCTGAAGCGCCACCACGTCGGCATCGATCCGGTCCAGAATCGCCACCACCGTGTCGTGGTCGACCGTTCCGGGATCGCCGAGGGCGAAACTCGGCCACCAATCCTCGTTGAACTGCGTGCCAACATTGAAAGTCGCCACCCGCAGCTCCACCGCTCCGAGACAGGACGCAAAAAGGAGCAGGACGAATATTACACGCAGCACGGGCATTCGATAGTCGGCGTCGTGCGGTCTGTCGACTTCATCAGGGCGAAAAAGAAGCCACCTCATCCGAGTATGCTCCCGCATGCTTTCGCGTATCCTTCTCACTCTCACGCTCTTCACCAGCCTCCCTGCTCCCGCGGGTGACAAGCCGAACGTCCTGCTGATCTGCGTCGACGATCTGCGGCCGGAACTTGGCTGCTACGGGGTCGACTACATCCAGTCTCCGAACATCGACCGCCTCGCCGGGAGCGGGCGGATCTTCAGCCGCCACTACGTTCAGGCACCCACCTGCGGGGCATCCCGCTACACGCTGCTGACCGGTCGCTACGATCGCCGCAACGGCGGCAACGGAGCCCTCTTCGCACGGGCCTCCAAACTCGGGGACCCTCCGGCCCACCCGTCGCTGCCCCGACACCTGCGCGACCACGGCTACCAGACGGTTTCCGTCGGCAAGGTAAGCCATCACCCGGGTGGGCGAGGCGGCAAGGACTGGGACGACGACACCAAGCCCGAGATGCCCGGCGCGTGGACGCGCCACCTCCAGCCGACGGGCGACTGGCAGCACCCGCGCGGCATCATGCACGGACTTGCTCATGGGGAGATCCGGAAAAAGGCCGGTGAGATGGACGTCTTTCAGGCGGCGCCGGGCGGCGACGAGATCTACCCGGATGGCCTGATCACCAACGAGGCGCTCAAGCAGTTGAAGATGCTCGCCGGGGACGAGCCCCCCTTCTTCCTCGCGGTCGGCATCATCCGCCCGCACCTGCCCTTCGGAGCACCCAAGAAGTACTTCGATCCCTACCAAGGGGTCGAACTACCTCCGATCCCCCACCCCGCGAAGCCAAAGGGTCTCTCGACCTGGCACGGATCCGGTGAATTCATGAAATACAACCGCTGGGGCAAGGACCCGCGGAAGGACGACGACTTCGCCACCGAAGTGCGTCGGCACTACGCCGCCTGCGTCAGCTACGCCGACGCGCAGGTCGGCCGGATCCTCGAAGCCCTCGAGGCCACCGGGGAAATGGACAACACCATCGTCCTGCTCTGGGGCGATCACGGCTGGCATCTCGGCGAGCACGCGGTGTGGGGAAAACACACGCTCTACGAGGAGTCGCTCCGCTCCCCCCTCATCATCCGCTACCCGGACGTCCCGAAGCCCGGCGCAACAACCGACGCCGTCGTCGAGACCGTCGACCTCTTCGCCACGCTCTGCGAGCTCACCGGACTGCCCGCGCCCGGCGAACTCGACAGCCGGAGCCTGATGCCGCAGCTCGAGGATCCCGCCGCCGGCGGCGACGCGGCACTGTCTTACCACGGAGGGTCCAGGACCCTGAGAACCGACACCCATCGCCTGATCGTTCACAAGTCCGGGGAAGCCGAACTCTACGATCATCGGACCGCGGAAGGGGAAACCCGCAACGTGGCCACGGATCATCCGGCAATCGTCGAGGCGCTCGGCAAGCAGATCGCCGAAGACCTTGAACCCTGAAGACTATTTCTTACGACGCTTCCGGGGTCCTTCCAGCACAGAGCAGCAGCAGGACGAAGATGGGAAGCTTCATGGGTCCAAGGGTCGTGGAAAAAGGGTGGCCGCTCCCCTGTAAGCCGGATTCTGTTCCCCCCGCCTTTGCGGAGTTCGACGATCATTTCTCTATGCGACTAATACCCGGGGATTCAACGGGCGGGCGACCCTTCCCCTGTTCTGTCTTGCACCGCGCGGGGTTTGCCATGCCTCCATTGTTGCCTCCGGAGCGGTGGGCTCTTACCCCACCTTTTCACCCTTACCCGCCTTCGCCAAGGCTTCGGCGGGCAAGCCCGTCGCACCCTGGTTCCAGCAGGCGGTTTGTTTTCTGCTGCACTTTCCGTCCGGGCCCCTCGCGGAGACCCGGCCCCCGTTTTCACGAGGCGCGCTGCCCTGTGGTGTCCGGACTTTCCTCAGCCCCGCCCGAAGACGGAACCGCGATCGCCCGGGGAGCGGCACCGAAGCTTCGCTTCGGAAGTTCCAAGTTCCAAGTTCCAAGTTCCAAGCCCGCCCCTTCTGTTCGTAGTTCCCCCTTCAGGGGGTCTTCCGTCTTGTTCTCCAGGCGGGAGTCGCCGGACCGTTCGTTGGACCCCCTGAAGGGGAAACTACGTACCACACTGGCCCGCCTCATGGGTTCCAAGCGCCGCAGCCTCGGCATCCTAGTGTCCCGCGCGGCAAGTTCGTCACCTTTCGAGATGATGGGAGTTATTTTGAAATCAGCTCGCTGCGCTCGTCCGCCGGACGGGGCGCGGAT
>JAKZES010000010.1 GCA_022548915.1 Verrucomicrobiaceae bacterium E54
CGGGTGTTGGCCGCGATGCAGAAGTAGCCCATCACCTTCATGCCTTCGGCGTGGCCGAGCTTGACCATCTCGGTGAGGAAGTCGTGCTTGAGGCCCGGTTGCTCGGGGATGAGGTCGCTCTTGTACCACGCATAGCCGTTGCAGGACACGGCGAAGGTCTGGATCACATTGGCCCCGATGTCCTTGTACCACTGAGCGTGCTCTTTCGGATCGGCCTCGGCCCAGGTGCCGGGTCTGGCAAAGCCCGCCCTGCGACCGAGTGCCCAGTTGAAGTCGATGCAGTAGGACTTGATGGCGGGACTCTTGACCTCCTTCGAGGATGGGTCATTGGGTGCGGCGCTCACCGGGATGGCCCCCATCAGGGACAGGGTGAGGAGCGTGGCGGCGAACTTGGGCAAGGGTCCGGATGGGTTCATGTCCGTTGAGAGCTTGGGTCGGGGCAGGGGGGGCTACTCGGCTTGCTTGTCGGACTCCTGCTTTAGATTGAGTCCGATCCGCTTGGCTTCCTCCACCGTGATGAGCTTGCGCGGGTTGGTGTCATTCATGATCTGCTCGACCACCTTCTGCCAGCGTGGAGTGAATCGGTCGCCTTCCTTGTTGATGTCCTTGTGAGCCTCGAATCTGGGAATGTAGGGCTTCGCATTGGCACCGTATTTCGGCAGGGCACCCATCAATGCCTGATATTTGAAACCCCACTTGCCACCCCGGTGGAAGATCCCTTCCTCGAGGAAGTCCAGGCCTTCCTTGATGTTCAGGTTGGCGAGCACCTTGATGCCGTCGGCGTTCAAGGTGCTGCTGTAGGTGTGATAGCCGGGGTCCTTGTCCTCGAGCACATGCAGCAGTTCGTCCGCGACGATGTGAAAGTCCTCAAGGGGAATGTCCTGCAGAAGCGAGGCCCCGAAACTCCTGACCGGTTGCCGGGGATGGGCGAGAAATTGTTCGGCCACCCGGTAGCGGACCCGGCTCTCGACTTCGATGCCTTCCTCCAGCTCCGGCGCCTTGATTGCCCGGGTCATGGTTTCCAGGGCTTGGGCGATCTTGGTGTCCACATGCCCGAACGGATCGGGCTCGGACCGCTCCTCCAAGGCCAGCCTCATGATGTCGTCGTAGAACGGGAGGGCATCCTGGCGGCAATTTCCCTGACCCAGCGCCGACACGGCGGCGACCCGCACGTCGAGGGATTCGCTGGTGTCATTGAGCACGCTGGCGAGGAACGACGCGGTGCCCGGGGTTGCCTCCCGGGACATGACTCCTCCCAGGCATTCGAGAGCCGTGATTTTCTCCCGCTCGTTGCCGTGCGTGGCGAGACGTTCCAGCCGGGGGCTGATCGGGTCGGTCGAACGGTCCTTCTCGGCCTTGTGGGTGCTGGCCCGTCGTCGTGCCTGGACCTCCCGGACCACGCCCACCCGCACCTGGGGGAAGGGGTGGTTGAACATCTCGAAGAGTTCGTCGGTGCTCTTGGCCGAGTAGTCGATCTTGGCCATCGTGATGAGCTTGTGGACCTTCTCGCGGTCACGAACCCAGATGGACGGGTCGGCCTCCCGGCCGGTGATCAGAAGCACCTTGCGGGGAAGGCAGTAGGTCAGCAGAGCCTGGCCCGCGAAGAACCCGCCACGGCCCTGGCCCGGGAAGCCTCCCTGCCAGTGGCGTTTGCCGTTGAAATACCACAGCGAGCGCATGAAGAACTCGTGGGTGACTTCAGGTCCGGACAGGCTGGCACCGAGTGGCGTCCAGAGCGGATTGAAGAAGTGGCTGGCGTGGCCCACGGTCAACTGATCGTGCGTGGGGACGCAGACCCGGGAGAAGTATTTGGCGCCCCGCTGGTCGCCCTTCAGCGCCATGCTGACCGCCGCCGAGCCGCTCGATCCGTTGTTGTTGAAGATCTCAGGCTTGTGCCCGTGCACTCCGTAGGGGAAGCCGCCGTTGCCGATGTGGTCGGCCACATAGGCGTAGGTTTTCTCGATCGCTGCATCCAGTGCGGGTTCATTGAGGCCACATTTCTGGGCGATGAGCAGGCCGACGAAGTTGGGAATGCTCGCGGCATTCATGATTCCGTAGCCGGGCGCGCGTCTCAGGTCTCCCCGGGCCATGCGATGACCCCACAAGCCGACCCCGTCCTGTCCACGCGCAAGGCCGAGTGCGTAGGTGCGGAGGGCAGGCAGCACCGCTTCATCCCTGGTCAGCAAGTAATATTCTCCCAGCGCGATGCAGTTGTAGCCCCAGGTCCAGCCCGTGGATCCCATGTCGGGTTGTCCGGTCTCCAAATACTGGTCGACGACCTCTGGATCCACCTTGAGAATGTCCGAGCGGTGGATGTAGTCCCGAACCGCATCGAGGTGCTTCCGTTCCCCCGTGGCCATGAGTCCCAGGAGCCCGGTCCGTGTGGGGCTTGAGCCGAAACCTTCCTCCTTCATCAGTCGACCGGCCGCCTGCTCGATGATGGCATCGGTTTTCGGGCAGTTGTAGGGCGCCGTCGGGCTGTAGGCGCCGAGCGTTCGCAGTTGGAGGGAAACCTTGTCTCCATCCTCGAGGAGCAGAACGAGTTCTCCGCCCGGGGCCTCCGCCTGATCGAGGGACCGGGCGATGGCCACAATCGGGTGCTCGGTGAACCTTTCGTTCCCGATGCCAACGACGATGTCGCCGGCCTTGAGCTTGCCGGAGGCTGGCGAGCCTTCCTCACAGCTTGTGACGTGAATGGTGTCCGCGGTCTTCGGCCAT
Organism: Verrucomicrobiaceae bacterium E54; assembly: GCA_022548915.1. Classification (GTDB taxonomy): domain Bacteria; phylum Verrucomicrobiota; class Verrucomicrobiia; order Verrucomicrobiales; family Akkermansiaceae; genus Haloferula. The sequence goes on from JAKZES010000010.1 coordinate 2,719, forward strand.
CGGGGCAAGGCGTGGCCCTCGATGCCGATCGCGCCGAAGGCAAGGGGCTTGTGCTTTTCCGCGGCGTGGATGGAGGAGGCCACAATGAGCACGGAAAGGATCAGCTGCGGAATCGTCATGGATGGTCTGGTGGGTGGTTGTCGGACTGAATTGGCTTCGACTACGGCCTGTCACGGGTCGTCTTGCGGGGAATGGATGTTGACTTCTGGCACCGAATCTAGGATAGGATCAACCCATGGAGCCATTCTGTCGCCGATCCACCAGCGAGCAGCTTGTTGAACACCTGCGGCGACAGATCGAGGACGGCACGCTCAGGGGCACCATGCCCGGTGTGCAACAGCTGGTGAGGACCCTCGGGGTCAATTCCGTGGCGGTCGGCAAGGCGGTGAAGCAGTTGGAGCACGAGGGGCTGATCATCCATCAGGGAGACCGCAAGAGCAGGAGGGTGGCCGAGAGGGTGGTCCGAAAGTCGAATTTGCTGCGGATCGGCATGCTGGATTACGAGACATCGGATGCACGGCGTTGTGATGTGCTTGCCGTCAGGCAGGAATTGATGAGGCTGGGACACACGGTTTTTTCCTGTCCGAAGAGTATGCATGAGCTGGGGAGGGATCTCGGCCGGATCCGAAGGCAAGTCACTTCGTTGGATGCGGATGCGTGGATCGTCTTCGGCGGCTCGGGCCCGGTCCTGCAGTGGTTCGAGCAGCAGCGGAAGCCGACCTTTGCCATGTATGGGCGTTTCAACGAGGCGAACGTGGCGTCCGTGGCCACCCGCAAGGTTCCGGTGATCTCGGCCGTGATTGAGAAGTTGGTGGGGTTCGGGCATCGCCGGATCGTCTTGCTGACCAGGGAAGAGAGGCGGGTGCCGGAGTTGGGCCTGCTCGAGCGGTCGTTCATCGAGGAGCTGGAGAAGCACGGCATCCAAACCGGTAAGTTCAATGTTCCGGATTGGGAGGATACGCCGGAAGGCCTCAAGCAGGTCATTGACTCGTTGTTCAGGTCCACCCCGCCAACGGCGTTGCTTGTCGGTGACTCCATGCTGTTTCAGGCCATCCAGCTTCATCTGGCATCCATGGGCATTCTTGCTCCGAGGGATGTTTCCCTGTTCTGCAATGATTCTGAAACGAGCTTCCTGTGGACGCGTCCCGAAGTCTCCCACATCCAATGGGATTATCGTCCCGTCGCGCGTCGCGTTGCGAAATGGGCGAATCACATCGTCGAAGGCAGGAAGGACACCAGCAAGAGCTTCATCAAGACGCACTTGTATGAAGGTGGGACCATCGGGCCGGTCGGGCCAATGGCATGATGGGACGATCGACTGGGGTTCACACGGCTTCCGCCATTGGCATTCGGCACCTGAATCAGAACAGAACAAGACATGGAGCTATTCCGCAAGCTATCGACCAGTGAACAACTTGCCGAACATCTGCGGCGGCAGATCCACGGCGGCACGCTCAAGGGTGCGTTGCCAGGGGTGCAGCAGTTGGTCAAGACCCTGGGGGTCAACTCCGTGGCGGTCGGCAAGGCGGTGCAGCAGTTGGAGCGCGAGGGACTCATCCTTTATCAGGGAGGTCGGAAGAGAAGACTAATTGTCGAGGCGGCCCGGGGAAAGGCGGCGACGCTCAAGGTGGGCGTGCTGAACTTCAGTGCCGCGAGTGCCGCGAGCCATGACATTCTATCCATTCGTCAGGAACTGATGAATGCCGGTCATGATGTTATCGCATGTCCCAAAAGCATGAAGGACCTGGGAATGAATGTGGACAGGGTTGCGCGGGCGGTCCGGGCCATCGGTGTCGATGCCTGGGTCGTCGGCACCGGGTCGAGTGAAATTCTTGGATGGTTCAAGCAGCAGGAGATTCCCACCTTCGGGCTCCATGGCCGACAGATGAACATCAGGATTGCCGGTGCCGGGATCCGAAAGGTTCCGGTGATCTCGGCCTTGATTGAAAGACTCCACGCCCTCGGCCACCGTCGAATCGTGCTGCTGACGCGGGAATACCGGAGGAAGCCGCAATTGGGTTTCTTTGAGCGATCTTTCATCGAAGCGCTGGAGAAGCAGGGAATTGAGACCGGACCCTACAACGTCCCCGATTGGGACGATACACCGGCAGGCCTCGATCGGGTCATCGACTCCCTGTTTCACACCACCCCTCCCACGGCACTATTGGTGAGTGATCCGGTGACCCTTCATGCTGTCCAACTCAAGCTGGCGGCCAAGGGGGTCCTGGCACCGAGGGATGTGTCGTTGTTCTGCAACGACTACGAGCCCAGCTTTCTGTGGACGCGCCCCGAGGTCTCGCACATTCGCTGGGATCATCGCCCGGCGGTGCGCAGGGCCGTGAGGTGGGCTAGCAACATCGCCAGAGGTCGGGAGGACACCCGGAAGTGCTTCATCGAGGCACGGCTTCACGAGGGCGAAACCATCGGGCCTGTCCGATCCGGGGAGTTGAAGTGGTAGGCATTCGGCACATGGGGCGGGGTTCCGATCGGAGGTCGCAGGAGCTCACGGTGCCAACCCGACCCCCACTTGGAAAAATCGGGCCTTCTTCGAGGAGTCGAGCCAGAACGGGTAGTTGAGCTCCAGGAGGTCGTAGGTGGCGCCGTCGACGCCCGTGAATGTGCCCAACGGGGTGGGCGCTTGCAGCCACCCAGGGGCCGGTGAGGCGTCGCTGGATTCCCAGTCGGTCAGGTCCGAGCTGAAGCGCCATGAGTAGTTCACGCTGCCGGGGCTTCCATGATCCCTGCGACGGATGAAGCGAACGGTGAAGTCGACACCACCGCCGTCCGGGAAGGCATGCTGAACCACCGGATTGCCCGGGGTCACCGTCGAACCGTCCCATTCCAGCGATTGCGCGTCCGCTACGGCCGGATTGGTGCCGAAAGCGAACTCGAGGAGGTTGCTGCTGCCGTCACCATCGTAGTCGTCATCGAGTCCGGTCATTCCGCCGACGTCGTGGAGCGCGATCCAGGACGCGAAGGGATCGGGGGCTGCGGTGGTGACGGTGATGGTCGCTTCATCGAAGACCGCACCGTAGCCATCGTTGCAGGTCAACCTGAGCACGAAGGTGCCCGCTTCGGTGATGGTGGCGGTGGTGTCGATGGCGGTGGCATCGTCGAAGCTCACGGCGGCGGCATTGCCGCTCGTCACCTGCCAGCTTGCGGTGATCGGATCGCTGTCGCCATCCAGGACCGTGCCGTCGAGGGTGACGATGACCCCGGCGGCTCCCGGCGCCTCCGACTTGTAGGGGTGGTCTCCGGGAAGGTTACCGGCCAAGCCCCACTTGTGGGCGAGGTAACCTTCGAGATTCTGGCGGTCTTCGGTGGAGAGCTCGTTGCTGAACCAGAGGATTTCACCCACGTCATGACCGGTGTTGTCGGAGTTCAGTCCGATGCGGTTGAGGATGGTGTTCAGCGAACTCGTCGAACCATAAGCGCCTCCCCAGATGTGCGCCCCGGAGGTCGTGAGCGAATGATTGGTCGCAAACCCGGAGAAGGCACCGCCATCCAGATTGTATTTTCCCGAGGCCGCATTGGTGCCATCGAAGGAGACCTGGTTGTGTTTGATGAAGAACTCATTGGCGCCGCCCGTACTGCTGCCGATATTGAGGATGGTCGAGGCGTCGGTGCTTCGGATGTTGACCACGCCGACGCCCATGAGCCGGTTGGGACCATTGGCGACCGCCATGTGCTTGTTGCCAGCCCGGACGGTGATCAGGGGGAGCCCATTGAGGGTTTGGACGCCGATTTCCGGCTGGTTGCCGGCGTTGCCCTGGGTGGCGTGGTTGCCACTGCCGCTCTTGTCATTCCACGCGCTGACCGAGCCGCTGTTCTCCGTGATGGTTTCTGCATCGCTGGCGTCATACCAGACCACGGTCGTGGTCAGCTCTTCCGGAGTCCATGGGCCGGAGTTGCCCAGAACGACGGTTTGATTCGCACCGGCATCGACGGTGGGCGCATTGTTGTCGTCGTCCTGGATGTTCGCGGTTACGCTATTGATCGCGACGGCCTCCCAATCGGGGTCGGAACTGCTGCTTGAGTGGGAAATGATGCCGGTGTGGATGAATCCCTCGTGATCGGAATCATCGACTGCGGTGACGGTAACGGTCTGGGGCGTGTTCCAATCTCCAGTCGTGAAGGTGAGTGTGGTGGGGGAAACGTTGACTTCGGCATCCGTGCTGATGGTGACCACAACATCCTGGCTGGGAGCTTCGCTGAGCACGGCGGTGTAGGTATCCGTCGCGCCGCCCTCGGCCACATCAGTGGAGTCACCGGATTCCGTGATGACGACCGTGGGTGCATTACTCACTGTGATCTCGATGTAGCCCTTGGTCAGGGTGCCACCGGTGTTCACGGCGAAGGCAAAGGAATCCAGACCGCTGTAATCGGTATCGGGCGTGTAAATCACGTCGGAGCCCGACCAGGATAGGGAACCATGAGTCGGTTGGGTCAGGACGGTATTACTGGAAGAACTGCCGGCGACCTGGAGGTCAATGGTTTTGGAGACATTGGTGGTCGCTTCCACCTGGCGATCTGCCTGCTCGGAAATGCTGAGCGATTCGGTGGCAGCGCGATTGTTGGTGTATCTCCAGGAATCCGACAGATCCGCGAAGTTCATATCCGCGGAGGTGGACTGGAAGAGCACGTCAAAGCTCTCCGCGCTGCTGGCACCGGGAATCCCGACCACGCTGACGTTCTGGATGGTGTCGTGATTCGTGCCGTCGAAGGTCAGGGTTTTGGGGCTGACGATGGCTGCCGTCCCCGCACTGAGTGACACATCCACAGTCACCGGCGATTCGGGTGGATTGACGAAATAGACCGACATCGTCTCCTCCGTGCCCGGGGTCACTGTCTTGGCCGTGTGGGAGCTCGGTTGGGTGGTGAAGCCGGGAGGGCGCAGGTTGAGCGTGGACATGATCCAAGAGGTCTCATAGCCGATGCTGCGACGTGTGCGTTCATCCGCGGTGCCGTTCTTGCCGATCGGGCAGCGGCCAGTGAGGTTGGTCATCAGGTAGGCGACGGCGGCCTCATTGACGACGGCTCCGTAGTGGTTGCCGTCCGAATAAAATGGTGAGGTAATACCGAGTGCATCCTTGGCGGCGGCCCAGATGGTTTGAATCGGCAGCACGCGCACCCCGCTTGCAACGTGATTCAGGTTGATGAGGTCAAAGGCGGTGCGCGTGTCTCCACGGTAGCTGCCCGTAATGGTGTCGATGCCGTAGAGCATCTCCAAGCCGCCATCGCCCTCAGGGTCGTCCTGATCGCGGATCGCGAAGGGAAAGGCATAGGTGGTCCGGTAGGTGGCCGGCTGCACCACGTAGCGCGTGGAACCGGACGGGTTGTTCCGGCCGATGTAAAGGTGCTGTTTTCCACTGAATCCCGAGGGGTTGTCGTCGTAGTTTTCCAGCGACAACTGCGGCTGAAGCAGGCCGTACAAGTGCCGTTGGTTGGCGTAAGGCGTGTATTTGAGGAAGCCCTGTTCCGAACTGGATTGGACGCCCGATCCGCGGATGACCCGGTCCTTGTCATCGAGACGTTTGTGGGGATTCTCCTGATTGAAGACTCCCGAGTAGTGGCTCTGGGTGTTGTGGGTCTGGACGGTGTTGTTGGCTAGGGTCGCCAGTGCACTGGTGGTCGGATGGTTCTTGTAGGTGTAGGTGGAGTCGCTGGCCGCATCCTTGCCAAGGATCTTGTGGTAGAGGGTGGCGGCGGCAAGATAGGCCCCATCGGCGGTGGGATGGGTGCCCGAATCCTTCGAGGTGTAGTCGTCCCAGGCGAAGCCGGCGGGGGCGACCGTGATAGCGCCCGAGTCACCGACCCGGTAGGAGACTTCCCCGAAATCGGCGACAGGGACGGAGGAGCCGGCGTGCGGCCACTGCATCATGAGAACGGGCTCGGCCGTTCCCTGCCTGACCGTGTCGACGATGAGCTTCACCCCCATCGCATACACCCCCGGCGTGTTGGCGATGAAGGAGGGGTCGCCCATGAGGATGACGTAATCCCATGCCCTGTCCTCCGGTGCGGTGCCCGCGCCCCGCAGGTTGGCGAGGCGGTTGGCTCTTCCGTCCGGCCAATAGTAGTAGTTGAGCAGACTGTAGGCTCTCGACGTGGCATTCGTCGTGGGGTTGTACAGGAGTCTCGTGGTGGTGTTGTCCGAGATGTTCTCGAAGCGCACATTCACGGTGGTGAAGGCGCCGTCGTCGTCGAGAATGTTCTGCAACTCGTCGACAATCAGCTGGGGATTGAAGGCATTCTGATTGCCGGCGATGGAGGGATACTGGTCGCTGGAGTAGGAGCGACTGGTGCCGATGACCAGAATGTCGAGCTGCTGGGCGTGCAGTCGACTCGGGCAGGCCGCCAGTATCAGGAGCACGACGGCGAGGGCGAGGAAGGTCGGGCGGTCGTGCCGTCGGCTGGAGCGTTTCATCTGGGTGGGTTCGGAGGCAGGCCGGAAGGATGGCCTTGCCGCCATCGCCTCGACGTGTGGGCCGAAATTCGTCGATCGAGACGAAGGCATCAAATCCCTTCATGCCTGAAGCCTGATACCAAAAATAGGGTAGCGATCAGAATGGATCGTCCTTCAAGCCCATCGCATTCTTCCCTCCAGCGCATCGGAGTCGGTGCTCCGTGAAATATCGGCATGCAAGCACACGTTCGTCCAAGTATCGAGACGCTCATGAGGACGAACCGCTGGGATGGGATCAGGCAGAATGCGTCCGCTTGTCATCGGCGGGATGCCCCCGACGCCGATGTCCTGTGCTCCGGCCCGCGGCGTTCCTCATTCACCATTTGAGGCGTGCCTGTCGCGGCCTCGTCACCAGGGAAATTGCTTTGAACACTCCACTCATCAACCGGCGCGCGGCACTGAAGACCGGCCTGGCGGGCGCCTTTTCGTTGCCGGTCGCGGGCCGCGCTGCGGATGGGCCAACTCCAACACCCGAACGCACGCCGACCATCGGCATCGCCACCTTCGGCTTTCCGAAGTTCAGCAACGCGGAGCTGGCCCGGGAACTCGCGGATGCCGGGATCTCCACCATCCAGCTTTTCCTCAGCCAGACCGACAGCAACTTCTGGCGCTACAACGGGCGCAGCGACCTCTCCGGCCTGACCGCCGAACGCTGCCGGGAGATCGCGGAAACCTACCGCAATGCCGGGGTGGGCATCCACAGCCTCGGTGTTTACACCAACCTGATCCATCCGGACCCCGCCGAGCGCAAGGCGAACCTGGACTACTTCGAGGACATGATGGTCGTCGGGCGGCACATGGGCGTGCGAACTTTCATCACCGAGGCGGGCCACCACCAGCCGGAGAAGCCGCAGGCGGTGGAGTATCATTTCCAGCAATCGGTCTGGGAGCAGATGGTGGCCACCGGGAAGGATCTGGCCGGGCTGGCCGAGCGCCACGACTCGGTGGTTCTGTTGGAGCCCTTTTTCCGGGGCTTTCTCACCAGCGCGAAACGAACTCGATTGTTCCTCGAGGCAGTCGGTTCACCGCGCCTCCGGGCGCTGCTCGATCCGGCGAACCTGCTCGAGGTAAACGACCTCGACGAGATGTTCGACCAGCTCGGCGACCACATCGACTGCCTGCATGCCAAGGACCGCAAGCTGCATGTCGATCGCGGCGTCCCGGCCGGTCAGGGTGATCTCGATTACGTCCGCTTCGCCCGGTTGGCTGCCGAGCGCACCCCCGATGCGCCCTTCATCCTCGAATACGTGGGGGCGGAAAATTACCGCGCGGCCCGGGAACACCTGCGCGAAGCACTCCGTCGAGCGCGGGAATGATGCCAAAGACGAGCGAGAGCTGGCCTACTCGACACCGCCCTCCGCCATGATCCGTGCCGCTTCCCCGGCGCCGATGTCGCGGATGAATATGTTCCGCCAGGTGATCTCCCCGCCGTGCGTCTGCAGTTGGATCGGGCCCTTGTCGGGCACGCGGCCCTTGCGGTTGAAGTAGTTCTCCATCCTGGCGTGATCCACGACCAGCTTCCCGTTGAGGAAGACGGTGACGTGCTCGCCCACCATGATGATCCGGAGGTGGTTCCACTCCCCGAAGGGCTTGTCGGCGAGCACCAGCGGGTCCTTTCCTGCCGCTCCCTTGCGGTTGTTCCAGAGGCCGCCGGAGCCTTTGTCGGCTCCGAGCTTGAACTTGGCCTTTTCGGTCGAGTCCCAGATCTGGACCTGGGGAATCCCGCGCAGGTAGATTCCGCTGTCTGCCTTGGGAACCGTCTTGTAGTCCACGAGCAGCTCGAAGTCGGCATACAGCTTTTCGGTGGTGAGAAACAGTCCGTGTCCGTCGTTGTGGAGTTCGTCTCCCTGCGCCTTCCAATGCTTGTTGATGTCCTCGAGGCTGCCCTTCATCTTTGCGGCCAGCTCCTCGGGTGGCAGCGCGAGATACTTCTCCGGGTTTTCGGTGTTGGCGCCCCACCATCCGCTGAGGTCCTTGCCGTTGTAGAGGGCGGTGAAACCCTCGGGTGGCCGGACCTCGGCATGGAGCGAGGCGGCATGGACGCCAGCCATTGAGAGAATGACCAAAACCGGTCGCATGCCGCGGAGGGTAATGGCCTCGAGAAAGAAGGCGACTCCAATTGACATCAACTCGGGAGCGTCCCGGAAATGCCACTCGCCTGCGAGTCGGCTGGGAAGCCTGCAATCGAGGGTTGTAGAATGGATCCTTGTCCTAGAAATGGTGTCAGATGCATTCTGTTTTTTTATCGGAGGCGAGGCCTCGGTGCGGTGTAATCAGGTTTCGTCATTTGGCCGATGGAGTCCCTTTCCCGATCCCGTTTCGGACGCCACAGGGGTTTCAGCCTCGTGGTCACCGTGATGATGATGGTGCTGCTCTCGCTTCTGGCGGTGGGTCTGCTCAGTCTGGCGACGATTCGCCTCCGTGCCGGCGGCCAGGGCCTTGCGATGACAGAGGCCCGGGCCAATGCCCGGCTGGCCCTGGTGGTCGCGCTCGGTGAGTTGCAGAAACAGGCCGGGCCAGACCGGCGCATCACCGCCAACAGCGCGATCTTCGACTCGACTCCGGACACGCCTGAGGTGGACGGGCTTCGGACTTCCGGCCAGATACTCGGCGTGTGGGACAGTTGGAGCAGTTGGCTCAATGGAGAGATGGAGCTGGAAGATGGGAGCCGTCTGGCAATCGGGGACACCTACAAGAAGGGGCGCGACGAGCGTCTCTTCCGTCGCTGGCTGATCTCGCACCCGGAGCCGGATGTCCTGAGCGAGATCGACGCGCCGTCCCGCGGGGGCTTCGGGTTTGATGGGGAAAACTCCGTGTTGCTGGTCGGCGAGGGCACGCTCGGCGCATCGCCGCCCACGGAGGAACGGGTGCGGGCGGGGCTGATCGAGGCCGGTGGGACGGGTGCGCTGGCCTGGTGGGTCGGGGCGGAGAACCAGAAGGCCTCGATCGCCAATCCGGCGGTCGAGCGGCGGTCGATCGAGCAGATCCGGACCGGCATCGGCTCGTTGTCGCATGCCGACGCCCGTCCGCTGGAAGGCTTGGAGGCGCTGGCACCCGGGGAGGTATCGGCCCGGCGCTACGTTTCCCTGCCCACCGCCGAAGTGGCGGTCGTGGCGGCGGGCGGCAGTGCGAGTCCGCTACGGAAACGCTTCCATGCCCTCACCGCCTTCAGCCGTTCCCTGCCGATCGACGTGCGCGACGGCCGGCTGAAGACCGACCTCAACCTCCTCTTCGAGAACGACGAACTCCCGGAGGGCTATCGCATCGAAAGCGATCACGAGCCCGCCGTCCGGCCGACGAGCCGCGATCTCGCCGGCTACTCGCCGAAGCTGCCGCAGCGCACCCTGTTTTCCTGGGGGCGGATGCATGCCTTCTACCGGATGTACCGTCCGCAGCCGAACCCGATCCCGAACCCGACGCTGGCGGGAATCTTCGAACCCTCGGTGCAGTATGACGGATCCGCGGCCTTCGTTTCGATGTTCCTGAACAAGAACAAGAGGCACGCAGTGGGGAGCTACAACGACGCCGCCTATGCGCGGATGCCGGTGATTCTCAAGCACTATGCGAACATCGGCCTGCAGACCGAGAGAGTGTCGAGTTCGCCCGAGCGATTCGAGTATTACATCACCTTCTCGCCGGTGACGGTACTGTGGAACCCGTACAACATCCGGCTCAGGTTGCCGAACGACTTTCTCGGGCAGACCACGCTCTTTTACAAGAACCTGGAGATGGAATATCGTGTGTGGCTCAACGGGCAGCCGATGAGTAACTGGGTCGAGTTCGACTATCGGTCTCCAAACAGCAACGAAAACAGGCTTGGCGGCGATCTTCAGACCCACTTCACATCGAACGGCACTTCCACCGGGCCGCCGATCATCTTTGAGCCCGGCGAGATGCTGTTCTTCTCCCATTCGGAGGACAGTGCGGAGAAGTACAAGAATGCGAAGTTCCAGCTCGGTTATCAGCCGCAGAACTTCGACAAGCGCCGGCTCAAGGTTCCGGGCATGGAAAACCTCACCGGCCGGCCCCGCGTCGGAATCTCGCTGCGTTTCTCCAACGCCGTCAGCCACAATGCCAATCATGCTGGCTCGAACTCCGGCTCCTTTGCAGTGCGTTACACGACGGTGAAGGGAACGAGAGGTCTACTCCAGGTGGTCGAGGGCTCGGGGGAGGTGACGGATGCCGACGCCCATATGCCGTCTTGGTTCGGCATCGACTGGTTCCTGCCTGATCAGGCCAACCAGGAAATCATCGCCGATGATCCCCAGAATGCCGCTCCCTTCCAGTATGGCGACAGCGAGCCGTATGCGATCGCGTCGGTGGGCATCACGGCCAAGACCGCCGCCCAGCCGTCCTATCCCGGCCATGTCGGGTGGGTGGGCGACTGGCGCTGCAAGAACTGGCTCAACGCCAGCCCTGCCTTCTTCGGCACGCAATTGCTCAACCCGACCGACCGCAACCGCGCGCAGTGTCCGTACTTCCTCCACTTCACCGAGCTGGACGGAGGCGTGGACCTGTCGGCGGTCACCCCCCACAGCGGCGTGAACGCCATTCTCGGTTCGGGGGTTGCCGGTGCCGAGCAGATCTCCTTCGCGCCCGTGATGGAAATCCCGACCCGGCCGATCACCAGTCTTGCCGGCTTTGCCGGATGTCGGCTGCTGCCGGGATGGTGGGACGAGTCGCCGCTCTCCCGCGAGTCTCCGGTGCGCAGCGACCTGACGTGGATGGTGAAGCGCCTGTCCTACCACAGCGGCGTGCCCGGGGTGGGGATCGGCAACTCCTTCGCCCATCCGATGCTCGAGCCGGATGACATCTACACCTATCACGACGTCTCGCGGGTCGACAACCGGAACTACTCCGAGGCGTTTTCCGACTACTGGGATCATCTGCTGCTGGCCAACGACGCGCTGTGGGACGGCCATTTCCTGTCCTCGGTGGCGACGCCGGTCGATGGTTCGCGTCCGCCCGAGGAGCGGCTTGAAGCGTTCTTCAAGCAGGGCGATCCGCTCGACGATGTGAGGCTCGAGCCGTGGCTGGGTGGCGAGGACCCCGACGTGGTCATCGAGGAAGTGCTCGGGGACGGCGGCTGGGACCGGCTGGCGGGCTACCTGATGATCAATGGCGGCTTCAATGTGAACTCGACCTCCGTGGATGCCTGGAAAGCGCTCTTCTTCGGCCTGCTCGGCCGGCCATTTGTCTATCAGGAAGAGGATGGATCGATCGGCACGATCACTCCGGACGAGGACGAGGCGGTGTTGAGCCGGTTCCATCTGCCGACGACACGGCAGGAGTGCAAAGACCCTCGCAACGGCGCTTTCGACGGTACAACCGGCCTCAGCCGGTGGTCCGGCGTCCGCTATCTCGATCGCGACCAGCTCGCGCGTCTCGCCGAGGAATGCGTGCGCCAGGTGAAGCTGCGCGGTCCCTTCCTCAACATGTCGGATTTCGTCAACCGGCGGCTGAGCGACGACGAACTCGGTGTGCGTGGGGCCTTGCAGGCGGCGATCGACTACGACGACGATTCTCCCGAGCCGGGGTCGATCAACCACGCCTTCAAGAGCCGGGAGGACATGATCCGGGATTCCGATGTCTCGGGGCTGGGATACGCCTTTCCCGAGGCAGCAACCGGCTCCCGCTTCACGGGCATTCCCGGCTATGTTGTCCAGTCCGACCTGCTGCAGGCGCTGGGCAACTCGCTCACCGTGCGCGACGACACCTTTCGCATCCGTGGCTATGGCGAGAGCCGTGACCGCTCGGGCAAGGTGCTGGCCCGCGCCTGGTGCGAGGCGATCGTGCAGCGCGGGCCCGCCTATGTCGATCCGGCGGACGAGCGTGACGTCCCATCCGTGGTCCGTGACGAGAATGGAGATGAAACGAATGCGGGCGGCACGCTTGCAGCCACCAACCTGCGTTTCGGTCGGCGTTTCGAAATTGTCGGCTTCCGCTGGCTGAGCCCCGAGGAAATATGATGCCGATGATGTTCCGGGTTCCACTCAAGACGGCGCTCGCCGCAGTTATCCTAACAGGCTCCGCTGCGTTGGTCGCGCAGGAGGCCGGAGAATCGCCGGCCAGCGGAATTCGCTTCGTCTGCACCGACCTGCCCGCCGGAAGTCCACCCTCGCTCGACCTGTTGCTCGATCCCGAGTCCGGGGAAAGCGTCGAGGTTCCGCTGCTGAGGCGGGCGCCCGGCGACTATCGGCCCTTGCCGAAGGGCGCGGTCATCCGGCTCGGGCACCAGCCGGCCGATCCCGCGGACGCCTTTGTCACGATGGCCCTGGGCGGGAAACCCGCCGACGCCCGCCGCCTGCTGGCGATCCTGGTGCCGAAGCTCGATCGGGAAGAGGCTTCGTATCCCTTCAGCATGCAGGTGATCGACGAAGAGCGGTTCAGGCCCGGCGATTTCCTGTTTATCAACCTAACGCCTTTCGAGTTCGCGGTCAGCTTCGACGGCAAACGCTTCGGGATCAGGAAGGGAGCCGTTAACCTTCACGACCCCGAGGATCTCGACGAGCCGCGCAACTCGCCGGTGATGATCACATTCCGACCGGCTGGGACCAAGGAACGCTGGCAGGTGCTGGCTCGCACCACGTGGCGCCTGCGTCCGACCCGCAAGGAGGTGTGCGTGTTCCACTGGGACGAACGGCAGGGCCGCCCGGCACTTCGCGGCCTCACCATTTCCGCCCCCTGAGCTCTTGAAATCCGAACTGACAACGATGGTTACAGCAAACACAGGTGAAGCCGTAAGACCGGATCGAATCACCAATCTGGTCCCGAGGATCCGCGAGCGGGTCGGGGAAACGGTGGTGGGGCAGGAGGAAACGGTGGAGCGCACGTTGATCGCCCTCTTCACCGGCGGACACCTGCTGCTGCAGGGCATGCCGGGCCTCGCCAAGACGCTGCTGGTGAACACGATGGCGTCGGCGATCGATCTCAAGTTCGGACGGGTGCAGTTCACGATCGACATGCTGCCGAGCGACATCATCGGCTCGGAGATCCTCGACCAGAAGACGAGCGAGTTCCGCACGGTCAAGGGTCCGGTCTTCACCAACCTGCTGCTGGCCGATGAGATCAACCGGGCCGCGCCGAAGGTGCAGGGTGCGTTGCTCGAGGCGATGCAGGAACGCAAGGTCACGATCGGGGGCGTGACGCATCCGCTGCCGGCGCCGTTCCTGGTGATCGCGACGCAGAACCCGGTCGAGCAGTCGGGGACCTTCGAGTTGCCCGAGGCGCAGCTCGACCGCTTCATGATGTGCCACCGCCTCGACTATCCTCCGGCCGCGGACGAGGAGGACATCATCCGCCGGCAGCTCGGCATGAAGCTCAAGCGGCAGGGCGAGGGAGCCGTTCCCGAGTCCGCCTTCGACCGTCTTGAGGGCCGGGAGCCGGTGGCGAGGCTTGCGGACCTGGTGGAGGTGATGGGATTCGTCCAGCAGGTCCATGTCAGCGAGGTGATCACCAGGCACGTGGTGGAGCTCATCGGGCGGACGCGTTCTCATGAATGGATCGAACTCGGGTGCTCGCCGCGTGCGGGACTGGCGATGGTGACGGCGGCGCGGGCCCGGGCCTTCATTCACGACCGTGACTACGTGGTGCCGGATGACATTTTCGCCCTGGCCGGGGATGTGATCCTCCACCGCATTCGTTTGACTTACGAAGCGCTTGCCGAGGGGCACGAGGCCGGCCGGGTGCTCGAGGAGATTCTGGCCGAGCTGGGCTGATGGCGATGCGTTACCGGCTTGCCAACGCCCACGACCGCCTCAACCAGCGGCAGTTCACCATCGCGGTGCGGCGGCTGGCGACGTCTTTGGGCTACGGTTCGGACCGCTCGCGGTTTCTCGGTTCGGGAATGGACTACGTGCAGAGCCGTCCCTACGTCCCGGGGGATCCGGTCAAGCAGATCGACTGGCGGGTTTCCGGGCGCACCGGCAAGCCCCACGTGAAGGAGTATGAGGCGACCAAGATGACCCCGGTTTATCTGTTGGTCGATACTTCGGCCTCCATGTGCGTGAGCTCGATGCCGGTCAGCAAGTACGCCTGGGCGGTGCAGATCGCGACCGCGCTGGCCCTGGTGGCGCTGGATCGCATGAGCCCGGTGGGCGTGCTCGCCTGCGGGGAGCGGGACCTGCACATCAAGCCGACCTTGTCGAGTGGGCTGGTGATGCAGTGGTCGTATCATCTGCGGCACTTCGACTTCCATGAACGGACCTCGCTCGGCGTGGCCTTGCGGGAATTGACCGCCTCGCTCAAGTCGCGCTGCCTGATCCTGGCGCTCAGTGACCTGCACGATCCCGAGGCGGTCGCCGCCCTCAAGCTGGCCGCCCAGGAGCACGATGTGGCGGCGCTGCAACTGCAGGATCCCGCCGAAAGGGGCGTGCGGGGCGGGGGATTCTTCCGCGCCCGCGAGGCGGAAACGGGTGAAGCCTTCGTGGCGCATGGCTCCCACACCTGGTTCGACGATCACGACCGCATGGCCCACGAACTGCACCGGGCGGCGGTGGATCATGTTCTGTTGAAAACCGAAACCTCCTTCGTGCCCAAGTTGGTCCATTTTCTCGCGCGGAGGAACAGGCTCGGAAGGGGGGCGAGGTGAGAGGTGATCTCGGGGCCTGCACCGTGTCGGCGCTGCTTCTGATAGCGACTCTCTGTCATGCCGGGGAGGCTACGGTCGATGAGCGGAGGGCGCCTAGCCGGGCGATCGGGCTGGAGGCGACGTGGGAGGTCGAGCTCGACGGATCGCTTCTCGAAGTCGTCGGCTACTCCTCGCGTGCGCCGGTGGAACTGCGCATCGAGGACGCCACGCCTGCCGATGGCGGCTACCGGTATCGGCTGGCCTACACCGTGCTCGAGCCGGGAAGGCACAACCTGGCGGCGCTGCTGGAGTGCCGGGACGGATCCCCCACGGATGATCTTCCGGCGCTGGTGGTCGAGGTCGATTCGCTCCTGCCGGGCGACGGGATCATCGGCGTCCAGTCGGTGAGGATCGGCGAGGAAGTGAGGATCGGCGGCTACACTCGAATGATGGTGCTGCTTGCCATCGGCTGGCTGGTCGGACTGGCCTTGCTGATCTTGTTAGGAAGAAGACGGGTCCCGAAACCCGCGGTCGTCGTCGAGGCATCGCAGCCCACCGTCGCCGACCTTCTGCAGCCGCTGGTGTTGCGCGCTGCCGAAGGATCCCTCGACCGGAATGGCCAAGCCCGGCTGGAGCGCCTGTTCATCGCCTTCTGGAGGGAGAAGCTCGGCCTGGGCGACGCTTCGATGGCGAGGGTCATGGATCGCCTCCGCGAGCACGAGGTGGCCGGCGAACTGATGAAGCATCTGACCGAGTGGTTTCACCACCCCTCGCAGTCGCCGGCGATCGAGGTGCCGGCCCTGATGGAGCCCTACCGGGAGATCGCGGCCTTGCAAGTCGAAGGTCGCGCGACTGCGGAGGCTGAGAACCACTGATCACCCGGGCATGGAAGCGTTTCTCAAGAAGATCGGCCTGGACTTCGGCGAGCTGTCGTTCGCCTCGCCGTGGGTGATCCTGCTGCTGTGCCTGCCGGTGATGATGGGTTTCTGGGAATGGAAGCGTCGCGGCCATCCCGTGGTCATGCCCTTCGATCATGGGACCCAGGCGGTCGGCACGGGGTATGCCCGCTTCATCAACACCTGCTCCCTGCTCACGCCTCTGCTCCTGGCCGTGGCCATCCTGGTGGCGGCCGGTCCCCGGCGGAAGGGTACGCCGGAAAACCAGCGCCGCCTGACCAACATCCAGTTTTGTCTCGATATCTCCGGCAGCATGGCCACTGGTCAAGGCATGAACTACGGCGGGATGGGGATCACCCGTTACGAGGCCGCGATGCGGGCCATTCGCAACTTCATGGAGTTCCGCGAAGACAAGCGCGATGCCTTCGGCCTGACCGTGTTCGCCGAGGATTGCATGCACTGGGTTCCGTTGACGCGTTTCACGCCTGCGATCGCCAACGCCGATACCTTCATCCATCCGCTCCACCTGCCGACGAACAAGCGCGGGACCCATGCCGGCAAGGCGTTGCTGGCCTGCATCGAAGAATTCGAGCGCCGCGACGAGCGGATCGAGGCGACCCGGACGAACCCGGAAGCTGCGAGCCGCATGATCATCCTGGTCACCGACGGTCAGCCGCAGGATCTGGAGGGAGGCGCGGAGGACGAGGTGGTGGGGGCCTTGCGCCGTCACGGCGTCCGGGTATTCGTGATTTCGCTGTGCGAGGAAGGGGTCAACCCGGAGGTGGAATACATCGCCCACCAGACCGGCGGCGCGGTGCTGCCCGCCTTCGACGAGCAGGAACTCGGCAAGGTGTTCCGGCGCATCGACGAAATGCAGCCCGTCGAGATGATCGCCACCGTGCCGGTCTCCATCGACAACTACGGACCTTTCGCACGCATCGGTCTTTTTCTCGCCTCCCTGTTCGTCATGACTCTCTTCGGCTTCCGCTACACGCCATGGTGATCGCCCCCGTCATTGCCCTGCTGGCCATGGTCCTCGTGCTCGTAGCCGAGGCCTTGCATGCCCGGCGTTGTCGGGTGGTGGCGGCCCTGGCCTTCGGCCCGGCGGAGGCCCCCCGGCCATGGGTGAAGCACGTGCCCTACCTGCGGGCCCTTGCGGTGGGGGTGTTCGTGTGGGGGTGCACGACGCTCCTGCTGATCAAACCGATTGCGGGAGGCGAGCGGGACTTTCCCGAAGAGAAGCTCCGTCACGTGATCTTCGTGTTGGACGTTTCACCGAGCATGGAAGGCATCGCGGATGCCGGGGAGGATAAGGGGGCGGGAGGGGGGCGTATCTCCCGCGCCAGCCGGGCGAAGGCCATCGCGGCCGACCTGATCAACCGCATGGCCCACGACCAGCTCCATTTCTCGCTGCTCGCCTTTTACACCGAAGCGAGACCAGTGGTCGTGGACTGCCCCGATCCGTCCCTCGTGCTGGAGATGATGGACCGCCCGCTCTCGAACGCCTTCGAGCCGGGGGCAACCGACATGATCCGCGGAGTGGCGCTCGCCTGTGATGTGGCCCGGGATTGGAGGACGGGCAGTGCCACCATGGTGCTCATCTCGGATGGCGATACGGTCGAGGAAACCGCCATCCCCGTGCTGCCCGAGGCCATCGGCCGGGTGGTAGTGGTCGGAGTGGGGGACCCGCGGCAGCCGACCGAGATCCACGAACACCTGTCGCGACAGGACCGCGGCGAGCTGACCAAGTTGTCCCGGCGACTGGGCGGAAGTTATCATGACGGGAACCTTACCTGGGTGTCCGACCAGCTTCTTGGGGACCTGACCAAACCGCAGCCTCTCGGCCGTGTGCTTGTCTGGACCCGAAGGGAGCTTGCCATCCTCGCGGTGGTGATCGGCGCCGCGGTTCTGGCGGCGATTCCGCTGGCTCTTGAGTTCTTCGGCGAATCCGCAAACTACATCAAGGGAAGGGAGAAGATCGCATGAGAGGATGGATCACGATGATCTGGCTGATGATTCCGATCGGGCTGGCCTATCACTGGTTCAGCCCGGAGGGCGCGGTCGCCCGCCGGAACGATGTGGTATCCAGACAGTGGGACGCGGCACGCGAGGCCGTGCAGGCGGCTGCGGAGGTTGGCGAAGGTGGTGAGCGTGAGCGGCTGCTTGCCGAGGCGAGATCCAAGTACGAGGAGGCGCTCGGATTGCTGCCGAAGTCGGAAGAAAGCGTCATCCCCCGCCAACAGATCGCGCTGGAGAAGGCGCTGGTGGTGATCCGGCAGGGATTCATCGAGGAAGGACTGCACGAACTGGAGGGACTCATGGAGGCCATCCAATCCGGCGAGTGGCCCGAGGGATTCGAAGACAACTTCCGCGCCGCCGCCGCCTCCGGCGCCTATCAAGCGGCAACCGAGATGCGAATGCGGGGATATACCCGGGAAGAATGGGTGCCGGCCGCGGACGATGCGCGGCAGCAGTACTGTCTGCTGACCGACAAGTACGACGAGGCCGACACCGCCACGGCCCGCATCCTCAAGCAGAACCTTGAGGAGTCCGTCCGTCTCGTGCGGATGGATCTGGCCCGGATGGAGAGCGACCCACTGCCCGATCCTCCCGGGCCGACCCGAATGAGGCGGCCGGGCGCGAGCGGCAAGGAAGCCTTCATGAAGTCACCCTCGGCACCAGGACACTAATGATCATGATCCCTAACGATTCACCATCCCTTCAGCCTCGCGCTTTCGTGGCAGCCTGTCCCCGGATCGCTCTTCTGCTTGTCTTCGGCATCATGATGCTCGGAGCGGGTTCCATGGCTCGCGCGGATCAGACGGGAGATCGTCAAGACACTCGGGATGAGATGTTTCAACACCTGCTCCAGCTTCCCCGGTCGCAGGCGATCGAGTGGCTCGAAGAGCGGTTCGAGAGCAGCCCGGAATCACGCATGCAACTCGTCGAGCGGGTGGGCACGGGCCGCACGATGGAGGAGTTGCGCCGGAATCGGGTCGACGAGGCAAAACGCGGGGATCTTCTCCGTCTGCAAGAGCTGATCGCCGAGGCGCTGATCCGGTCGTCGGGCGAGGAGGAGCCGCTGCTCGGCACCGGCCTGACGCAGCTTGCCGGCGGTTGGCTGCGGGAGGCGGAACACGCGATGGTCGTCGAGCGCGACAAGGCCGAAAAGGCAAAGCAGCGGTCGTTCCGCCCGAGCAATTACCGCTACTCGCCCGGTCCCCCGGCGCTCGCCTTTTCCGTGCTCAACCGTACCGTTCCGCGCGGGTCATGGATCGAATGGGTGAGCCCGGACATGCGGGATCAAATCGACGCGACCCTCGCCCGCCTCGCGATGCGACAGCACAAGGCCTACGGCAGCGAGGTGCAGGCCCGCATCCTGCGAATCGCGGAGACCAACCCGCGATTGGCCGGGGAACTGGCGGAGGAATACCTCGGCTTCCGGGCCCGTCAATACAACCCCGGGCTGTTCACGCAGATCGCCCCCGACCCGTTCGGTCGGAAGGAGGTCGGCATCCCGCTCACCCATGCGACCCAGAAGGCGAACCTGACATTCCTCCGCGACTTTGCGAACGAGCTGGCAGACCACGGCGTCAACCTCGCGCAAAGCGACGCCTTCGTGCAGGCTTTCATTGAGAGTCATGCCATCACCGAGGTCTTCCAGCCGGCGGACATTCGGGCGGTGTTCGGCCCGGTCGATGAAATGTCCACCCGCCAGATCATCGGGCTGACCCGGGCGATGAAAACGCGGCTCGGAGATATCTGGCGCAGTGAGAAGGCGAACAAGGAGCAGCTCACCCGGCGCGGGCCCGAGGAAATCGTCGAGTCGGTGAAGGCAGGCTACGAAACGGCGGCCCGGATGCTCGAAAGAGCCTGTGAGCAAAGGCCGGACGACTGGAAGCTGCACGCCTTCCGCGGCTCGCTCCTGCACGACAAGGCACAGTATGCCTACTTGAACAACGAGGATCGCGCCGCCTTCTGCGCTGCCCGGGACGCAGCCCTCGACAGTTTCGAGGAAGCCGGGTGGACCTATCTCCTTTCACTTTCCGGCAAGGAGCCGGCGAATCGGACCATCGAGCCCTTCGTCGCCTGGCTCAACGTGATCCTCGGCAGCAGCGATTTGGCGGGTCTAACGGTGGAGGTCATGCCCGATCTCCGTGGTCACACGTGGAGCAGCCGGCTGCGGGACCTGCGACGGCTGCTGGAGTCGATGGCCTTCGTCGAGGAGCTGCGGGGCAGTGACCTGACGCCCGACCAATTGCGTGCCGCGGTGCTCAAGGAACATGCCAGGGCGAAAAGGATCGACCGGGATATCTGGAAGCTGCGGGGAAGGGCCGCCGACGAGCGCACAGCCCCCCACGAGGTCACGCCTGCCATGCTCCGTTCGCTGGACCTGAGCGCGGAGGAGAAATCCCTCCTCGACGACTACGAAAAGCTCGAGGAGCGGCGCAAGAAGAGCGACCTCCTGCGCTGGCACCTCGGGGCGCTGTGCACTTACTTCGAGGAGTCCCTACCCGAACTGCCGCCCCACATGCGTCAGCGCTATCTCGGGGCGGGGCTGAAGTTGATCGACAAGGCCGGTTGGACGGAGCTGCCGGAGGGGCAGTTGGTTCGCGGCATCATCGCCGACTACGAGGACGTGCTGACCGAACTGAGGCTCGCCGTGGAAGTCGATGGATCGGAGCGCATCGACCCCCGGGCCAGCTTCGGCATGATGGTGAAACTTCAGTTCACCGAGGAGGTCGAGGCCAGCAGCGGCGGCTTCAGCCGCTATCTCGTCAACGAAACCACCGAGAGCCAGTACGCCGGGCGCAATACCGGCTTCGCACTCATCGACTACCGCGACAACCTCGAGCGGCGGATCCGCAACGCCCTGGAGGAGGACTTTCTCATCGAGCAGATCGTCTTCGAGAAGACGAGGAATGCGGTTCGCGACATCCCGAATGCGAAGTCGTCGGGCGGTCAGGAGTTCGGCGAGCGCCGCTGGCGCGAACAGGCCCTCGCCTACGTCGTGGCGCGGCCGATGGATGCGGCGGTCGATTGGATCCCACGGATCTACATGGACATGACCTTCAACGACGGCACCGGCAAGGTGGTCCTGCCCGTGCCCTCGCGGAAGGTGAAGATCAACTGCAAGCCGGACGCCGGCGCCTCCCCGGTCCGCAGGATGTCCGGCCTCAGGATCACCCAGATCGCCAACCCGCAGAAGCTGCTCGAGGAGAACGGCCACGTCGAGCTGCGTATCTCCGCCGTGGCGCGGGGCCTGATCCCCGGGATCGACGAAATGCTGGATCTCGCCGTGCCCGGATTCGCAGCGCCGGTCGTCACTGAGGCGGAGCCGGCGCTCGTCGAGAAGTTCAAGCTGGAGGACGGCCGGTTCTTCGCGGAATCGCGGCGCGGATGGGTCCTCGAATACCGTCCGGACGAATCGCTCGACCGTGAGCAACCGGTCTTTTCCTTTCCCGGCTTCAATTCCGGTTTCCTGGATCGAGCCGAGCGAACCCGCGCGGAAGCTGTCCGGTTGGAAGTTTCCGATCCCGGGTCGGTCAGCCGGACCGAGAAACTCTACACGCCTGAGTTGGTCAGCAAGGTCCAACGCAACATGGACTACGTCACCGTTCCGGATGGAGAGCCGGTCGCCCTGAACCCGCAGGAAGTGCCGGAGGTTCCCGTGAGTCGCTGGAGATACCTGGCGATCGGTCTGGTCGGCTTGTTGCTCATGGCGATCGTCGTCGTGCTGGTCGTCCGGAACCGGCGCAAGGAAGAGCCCGAGATGCACCCGCACTCGCTCGCGATGCCGGAAGAGGTGAACGGGTTCAGCATCCTGTGCCTGCTGCGTGCCATCGCGAGGGATCCGTCGGTTCGCCTGTCCAATGACCAGCGTGCCCAACTGGCCGGTGACATGCGAAGGATCGAGCGGACGAGTTTCCGGCCCGATGCGGAGTCCCCCGAGTCGGACCTGGCCGGCATCGGGACGAAGTGGCTGGAGCTGGCGCGGAGGTGAGCGGACGCCACTGGCCCCAGCCGAGCTCCGAATGGACTTCCTGGGAGGGCGCGTCTTCTGCGTGCCGGTGCCGCCGGCTTCGCGAGCGTGGCTGTCCTAAGAATGACATCAGTCGCTCATGGGATTCAAGTTGAGGGCGGGCTTGTCCGGTCGGCACAATGTCGAAAAAGCAGGACGCGTCCCTCCTTGCCGCAGTGGGAGAGCGCCCTGGTTTCCGCCAAGCCATGATTTCAAAACCCACACGGATACGCCGGGCCGGCCCACCGGGCTTTGCGCTGGTGGTGACCGTCTCGTTGATGGTGCTGCTGGCCCTGTTGGCAGTGGGCCTGCTGAGTCTCTCGACGGTGAGCCTGCGTGCGTCGTCCAAGGGAGCCGCGCAGGCCGAGGCGCGGGCCAATGCGCGCCTCGCGCTGGCGCTGGCGATCGGGCAGTTGCAGAAGACCGCCGGGCCGGACCAGCGGGTCACCACCACTGCGGACCAGTGGACCGAGGCCGGCGGCGATGGCGCGGAATCGTCCGCCGCCGAGGAAAACCGCCACTGGACCGGCGTCTATCGCGCCTGGCCGGCCGAGACCGAGCAGCGCCCGCAACCCGAGTTCGTGTCGTGGCTGGTCTCCGGGCAGGCCGAATCCGCGGCCCGCCAAGAAACCGCCGGGGGCGAGACCGCCGACCCGGTTGTCCTCGTGGATCGGGGCACGCTCGGCGATGCGCCATCGGGCCGGGTGACGGTTCCCGCCCTCGCGGTCGCCGACGAGCGGGGCGCGGCGCGCCTGGGTTGGTGGACCGGCGACCAGGGCGTCAAGGCGGTCCTCGACATTCCCGAGACGTCCGAAGCTCGATCGCCAGCCGAAATCCGCGCAAGCCTCCAGGCCGCCCGCCAGATGGGGGTTCAGCTCGCCGCCGACGGAAGCGGACGACAACCCTTCGCCGAACTGGAGACGGATGATGCGCGACGCCGTCTGGTCACGGACTGGCCCCAGTCCGCCTTCCTCGCCGACGATCCCGCCTTACCTCGTGGGCTCTTCCACGATCTCGCGGCCAGCTCCTCCGGCATGCTGACCAACGTGCGGGCCGGCGGCTTCCGGAAGGATCTCTCGATGTATCTTGAAAGGGAACCCTCCGAGGCCCCGATCGAGCCGCTCTACGAGATCGACGGACGCGCCGGCATCAACTTCGCCGAACTCTGGCTCTACTATCAGGTCTACAAGGATCTCCAGTCCGGTCGCAGACTCGCCTTCACCACCGGCGGCAGCAGCTCGACCGATACGCCGTTTTTCGAGATCGATGGCAGCTTGGCGGCGGTGTCCCAGGATCACGCCATTCTCTACAAGCAACCGACCCTCATCAGCTACAAGTCCGTGCTCTCGTTTCATGCCCGGACGGTGAACACTTCGAACGGTCCCAAAAAGCGGCTCGCGGTGGTTTGCGATCCGATCATCACCTACTGGAATCCGCTCGACGTCCCGGTTTCGCTGCAGCCCGCCTACAACTCGGTCAAGTTCTGGCAGCTCCCCTACGACCTGACCCTCACGGTCGGCGGACGCACGGTCACGACCAGCCTGCGTCGGGCCCTCGCCGCCAGCAGTTGGCACTTTCTCACCCTCATCGCCGGCAAGGTGCAGCCCATCGTGCTCAAGCCCGGCGAGGTGCTGGTCTATTCGCAGGCGGCCAACACCACCATCAGGAGGTACAATCCGGGGCTCAACTACGTCGACGGCAAGGCCGGCTGGAACCTCGGCGGGGGCGTCGCCGTCGATCTCCGCGATCCATCCGGCGGCTACATCGAGGGCGACCCGAATGATATCATCCGCTACCGGATCCGGCCCAACGACGAGGTTTCGCGAGGCTCCCGGCACTTTTCACTTACCGACTACGGGCTCTATTACAAGGAGGACCGGTCGTCCCGCGGGCAATCCCTGAGGATCGGCAGCTCGACGATCGACGGCATCTACGGCGATCCCTACAGCTCGAGCTCGCCGAAGCCGGATGCCTATCGCCTCGTGGCCACCCAGGCCCCGCAGGTGTTCGACAAGTTCAACTCGGCGGACACCCGACCGCTCACCTTTGCCCGGCTCGACGGCCGCAAGGAGCCGTTCATGCTCCACGCGCACAACGCCAAGACCGAGTTCGGCTCCGACCGTGGCGGGCGCTGGCTCGCCCGGCACAACCCCAAGTCAACCGAGCACGACTTCGGCACCCTCTCGGAGGAGGAACTCGATCTGCTGCCCTTCGAGATCCAGGTCGAGCCCCTCGATGGCTGGAAAAACCGGAACCTCGAGGTCAGTCCCGACGGCAACGGTTTCTTCGGCGGTGGGATGAACGCCGAATTTGGCACCAACTTTCTCGTCACGCACTTCGTGCCCCGCCAGCCGGTGTTCTCGCTGGCGGCCTTTCAGCACGCCTTCGCCAACGGCTTCGATGCCGGTTCGACGTCCTCCGGGTCCACCGTGGTCCGACCCCGGCGTCCGATGCTTCCCCAGATCTGCCACCCCATCGGCAACTCCTTGGCCCCCTCGGTGCTGCCGCCGGAACAGACCGACGGCACCCTCGACGGTCGCCGCACCCTCGCCGACCATTCCTACCTCGCCAACCGGGCGCTGTGGGACGACTGGTTTCTTTCCGGCATCGCCCCGGACCCGCAAGGCCGGCGCACCCAGAGCCAGGTCGCCCTCGACTTCCTCAGCGGCGACCGGCCCCTCTCGGTCGCACGCTACCGCCTGACGTCCGATTCCGGGCAGCCCGACGGCCTCATCGACGAGTGGTTCGACGGCGACCAGCCCGCTGCCGACGCCCACCTCCTCACGGCCGCCGCCCTGCGGGTCGACGGGCTTTTCAACGTCAACTCGACCTCGGTCGAGGCGTGGAAGGCCATGTTCGCCGCCCTGCGTGAACATCCGGTCGTCACGCGCGACCAGAGCGGGGCCGAAGACGTGACTTCCAGCGAAGAATCCATCACCCCCGTCGCCAACCTGGTCACTTCCGAAGACCTGATCGCGAGCGGCGACGGCAATGTCGATGTCAAGGATCCCGCCCAGTGGATCGGTCGCCGCACGCTCGACGATGACGAGATCGACGCGCTGGCCAGGGCGCTCGTCCGCGAGATCCGCAAGCGCGGCCCCTTCCTCTCGCTCGCCGATTTCATCAATCGCCGCCCCGGCAGCGAGCGCGACCTGGCGGCCGCCGGGGCCGTCCAGAGCGCCCTCGACTCCGAGCAGGCCGGGATCAACAGCGCCTACGTCGAGGGGCCCCGCGCCGTCCCCGATGCCGACGCCAACCGCTATCCCTTCCCCGAGGCCGAGGCGGGGGCCGCTGCCTACGGGGCGCCGGGCATCGTCCGCCAAGCCGACATCCTCACGCCCATCGCCCCCATGCTCTCGGCGCGCTCGGACTCGTTCGTCATTCGCGCCTACGGCGAATCGGTCAGCGGCGGCAAGGTCGTCGCCCGCGCCTGGTGCGAGGCCGTGGTCGAGAGGCAGGCCGCGTTCGTCAGCCCCCAGGACGAGCCGAACACCGCCGCCGCCGATCTGGTGTCGGACGTCAACCGCCGCTTCGGACGTCGTTTCGAGCTGGTGTCCTTCCGCTGGCTCCACCCGAACGAGGTATGATTTTTCGCCTGATCCGCCTCGCCGTCCCGCTCCTTGCGCTGCTTCAGCTTGCTCATGCCGGGCCGACGGTGCGCGTCCTTTCCGAGAGCCTGCCGGCGGGGGTCGAGGAGCTGGTGATGCTCGCCGACGACAAGGCCAGCGAGCCCTTCAAGCCACCGACCAAGTATCTCTCCGATGAAATCGAGCCACCGGCTCGGGCCTTCGAACTGCGCACCTCGACGGATCGCCGGTTGGTTGGCAGGATCGCGCTTCCCGAGGAAGGCGACCGCTTCATCCTGCTGCTGCTGTCAAAGCCGGACGGCACCCTGCACGGCATCGTCCTGCGCGCCGACCAGCCCGGATTCCGCCCCGGCGACAACTACCTCTTCAACCGCACGGGCAAGAGCGTCGTCGGCTACGTCGGCACCACCCGCTTCCGTCTCAAACCCGGCGCCGGCCGCGTGGTCCGGCCTTCCGGCAGGGCGGACGAGGGCTTCCATCAGGTCGGCTTCGGCGTCGAGGAGGATGCCGGCACCCGCGCCCTCAGCATGACCCGCTGGCCTGTCGATTCCGAGGTCCGCTCGTACGTCTTTTTCTTCAACAACCCGCGCACCGGCCGCGTGGACTACCGGGCCGTCGACGAGTTCATCCCGGCGGTCAAGCCCGAGTGAGGGACGCGCCCGGGTCAGGCGTCGTGAGCTGTTCTAAGATTGGTGACAGGTGGTATTTCGGATCCCATTGACGATAAGTTCGCCGGCCGGCACCTTCGGAACGTTTTCCCCGGAAGGAGATTGATCATGAGCATGACCATCCAACGACCCTTGATCGCCACATTGCTGGCGGCGTGTTCCACCGCAACCGCAGTCCGCGGCGCGACCCTGTTCACCGACGACTTTTCCGACAAGACAGTGGGCGCAATCATCACTGATGGCTTGGGTCCCGGTGGTGATCGAGCGGGGTCTTCATCAGCGGACCAGCAGGTTGCCAGCAATTCGGGAAGTCCATTTGGTGCCAGCAACACCTATGCCGATATCAATGACAGTAGCAACACCTGGGGCACACTCCGGTCGAACACCTACACGGAGCTGAGTGGTGCGGTGAGCACCTTCCAGTTCGATTTTCACGAAACCTCGACCGGTGGCAGTGACGTTCTCACAGTCGGTTACGCCGAGAGTGGCGGAACACTTCCCGACCGGGTGAGAGTGAACTTAGACGACGGGAGGATTACCGGGCTCACAACGACCGTATCTAACACATATTCCCTGAATACGAGCTACACGATGTATCTGATCTTCAACGACACCGGCGCGGCGGTGAACTACGCCGGAGGCACCGTGGCCGCCGGCACTGCGGATGTGTGGATTGAGGATTTTGGGGGTGGAAACGCGACCTACGCAGGCTCGGTCAACGCGACCGGATCACAAACGGCTTCCTATCGCGTGGTCTTTCGATCCTTCAGCACCCAGACGCAGCAGGTGTATGTGGATAATGTAACCGCTTTCACGGGTGCCGCGGCAATTCCGGAACCGTCCAGCGCTTTTATTCTCCTTGGTGCGACGGGCGGACTCCTCTTGCTTCACCGTCGCCGGGCGTCTTGATCCGGGCGACAGCCCCACCAGGGTTTCGGGTCCGTTCCGGTCTTGAGGCTCAAGTAAACATCCAAGCCGAGCCTCTGTCATAGAATCGGATTCAGTCACTCACCGCCTTCGATTCGAGCATGGTCTCGGCCCGGTGTCAGGATCGCGCCGCTGACGGGTTTCCGTGACGGCTTCCGCAGCAGAACCGACTCTCATGAAACCCATCCGAATTCCGAAACGTCCCATGCCACTCCGGTCACAAGCCGCATGGCTGTTGTTGCTGGCGGCATTCCTTGCATTGCCGGGGCGGTCGGAGGTGCTGGTCTCCGAGGACTATGAGACGGGGCAGACCGTCGGAGAGCTGCCGAGCGGCGCGACGGTGGTGCTGCCGGGCACGCCGACGGATTTCATTTCCACGCTCATCATTGATTCCGGATCGAACGCTGCCGGGAGCGGGAATGGGGTCCGCCTGTGGGACAACAGCACGGTCTCCGGCGCCGGTGTCCGTCTCGGCTACGACCTCGTCGGCAGCGCCGCGGAACAACTCTCCGCGGTGCGGATCGACTTCTCCTTCGCCCCCCTGAGCACTTCCAGCAGTGGATTCTACGTCAGTGCCTCCGTCGGAGAATTCGGGGTGAGCCAATCCAGCTCGACGAAGCGCTTTCTGGACTGCCGACTTTATGCCGATGGGACCATCGATTTCATTTCATCCACCGGCCCCGACAGCACCAACAACCCGTTGCTGGCTTCGAGCAACACGCTGAGCATTTTCGTCAATGACGACGACTCCAGGTCGATCAGCTATGCCGCCCCGGATTCCAGCACGAGATCCCTGGGTGCCAATTCGGTGGCCTACTGGCTGAATGGCGCGCTCAAGCTCGAGACCGCGATGGAAGACCGAACGACCGCCGCCGGAACGGTCTTCAACTCAAGCAACAACATCGGCCGGTTTTCGTTTGCCTCCTTGTCGACGGCCTACGGGCTGGAATTCGCGATCGACGACCTGGTGGTGACTGCGCTCGAGGAAGCCGCCCGATTCCACAACCTGTTCCAGGACCACATGGTATTGCAGCGCGATCTGGCCGTGCCCGTCTGGGGATTCGCCGCGCCGGGGACTTCGGTGGAGGTGTTGCTCGACGATGCGCCCGCCGGTTCGGCGGTGGCCGATGCGAATGGCAGATGGACGGTTCATCTTGCGCCGCAGGCGCACGATGGCGGGCTCTCCCACGAGCTGAAGCTCATGGCCTCCGGGGAGGTCGTCCAGACCGTTTCCGATGTGATCTTCGGCGATGTCTATCTCTGTTCCGGCCAGTCCAACATGGAATGGGAGATGGATCTGGTGGCTGGGTTTGCCGATGAGTATGCCGACGACAACAACCCGCACATCCGGCATATCGCTATCGAGCGCACCATGTCGCCGACGCCGCTGGACGAGCCGGTCATCGAACACGCCTGGGCCACGACCAACCCCGCCGACATCCCCGATTTCACCGGTGTCGGCTACCTGTTCGCCCGGGAAATCCATGCCCGCACCGGCGTGCCGGTCGGTCTGCTGAATTCGAGCCACGGCGGACAGGGAATTCGCAAGTTCCTGAACTCCGAGGGGGTGGCAGCGGTGCCGGAACTGGCGGGCTATCTCGCCAATGCCGAACAGGGAGGTGTCAACGAGTTCGCCCAGGTTTTCAACGCGCAGATTTCCCCGCTGCTTCCCTTCGGCATCTGCGGATTTCTCTGGTATCAGGGGGAGTCCGACCGCCACGGCCCCATTCAGTATGAGGAAAAGATGCGTGCCCTCATGCGTGGCTGGCGTGCGGCCTGGGGCTATGGGGACCTGCCGTTCTACTATTGTCAGTTGCCCCATTTTTTCCGGGACACCGACATCAATTATCCTGAAACGGGATATCCTCTCATCCGCGACGGGCAGTTGCGGGCCCTGACGGAGGAGAACAGCGGCATGGCGGTGCTGATCGATGTCGGCGAGGACGACAACATTCATCCGACCAACAAGCTGGATCCCGGCTTCCGCCTGGCGCAATGGGCGCTGGCCGGCATTTACGGAGCCAACGTCGTTTACAGCGGTCCGGTTCCCTTCGAGACCCGCGTGGAGGGCTCGCAGATTCGCGTGATCTTCGATTACGCCGAGGGCGGGCTGATGATCGGGATCAAGAATGGAACCGATCCCGTGGAAGAGGTGGTGGGCGGGCCCTTGGAATGCTTCGAGGTCGCCGGCTCGGACCGGTCGTTTGTTCCGGCCCAAGCCGTCATCGACGCCGACACGGTGCTGGTCTCGGCGCCATCGGTCCCGGCGCCCAGGTATGTGCGGTACTGCTACTCGGCCGCGTCGAATGGAACCAACCGGCTCTACAATGCCGCCGGGTTGCCGGCGGCGGCTTTCCGCAGCGACCTGTCGTTCAGAATTTCGGTCTACAGCGGCAGTGGCTCGGCGGAGCCCGTGTTTCCCGGCAGCGTCCGCTCGGTGACCGCTTCATTGCCTCCTGCGGGCAAGGTGTTCGATCGCTGGCTCGGCGGGGGGGATGCCATTGCCGACGCCAACAGCGCCAGCACCACGGTCACCATGCCGGAAAGGGACCTGTATCTCATCGCAACCTACCGCGACTCCGGCGAACCGGCCCACACCCTGACCGTGAACAGCGGGGCGGGGGACGGAACGGCGCAGGCGGGAGGCATCATGGAGATCGCCGCGGATCCCGCCCCGCCCGGACAGGTCTTCGCCGGCTGGACCGGTGACACGCAGACGCTTGTCGACGTCCAGGCCGGCTTCACCACGATGCGGATGCCGGCATCGGATGCCACCGTCACCGCCACCTATCAGCTGGCCGGCGAGGTGCCGCCACCTGCGCCGTTGTTCAGGATCGAGGAGGTCACGGCGAACGAGGTTTCCATGCTTTTCCGGGATGACGAAGGTTGGCGCTACGAGCTGGAACGCTCGCCCGACCTTGCCGATTCCGAGTGGGATACCGTCCTCTACAATGTCAAAGGCGACGGCTTTGAGAAGGTTCTGGTGACTCCTGCAAACGGCGAGCCCCGGAGCTTCTACCGCCTGCGGGTGAAGTAGGCCGCTTGCCGGGCGTTGCGTGCATCGGTGTGCGCTCAGCTCATCAAACCAATCCATGAACAACCCATTCCTGATGCTCCCGGCGCGTGTGGGCCGCCGGATGCTCGTCTTCTTGCTTGCCTTCATGCCCTTCGCCCACGGCCAGTGGTTCGGCGACGACTTCGAAGGCCATGATGCCGGCGCCGACCTCGGCACTTCGGGTCCGTGGGATGCGGTCACCGCCGGCCTGCCGGTCCGCGACGAGAACACCGCCGCGCCCTTCGGTTCACCGAACCAATTCCTCGACTGGAACGATGCGAGCGACGCCGTCAGCCTGAAGGCGCTCTCTCCCAACATCGCCGCCGCCGCGGGGGCCGTCACCACCTATGCCTTCACCTTCCGCGAACCTTCCGGCGCCGCGGACGGGCGGCTCGTCTTCGGCTACACGCAGGCGGATGGCGACCTCATTTCCACGACCGGCCGCCTTCTCGTGAATCTCGACGACGGCTTGATCGCCGGACTCACCACCACGGCCGCCAACAGCTACAGCCTCGACACGCCCTGCCGGGTCCATGTCGTCTTCAATGACACGGCGGCGACGGTGATCGTCGCGGGCGAATCGATCGCCTCGGAACAGGCGGGCGTGTGGATCCAGCCCGTCGGCGGTCCGCTGGCGTTCGCCGGCACCCGCGACGCCTCGAACACTCCCACTTCCTCCTACCGAGTCGGCTTCCGGAGCTACAACCCGGATATCCAGCAGGTGTTCGTCGATGACGTGTCCCTGCACGCCGGGGTCGTGCTGCCCACCCCGGACCCGTCCTCAAAGGACAGCATCGTGGGCCGCGCCCAGGCCTCGGCAGATCCGGTCGGCTACTATCCGGATGCGAGTTCCTCGACGGTGGGCATCGGGGGTGCCAGCGGCAGCCGGACCGACCGGCAGGTTGTCCTCGGCTTCACCCTGCCGAACCTACCGGCCGGGACCACGCTCGGGTCGGCCGATTTCAACTTCGAGATCACCGCCTACCAGAACCACAGCGGCGCCGACCCCGCGCTGGACGTCTATCTCCTCGACACCGCGGATCCGGATTCTTCGGGAACGGACTTTTTCTACCACGGCCCCGACGACCCCAATCCCGACACCACCTTCGTTGGCACCGTCGACCTTTCCGAACCCCAGGGTGGCCAGGTCAACTATGGCGACGACGAGCAGGACCAGACGATGACCCTCTCCGGCGATGCCCTTGCCCTGCTGCAGGGATTCTACGGGGGCGACCACATCCCCGAGCGCACCGAGGTCTTCTTTCGCTTCAATCTCGACAACCTGGTCACCGGCAGCGGCGACGCCGGTCTCGACGGCAGCGTGTTCGATCGCTACTTCATCGACTTGGGAGTGGGGGAGTCGGGCCTCGAACTCGGCGCCACAGAGCTTGTTTCTCCGACCGAGGGCTTGATCGTGCACCTCGACGCGTCCTCGCCGGGCAGCGTGTCGGTCGACGGGTCGGGCAACGTGACCTCCTGGGCCGACCTCACGGTGAACGGCAACGACGCGGTCCCGACCCCGGGGGACGCGCCGGTCACCTTCCCCTCGGAGAACCTCTCGGACAAGGGGCTCGCGGGCGTGGACTCCGACCATTCGACTGCCCGAGCGCGGATGGACCTGTTTTCACCCAGGGAAGCCCAGGACGGCTGGCTCGACTTCGCCGGAAGCGCGGGCGGCAATTCCGGCTTTGCGATTCTGGTCGCCGTCCAATGCGACAGCTTCCTCGGCGGGAGCGTTCGCGACGTGGTGATGGCCAACCATGGCACCAGTCCCACCAGCGCGGACCACCAACTCATGATCCGCTGCGAGCAGGGCACGATGATGGCTTCGCTCAACGGGACGGTGCTGGAGACCGGGAGCAATCTCGCCGCGGGAAGAACCGTGGTGCTGGCCCTCAACTACGACGCGGCCACCGGTGAAACCGAGTTCTGGGATTCCTACAACGACACGCCGGTGACCGCCATCGTGCCGGCCGGCGACTTCACGGGTGCGGGGCCGATGCGCCTGTTCGGCAGTCCCAATGGCGATCAGGGAATGGACGGCATGATCGGCGAGGTGAAGATCTACTCGCGGCTGCTGGCCGGGTCCGAGTTTGTCTCGGAGCGCGAGGCGATGAAGGCGAAATGGGCCGACGACTTCGTGCCCGAGCCGACGATGCCGATCTGGTGGCCGGACACGCTGCTCGCCTGGGACCCGCAGGCCGACCCGGACGCGCCCTTCTACCGCAGCACGGTTGCCCTGCGGGAGCGCTTCGAGGTGCTGCCGGCCCTGAAGGCGAACGGCAATGCCCGGTCCGGTCAGGGCGGCATCCAGAGCCTCGACACCTACAATCCCGGAAGTGCCGGCCGGCCGGCGTTCGGCCGTTTCACCGGAGGGGACGCCTATGCCTTCACCTACTGGCAGTATGTCGAGGAGGCCGTGCAATGGGGAGGCTCCGCGGGGGAGGGGATCATTGTGCCGCCCACGGCGGAGATGATCGATGCGGCGCACCGCAACGGAGTGCCGATCCTGGGCACTGTCTTTTTCCCGTGGCAGGCGATTGGCGGCCGCCTGGAATGGGTTCAGGATTTCGTGCAGGACGATGGAAACGGGAACTACCCGGTGGCGGACAAGCTGATCGAGGTCGCCGAGTTCATCGGATTCGACGGATGGTTCATCAACCAGGAATACGGCGCCACCGCAGCCGAGGCGGCGGCCATGCGCGACATGATCCGCTACATCCGCGAAAACAGCGACCTGCGGATCTCGTGGTACGATGCGATGAACGAAAGCGGGGCGGTCGGCTGGCAGGACCAACTCAACACCAACAACGACTGGTACCTGCGTTATCCCGAGAACCCCGGCGGCAACCGGATCGCGGACTCGATCTTCCTCGACTACGTGGTCAACGCCACCACCGTGCAGAGTTCGCGCAACCGGGCCATCGACCTCGGGCTCGACCCCTACAAGATCTTCTCGGGCTTCGAGATGGCGGAAGCGCCGGGATTCAAGGAGTCCACCGGACCGCGCCAGAACATCTCGACCGCCTTCCCAGACGGGCTCGACCACGTCACCTCGGCCGGGCTTTTCATCCCGGGCGCTCAGGCGGAAACGCTGGCCGACCAGGACCTCTTCTGGACCGGCTCCAGCGGCGACCCGCGCGACACCTCCACGACGGTGGGCACGGGCAACTGGCATGGCATTGCGCACCACATCGCGGCCAGGTCGCCGATCGACTCGCTGCCCTTCGCCACCGATTTCAGCATCGGCCGCGGCGAGCGTTTCAACATCGACGGCGTCACTCAACTCAACAACGCGTGGTGGAACCGCTCGCTCCAGCCCGTGCTGCCGACCTGGCGCTGGATCATCGACAGCGTCGGCTCGGAGCTGGTTCCGGAACTCTGGCTGGGGGACAGCTATCAGGGCGGAAACTGCCTGCGTCTCAGCGGGGATCTCGACGCCGTCAACACCCTCCGGCTCTACCTCATGGACCTCCCCGTTTCCTCGGACACCAAGGTGAAGATCGTCTTCAAGTACGGCGACGGCAGTGGCAGCGGCCCGGATGCCGCGATGGAGGTCGGGGTCTCGATGGCGAGCGCGCCCACCGCGTTCACCTACTACGACGTCGGCGGCCATGCCACCGGTTGGAACGAGGTGGTGATCGACCTGGGATCCCATGCCGGCGAGCGGATCGCCGCCCTCAATCTCAGGTTCGGATCCGGTGCGTCGCTGCCGCTTTCCTCGTATGAAATGCGGGTCGGCATGATGGCCATCTACGACGAATCCGAACCGTCGCCGGAGCCGGTCAGCAACGTCCGGGAGTTGGACATCGCCGTGAGGTCCAACCGCATCGACGGCAAGGTCGCGTGGGACCATGCCCCGGGTGACGTCTCCTACTACAATGTCTATCTCCGATCCGCCGGCGGCAGCTTGAGCTACGTCGGCAGCACCCCGAACAACCACTTCTACTTCGGCAACAAGCCTTACTTTGTCGATTTCGGCTCGGTGGTGGTGGAAACCGTGGGTGCCGGCTTCGTGCGTTCGGTGCTGTCGGACGAGACCTTCGAGGCATGGTCCGGCGGCGAGCCTTTCGACGGCGACTTCAACCGCGACGGCGTGAGCGACGGGATCGCGTTCCTGCTGGGGGCGCCGACCATGGAAACCGATGCCCGGGACCTGCTCCCGACTGCGGAGGAAGTCTCCGGCGGGTTGAAACTCACCTTCACCTGCCGGCCGGTCGCCGAGCGTGGTGGCGCGCTGCTCACGCTCCAGCACAGCGGCGATCTCGGGGTGACGGATCCCTGGGTCTCGGCAGCCGTGCCGGACGCCAGCAGCGGGCCGATCAACGGAGTGAACTTCGTGGTGAGCCCGGGGCCCGGATCGCTTCATACCGTGGAGGCGACAATCGAGGCAACGGAGGCCGCCGACGGCCGGCTGTTCGGACGCCTGCACGGCACGCAGTAGCGGTTTAGCGGATGTTCGGGCAGTCACGCGGCGCAGGCATCTGTGCCAGAAATGGTTCCAGTTGCTTCCTGAGTTGCCGATTGATGGCTGGCTTGTCCGGACGCCATCGTGAGCGTGGATTCACTCCACTCGACAACCCATGAAAACCATCGTCTGCCCCCGCCACTGGCCTGCCGTCCTCACCTTCGCATTCATCTCCGCCTCCCCGGCCGCTCTGGGCCAGTTGCTGACCGACGATTTCGAGAGCTATGCGGCCGGCAGCGCACTCACTACTTCCGGTCCGTGGGCCACGGCCACCACGGGTCTGACGGTTCGTGACGAAGCGGCCGCCGCTCCCTTCGGAGATCCCAACCAGTATCTCGACTACAACGACGCCGGCGGCGCGAGTGTCCGACTGACTTCCTCCAACATCAGTGGCACCGTGGGGGAGCTGACCACCTACTCATTCGACTTCAACGAACCATCGGGAGGAGGGGGAGACGAGCTCATCATCGGTTACGCCAACAAGAATGGCGATTTGGACAGCAACACGAACCGACTCCGGATGCAACTCGACGACGGCGTGATCAAGGACCTCACGTCGGCCGCGAATCCCGGGACCTCCGACAGCTACAGCCTCGACACCTCCTATCGCCTCTACGTGGTGTTCAACGACACGGGAGCGGCGGAGAGCATCGCCGGCGAATTGATCGCCTCGCAGGAGGCGGGTGTGTGGATCCACCCCATTGGCGGTTCCCTTACCTTCGTCGGGAGGGACAACCCCTCCGCGAATTCTGTCTCGGACCAATACAGGGTCGGATTCCGTAGCTTCAGCACCCAAGAGCAGCAGGTGCTCATCGACAACGTCTCGCTGGACGCGGGTGCCGCGTTGCCCGACAGCGATCCGCCGGTCCTCACGGCGAAGGAGCCGGAAGGGGCAACGTTGCCGATCCACCCCGACGTCACTCCGACGGCGACCTTCGATCGCAGGATCATTCCGGGTTCCGGCAACATCACGCTCAAAAAGACCGACGGGGACGTCACGGTCGCCACCCTGGACGTCACCGATCCGGCCCAGGTCGCTTTCTCCGGCTCCAGCTTGCGGCTCCTCCCGCCCAGCCCCCTCGATCTTGACACGGAATACTACGTCCTGATCGACAACGGGGCCATCGAGAGCATCGTCGGGGTGGATTACCCCGGAATCTCGGACACCACCACCTGGAGCTTCAAGACCGCCACTTCCCTGACTCCCGTCGCGGCTACCTTCAGCGCCGCCGATCGCATCGAAGGGCGGGCGGAATCGACTTCGACCGGCTATTTCCCGGGGGATGGAGGCAGTGGCCAAGTAGGCATTGGCGGCGGCACCGGCAGCCGGATCGACGTCAACCTCGTGCTCTCTTACGATCTTCCGACACTCCCGGCCGGCACCACCGTCGGTGCCGCGACCTTCAACTTCGAGATCAGCAACTACTTCAACCACAGTGGCGCCGACCCCGCCCTCGAGGTCTATCTGCTCGACAGCAGCGACCCGTCGACCACCGGCACCACCTTCTTCTATCACGGCCCGGCCGATCCGAATCCGGAGGTCGAACGGGTCGGGTCCACCGACATCTCGCTGCCACAGGGAACCTCGGAAACCTACGACCCCGACGAGCAGGACCATTCCCACACCCTCACCGGTGACGCGCTCGCCCTCATGCAGAGCTTCTACGGCGGCGATCACGTTCCCGACCAAACCACGGTCTATTTTCGCTTCAATCTCAGCAATCTGATCAAGCCCGGCGAGACCGGGGAAGGCGCGGACCTGTCCGGGTCCACGCTCGACCGCTACTTCGTCATCGCCAATGGCGACGAGTCCGGCCTCGTCATCGACGCCATCGCCGCTTCGGGGCCGTATGACACCTGGGTGACTTCCTTCGACTGGTCCGCCTACGGCAGCCCCGACCAGACCCCGACCGGAAACCCCGACCTCGACCTGTTCTCCAACCTGTTCGAGTTCGCCTTCGGCACCGACCCGACGGTCTCCGACTCGTCCTCGCTCATCTGGACGGATCCAACCTTCACACCGGGCTCGCCCGTCGTCGCCCGGAGCTCCCCCGGAGGCGAATTCAGGGCCCGCTTCGTTCGCCGGACCGACGCCGGCGATCCGGGCAGCGTCAACTACGCCTGGCGCTTCAGCTCCGACCTCGCCGACTGGGAATCCAGCGACGACGCGCCCACCTGGCTGGTCGCACCCACCCCGCTGGGCACCGATGGTGACTACCAACTGGTGGAGGTGCCCTTCCCGTCCCTCGACAGCGGCCCGGACGCCCGGTTCTTCCAAGTCGAGGTGACCGAGGTGCCGTAGGATGTGCCGTCCTATAGATCGGTAGTTTTGAGAACCGCAGATTAAGGGGATTACGCAGATTTCCAAGATCCAGAAATCTGCGTAATCCCGGAAATCCCCTAAATCCATGGTAAACAGCGCCGTCCGGGCTTTGAGGATAATGTCTCGTCTGTTAGGCGGACTACACCAGCATGACCGAGACTCCCTCGCTGGCCCACCTGCCCATGGGCTGACGAATATTCTTATGCCAGGCACTCATTCCATCTTCAGTCCACTCGACAGGATCCTCCCAACGCGGACGTCCTTGTCCGGTCTCCTGCTGATCTCCACCCTCATCACCTCACCCATGTCCGCGAACCCACCCATCGCCAACGACCAGGGGACCACCGGCCTGCGTGCCGGGGAGACTCCGGAGCAACGAGCCGAACGCCTTGCCTGGTGGAAGGAAGCCCGTTTCGGGATGTTCATTCACTGGGGGCTCTACGCCAAGCTCGGCGGGGAGTACCAGGGGCCGGATGACGACAAACCCCGTCGGACCGACTGGATCGGCGAGTGGATCATGAACTCGCTCCGCATTCCGG
Organism: Verrucomicrobiaceae bacterium E54; assembly: GCA_022548915.1. Classification (GTDB taxonomy): domain Bacteria; phylum Verrucomicrobiota; class Verrucomicrobiia; order Verrucomicrobiales; family Akkermansiaceae; genus Haloferula. Next base: position 40,236 of record JAKZES010000010.1, read on the forward strand.
TCGCCGAATACAAGAGCCTGGCCACCGACTGGAATCCCCAGAACTGGGATGCCCAGGCCATCGTCCGGCTCGCGAAGCAGGCCGGCATGAAGTACATCGTCATCACGACCAAGCACCACGAGGGCTTCGCCATCTACGACTCCGACGTTTCCGACTGGAACATTCACGATGCCACTCCGATGAAGCGCGACCCGATCGCCGAGCTGGCCGAGGCCTGCCGGCGTCACGGGCTCAAGCTGGGCTTCTACTACTCCCACAACCAGGATTGGTGTCACCCCGGCGGCGATGCCTGGGGCTCGTTTTCGTGGCGGGGAAAGAAGGAGTTCCTGCCCGGCTGCGAACTTCCGGACGGGGAGGGTCGCTGGTGCTCGGGCTGTCACTGGGATAAGGCGCAGCTCGGGGACTATGACGAGTATCTCAGAACCGTCGCCCTGCCGCAGGTGGAGGAAATCCTGACAAAATACGGGCGGATCGACATCGTCTGGTTCGACACGCCACGGGTCCGCCGCCCCGCCGCCACCCGCGAGCAGATGCAGCCGTTTCTCGACCTGGTGGAGAAGCACCAGCCGCATGCCCTGATCAACAATCGTCTCGGGGCCGGCATCGAGGGCGACTACCGGACTCCCGAGCAGGAGATCCCCGACACCGGCCTCGACTACGAGTGGGAGACCTGCATGACGATGAACGAATCGTGGGGCTACAAAAGCTTCGACCACGACTGGAAGTCGCCGGAGGAGATCCTCTGGATGCTGGTCGACATCACCAGCAAGGGCGGCAACTTCCTGTTCAACATCGGCCCGGACGGCATGGGCAACATCCCCGCGCCGAGTGTTTCAAGACTGCTGGCGGTGGGGGAGTGGATGGAGACCCATGGCGAGGCGATCTACGGCTGCGGCCCGAGCCTCCTGGAGGGGCTGCCGGACGGCATCCGCAGCAGCACCAAGGTGGATGAGGACGGACACACGAGGATCTTCCTCTTCATCAAGGACTGGCCCAAGGACGGCAAGCTGGAGGTGTCGGGAGTTTCCGGAGAGCCGGTCGAGAGCCGTCTTCTGGGATCGGAGGTCGGGGTGGAGGCCCGTGTCGTCGATGAAGGACTTGTGGTCGAGGGCCTGCCGCAGAAGCCGCCTCACGAGATGGTTTCCGTCCTGTCGCTTTCCTTTACGGAGCAACCTGTCCTCCGGCCAGGGCCGGAGCAGTGATCAACCGGCCTTCCGTCGTCGCAGCGACCGGGACAAGCCATTCCAGATGATCCTGGAATCCGCAGTTGAAGGCGTTGCACGACCATTTTCAATCCCGGATGATGGCGATTAAAGGGAATGGCACTTCCTTAAGCGCACTTGTCATGTCGAGTTTCGATCCCGGTAGGGATCCCAGCCATTAGCGCGGGGTCATCCGCTCTGCGGATGCACCCCGGGAAAAGGACGCAGAGAGGTCTCCGATCCCGGGCCGGGATCGCAGCCGCTCCGACATGGGAGGGCGGCTCGAAGCAGGCTGGCATCCCGATGGGATGCGGATCTCCGCCCACACACGGTTCCCGGGGTCTGCGACCGCCGGGCTAATGGCTGCCATCCCGCCGGGATGGTTCACGAAGTCCGGACCACCCTCAAGAGGCCACGGATGATTGAGGCATTTTCCTGGCTGGGATCGCGATCATCGCACTTATCGAAGTGCCATTCGGATTAGGGGGATGACGCAGATTCCGGATCTCTGAAAATCCGCGGTTTCCAATCACAGGGGCACCTGGCAGGAAGTGCGCTGCAAGGACCACCACCTGACCCTCTTTGGCGAGGTCTGAGGAATCTCCATCAAAAAGGCTCGCCCGTTGGGCGAGCCTGGGAGGAGAGCTTCTTTTGGCGATCTCAGCGACGACGACGCAGGAGGAATAGACCAGCGATTGCAGCGAAGCCCAAGGAGGAGGGCTCGGGAATGGCGGCGGCCCCTTCGAACAAGGTGACATTGTCAACGATGGCATCCTGAAGGTCACCATTGAACGTTCTGAAGCCTACGGAATATCCATTGGTCGTATCCTTTTGACCGGTAGCAGTTCGGGAGCCCGCGAAATAGGGAGACCCGCCTCCGCTTTGCTGCAGCCAGATGTCGGCGGTATTGGCGGCAAGAGTTCCTCCGCCATAGGCCACCGGATTATCCGTGTCGTTGAGGATCATGTAGAAGGTATAGACGGTGTCCAGGCTGTAAGAAGTGGTGCCCGTCGTAGAGAGGCCGTCAACGACTCCATCGTTCAGGAAAACGCGTGCCCGGCTTCCGCTCGTGTTGATATCGCCCCGTGCGAAGCCGACATTCAGGTTGGCCCCCCCGCCACCAGACGGCTCGTAGAAATCAAACTGGAAGGTTGTTACCGCATTGGCAGTCTGGGAATATTCCGCCGACTGAATTTGAAATCCGTTGTTACCGACAGTGTCGAAAAGCTCCAAATACTGATTCGGGGTTCCAAACACGGTGGACGTGCTCTCATCCCGAACCACCGACTGGAGGTTGGACGTTACTGCGAAGCTACCGCTGTTGGTGCCGGAAAGGTTCGCGTTGGCCGTTAAGTCTTCGAAGTCTTCCGTGAACAGGACGGCGGCATGCGACGGAAGCGCCAGTGTGGCAAGAAGGGCGATTCCTTGGAGCAGGTGGAGGCGTTGGTGGATCATGGTTCGGATCGGTGGTTTGGTTGCTGTTGGGGAATTTTAGACAGAATGCAAGCGGTCATCGCGGTCGGAGCGATCTCTCAGGGTGCCGTTTCGGCCCGGAGGAAGGTGGCGGACTTGGCGGTGCCGAGGTTGAACTGCACCGTGGCGTTGCCGCTGCCATCGGTGGTCACCTCGTTGCCGACGAGCGTTCCCACGCTGGCTCCGGTCAGCGGGATCGGATCCAGATCCGGATTCGAGAAATCCAGGTCGTCGGCCTCGACCAGCTTGTAGTTGGTGTTGGGGGCGCCCGCGAGGCTCACCTCGGCGCTGCCATCGCTTGGATCGTAGGTGAAGCCGGCGAGGGTCACCGAAGAAGGCTCGGGAATGGCTGCGGCCCCTTCATACAGGCTGACATTGTCGACGATGACATCCTGAAGATCACTATTGAAAGTTCTGAAGCCTACGGAATATCCATTTGTTGGATCCTTTTGACCGGTAGCCGCAAGGGAGCCCGCGTAGAAGGGAGCCCCGCCTCCGCTTTGCTGCAGCCAGATGTCGGCGGTATTGGCGGCGAGCGTTCCTCCGCCATAGGCCACCGGATTGTCCGTGTCGTTGAGGATCATGTAGAAGGTGTAGACGGTGTCCAAGTCGTAGGAAGTGGTGCCCGTGGTGGAGAGGCCCTCAACGACTCCGTCGTTCAGAAACGCGCGTGCCCGGCTTCCACTCGTGTTGATATCGCCCCGCGCGAAGCCGACATTCAGGTTATCTCCCCCGCCACCGGACGGCTCGTAGAAATCGAACTGGAAGGTCGTGACCGCATTCGCAGTCTGAACATACTCCGCCGATTGGACTTGAAATCCATTGGTTGTGTTCCCGTCGAAAAACTCGACATATTGGTTCGGGGCACCAAACACGGTGGAAGTATTCTCGTCACGGACCACCGACTGGAGGTTGGACGTCACTGCAAAGCCACCGCTGTTGTCGCCGAAAAGGTTTTCGTCGGCCGTTAAGTCTTCGAAGTCTTCCGTGAACAGGTCGGCGGCATGCGACGGAAGCGCCAGTGTGGTGAGAAGGGCGATTCCTTGGAGCAGGGGAAGGCGTGGGTGCATCATGGTTCGGCTGAAGGGGGTGGATGCTGTTGGGAATGGATCAATGGCCAGTTCCAAGTGCCGGGCAGAGGGATTTCAGGGGACGAAGTTCGTTTGGAGCCTGAGGCTTGAATCCGCCGTGAAAATCCTCAGATGTCGCGACCAGGATTGACTTTTCGATGCAGGAATCGTCGCCACGACTCCCGCGTCCTCAAGAGAATTTGCAAAGAGTGCCTGTTTCCTGAATTAGAACAGTTTGCCGATTGGTGATCGGGCCCGCCTGCCGGCGGTCTCACTCGCGTTGACGGCGCAGGAGCAGGCCCATGCCGATCAGCCCAAGCAGTGCCGTGGAAGGTTCTGGAATTGCTGAAATCCAAATGGCGGAGTTGGAGCCTTCGTATCCGTCCCAGGCTAATCCTCCGGCAGGTCCAGGGGGATGCCGCATTCGCGCAGGCGGGTCTGGAGCCGCGTCACGTCGATCGACTGCACGGCACCTTCGCCGGCCATGACCGCGGCGATCCCGGCGGCCTCGCCGAGATGCATCCACGTTGGCTCCAGGCGGATCGCCGCGAAGGCGACGTTGCTGGCGGAAACGCAGACCGGCACCAGCAGGTTGGTGCATTCCTCCACTTTCGGCGTGATGGCGCGGTAGGGGATGTCGAAGCGCATTCCCTCCTGCCACATGCGGCCCTCGTTGATGAAGTGATCCCGGTCGACCGCGTAGCGCGTGACATGGTGCGAGTCGATGAAGTGGGAGCCGATGTGGATGACGTCCTGCTTGTGGCGCCGCGTCGTGACGTCGTGCTGGGTGAGCACATACGGACCCTGCATCCGGCGCGCGGCGCGAATGTAGAGGTACCATGGCCAGTGGTCGTTGTCGGTCCACTCGTCCTTGCAGAAGCCGTACTTGGCCATGTCCTGGCGGATGCTCTCCGGCACCCGGGGATCCGATTTCAGGAACCACAGCATCCCATGGGTGTAGTCGCGATACTGCCGGTGGATCTTCTCGCGTTCCTCGAACGATGCCTCCGACCACGCGGTCTGCGCGCCGGGAATGCTCATCGAGACATAGGAAAACTGGCGGTTGTTGAGCTCCTTCTTCCTCGGGGAACCCGGGATGTCGTAGAGGCCGATGATGGCGCCAAGCCGCTTGAGGTAGCCGGCCTCGATGCAGCGCGCCAGCAGCTCGTGCTGCTTCGGGTCGTAGTTCTCCGGCTTTTCGATCGGCACCATGTTGGCCGGGTCCGTGGTCAGGTTCAGCCGGACGTTGTAGCAGATCGGGTGCTCGCTGGCGCCGAACTCCTCGGGCGGCGGCCCCGGCATGACACCGAAGAGCAGATTTCCGTCATCATCGTAGGGCGAGACCTTCACCTTTTCGTCCATGTAGCGCACGCCGGCCAGGTCCTCGTCGTAGGTGTCCCGCGCCTCGCGACCCACGGTGTAGGAAACCCCGGCCGCCGCCATCAGGTCACCCTCGTAGGTCGCGTCGATGAAGACCCGGGCCCGGTAGCTCGTCCCGCCTCGGACATGCAGCGCGGTGAGGCGCGTCCCGTTCTTTTCGACCTTGTCGAGCAACTGCTCGTAGCGAACCGGGACCTCCGCCTCCCCGAGTATCTCGAGGAAGACCTGCTCGGCATGCTTCGACTGCCACTGCCGCACCCCGCGCATGATCGCCCGTTCGGGGAATCCGCTGCGCAGCGCCGCCTCCTTGGTGAACTTCTGGCACAGCCCCCCCAGCGTGTCCGGATGCATGTGTTCGCCTTCGTCGCGGTTGAGGCCGCTCGTGCTCAGGCCACCGACGTGCCTCGTCTGTTCGAGCAAGACCACGGAGGCTCCTTCCCGCGCGGCCGCGATCGCCGCCGTGATCCCGCCCGGGGTGCCGCCGTAGACGCAGACGTCCGTCTCGACCACTTCGGCGTGAAGAACGGCACCGAGCATGCCCGGGAGAGCCAGCAGCGCGGCGATGGTTGATCGGGTCATGGTGCTCACACGGATCCGGGGAGCGAAATCTTTCGCCTCCGGGATCGTCCGCGGGTGTCACTGAAAGTGGTGGGCAAGCACATGTGGCCGGGCCTTCCAGGCCCGTCGCCCACTTCGTGGTGAGCCTTGGCAACGGGGCTGGAAGCCCCGGCCACGGTTCCGTGAGGCATCCGCTGAGTCGCACGAACGTGCCCACCACTTTCAGTGACACCCATCGCCCGGGTTTCCTCTTGCGCTCCTCTTGGATTCCCTATCCTGAAAGGATTGCAGGCGATAGCCCGGGGTTGAGGATCCCGCGTATGCGGGAGACGACCACCCCGGGTTGGATGGTGGGTTGAATCCGCACCCTGAAAGGCGTGCAAGAAATGCCGGATGCACCGGAATCGACCGCGCCCTCTTCGACCCGCTGCCGGGGTCGAATCTTCTGATTGTTGGCATTCCCCGGGTATTCGTCTCCCGCATGCGCGGGATCCTCGACCCGGGGCTACACTCTTCGATCCCTGCCGGGATCAAGAATCGATCTTCTGGGTTCGCACCCCAGAAGGCACTGTCCTAAGAATGGCGTCAGTTGCCTTTTGATTATCCGGTTGAGGGAACGTTGGTCCCGCCGCCAGTTTGCTCCGGGGTGGGTGACTCCCTTCCGCCGCGTCGCGCGCAACCGGCTCGCGAATCTTGTCCCGATGATATGCGGGAGCGGAGGCAAGGAGCCATCACCTCTCCATCCGGGAGAAAACCATGAAGCACTCAGTATCGATCCTGTCCCTCGCCGCCATCGGCCTCGCGATCCATGGCAGCCTTTCGCCCGCCACCCACGCCGCCGTGAAAGGCGCGAAGCCCATGCCCCTCAGCGAAGGCTGGACCAGCGACTTCGAGGCCGCCCGCAAGCAGGCGGCCGCGGAAAACAAGAACCTGCTTCTCGACTTCACCGGTTCCGACTGGTGCGGGCCATGCATCAATCTCAAGAAAACCATCCTCGGCAAGGATGCCTTCAAGCAGGGCGTGAAGGACACCTACATCCTGGTCGAACTCGACTACCCGCGCGACAAGTCGCTGCAGACCGAGGAGACCGTCCAACAGAACCGGGCACTCGCCCAGCTCTACTCGATCAAGAGCTTTCCCACGGTCCTCTTGACGGATGCCGAAGGACGTCCCTTTGCCCAGATGACCGGTTTCGGAATGGAGCCGGAGGAGTATGCCAAGGAGGTCAACGAGAAGATCTCCGCCCTCACGCGTCGCGACGAGGCCCTCGCCAAGGCCAGAGAACTGGAAGGCCCCGAGAAGGCGAGGGCATTGTTCGAAGCCCTCGAATCCATGAAGCTGAGGGACGAGCATATCGCGAGCTTCTACGGAAACCTGATCGAACAGATCAAGGAAGCCGATCCCGATGACGAATCGGGCGCTACCCGGGCACTCGGGATGCGGAAGAAGCTGAGCGAACTGTTCGCCGAGCTGAAACCTCTGGGGCGCGCGTCGAAAATGGACGAGGCCCTGGCCTTGTTGGACGATGCCCTCGCCTCCGGTGACTTCGAGGGCGAGATCAAGCAGCAGGTCGGCTACGAGAAGGTCCGGGTCCTGCGGGCGATGAAGAAGAACGACGCAGCCATCCAGGCGGCGGAGGAAGCGGTGGCCATCGCTCCCGATGGCAAATGGGTGCGCCTGTTGGAAGGAATCAAGGGCCAGCTTGAGAAGGAAAAGAGCTCCGAGTGAGGTCCGGTCTTTCGGCCTTCTCATACCGGCTTTTCCCGATTGCCCGACGAAATGGAATTCACCGCCAAGACGCCAAGGTCGCAAAGGTAGGAAGAATCGAAGAGCCATCGGTCGAGGCTTTGCGTCCTTGGCGTCTTGGCGGTTCCATCCTCCTCATTCGGCGATCGCCCACTTCGCCGACGAGCCAACCCGGAGCATGCACGATTCCTCTCTTCGCATTTTCCCGGCCAGCGGCCGGATGATCCGGCAGGTGCCGCCGACGCCGCTCGTGCCGGTGGAACTCGACCCCGTGCTCGGGCCGGTGTTCTGCAAGCTGGAGTTCCTGAACCCGAGCGGCTCGACCAAGGACCGCATCGCGCGCCACATGCTCGAGAAGGCGTGGCGACGGGGTGAGCTGAACGAGGGCGACACGGTGGTGGAAGCCTCCAGCGGCTCGACCAGCATCGCCCTCGCGCTGGCCTGCGCCCAGATGGGGCTGCGCTTCGTGGCCTTCATCCCGGATTCGGCCAGCGCCGAGCGTGGCCTGATGATCCGGGCCTACGGAGGGGAGGTGCGACGGGTCGAAGGCGGCATGCGGCAGGTCCTCGACGCCGCCATGGAAGCCGCCGCCGAAAATCATTGGTTTGCGACCCGGCAGTTCGAGAATCCCGACAATGCCGAGGCCCACCAGCGCGCCACCGGCCCCGAGATCCTCAGCCAGATGGAGTGCGGGTGCGTGGACGTGGTGGTGAGCGGCGTGGGGACCGGCGGCACCCTTTGCGGGCTTTGGTCGGCCTTTCACGAGGCCTGCTGCAAGGTCACCGCAGTCGCCGCGATCCCCTGCGAGGGCGATGCCTTCGGCAGCAACGCGGAGTGCTGCAGCGTGACCTTCAGCAAGGAAGTCCCGGGCGTCATCGAGTGCCTGTCGAAGCTCTACGATGACTGGAAGGCGAAATGCCCGCCGGGGCGACTCGAGGAAGTGCTGATCGATGAGCGGGAGTGCCTCGAACTCACCCGGCGGCTCTGGAGCCAGGGCTTCCCGGTGGGCCCCAGCTCGGGGCTCAACTACGCGGCGGCGCTGGAGGCGAAGCGCCGCCACGGTCGCGAGGCCCGGGTCGTGACGGTGTTTCCCGACCGCATGGAGCGCTACTTCTCGCACCGGGTGTTCCAGCACCTGAGATCGGGGAGGGGAGGATGGGGCTGAAGCTCCGCAGCTTGTCCCGCTGGCACGAACGCAGGTTCAAGGAACGGGGGAAGGAATCCCGCCTGCCGGGTGGGCGGGGGTCGACGAGGGGCACTGAATCAGCTGTCCTGGAAATGGAAATAGTTGATGGAGGGGTTCCGGATTGATCACCAGTACGGGTGGTGGTCTGGTCCACGCCGATGCCTTTCGCCACGGCTGTCATCGTGCGGATCCTTGGCACCCCCCTTCCAATCCCGGTCGTCAGAGCTCCTCATGTCGATCTCGGATGCATTTTCGGCAGTCAAATAGCGCATCAACCCATGAACTCATCCAATCACGCCCCTGCTTTCGCCCGCGACGGTTTCGTGAAAGTCAATGCCCTGCTGCAGGCCGCTGAGGTGGATCGCCTGCTTGCCTTGTATGACCGCTTCCTCGACGGTTCGATCAAAGTCGGCTCGATGCGGGCCGACCTCGGCGCAGGAACCGACCGCAAGGAGGGGGCCACCCTCCACTACAGTCGCGGCAATACCACTCCCGGCCACCGCCGCGCCCTGATCCTCAACTTCCGGCCGACGGAGATGATCCGGCTCGAACGTGAACTCGGGTTCGATCACGGGAAGAGTGACAACACCCGCCGGAATCGCAACAAGGCGACGGAATGAACTCCAAACAGTTGATCCACGCCACCCTCCGCGGCGAAAGCGTGCCGCGACCCGTGTGCGGCCCGCTTGCCTGCCATTTCTGCGGGCGTTACTACGGCGTCCCGCTCAAGGATTACACGCTCAACGCCGACACCCTGGCCGACTGCGTCATCCGCTACCATCATGAGTTCCGCCCTGATGCGGTCTGGATCTCGGCCGACACTTGGATCACCGCGGAGGCCATGGGAGCTGCGGTCCATTTTCCGGGTGACGATCAACCGATGTGCGGCCATCCCGAGCCGACCTACCGCAGCATCGAGGAACTCGCCAAGATCCCCGCTCCCGATCCCACGAGCCTCGGCCGGCAGCCGCTCATGTGTCAGGCATTGCGCAAGGTGGTCCGGGAGATCGGCGACGAGACCTTCGTGGTCGCCTGCATCGACCAGGCGCCCTTCTCGCTCGCCTGCGCCCTGGGCGGGATCAACGAGATGATGATGGCGACGGTCGCCGACCCCGACTTTGCGCGGGCGCTGCTTGAGAAATGCACTGAGCATGTCGTTGCCTACGCGCAGGCTCTCGCGGCGGAAGGTGCGGACATGCTGAGCACCGGCGACTCGCCCGCCGTCATGCTCGGGCCGGCCACCTACCGGCAATACGCCCTGCCCTTCGAGCAGCGTGTCTTCGAAATCCTTCGCGACACGACCCGCTGCAGGCTCTCGCTCCACATCTGCGGCGACTCGACCGAGATCCTGACCGACATGGCAAGCTCCGGAGCCGACGTGCTTGAGCTCGACTACGGTGTCGATCTCGGCCACGCCTGTGATGTTCTGCCGGAGAGCATTGCGATCTGGGGGAACATCAACGCCGTTTCCCCGCTCTACAACGGGTCGCCCGTGGAGGTGCGGGCCGCCGCCGGGCAGGCGCTCGAGGCGGCACGGAGAACGGGGCGCAAGCGATTCGTTCTCAGCTCCGGATGCACCCTGGCTCCCGACACGCCGGGAGACAACCTCCACGAACTCATCGACTCCGCCGTCGCGCACCCCGGAGGCGAAACGTGGCAACGAAGAGCAAGGTAACATGCCACCACCGACCAGGCGGATGATCAAATCATGATGGGATTCCCCACCCAATTTAAGGGGGCTCCCGGGGTGGGAGGAAGCTTGGGGACCGGCGGCACCCTTTGCGGGCTTTGGTCGGCCTTTCACGAGGCCTGTTGCGAGGTCACCGCAGTCGCCGCGATCCCCTGCGTGGACGACGCTTTCGGCAGCAACGCGGAGTGCTGCAGTGTGACGCACCGTGTCTTCCAGCACCTGCGATAGGTGCTTGGAGGAGAGGCGAAAGCGATACTTCGATTGCCTGTGCTAACAATGGCAACAGATACCTCGGAGCTTTTGGATTGAGAGTCCGCTTGTTTCCGGTCACCACGCCATAGTTTCCTGTCAATCGAACCCCACGGCAAACCACAAACCCCACGGCACACCATGTTCCAGACCACCAACCGCCTTCCAGCCATCGCCGCCGCCTTGTTCGCCGGCTCGCTATGCTCCAACGCCGCAGTGCTTTTCCAGGACGATTTCAGCGGCTTGGTCGGTGACAATTTGAACGGCACGACTCCGGACGTCACGCAGGGGACCACCGCGTGGGTGGCCGATACGGAATACAAGGCGGATGGCAGCGGGGAGGCGACGCCGGATACGAACCCCTCGATCCGCGCCTATCTGACGCTGGGCTCCCTGATCGACGACAACCGCGGCAACGCCGACGCCATTTACACGCTCTCGGCCACAGTCAGCGTCACGGCAGGGACGAGCGGGCAATGGCACGCCATCGGCTTCTGGGACAACGATACACCGCCCGAGAATTTCGGCAGCAACGTCAGCGGGTCTGGCACCGCGGAAGGCACCGCCTGGATGCTTCGCCGGGACAACGCTGAATTGCGCGTTTTCAGAGGTGTTGGTACAGGTGGCGGAATCGGCGAGTCCACGGCATCGCCAAACAACGCTGCCGGCACCGTGGATCTTCAGGTCGTCCTCGACCTGAGCGATTGGAACGGCATCGACAACTGGGGAAGCGTGACCTATTTCGCGAAGCTGTCATCGGTATCCACCTACACCGAGATTGCAGCCGGCGAACTCGACGCCGCGAACTCGACCTTTCAGGCGGTAGGCATCGGGGGTGGGCTTGTTGCTGCTGACTTCGACTCCTTCGAACTCTCACAGATCCCTGAGCCCTCGTCTCTTGGCCTGCTGGGCATCGCCGGGGTCTCGCTGCTGATGCGTCGCCGGCGGCAGACACGCTGACCTGCCGCGATCCCGTGCCGCAGTGAGAACCCAGACCCTTTCCGTTGTGGTGTTTCGGCTCGCCTTTACGCTGATCGCCTTGGCAGGCCTGACGCCGCAGGCGCATGCCGAAAGCGCCTTGCTGGCGAAGGTGCGGGACGGGGATGACGTGAAGGTCGTCCTGCTCGGCACCAGTCTCACGGACAACGGGACCTGGCCGGCGTCCCTCCAAACCTGGCTCACCAGCGAGTCGCCCGGGCCGGGAACGGTCACCGTGGTCAATCGCGCCGCGGGCGGCGAGGCCTCGGATCACGGCCTCGCCGTACAGACGCCCGCCGCCCTTTTGGACAACCCGGACTGCGTGTTCATCGAGTTTTCGATGAATGACGCGGCCACCTCGAAGAACATCACCCTGCAGCAGTCCGAGGACAACCTGAACGCGATGATCGACGCCTTCGTCGCCCAGAACCCGGACGTCATCATCGTCCTGCAGACGATGAACAACCTGCCTCCGGACACCTCGCCCTTCAGCCCACGGGTCAACCTGAACGGCTACTATCAAATCTATCGCGACGTCGCGGCGGCCCGGGGCGCGATCCTGATCGACCATTATCCGAACTGGCTGGACCTCTACACCAACGACCTCGCGACCTGGCAAAGCTACATGGAAGATGCCGTGCACCCCAACCCACTCGGACAGGACCAGGTTCTTTTTCCTGAGCTGCAGGCGGTGCTGGGGCCTCCGGCGGCTCCTCCATCCGTCTCCGACACCCTGATCTTCCAGGATGACTTCGACGGCGCAGGCGGTAGTCCTCTCGATGGCACCACGCCGGATGTCACCCAGGGCTCCACGGTCTGGGTGGCGGATGCCGAATACGAGGCCGATGGCTCGGCGTTGATCAACACGGAGAATCCATCGCGGCGTGCGTATCTGACTCTGGGAAACCTGATCGACGACAACCGTGGCAACGCGGACGCGCTCTACACACTCTCGGCCACGATCAACGTCCCGCCCGGCACCACCGGCATCTGGGAGGCCATCGGCTTCTGGAACAATGACACACCGCTCGAGAATTTTGGTACCGGCGGAGGCGAATTGGGCGGCCAACCGCGCGGCACCGCCTGGATGCTTCGCCGGGACAACGCTCAAATCCGTGTGTTCAGGGGCGTCGGCTTGGGTGGCACACTCACCGAGTCCACGGCCTCGCCGAACAATGTGGCCGGGACCCTCGACTTCAAGGTCGTCCTCGACCTGACCGACTGGAACGGCACCGACAACTGGGGAAGCGTGACCTATTCCGCCAAGCTGTCCACGGACTCCACCTTCACCGAGATCGCCGCCGGCGAACTCGACGCTGCGAACTCGACCTTCCGGGCGGTAGGCCTGGGCGGCGGCACGGTGGGAGCACAGGTTTCTTCCTTCGAGCTGACGAAGCTCAGCCTCGCGCCGCCGGAACTCGCCGACTTTTCCTACGACGGCACGACCGGCAACGCGGAGGTCCGGATCATCGGGGCGGCCAATACCCGCTACAAGTTGGTCCGTGCCGACGACCTCGACTTCGCCACCCCGGACCAGGACCCGTTGCCCTTGACCGGCGCGACGGTCGGCGGCCTCGATGGCGGTGGAGTGATCACGGACCCCGGCGGCAATGCGACGGTGCAATTCAACCTTGGCACCGGGGCGTCCGCGTTCATTCGGGCTGAGGAACAGCCCTGAGGCTCCCTTGTCCGCCGAGCCGCAAGGCCTTCGGCCCTGGGCCGTCTTTTCACAGCAACGCCATTCGCCATACCCCACAAGATGCCACGCCGAATTCCATCCGCCCGCCTCGTCTTGGCGAGCCTGCTCGCCGGGCTCGCCCTTGCCAATGGAGACGAGATCCTTGTCCAGGATGACTTCAGCGGCTCGGGCACCAGCCCCCTGAACGGCACCGCCCCCGACATCACCCAGGGTGCCGCCTCCTGGGTGGCGGATGCCGAATATGCGGCCGATGGTTCGGCGACGTCCGGCCAGGCATCGCGCCGCGCCTACCTGACTCTGGGAAACCTGATCGACGGCAACCGCGGCAATCCCGACGCGATCTACACGCTTTCGGCGACCCTCGGCGTTTCGTCCGGGACCGGTACCGCCTGGGAGGCCATCGGTTTCTGGAACAATGACACACCGGCCGAGAATTTCGGCAGCAACGTCAGCGGGTCGAACACCGCGGAGGGCACCGCCTGGATGCTGCGCCGGGAGAACGCTCAGATCCGTGTTTTCAGGGGCGTCGGTTTAGGTGGCACACTCACCGAGTCCACGGCCTCGCCGAACAACGTGGCCGGAACCCTGGACTTCAAGGTCGTCCTCGACCTGACCGACTGGAACGGCACCGACAACTGGGGCAGCGTGACCTATTTCGCCAAGCTGTCTTCGGACTCGACCTACACCGAGATCGCAGCCGGCGAACTCGACGCCACCAACTCGACCTTCCGCTCGGTGGGCATCGGCGGCGGAACCACCGGCGCGGATTTCGCCTCCTTCGAGCTGTCCAAGTCGGAGGCTCCGACGATTCCGGATCCTCCGGCACCGCGCTTGGCGAACTTTTCCCACGACCCCTCCAATGGCAACTCGCAGGTCGAGATCCTGGGGAAACCCAACACCCGCTACCAACTCGTCGAGTCCGAGGACCTCGATTTCAGCCGCCCGGACCTGCCGACCGTGCTTCTCACCGGGGCCACGGCGGGCACCCTCGAGGTAAGCGGCGACCAGGTTGTCACCGATGCGACGGGCCGCGCGCAGGTGTCCTTCCGGCTCGCGACGGGCAAGAGCAGGGATTTCATCCGAGCGGAAGAGGTCGGCATCGCCGGGCCGAAATACTACATGCCCGTCGCCGCCGCCGATCCCGTGACGCTGAATTACGATGTGGCCGTCTATGGCGGCACCTCGGCCGGGGTGACCGCGGCCATCCAGGCTGCGGACATGGGCAAGAGCGTGGTCCTGCTTTCCTTCAACCGGCACGTCGGCGGGTTGACCTCCGGTGGACTGACCGCCACCGACCTGGGTGACCAGACCTCGATCGGAGGGCTGGCGCACGAGTTCTACACCCGCATCGGCGTGTTCAAGGATTTCAGCCCCTCGGCGGCGGAGGCCCTTTATCTCACCATGCTCGACGAGGCGGGCGTGACCGTGCTCTTCCGCCGCTGTCTCGAGTCGGTGGCGATGCAGGGCAACCATATCGGTTCGATCACCATGGAGACCGGGGAAACGATCGGGGCGGACATGTTCATCGACGCCACCTACGAAGGCGACCTGCTGGGGGCGGCCAACGTCTCCCACCACGTGGGCCGGGAGCCGGAGGCCACCTACGGCGAATCGTTCGCGGGCCACTGGAAATTCGGCGATGCCAACATGGAGGACGTGTACCAATTCTGCCGCCTGCCGATCAGCCCCTACGTGGTCGCCGGCGACCCGGGTTCCGGCCTGCTGCCGGAGATCATGACCGACCCGGCCGGCACCCCAGGGCAGGGCGACCACCGGGTGCAGGCCTACAACTTCCGCATGCATCTCTCCAACGCGGCCGGGCGCGTCCCTTTCCCGCAACCTGCGGGCTACGACCCCGCCCGCTACGGCCTCTTGGCACGCTTTCTCAACGAACCGGGCATCACCTGGACGCTCTCCCCCACGCGGGCCCCCATGACCGACGGTCCGGTGCAGATGCGCAACGGCGACTCGAACAACGCCGGCAGCTTCTCCTCGGACTACGCGGGCGGCAGCAACCGCTGGCCCGACGGCACTTTCGATTCCGCCGCCTTCTCCACGCTCCCGGCACCGCGGCGCGGCCTGCCGGTTGCGCTCCATGAACTCTATCTCCTGCGCGAGGACCTTTTCCAGGAGCATCTCCGCTACCAGCAGGGATACATGTATTTTCTCGCCAACGACCCGCAGGTTCCGGACGAGCTTCAGGATCGGGTCAATGCCTGGGGACTGCGGGCGGACGAGTTCGTGCAGACCGCGAACTGGCCGCACCAGCTCTACATCCGCGAAGGGCGCCGCATGGTTTCCGACTACGTCATGACCCAGGCGAACTGCGAATCGACGGTGACCGTCGCCGACTCCGTGGGTCTCGGATCCTACGCCATGGATTCGCACATCTGCCAGCGGGTGGTGGTTGAGGAGGACGGGGTCACCACCGTCCGCAACGAAGGCTTCCTGATCAAGGCCGTCCCCCAACCCTATCCGATTTCCTACCGCTCGATCGTCCCCACGGAGAGCGAGTGCGACAACCTGCTGGTGCCCGTTTGCCTCTCCGCCTCGCACGTCGCCTACGGGTCGATCCGCATGGAACCGGTGTTCATGATCCTCGGCCAGAGTGCCGGGACCGCCGCGGCCATCGCCAGCGACAGCGGCATTTCCGTCCAGGCCGTCGATTACGCCGACCTCGAACCTCAACTACTGGACGACGGGCAGAAACTGTAGTACGACCACTCGCCCCCGCGCGCCAGGCCTCCATGATCCGAAAGCTCCTGCTGCTCCTGCTTCTCGTCGCCCCGCTCGCCGCCCGCCCGGCCCTCGACAAGCCGAATCTCGTCGTGGTCTTCCTCGATGACTGCGGCTACGGTGACTTTTCCCATACCGGCAACCCGACCATCCACACGCCCCATGTTTCGCGAATGGTCCGGGAAGGGCTCAATTTCCCCCAGTTCTACACCGCCTCGCCCGCCTGCACGGCGGCGCGTTACGCCCTGCTCACCGGCCGCAATCCCGCCCGCTCGGGACTTGGAACCTGGGTGCTCAACCCCAACGCCGCCAAGCACCTCCACCCGGACGAGATCACCCTGGCCGAGGGGCTGAAGAACCGCGGCTACGCCACCGGCTTCTTCGGCAAGTGGCACCTCGGCAACCCGAACCCGAGCAATGGCAACACCCCGAACAGCTTTCCGCTCGCTCACGGCTTCGACCTCTGGGAGGGGACCAACGTTTCCAACGACTACAATCCCGGTGCCAACCTGATCCGCACCAACCCCGGCGGCACCGACCCGATCGCCGGTTATGAGATGATCGAGGAGAACATCTGCTTCAAGACCGCCATCCACGAGGACCTCACCCGCCGCTACCGGGACTGCGCGGTCCAGTTCATCCAGGACCACAAGGACGAGCCGTTTTTTCTCTACGTGGCGCCCAACATGCCGCACCTCCCGGTCCATGCCTCCGATGCATTCAAGGGGATCTCGCTGCGCGGGCTCTACGGCGACTGCATCGAGGAGATCGATGCCATGATGGGCACTCTCCTCGCCACGCTCGAGGCCGAAGGCATTGCCGAGAACACTCTCGTCATCTTCACCTCCGACAATGGCCCGTGGATTCGTTTTCAGGACACCGCGAGCCATACGAAATACGGCGAGGCCCGCCTGCTGGTGGGCTCCGCGCTGCCGTTCCGCGACGGAAAGGGATCGACCTGGGAGGGTGGGGTGCGGGTGCCCGGCGTCTGGTACTGGCCCGGCACCATCCCGCCGGCCTCGGTCGTCCGCCAACCGGCCTCCACCTTCGACATCCTGCCGACCGCCTTCACGCTCGCCGGTGAGCCGCTGCCGACCGACCGCACCCTCGACGGCCGCGACATCCGGCCCTACCTCAATCCGTCCACCTTCCCGGGGAGCGTGTCCGACTTCGAGTTCATCTACACCGGCGCCTCCAACAACCAGGTCTATGGCGCCCGCAAGGGACCGTGGAAACTCCACACCAAGCTCTACTCCCAGACCGGTGACGACTACGGTTTCTCCGCCTCCGTGGCCAATCCGCTTCTGTTCAACGTCGAGCAGGATCCCCACGAGCGATTCAACGTGGCCGGCAGCCACTCCGCCGAGGTCGCGGAACTCCAGGCCCTCCGCCAGGCCTTCCTCGATTCCGTCGCCAGTGAGGGCACCTTCTGGGATTAGGCCAGTATGGAAACGATTCGCTCCTGCGCACAGCTCTCCGGCATAACCTCCCGGCTCGTGCGTTGCCTGCTCTTCACCGCCGTCCTTCCTGGGGTAGCAAGGGAGCTCCCGTCGGCCGCCACCGACTCCTTCAGCACCGCTGGAGAGCCCATCGCCTTGGAAATCCGGCGCAGTCAGCCGCCGGTTTACCGCAACCCGGAGCATTTGCGGAGATACATGGACGATGCCATGACCTTCGCCCATTCGGACTGGTCGCGGGAAGGCTCTCCCGTCGGCAACGGCCGGCTCGGCGCGATGGTCTTCGGCGACCCGCTGAATGAACGCATCCATTTCAACGAACTGAGCCTGTGGACGGGAGGCGCCGAGGACTACCCCGGATACGATTTCGAACCGTTCGGCAGCTACCAGAGCTTCGGCGACCTCTTCATCGAGATGGACGGCGAGGGGGAAGTCGAAGATGACTCGCGGGTTCTGGACCTCTCGACGGCGACCCACCGCACCCGCTGGACCCGCGATGGCGTCAAGTTCCAGCGCGAGGTCTTCGCCAGCCATCCGGATGAGGTGATCGTCGTCCGCATCACGGCGGATCAGCCCGGAAAGGTTGCGGGAACCGTTCGGCTGCAAGGTGCCCACGGCGAAACAAGCTTTACGAAAGGCAACCGGATCCGCTTCCGCGGAAAGTTCTCCAACGATTTGCGCTACGCGGCCTCGGTCACGGTTCTGAACGAGGGAGGCGAGATCAAATCGCGTGACGGCCGACTCAGCTTCACGGGAAATGCCGCCACTCTGATCCTGGCGGCAGCGACCGACTATGCCCTCGATCCATCCAGAAATTTCCGGAATGGGATCGATCCGCTCGTCGCCATCGCCAGTCAGACCGAGGCGGTGGTGGGGCAGGATCCCGGGGCGCTGCGCGAGCGTCATCTGCGCGATTTCCAGTCCCTGATGGGGCGGGTCGAGTTGGATCTCGGTGCCGCGCCCGCGGGGCTTTCGATCGACGAGCGCCTCGACGCCTACCGCGCGGGAGCCGAGGACCCGCATCTGGAAATGCTGCTCTTCCAGTTCGGGCGGTATCTGTTGATCTCATCGTCGCGGGATTTCCTGCCGGCCAACCTCCAGGGCGTGTGGAATGAGATGAACGATCCCGCTTGGTGCTGCGACTACCACACCAACATCAACCTCCAGATGAATTACTGGCCGGCCGAACCGGCCAATCTGGCGGAGTGCGCCAAGCCGCTTTTCGATTGGATCGAGGCGTGCATCCCCACCAACCGGGCGGCCACCCGGAAGGCCTTCGGGGACGAGACCCCGGGCTGGACGATGCGCACCATGGTCAACGCCTTCGGCGGCGCCATGGCGACCTGGAACCTGCCGGCCTCCGCATGGTTCGCGCGGCACTACTGGGATCACTACGCCTTCACCCAGGACCGCGAATTTCTCGCCCGAACCGCGTGGCCGGTCCTGGAGGAAGTCTCGGGCTTCTGGCTGGGCCATCTGGTCGAGCGGGACGGCAAGCTGGTCGTGCCCAATGACTGGTCGCCCGAGCACGGTCCGCGCGAAGACGGGGTGGCCCATGGCCAACAGCTCGTCTGGGATCTCTTCACGAACACCCTCGAGGCGGCCGCCGTGCTGGGAATCGACACCGCCTTCGTCGGCCGGGTGCGCGAGGCGCGGGACCGACTGCACGGACCGCAGATCGGTTCCTGGGGTCAGTTGATGGAATGGATGACCGAGCGACCGCAGCTCGAAAAGTCCGGCCACCGCCACACCTCGCACCTGTTTGCGGTGTATCCCGGGCGTCAGATCTCGGCCACGGGCACGCCGCAGTGGGCAGAGGCGGCGAAGGTTTCGCTCACCGCCCGCGGCACTTCCGGCAACTCCCGCCGTTCGTGGACCTGGCCGTGGCGGTGCGCGCTCTGGAGCCGTCTCGGCGAGCCGGAACGAGCCGGGGGGATGATCCGCGGGCTCGTGACCCACAATCTGCTGCCCAACCTGCTCGCCACCCATCCACCGTTCCAGGTGGACGGCAACCTCGGGATGACCGCCGCCATCTGCGAGATGCTCGTGCAGAGTCATGCGGGAGAAATCTCCCTCCTGCCTGCGGTTCCGGTGAAATGGAAGCGCGGTTCATTCGCCGGCCTCCGGGCCCGGGGCGGATTCGAGGTCGGCGCGAGCTGGGACGAAGGGGGCATCACCGGGGCCTCGATCCATTCCCTGAGCGGCGGACCGGTGAGCCTGAGGCTGCCGGTCGAAACAGACCAGGTTCACTGCATCGACGAAGCGGGCGGGACCCGTGTCACGGTGAGTCCCGATCCTGGCGGGGTTTTCCGCTTTTCCACCCGGGCGGGGTCGCGCTACCGGGTCGAGTGGTGAGGGGAGGGGCGCCTGAAGCCCGGGGGATCACAGCCAGAACCGTGCAATCTGTCCTAAAAATGGACTCAGTTGCTTGGTGATTTTCCAATTGAGAGACGCGCCTCCTGGCCGGCATTGTGCTGGGAATTCGCTGACATCGCCCCCATCCGTCGAGCCTGGCGGTCCGGGGGCGTGATCCGAAAGTCATTTCCTGTCCGAAGCCATCTCGTCGAAAATCATCCGACCATGAAAGTCAAAGCAAGCTTGCTCGCCCTTGCCGTCGCCTTCGGCACGACGGGCGCTTCTCCCGGCGAACTCACCAGCGTTCTCGATTGGACGGGTGACTCCGACAACACGGGGGACTCGATCACGACCACCACGCCTGCGGTCGTCCTCGAAGGTGCAGGCACACTCGGCCAGCCGGGTGCTCCTGACGGCACCCAACTCGTCAACATCAGCAACGGCATCTACGACCCCGAAGATCCATTGAGCCCGTCTTACGTTCCTGCTCCGGACACTCCTTCCGGCTACTCGGGAGGTTTGCAGGCTTACTCTTTCCTCTCCGAAAATGTCGGCAGTACGACCGCGGGAGGTAACAACGATCCAGCCCCGGTGATCATCTTCGATCTCGGGGCGGACACCATCATTTCCGGCTACCAGATCTGGAACTATCGGGACGGAACCTTCTCAAGCAACATGCTGGAGGATTACGCTCTGAGTTTTGCGACGGATGCGGAGGGCACCGCCAGCTTCGGGTCGTCCATCGCCGATATCAACGGCACTGCCAGCACCGCGAACACCGACGGCCTGCAGAGTATTGCAGCGGTGACCGCCCGTTACATCCAGTTCACGCTGTTGTCCCGTCATTCCGGCAGGAAGGTGGGGGTGGAGGAGATCCAGTTCGACTTGAGCGCCATCGGGGGACCCTCCGCCGACCTTGCCTTGGCCGACTTCAGCTACGATCCGGGCGACGGCAGTGCCGAGGTGAGCATCACGGGTGCCGCCAATACCAACTACAAACTGGTCGAGGCTGATGACCTGGATTTTTCGAATCCGGACCAGGATCCGATCCCGCTGACCGGTGCCAGCGTTGGAACCCTCAACGGCAACGAGGTGACCACCGACGGCAGCGGCAATGCCACGGTGCAGTTCAACCTCGGCACCGCCAAGTCCGCCACCTTCCTCCGGGCGGAGGAGGTGCCCGAGTGAGGAAGTAATCGGGCCTCCTGAACAACGAGCAATCTCCCGTCCACGGTCAATCCATCGAATATCCAAGTGAACCCATTCGAATCATGAAATTCACTTCAACCACCCCGTCGCCAATCATGAAGCCAACCTTGTTCCTCTCGATTCCGGTGTTTTCTAGCCTTGTTCTCGTAGCGGCACCACTGGCTTCGGCCGCAGTGATCTACCCGAGTTCCGCAACGACGGACGGCGGGACATCGTCGTCATTGTTCGACGTCTCGAACCTTTTTGACGAAAGTGTCACAGGTCCGGGCGATACGCTTCCAGGCACCGTGAGCAACAACAACATCGCCTATGTTAGTGCAGATCCGCCGACCGGCGGTTTTCCGGTGACCATCACGGTCGACTTCACGGAGGCCGTTGACCTGAGCGCCTTCTATCTTTGGAATATTTCGCACAATACCTCAGACAATCCACGTGACCGCGGAGTCCGCGATTTCTCGCTGACCTTCTATGATGGCGCGGGTGCGACCGGTAGTCAGATTGGTACGGTATACTCTGCCACTGCGGCCATCGGGCCATTGAGCGGAGTAGCCATCCCTTCGCAAACCTTCACTTTCGCAAGCGCCTATGAGGGGGTGCTATCGGTGGAGTTCAAAATGATCAACAATCAGGCGGATCCGACCCGCTGGGTCGGTGCCCGGGAGATCGCTTTTGCTCCCGTTCCGGAACCGTCGAGCAGTCTGCTTGGCGGGCTTTGTGGCGTTGCACTGTTGCTGCGCCGCCGCCGCAGCGTGTAGCGACGCCCATTCCATGGAGCCCCATCTGCGCCCTCTATTCGAGCCAACGGTCTGGTGGGGCACCCATCCAACCCGGAGTATCTGCCGAATTGCTTGGCGGTCGTGGCTTGCCGAACTTGGTCGGCTTCGGACGGCGGCAGAAGCGGTGGAGGGGCCGGACTTGTTCGTCGTTTGGAAGCGGGTGAAATCGTGCTCTCCAGGAGCACGGACCTGAAGTTCATACAACCCCCAGACTTGTGAAACCGAATCGGCTCTGCCATCGCCAGTGCTTTTCCCGTCGTGCAACTGGAGGCGGGTTTGGCATGTTCGCTGCCGCCTGCATCGCGTGGATTCTGGGTGGGGTGGACTGCCATGGTGCGGATATCGCGGCCGATGGAAATCAGAGGATTCACGGAATTTTGATCTCCGGCAGCGGGAGTCAGCACTGGCCGCAGACGCGGGACTTTCACGACCTGCTTGTCAATGACTACGCGGCCGATCCTGCCGATCTGCACGTGTTGATCGCCGATGGGAAGGAACCGGACACCTCCGCGGAGATCGTGGACGGCATGGCCACCCGCGAGACCCTGGGTGCCGCGTTTGCGAAGATTGCCGCTGAGATCGACGAGGACGACTTGTTCCTTTTCTACGTCGAGTGGCACGGCAAGGGGTATGTGGGTCGCATCCCCGAGATCAAACGCAACGCGGCCTATCACGGTTTTTTCGGCAGCCCGCCGTTGATCGCCGGGGAAGGGGACGAGAAGGACTTCAAGGAATCCGAGCTGAACCTGTCGCTTTTCTGCGCCGCGGGCGGGCTCCTGACCGGTCGCGACTTTCACTACGGCATGGGGGAATGGGGCGTCGCCTATTATCCCCGGTCGAAAATGGTCCGCTATCGGGTCATGAGCCATTTCGGGGATGTTCAGGTCGCGGGCATGGGCAAGCTGAGTGACTCGGATGTACTTCTCGAGCGCTTCACCGACTACACCCTCGGCGATCACAACAAGAACGGGAGGATCGAGAAGGACCTCGGCGAAGTCTGGGATCCGGACGGCGACGGCAAGCCGCCATGGGATCCGGAGACGGGCGAGTTCGACGAGGATGACTGGGGGGAGATCGACAAGTTCGAGGACGACTGTTCCTCGGGCGCATGGCACTCGAAGCTTGGCGGTGTCAAGTTCACGGTCTGGGACGCCGGCCTGGACAACCGGGCGGACATCGACATCAACCCCGGCGAGCAGCTCGAGGTCGATGGAACCGACACGGACAACGACGGCTGCATCGACGGCTTCGATCTCAACGACGACGGCGACATGGACGATTGGGTGTCGGTGCACGAAACCATCCAGATCCATCGCGACGAGCTGATCGACGACGAGGTGCGGGACTACGCCGACACGATCACGAAGGGGACGAAGGTTTTCCTCATCAACTCGTGCTTCGGTGGTGGATTCGTGAATGACCTTTCCTCCGACAACACGATCATCCTTTGCGGGTCTCCCGAGGAATGCAGCGCCAGCGCCCAGGTCATGCCGAAGAAGTTGATCGAGGCCTTCGGGGAGAAGTTCGATCAGGCGGATGCCGACGGCGACGGCATGGTGAGCTTTCTGGAGGCGTTCAACTATGTCTGTGTCCGCCGCCAGTCGGGTTCCGGAGGCGGCTTCTATCGCTTCCAGTACGACGATAATGGGGACGGCATTTCCCAGGAAGGGCTGCTTCCCAAGGGAGGCGATGGTACGCTGGGGAGCCGGGTGGGTCTTCGGAAAACGGCGAAGGCAGGAACCGATCCCGATACGGAGCGGGATGGGCAGGGAGGGAGTCCGACGGAGCCGAACGTGCAAAACTAGGTCCGACTTCCTTTCCAACCCACTTGCAGGCCCCCATTCGGAATACTCACCGTCTTATGAAACCTACCCTGATTCTCGCCTTGGCCGGAGCGGTCGTGACCACCGTCCATGCGGCCGAGGTCCTCCACTACTGGGACATGGACACCGTCGATGGCGGGGGCGTTCCGCTCGATGTGGTCGGCGGCCTCGTCACCACCGCCGGCGCCAATCTCGATCTCACCCACACCGCCTACGGCCCCGCCGGGGGTTCCGGGGGGAACTACCTCCGCACCGACATTGGTGTCTTTGGCGTCCCGCTGACGGCGGAGGTTCACGACGGCACGACCGCCACCGCACTGGTTTTCCCCGGCAGCTTTTCCTTCAGCTACTGGTCCTACGAGGACTCCACCGATGGGAGCGGCTCCGGTCCCCGCACCTTCGATTGCCTCAACGGCACCGACACGGGCCTGCAGTTGAGCACCACCACCTCCGGTGGCCTGAACTTCCGCATGGATGACGACGCCGGCAACGAGGTGCTGAGCAAGGACGAGACCAATCCCGATCCGACGCAGGCGGATGACGCCTGGACTTTCGTGGTCGTCAACGTGGACCGAACCCTCAATCAGGCGGAGATCTTCTTCAACGGCAGCTCGCAGGCCACCTACGGTATTGCCGCCCTCACCGGAGTCATCTCACCCTCCCAGGATCTGGAGATCGGGGTCATCAATGGAGGTGACTTTACCAGCGACATCCAGACGGCGGGTCTCGACGATCTTGCTTTCTACGACGGCCTGCTCAGCGTCCAGGAGATCGCCGACCTCTACGCCGGGACCATCACGCCCGCCGACCTGGACAACGGCACCACCGTGCCTCCTCCCGCCGCGCCCACCGGTCTCACGGCGGTTGCGGGCGACGGCATGGTCGCCCTCGACTGGGACGACAACACCGAACCGGAACTCGCCGGCTACCGTGTTTACAGCCGAACCGGCGCGAGCACGTTCCAACTCGTGGCCACCCCGACGGTGAGCGAGTTCACGGACACCGGCCTGATCAACGGACAGACCTACACCTACTACGTCACGGCGATCAAGACCGGCAGCGCCCAGTCAGAATCCAGCAACGAGGTCGATGCCACGCCTGAAGGCGACAGTGTGCCCGGCCTGGCCAGCCCCACCGGTCTGACGGCGGTTGCCGGCAACGGCACGGTCACGCTCGACTGGAATGACAACACCGAACCGAATCTGGCCGGATATCGCGTCTATCGTCGGACCGAAGCCAGCGAATTCCAGCTCGTGGGCACCCCGACTGAGAGCTCTTTCACCGACAACGGCCTGCACAACGGGCACCGCTACACCTACCACGTGACGGCCAGGAACACCGGCAGTGAGGAGTCGGCTCCCAGCAGTCAGGTGTCTGCCGCGCCCGAGACCACCGGGGACGATGCCCTCGCCAATCTGAGCGGCTCACAGTTCGAGGACTTCGCTGGGTTTCCCCATCTCGCATCGCTTCCCGCCGACCTTGAAGTCGATGGCGACGGGGATGGAGATCCGGACAATATGGAATTTGTGTTCGGCTCCGACCAAGCCGATCCCGCCAGCCGCGGCTCCTCCACGATCGCCTTGGGACCCGGCAACGGCAGCCCGCCGGTGCTCGCCTACCACGAACGCATCAGTTCCCCGGGCGTCCACGCCGAGGCATCCTACTCGACCAACCTCGAGAACTGGTCGACCGGCTCCCTCACCGAACTCGGACGCACGATTCTGCCGGATGGAGCAACCGAGGAAGTGACCATCCGCCTCGACGACCCGATCCTGTTGAACGCGCCCCGGGTCTTCGTCCGGATCACGGTCACCGACGACCTCTACGTCCCGCGCTTCGCCATCGTGCCGGAAGCGACCACCCCCTCGACGGTGTCCATGACCGCCGGTCAGGCGGATCTCGATCCGCGCACGGTGGAGTATTTCTTCGAAGCCGTCTCAGCGGGCGGCAACGATTCCGGCTGGCAGCGCAGCCGGCTCTACATCGATTCCGGCCTCGCCGCCGGCGGCACCTACGCGTACCGGGTCAAGATCCGCCGCGTCGACCCGGCCGACGGCACCCCGGTGCCCGGGAGCGAAACGGAATTTTCGCGCATCGCATCGGCCAGCACCCCGTCTGCCGGAACCCGCCCCAACATCATCGTCTTCATGGCCGACGACCTCGGCTACGAGTGCTTCGACATCTACGGCGACTCGGACCACCAGACGCCGCAGATTACGCAGATGGCGGCCGAGGGGATGAAGTTCACCAACTTCCATTCCCAGCCCCTGTGCACCCCGTCGCGGGTGCAGATCATGTCCGGCCAGTACAACCACCGCAACGGCACCACTTTCGGCGACTACGAGGCGGACAAGTGCTTCGGGACGTTTTTCAAGCAGGGCGGCTACGTCACCTGCGTGGCGGGCAAGTGGCAGCTCGACTATCGGACCAGCGGCGATCCCGCGACCAATCCGGCCCTGCCCCAGCGGGTGATCGACCTCGGCTTCGACGAGTTCCTGCTCTGGAACATCAGCGGCGGCAGCTCGTCCTACTACGGCAGCCGTTACTGGAGTCCGAAGCTTTACACCAACCCGGCCACTCCCGGCGGCAACTTCACCGTCATCGACGGCACCAGCGAGCAGTACGGGCCCACGCTGGTCCGCGAGTTCATCAACGGCTTCATCACCAATGCCGCCGACGCCTCCGAGCCCTTCTTCGTCTATTGCCCGCTCATCGACCCGCACGACCCCTTCGTCACGCCGCCCGGCTTCTCGGGATTGTCGACCAACAAGGCGAAGCACGAGGCGATGGTCGAATACATGGATGAGAGTGTCGGTGCCACCCTCGACCTCATCCGGAACACCCCGGCTCTCGCGGACAACACTCTCGTGATTTTCACCAGCGACAACGGAACCAACGCCGGGATCACCACCGTCTTCAACGGAGCGAACTACCAAGGGGGCAAGGCGGGGACCTTCGATCCCGGAACCCATGTTCCCTTCGTGGCATGGGGTGCCGGCATCCCGGCTGGCTCCGTCTGCGATGACCTGGCCGACCTGACGGACATCCTGCCGACGATCTGCGACGTCGCGGGCGTCCCGATCGACGAGGACTACGTAATCGACGGCCGCAGCCTGCGATCGCAACTCCACGGGCGCAGCCGCGACCCGCGGCGCTGGGTTTACGGCTACTACTACGACAGCCGGTTCAGCAGTCGTCGCAGCGCCTGGGTGCGCAACAAGCACTACAAGCTCTACGCCTCCGGACTCGATTATACCGGATCACCGTATGTCGGAGCCACTGCCGGAAAACTCTATGATGTGATCAACGATGAGCGTGAAACCTCTCCGCTGCCGGACCCTCCGGCAGGATCACGGCTCGAAGTCCTGAAGAACGAATTTCAGGCCGTCCTCGACCGGATGGAAGTGGACAGCGATCCGGGCGAAAACTGAGCGTCGGCGACCTGCGAAGACGAGACGCAAGTGGCCACCATCGACTTGCCAGCCCACTCGAACTTACAGTTGGTGCCCTCATTGCCCTGAAAAGTCGAGACAGGCCCCGACATGGGGGACATGGGAGGGCACAAGGGTCATGAGGCTCAGGAAGTTAAGAAAGATTGTTGGATTTGGGAGCAGGATGTCGTCAGTTCGAATCTGGCCGCCCCGACCATCGGCCCCTTTCTCCGGCTTGCCCGGGGACAGGGGCCGATCATTTCGAGGGGGTCCGTGAAGCTTGGTGAGCAGAGCGAGCCGTTTGAATGCGGGAAGCCGACGATGTCGGCGGCATCAGTCTGCGAGCGGAGTGAGCGAAATCGGCATGGCGTCGCCGCAGGCGAGGCAATCTGGCCGCCCCGACCACCATTCTTGGCGCTCCGCCAGATTTGCCGTCTTGAAAATGGGGGTGACGGACCCGGGGATGGCTGTGGGCTGGGAGTGTGAAAGCGCTCGAACAAATCCGACGGAACGCCATTTCTCACGGATTTTCCGCGGCGTAGGTGGCCCAGGCCCTGCGGGTGATCCGGTGCGACAGACTCTCGGCGGGGGTTTCCTTCTCCCGGGGAGTGGAAAGCGTCCGGAGGTCCCCGGAGGTGGAAAGCTCGGAGGCGATCAACTTGTAAGCGGCCCTGAGAATGGCCTGGCGGATGATGTCGGGATCCGACGGAGGATCGAGCGGCACCGAGGCCGGCGGGTCGTCTTCCGCTCCCGGAGGAATCAGGGATACCCTCAGGACGGGCGGATCCGATTCGTCGGCCCGGACCTTCGCGCTGAACGCAATGCTCCGGTCGGCGGCGGATTCGAGGATTTCGCTCGCCTCGGCGGCCGCACGACGGGTGAGTTCGACCCGGTCTTCCGGCGTGTCGACGACCAGTCCGACCGCCGGAGCCCCTTCGGGAACCTCGGCCGGCGGCGGCATCGAGGCCCGGATTCGTGCGATCGCCCTCACCGCGACCTCGAGGTCCTCCGGGCTGGAGTCGGCCAAGTCGATGACCCGTTCCCAGGTGACGCGGGCCCAGGCGAGGTGGGCGTCTGATTCGAGCCGCGAGGCAAGCTCGATGAAGGAGCCTGCCGGCAGGTCCAAGCGCTCGGCCCAGGCGTCGATCGGTGCCTCGGAGGTGGGGTCCGAGATGTCGATCAGGGGCGGCTTCGGCTTCACGGGCTCGGGTCCCGGGGGCGGGGGTGGGGCCGGTTCGGGCGGCTCTTCGGAATCGGCTCCTTCCAGCACGAAAAGGTCGGACGGGCGGATCAGCTCCGAAGTCGCCCGCAGTTTGGCGGTTTCGATCTCGGTCGCGGTGGGCTCGCGGAGGAAGTCGTGGTGCCGCGTGCCCAGCCACCAGGTGATCCCGATGACGAGCGGGATCGATAAGATGACCACGATGAGCGGAATCCTTCGCATCAGGAGGGAGCGTGGCGTGTCCCGACGGCGTATCCAAGTGGAGATGACGGCCGGGGCAAACAAAAAGCGCCCGGGGTCATGGACCGCGGGCGCTTGAAATCGTGGGTGCGACCGGTCCGATCAGGCGTCGGCGCTCTTCACCAGAGTGGCCTTCTTGCCGACCCGCTGACGCAGGTAGTGCAGCTTTGCCCGGCGGACCTTGCCGCGGTTGGTCACCTCGATCTTGGCGATGCGGGGCGTGTGGACCGGAAAGACCCGCTCGACGCCTTCGCCGTAGGAGATCTTGCGGACGGTGAACGACTGGTTCACACCCGAGCCGCGCCGGGCGATCACGATACCGGCGAAAATCTGGATCCGCTCCTTGCCGCCCTCGACCACGCGGGTGTGGACCTTGACGGAGTCGCCGACATTGAAATCGGTGACGTCGTCCTTCATCTGCTCTTTCTCGATCTTGTTGATGATGTCCATGGTGGTCCTCCTTGCGTTGAAAACGGCCCCCGCGGGCGGGGGCGGGAGAACTAGGTGAACTCCCGGTGCTTTGCAATCGCGAAATTGTGGCTTTCCCGCGATTTTTTCAAGCTCCGCCGTAAACGGCATCGGGGTCAAAGGAGCGGCCCTCTTCGGTCAGGGTGAGGGTGCCGTCCGGCCCCTCGATCCGGCGATAGAAGCAACCAGAGCGTCCGGTGTGGCAGGCGCCGGCACCGATCTGCTCGACGAACATCACGATCGCATCCTGGTCGCAGTCGGTGCGGATCTCGCGGACCTTCTGCACGTGTCCCGAGGTCGCTCCCTTGTGCCACAGCTCCTGGCGGCTGCGCGACCAGTAAACGGCCTCGCCCTTTTCCAGCGTCATCCGCAGCGACTCGGCATTCATGTAGGCGAGCATCAGCGGTTCGCGGGTGGTCGCATCGAGGGCGACCGCGGGGATCAGGCCGTCGCTGTCGAACTTCGGGGTGAAGTTCAGGCCTTCTTCGACCTGCTTCTTGTCGCCGCGGGCAGGAAAGGGGGTGTCGCTCATGGGGCGGCCTGTAGCGGCTGGCGGGGTGGCGATCAAGCCTTGGCGGGATTTCAGGTGGCGGGAGGCGGTGGAAAAGAATCTCTCCCGAAAAACATTCGGAATCGGTGCCGATCCCGCGTAGGCTCTTCCCGGCGCCTGCCGCGGGCAGGCATGGGCCGTTTGCTTGGTGAGCGGGGGGAGAGCCTCCGGTGTCGGGTTGAAGCGCTGTGTCCTGTGGTTCCTTCGGCAGGCCGGAACACTGAAGAAACATGATGAAGATATTTGTAGGAAACCTGAGTCACAACACCACCGAGCAGGAGCTTCGCGAAGCCCTGGCCGAGCATGAACCCATCCTCGAGATCCGGCGTCCGCTGGACCGGGAGACCGGAAAGCCGCGCGGCTTCGCCTTCATTACCTTCGCCACGCCGGATGCCGGGATGAAGGCGATGGAGACCGTCAACGGACTCAAGCTGGGAGGCCGCGAACTGCGTGCCGATGAAGCGGAGGACCGTGGGCGCGATGAGCCGGCGGCACCGCGCCGCCCCCGCGTTTCGATGAATGTCGAGGTCGAGCGCGTGGATGATCGTCCGATCGGGCCGGACGGCAAAAGGGTGCGCTACAAGGCGATCTGATCGCGCCGGATGCCGCCGGGCCCGAGGATTTGCGGTGGTCAACCGCGTCACTTCGGTTCATACGGCGCGCCATCCGATGAATGAACTGACGGTGATCAAGGCCGGGACCGGGGTGTTGACCCGGGTCGAGGATGGCACGCTCGATGGCGCGGCGCTGGTCCGCTTGGTGACCGCGATCGCCGGCCTCATCGAGGATGGCGAACGCTGCGTGCTGGTCAGTTCGGGCGCGGTGGGCGCCGGCGTTTCCGCCTTCGGGCTGACCGGCTATCCCGATGAGCTGGTCACGCGCCAGGCCTGTGCGGCGGTTGGTCAGGCGCGGTTGATGCACACCTACGAAAACCTCTTCCGCAACTTCGGTCTCTCCGTCGCCCAGGTCCTTCTCGCCGGAGCCGACCTCGGCAGCCCCGACCGGGCGGAATACGTTCGCAACACGCTGACCCGCCTGCTGGCCACCGACGGCATTCTGCCCATCCTCAACGAGAACGACTCGGTCGCCGTCGAGGAACTCCGGGTCGGCGACAACGACATGCTTTCCGCCCGGGTGGCCCGCTTGCTGGGGGCCCGACGGCTGATCCTGCTGACCAGCGTGGATGGTCTGTTGGAACCGAGTCGCAACGAAGTGGTCGCTGAAGTGACCGACCTGGCCACGGTCGAAGGGTTCGTCCGGGAGGATCAGGGTCGGTTCTCGATCGGGGGAATGGCCTCGAAGCTGAAGGCCGTGCAGCTTGCCGTGGAATGTGGTATCGAGACCCACATCGCTCACGGACGCCATCCGGAGCGCCTCGCGGGTATTATCGCTGGTGAACCTGGGCTCTCGACACGGTTTCTCGTGAGATAGAAAATGCTGAAATTTGCCGATCTCTTAAGACCAATGATTTCAGAAGAAATTCACGAACAAATTGAATTCATGGCCAGGCGGGCTCGGGCGGCCGCGCTGAAGCTTTCTCAGCTCTCGACGGACGGGAAGAATGCGATCTTGGCCGCGATGGCGACCGGACTCCGCGAGGCGACTCCGGCGGTGTTGGCGGCCAACGCCAAGGATCTTTCAGCGGGCGGGGAAAAGGGCCTGGCCCCGGCCATGCTCGATCGGCTCCGGCTCGATGAGGCGCGTGTCGAGGCGATTGCCGGCGGAATCGAGCAGGTCGCCGGGCTCCCCGATCCGGTCGGCCAGGTGATGGAGTCCTGGACCCGCCCGAACGGCATGCGTTTGGAGCAGGTGCGGGTGCCGATCGGGACCATCGGGATCATTTTCGAGAGTCGTCCCAACGTCACCAGCGATGCCGCGGTGCTCTGTCTCAAGGCGGGCAATGCGACCATCCTCCGCGGGGGATCGGAGGCGATCCACTCAAACCGGGCGATAGCCGAGGCCTTGGCGTCGGCGGGCGCTGCGGCCGGCATGCCCGACAATGCGATCCAGCTTGTCCCCTTCACCGACCGTGAAAGCGTGACCGCGCTGTGCAGGATGGAGAGGTGGCTCGACGTGATCATTCCGCGCGGCGGTCGGGGCTTGATCGGAACGGTCGTCTCGCAGGCCCGCATGCCGGTGATCAAGCACTACGACGGCATCTGCCACACCTATGTCGACGCCGCCGCGGACCCCGACATGGCGGTCCGGATCGCGGTCGATGCCAAGACCCAGAAGCCCGGCGTGTGCAATGCAATGGAAACCCTGCTCGTTCACGAGTCCGTCGCTGCCGGTTTCCTGCCGCGTGTCGCCGAAGCACTGCGCGCCAAGGGGGTAGAACTCCGCGGCTGCAAGCGGACGCGGGCGGTGATCGACTGCCAAGCAGCGACCGAGGAGGACTGGAGCACCGAATATCTCGACCTGATCCTCTCGATCCGGGTGGTCGAGTCGCTCGATGAAGCGGTGGCGCACATCAACAGCTACGGATCCCACCATTCCGAGTGCATCGTCACCGGCGACGAGGGCGCGGCGTCGCGCTTTTTGTCCGCCGTTGACTCGGCGTGTGTGTTCCACAATGTCTCCAGCCGCTTTGCCGATGGTGAGGAGTTCGGGTTCGGGGCCGAGATCGGCATTTCCACCGAGAAGCTGCATGCCCGCGGACCGATGGGGCTGAGGGAGTTGACCAGCTATCAGTATCGGATCCGTGGGGAAGGGCAGACGAAAGGGGGCGAGGAGCCATGATCGTTGACGCGTTTCCTGCCAGTGGCATGACCGTCCTGGTCATGGGCGGCCGAGGCCCGGAGCGAGTGATCGATTTCCATTGGGGCAGGTATGGCGCGCCTGGCCCATTCATGACCGGGACGGTCATGCCACTGGTAGGTGGGAGATGTCAGTTGGGTGGAGCTGTGTTCGAGGCTTGGCGAAATCCAAATCGGGGGTAACTGGAAGCGTGGGCAGTGGCACCATTCAGGACCCGGAGTACGTGCGCGAGGCTTTCGCCCGCATCGCGGACCGCTACGTCACGACCAATCACGTGCTGAGTCTCGGCACCGACATCCTGTGGCGTCGCAAGGTCGCGCGTATCGTCCGCGGCTGGAAACCGGAGCGGGTTCTGGACATCGCGACCGGCACCGGGGACCTTGCGCTGGAGATCCAGGACGCCTGCCCGGACGCCGAGGTGATTGGCAGTGACTTCTGCGCGGAAATGCTCGAGCACGCCAAGGCTCGGGGTCTCGCCAAGACCCTGGTGGCCGATGCCTTGGCGCTGCCTTTCGAGGATGAGTCCTTTGATGCGGTGACCGTCGCCTTTGGCCTGCGGAACATGGCGAGCTACCCCGATGCCTTGAAGGAGATGCACCGCGTGCTGCGTCCGGGCGGGCACCTGCTGGTTCTCGATTTTTCGCTACCGGAGGGGGTGCTGCGCCGACCCTACCGGTGGTATCTGCACCGGGTGCTGCCGAAGCTCGCCGGGTGGCTCACGCGCCAACCGGACGCCTACGAGTACCTGGGCGGCTCGATCGAGGAGTTCCCGATGGGCGGGGAGATGACCCGACTGATGGATGAATGTGGGTTTTCCGAAACCGAGGCCTGCCCGCTGACCTTCGGTGTCGCGAGTATCTATACCGGGCGACGGTGACCCCTCAGCGCCCGCTTTCCATCGACGTCACCGACTCCTCCCGGGCAACTCAGCGAACTCCGCGTCGGAAGCGGCCCGCAAGAGGGCGGGATTGCTCCCTTTACGGGCTGGCTGGACGAGATCGCGTTGTGGAAGCGGCCTCTGACGGCAGTCGAGGTCGCGGCGCAATATCGCTCGGCCAGGGGAGAGGAAGCTCCGGAACCTTCGCGGGCACCGTCGCCTGGGAATCCCCGGTGAGTCTGCGCCAGGCGTCCATCGACTTCGCGAGGTGGACCGTGGCGGGTTGTTTGATCGCGTAGCATTGGAGGCCGACCGGGCCCCGGTAGCCGATCTCGTCGAGCAGCTTGAGCATCTGCGAAACCTCGAAGCTACCCTCGCCGAGCGGACGGATCAGGCGGTCCCAGCCCATGGCTCGCGTGTCGCCGGTGTCGGCACCGTTGATCGAGACGAGCTTCAGGTGGGGAGCGGCGGCGCGGATCGTCTTCTCCAGATCGGCGGGGTCGCTCTGCTTGAGGAAATGGCAGAGGTTGAAGGAAACACCGAGGTTCTTGCGCTCCACCTGGCGAAGCAGGCGCAGGCAGCTCGCGACGGTGTCGGTGTGGAAGTTGGTGTGCGGGTAGAGCACGACCTCGAGCCCGAGTTCCGCTCCGAGGTCGCAGACCTTCCGGATCGACGGGACGACGATCTCGTCGGTCGAGCGACCATTGACCGCCAACCATACCTTGGTCTCGCGACCCTTGAGCGCCTTGAGCTCGGAGACGACCTTGTCGGGGACCGGGCAGCTTGTGGCGTTGGCATTCAGAACCAGATAGGTGGCGCCCAGCTTGAGTCCGCGCTGATCGAGGGCTTTGAGCATCCGGGCGTGATTGCCAACGCGACCGACCAGTCCGTCGTAACCCAATTCGGCGAGAAGAGCGGCCTGCTTCTCCGGTGACTTTAGGTCGGTGAGCCCGTTGTCGAAGGCGAAGAAACTCCGGGCGAACAGAGCGTGTGTCAGCAGCAGGGTGATGGTGAGGATTATCTTCATGTTAGAGTTTCCAAGGGGCTCGATAAGTGCCGGTCAGCAGCGTGTTGACATCCGTGTCGTTGGTGAATCGCTCGGTCTCGGGATCCCACTCCAGCCGTTTGCCGCGTTGGATCGCGATGTGACCGATCTGGCCGATGGAGCAGGTCCGGTGACCGATCTCGGCGTCGGCCATCGGCTTTGTACCATTGCGGATCGCGGAAATGAAGTCCTCCTTGTCGCCGCGGGTCGGCACCCGCTTGTCGGAGTCCTTGAGCTTGATGCGCAGCAGCTTCGGATCGCTGGCCTTGAGTCCGCCCTGGCTGTGCCAGTGCGCCTGGATCCAGCCCTCGTCGCCCTCCACCCGCAGGTAGGGAACGTCCATCTTGTAGTCGAGGCTGACGCCGTCGGCGTATTGATAGTGCAGCTCGAAATCGACGAGGGTGTTCCACAACGAACCCTCGGGCGGGAAGCTGCCATTGCCTTCGACGGATATCGGGCCGCTGCGTTCGCTGCCGTTGATCAGGCTGGCGACATCCAGGAGGTGGGTGCCCCAGTTGGTGACAATGCCGTCGCCGTAGTCGAGGATGCGCATCCAGCCCGGGCGACCGTTGTGGGCTGTTGGATGGACGCGGTCGACCGTGTAAGGGGCCTGCGGTGCGGGTCCGAGCCACATCTCATAGTCGAGGTGGTCGGGCACCGGCATCGGTTTCGGATCACCGAAGCCGTCGCCTTTTTCGCGGGGCACACCCACTTCGAAGCGCTTGAGTTTGCCGAGGTAGCCGTTGATTGCGAGGTCGGCGGCTTTCGTCATGTAGCCGTGGGACCGGCATTCCGAGTCGGTGCGGAAGACGACGCCCTTGCGCTTGACGGCATCGGCAAGAACCCGGCCCTCCGCGAGATACCGGGTGAGCGGCTTCTCGCAGCTGACGTGCAGGCCCTTCTCGACCGCGGCCAGCGAAGTGATCACGTGCCAATGGTCGGGGGTCGAGTTCATCACGGCGTCGAGTCCTTCCATTTCGAGCGCCTCGCGCCAGTCGGTGAATAGCTTGCAGTCGCGATTGCCGTAGGTCTGATCGATCTTCGTCTTGGTGACCTCCGCCCGCTTGCGATCGACGTCGCACACGGCGACGATCCGGACCTCGGGCAGGCCGAGCAGGGTGGGGAGGTTGGTGAAGAAGGCCTGCCGCCCGGTCCCGAGCATGAGCAGGTTGATCTGGTTCGAGGGGGATGCCTTGCCCAGCAATCGGGATGGGATGATCAAGGGCAGGGCGGCGGCCCCCAGGCCACCGATGACGCGGCGGCGGCTGATCAAGGAGGCTTTGGAGTCGGTCACGGTCAAGCATACGCGGCCCCGACCGGATTCCTCGCAGAAGCCCGGAGGTTGTGTGAAGTACCCCTCCATCAAGCCCGATGGGTTGAACGCAAGGGACGGGGTTTCACGGGAATGGACTCGGAGCCGGCGTCGCCCCTTCCTGAGTCTCCACCGAGGGAACGAGCCACCGTCGCAACATTGTGTCGGTGGATCGGATTGGGTAGGAATCCACGCAATGAGAAACACATGGAGCCTGGTTTTTTGCTTCCTGATCTCCGTGCTGACATCCGCTGCCGACCGGGTCGCGCTGTGGCCGGAAGGAAAGATCCCGAATTTCCAGGCCCGGCAGATTGCGGCCACCACCCAGGAGGCCGCCGTGCCGGGATTCAAGGCCGCGGATCACGCCATGCCGCACCTCGATTGGTACGAAGCGCCGGCGGAGAGGAACGGGGCATGCATGCTGCTCATTTCCGGTGGCGGCTACCAGAACTGCTGCGATGGGGTGTGGATCGACCGGGTCGCCAAAAGGTTCACCGAACTCGGGTTCGTGTGCGCGAGCCTGACCTACCGCACGCCGCGTCCGCAGGGTTTGCCGATCTACCAGAGCGCGTGGGAGGACGGTCAGCGCGCCGTTCGCCTGGTGCGCAACGACGCGGCCAAGCGCGGCTTCGATCCGGAAAAGATCGGCGTGCTTGGCTTTTCCGCCGGATCTCACCTGGCGGTTCTGCTTGGCACGAGCGCACTCACACCGGCTTACGGGCCGGTGGACGAACTCGACCAACTGCCCTGCCACATCAACTGGGCGGTGCCCATCTACACGGCCTACGCGCTCACGGATGGCCTCACGGGTCCCAATACACGCGATGGGGATGCGATCGATGTGAAACTAACGGACGCGTTCAAGTTCGATGCCAGAACTTGTCCGATGGCACTCTTCCATGGCGGGACCGATGTCTATTCTCCGAATGGCTCGACGCAGATCTACCGTCAGCTTCGGCGGATGAAGATTCCGGCCGAGCTCCATCTCTTTGCGGATCGCGGCCACGGTTTCATGGGCAACCCGGACAGGGGGGAGGACGGCGCCGCCTATGACCACTGGCTCGACCGGATCCCCGAGTTTTTCCGCCAGATGAATTTTGACGGGCGTCTCGGTGCGGAAGTCGACCTGATGACCCGCTATCCGAACGACGATGCACGCGGCGAGCATCACAAGGAGCCGGTCTGGCCGGAAGGCCGGATGCCGGATGTGCAGGCCAAGCAGTGCCAGCCCTACCTCGAGTGGCACATGCCCAAGGATCGCGCGACCCAGGCGATCCAGATCATCTATTCGGGTGGCTCGTATCAAGGCAACGATCCGGACGGATTCGAAGTGGCCCCTGCAAGGCGATACCTGAACGAAAAGGGCATGACGGTCGTGACGATGAAATACCGCACACCCCGTCCGCAGGGGGGGCTGGCGAAGCACACCACGGCGTGGCAGGATCTGCAGAGGGCCGTCCGGATCGTTCGGAGCAAGGCCGCGGCGAAAGGCCTCGACCCGGACCGGATCGGCATCATGGGATCCTCGGCCGGGGGACACCTGACGCTGATGGGCGCGACCAGCTCGAAGCGCCGTTCCTACCGGCCGATCGACGACCTGGACAAGCTTGCCTGCAACGTCCAGTGGGCGGTCGCGATCTACCCCGCCTATGCGCTGACAGATGGTGAAAACTCCCACAATGCGACCGGCGGAAACGCAGACGATGCCCGGCTTGCTCCGGAGTTTTCCTTCGACCTGGCGACCTGTCCGATGCTGTTCCTGCACGGCGATGCGGACGGCTGGGCCGCCATGAATTCGGTTAAATGCTGGGAACAGCTGCGCCGGATGGGCATCCAGTCGGACCTTCACACACTCGCCAAACGCGGCCACTGTTTTCAGAGAAAGGCCGCCCCGGGCACCGGCAGCTACACCTGGATGGATCGCATTTGGGAGTTCATGAACCACAAGGGGTTCAATCGATAGGCTCGCTGGTGAACGTGGGTGTTGCCCGCCCTTCTGGCCGCGGCCCGATCAGCCCGGTCGAGGAGCTGAAGAACGGATAACGCTGAGCGCTGAAGGATCCGCCCGTTCGAGCTGGTGGCTGGGCGTGCCCATGATAGGATGCGCACAATCAAACAGATTCATGGATATTACCAACAAGACCCGGAAGCCATTGAGCGTGCCCCTGCCCGGGGGAAAGAAGCTCTTTCTCCAGGCGGGAAAGACCGGCCAGATCAATCCAAAGGCGCTCCAGCATCCGCCCCTGGCCAAACTGATCGAGGCCGGAGACGTGGAAACGGGGGCCGCGGGTGCCGGGCGCAAAGCCCGTGGGGGAAGCGCCTCGTCCGGTCCGGCAGTCGGCACCACCAGTGGTGGCAACAAGGGTGGCGGCGGTGCCGCGCGTCAATCGGGTGACCGGTAATGCCTGGCGCACTCCTCCCCCGACTGCCTGAGGTTTGCTTGTGAAGGGGGGCTTTGGGCACTCTCTATCGTTGCTGCCCGTCAGCGGCCTCCCCAGTTCTTGTTCGGTTCGGGGCCGAGCCAGAGCTCGAGTTTGCCGCCCTTGGCGAATGCGGTGTGGGGGAATTGGAAGGTCTGGAGCGGCATGCCGTTGAGGCTGGCCTCCTGGATGTAGACGTTCTCCGGAGTGTTGTCATGGGTGACGATGCGGAACTCCTTGCCGGGGTAGTAGCGCGGGTCGAGTTGGATGACGATCTCGTCGAACTCGGGCGTCGTGATCTCGTACATCGGTTCCTTTGAGCAGGTGCCGCGCAGGCTGAAGAGGCCGAGTTTCATCAGGGCGCTGACGCCGCCCATCTGGCCCTGGTCCTCGTCGTGGCCGCCGTAACCGAGACTCGGGTTGGTTCCGCCGTAGGCCTGCTGGCTGACCCGCCGCACCCAATACTGGCTCATCCACGGGTAGCCGACGTGGCTGAAGACGTGGGCGTTCGAGCAACCGGGCTGGTTGGCGTAGCTGACCTTGCCCTTGCCGTAGGAAAAGACGAAGTCGGAGTCGGCCTCTTCCTCGAAGGCCTGGTTGAGCTTCTTCATCAGTGCTTCATTGCCACCCATCAGCTCGGCGAGTCCGGGGATGTCGTGCGACACGCCGAAGGTGCCCTGCCAGTCGTTGGCCTCGACCCAGCGCCCCTTCAACAGGTTCGACTCCGGGTCGTGGAACCGCTTCCAGCAGTCGATCCACTCCTGCCATGAGGCGGCATCCTGCGGGTGGCCGAGTTCCTCCGCCATCTGCGCGAGCGCCCAGTATTCGAAGGCACCCTGAACCGCGACGCCGAGGCGAGGTGGATCCACCGAAACCTTCTCGGGAAGCTGGAGCGGATGGCTGCGCTTCATCGCCTCGTAGGCGGCCTGAGCATTCACCTTGGTCAGCAGGTTCTTCTGCCAGGTTGCGGTGATCAGGCTGGTGGCCGGGCAGCCGGTCATGATGCCGGTGTAGCCGCCGGCCGAGGGCCCGCGGGGCAGGCGGCCGCCGTCGTTCTCATTCTGCACCAGGCAGGCGGCGAATTCATCGAGCAGCTCCGGCCACCCGAGGCCCCAGAGGATGTTGAGGTTCCACATCGTCAGCCAGTAGGCGTCGGAGTTGTACATGTGGAACTTCGGCTTTCCCTTTTCGTCCATCGGCACGGTTCGCACCTTGAGGGCGGGTTCGCCGGGTGCCCGCGGGCCCATGTAGCTCGGGTAGTCGCCGCTGACGTCATCCAGCTTGTGGCGTCCTAACAGGACATGCCAGAGGTCGGTGTAGAACTTGACGCGGGTGTCCTCGGGGCCGCCCTTGACGGTGATCTTCCCGAGCCACTCGTTCCAGATCTCACGCGACTCCTGGCGCACCTTGTCGAAGTCCCAGTGCGGGCATTCCACCTCGAGGTTCCTGCGGGCGTTTTCGAGGCTGGTGTAGGAGATGCCGATCTTGAACAGGAGTTCGTCGCCGGGCTCGGCGTCGTAGGACAGTGCGACGCCGGCCTGCTCCTCGGGGAGGTTGCGGAGGACGTATTTCGAAAGGGCCTGCGCGTTGCCTTCGATGATCCGTCCTGCCGGCACCGGGTTGGCGAACTCCTTGAGATTGGAGAGCTTTTCCCCGGCACCCTTCCAGCCGTCCATCCGCGTGATCGGGCGGTTGAAGTCGATGACGAAGAACACATGGCTGAGCTTCGGGCCGCCCCAGATCCGGTCGGTCATGCCATGGGAACCCTCGACGCGGGTCGGGCTGACGAGCTTTGCCTTGCCATCGACGTAGCTCACGTTGCCGACAAAGCCACCGAGTGAGAGCAGGAGCTGCGGGTCGGCGGAACCTTCGTGCTTGAGGCGGTAGAAGGCGACCCGGTCGGTGGTGCTGTACTCGACCTGCGTCTGGTAGCGGTCGAGGAACAGCTTGTGGTATCCCGGCTCGATGATTTCGGTCTCGTGGGAGAAGGGGGATTTCCAGCCCTGCTCGCCGAGGTTCGGATTCACATCGCCGCTCACCGGCATCACGTTCACGCCCGACATCATCCAGTTGCGGATCTGGGCGAAGCCGAGGATCTCGGTGCTGTTGTAGTTGTAGCCGCCGCCGAGCTGGTTCTTGTTCCGGGTGTAGGCGCCGGCGCTGACCATGCCAAAGGGACGGCTGCCCGGCGTGCAATAGAACCAGCGTCCGCGGCCGGTCTCTATGGTCGGATCGACGTGCGAGACGAGGTCGGTGAGCTCCCGTTTCCGGACTTCCGGCTTCGCCCCGGGATCATGATAGAGTTCGAGTTCGGAGATGCCAATCTGAAGCCCGACCCCGTCGACGCAATGCAGGGTCATGCGGGTGACCTCGCGCGGTTCGAAGACCACGGTTCTGGGTGAGCCGTCGTTCGGAACCGCCCAGACCTGGACCTCGGAGCCGTCGCTGAACTTCAACTGGCAGGCTGCCATGTGTTCATCGGCTGAGGGCCGGTCGTAGATCACCACCTTGTTCATGGTGCGGGGTTGGTCCCAGGACAGTGTCACGGTCGGCCGGGCGATCCCGCCCCACACGCTGAACTGGCCCTGAACGAACCACTCCTTTCCGTTGTCGGTTCCCTTGAGGCCGTCGGTGAGGCTCTCGAGATTCTGGCCATTGCCCTCGAGCGTCGCCAGCGGAGCGAGATTCTGTGCGGCGCTGCAGGCGACCGTGACGGCGAGTGAAACGGCGAGAAGTCGGGTTGGCATGGCGGTCATGGCAGATAATCCTTTTCGATGTCCTCAAGCGAACGCCCTGCGGTTTCGGGCATGAATTTCCAGACCATGAAGATCTGGGGCAGGACGCAGGCGGCGAAGATCAGGAACATCGCCGAAGCGCCGAGTCCGTCGCGGAGCGTGGGCACCAGTTGGGCGACGAGCCAGTCGCTCGACCACATCGTCAGGATCACGATGGCCACGGCGTGCGAGCGGATGTGGGTGGGGAAGATTTCCGAGGCGAAGATGAACTTGATCGGCCCGAGCGAGAACGCGAAAAAGGCGACGAAGCTGCAGATCAGGAGGATGAGCAGCGACTTGTTCCCGCTGCCGAAGCAGGCGCTCATGCCAATCAGGCAGGCGATCACTCCGATGGTGCCGATCTGCAGCAGTCGACGGCGTCCGAGCTTGTCGACGAACAGCACGGCGACAATGGTGAAGATCATGTTGAAGAACCCGATCACAGCCATGCCGCTGAAGGCACCATCGGGGTTCAGGCCGGCCTCCTTGAGCAGCGAGGTGCCGTAGTAGAAGACGGTGTTGATGCCGCTTAGCTGGGCGAAGGCCGCCAGCAGCATCGCGATGACCAGCGGCTTGCGGTAGCGCGGGGCGAAGACATCGATGAAGCGATGCTGGTGGGAGTCCTCCGATGCGATCGTTTGCTCGATGGCCGAGAGTTCCTCGTCCGCTCCGGTGGCGAAAATCCGCTTGAGCACGGTCCCGGCCTGCTCGCCGCGCCCCGCCTTCACCAGCCAGCGGGGGCTTTCCGGAAGCATCGCGGCGAGGCCGAGGAAGAGGGTGCCGGGGATCAGTTCGGAGGCGAACATCGTGCGCCAGCTTTCGTTGACCAGGAACCACTCCATGAAGCCGCCCGGAGTCGCGCTGTCCCCGGCACTCGAGGACCAGCGGACGATGCCGAGGTTGTTGAAGAGCGCGATCATGATGCCGGCGGTGATCGCGAACTGGAACAGCGTCACGAGACGGCCACGGAGGTGCGCCGGGGAAATCTCCGAGATGTAGAGCGGGCAGATCATCGCCGAGATGCCGACGCCGAGGCCGCCGAGCCAGCGGGCGAAGACCAGGAGTTCGATGTGGGTGGCGAAGGCACTGCCGACGGCGGAGAGCCACATCAGGACGGCGGCCAGCAGCAGATTGCGACTGCGGCCGAAACGGTCGGCCAGCCAGCCGGCGAGCCCCGATCCGATGACGGCACCCAGCAGGCCCGAGCTGACGAAGAAGCCCTCCATGAGTGGCGAGAGCGTGAACTGGGCCTTCACCGCATCGGTGGTGCCCGAGATCACGATCGCGTCGAAGCCCCACAGCAGGCCGCCGAGGGTCGAGGCGACGCAGATGAAGATGAGGAAGGGGAGGTTGGGGCGGTGGATCGGCCCCGCGGCGGAGGGAATGGTGCTCATGGGAGGTGCGGCCTGTCAGGTCCTGACGAAGGCCTTGAGGGTGGCGCACTCGGTGCCGACCGCCTTGCCGTGCGGGCGGATCGTGTAGGATCCTACGGCGGCGGGGACGATGAAGGTCTCGGCATAGTGAACCACAAACGGCGCGAATGCTCCGGTCGGGCTCTCGACGACGGCCTCGCGGCCCTCGATCAGGTTGAGCACGTTCACGCCGCCGCCGGTGTGGTGTTCGACGGTGCCGGT
Organism: Verrucomicrobiaceae bacterium E54; assembly: GCA_022548915.1. GTDB lineage: Bacteria > Verrucomicrobiota > Verrucomicrobiia > Verrucomicrobiales > Akkermansiaceae > Haloferula. The sequence continues at coordinate 82,550 of JAKZES010000010.1, forward strand.
GAACCAGTGACGGCGGGTTTCGATGAACTCGAGTTCGTGGAGTCCGGTGCGTTCCTCGCGCCAGCCATCGCCGGAGGCGACCGGCTCGATGCGGTTGACCAGGTTCTCCTTCGCCCAGCTCTCGTCGCGCTCCCAGCGGATGTTCGCGATGCCGCGCTCGATGTTGATCGGGCGGGGGAGTCCGTCGAGGCCGAGGCGGCCCCAGTCCCACAGCTTGAAGGTGAAGATGTAGGGCGTGGCGCTGATCTCGAGGACCATGCTGTTGCGGCCGCTGCAGTGGCAGGTGCCCGCCGGGATTAGGAAATGGTCGTGCTTCTTCGCCGGGAAGCGGGCGACGAAGCGCTCGTCGTCGAAGGTCTTCTCCCCGCGCTGGGCGGTTCGCAGGTCGTCGATCATTTCCTCCGGGTCGACGCCCTCGCGCAGTCCGAGAAAGACCTCCGCACCCTCGTCGGCATCGAGGATGTAGTAGGACTCGTCCTGGGTGTAGTGCATCCCGAAGTGGCGTTGGATGTAGTCGGTCAGCGGGTGGACCTGGAACGACAGGTTGCCGCCGTCCATCGTGTCGAGGAAATCGAAGCGGATCGGGAACTCGGCACCAAAGCGCGAGAAGACCCTTTCGCCGAGCAACTCCCGCGGCTGGTGGAAGACGACGTTGATCGACGGGAGTTCCATCACGGTCCCGTCGAAGTCGAGCAACAGGCTGTTTTCCTCGGGCACGCAGTCGAAGCACCAGGCGAAGTTCTCCGGTTCCGGGTCGAGGTCGCAGACCTTCCGCATCCACTGTCCGCCCCACGGGCCGGGATCGAAGAAGGGAACCACCCGGAAGGGTCGCCGTGCGGCCTCGAGCAGTCCTTCGCGAACGGCCTCACCCGAGGCCATGCGCGGGTCGCCCGGTTGGTGGGTATCGAGGACGAAGTCCCATCGATCCATCAGCTCGCGCTTGAGTTTGTCGCAGACCCGCCAGTCGGTGAAGAAGGCTCGCTTGTACTGCAGGCTCCATTTCAGCCCGCGGTTCTCGACGCCGAGGTTGGAGATCTCGTCGCGGCGCATCCGCAGCTGGGCCTCCCAGCGCGCGAGGTCGGCGTAGACGAGCAGGTCGCCGGGATGGATCAGGCTGGCACCGGGGCCGATGAGGATGACGAGGGCGACCTCGGAGTGCCCGATCCGCTCCTGCATCGAGGTGATCTTCTCGGGATCGAGGAAGTCCTGCATCCGCAGGCGGGTCAACCAGCCGAAGACCGGGTCATCGCCACCGTTGAAGGGGGCGACGCGGCGGTCGATCTCTTCGCCATCGTGAAACGCCTCGTCGCTCTGCAGGAACAGCGCTTCGGGAAAGGCGCCGGAGAGCGCCCGGGTGATTTCGTCGATGAACACCCCGCTGTAGCACTCGAACGTGAGGACGGTGCGGCGAGCCTTGCGGGTGTCCATCGCCTCCTTGAGGCGGGTGGTCACGGCCTCCCATCCGCGGAGGCAGCAGCCGGGAACTTCCACCTTCGGAAACTTGTCGTAGTTGGGGGTCACCGGCTGGCGTGGTTCCAAATCCATTCGCATCCGATCAGTGCGGCGTGGTCGCCAAGGGTGCCGGCGACAATTTCCACGGGACCCCCGGGCTGGATCGCGTGGTCACGGACGAACCGCCGCACCGGCGGCAGGATGATTTCGGCCGCCGCCATGATGCCGCCGCCGATGACGACTCGCCCGGGGTCGAACGCCTGGATCAGGTTGAGGGTGAGCGCGCCCCAGGCTTCGAGGGCGTGGTCGCGGATCGTGCAGGCCAGCGGATCGCCCTGGGCGGCGTGCGAAAACAAGGCCTGATAGTCGACTGGGGACACGTTCGACAGAGAACTGGCGCCGAATTCCGGATGGGCGGCAACCCGCTCTGGCAGGGCCCAGGTGGCGACCTGTCCCTCGGTGCAGCCGGGAGCCACGCGGTCACTGCCCGGAGAGCCGAGATGAGTGATGGAGAGTCCTCCCAGGGTGCCCGCCATGCCGGTCCGGCCGCGGACCGGGTATCCGTTCTGGATCACGCCCGTGCCGATGCCGGTGCCGAGCGTGATCATGACCAGATCATCGGAGCCCTTGCCGGCACCCGCCTGCCACTCGCCGATGGCCGCCGCCCGGGCGTCGCCATCCAGCAGTAGCGGAAGCCCGAACCGCTCTTCCGCCCGTGAGCAGAAGTCCTCATCGGTCACGTCCTCGAACTTGCCGAAGGCCCGGGTCGCCCGTCGCAGACCGGGATCGATGATGAGTGGCAGTGCCCATACCATGGCGTCGATCGCTTGCCGACGGACCCCCGACGTCCGGCACAAGTCGGTGACGGCTTGATCGAGCGTCGGGAACCACTCGGCGCTCGGGAGATGGGCCATCGAGTCGACCACCGTTGAGGCGACGACACATCCTTCGTCAATCAAGCCCAGCTTGATCCGCGTTCCACCGAAATCTCCCCCGAGGATCACCTCGCCTGAGTAGGGGGGCTGGTGGCTTGCTGCAATCCGAATCGGGTGTCACTGAAAGTGGTGGGCATGGCCGGGACTTGCCGGCCGCGAGGCGTCCCCCCTCTAGAGTGCGGCGATTCATCGCCGCTTTGGCGAAGCATTTCAATGCGAGCCGGGCCACCGGCGATGAATCGCCGCACTCCAGATTTTCCGGAGGCTCGCCATCCGGGGCGGAGTGAAGCCGGGGAGCAAGGGAGGGACACCGGGCGTGAAACGTCCGGCCGCGGACCGCTGCTTCGCGGTCACCCCAACCGCTCTGCCCACCACTTTCAGTGACACCCATCCGAATCCCCGCGTGAGTCGTCGAACCCATGCTGTTGCGGCGTTGCGCTATTCCGAGAAGAGCGTGTGGAAAGAGCGGGGGTCCCGGCCCCGTTGAATGTCCCGATGATCTTCCGGTCCCGAGGCGTCATGGCATCGCTTCTCGTGCTCTGCTCCGGGGTGTCACCGGGTGCGACGGTGGACCACGAGGAACGTCTGGTCGAACTGCGCGGGAGTCTTGAGCGGACGGCGGAGTTGATCGACGGGGCGGCGGGCTACGCTGCGGAGGCCGGACGAATCGACCTGCAGGTCGCGCGATGGTTTGCGGATTACATCGAGTGGGAGCTGGAGAATCCCGCGCTGATGAAGCAGGCGCTCGTCGGCGACTGGATCTTCCACGGTGATGAACCGCCCGCTCCCGAGGTGGCGGCCCAACGTTACCGGGAACATCTCAAGCGGGAACTCGACGGGGCATTTGCACTGGTGGAGCAGGCCGCCGCGCGGTTGACGGCACAGCGTGATTGGCCTGTGACCTTCAGGCCGGACTGGGAGCGGATGCGCTTCGCCGACGGCTACTTCCGCATGGGCGATCGTGCCGTGTTTCCCGGTGGCTTCAACATGATCCGCAAGGAACTCGTCGACCTCTCGCTCCATCCAGAGCAGGCGCGGGAATCGCGTGCGAGGCTCGACCGCTTCCTCGACGAGATGCGTGAAATGGGCGTGGGGGTCATCGAACACGGGGTGTCGCTGCCCCAGTTCATCGGTCCGGATGGAGGCTTCCGGCAGGAGCTGCTGGACACCCATGTCGAGCAGATCCGGGGCTTCGCCGCGAAGGGATTCAAGATCAACGTGCTGTTCCACTGGGGAGGGGATGCGGAAGTTCTCGAGCGTCGCTGGCCGGGCATCACGAGCTTCCGGGGGAACGGCGTGGCGCTCGACATCGACCACCCCGGGACTCGTGAATTGATTCGGGAGATCGGTGGCAGGGTCCTTCCGGTACTCGGCGGGCTCGATGCCGTCGTGGCCTGGGACATGGCGAATGAACCCTTCTTCAGTATGGAGGAGTGGAGCCCCCATGGCGTCGGTAAATACCGGGAATGGCTGCGCGAGCGGCACGGGACGATCGAGCGGTTGAACGAACGGTGGCGAAGCGGATTCGGAACTTTTGAAGAAATTCCCCCGCCGAAGACCAGTCAGCCGGAGTCATGCCCGGCCGGCGAATGGTTCGACCGGGTGAGTTTTCACAACCACCGCGTGAGTTCGTTCTTCGGCTTTTTCAGCGGGGTGATTCGCGAACACGTGCCGGGCGCGGCGGTTCATTTGAAGTCGCAGGACAATTCCAGCCTCGGACCGATGCCAGACGCCGTCGGCCACGGGATCGATCGGGAGGCGTTGACGCCTTTTTGTCAGATCCAGGGGCTCGATACGCGTCCGCTGCCGGTGACCGAACCCCGGATGGCGGCGTCGGACTACGACGAGGAACCTTACGCTTTTCACTGGCTCGGGCAGTCCTTCACCTACGACTACCTGACCTCGCTGCCGCCCTCGCGCCCGATCGTCGACTTCGAGTATCACGCCTTCTCGATCAACGCGATCCGGATCCCGGACCTGCCGGTCGATCACGGACGGGCAACCCTGTGGCTGGCGCACCTTCACGGGCTGATCGGAAACATGGCGTGGTATTGGCACCGCCGGTGGGGACCAGACCCGTTTCCGAAAAAGTATTTTCACTGGTGGTTCCGCAGCAGTCTCTCCACCCAGCCTTTGGCAGCGGCGGAGTATTTCCACACGATGCTCGAATTGAATGCCTTCGGTCCCGAGGTCGAACGCCTCGCGGGTGTGGAGGAACGCCCGGTCCGGTTGCTGGTTTCCAAATCATCCTATATCCACGACCAGGCGCACATCGACGCCCTGCACCGGGTGTATGAAGGCAGTTGTTTCCACGGTCTGCGGATCGGTTTCGTGACCGAGGACAAGCTGGAGGCCGATGGCGTGCCGGAGGACTGCCGGGTGCTCATCATCCCGAACGTGCGCCATCTTTCCGGAGAGGCGTTGGCGGCCCTGAGAAGAGCGAAGGAGGCGGGGCATCGCCTTTTGAATTACGGAGACAGGACTCCGTTGCTGGATTCCTACGGTTTTCCTCATCCGGTTGAGGCGACGGATTTTCTGAGCACGGAGGCGTCGGTGGAGAAGGGCTCGGCGGAGGACGTCTCCCGAAGGCTGGGGCGGGAGCTGGAGCACGTATTGAGCGGGCGGCCCCTGCGGGTGCAGCGGACGGATCTTCCGGGAGCTTTCGGGGTGATGCACCGCTTCGTCCGGGAGGATGACGGCCTGCTGATCCTGCTGGTCAACGTCCTCGATCAGTCCGTCACGGTCCGCCTCGAAGCCGACGGGAGTTTTCATGATCGCGGATCCGATGTCCTCAATGGCGAAGAGATCGGCTGCGACGGTATCAACCTGCCGGTCCGGAGCGTGCGGTTGATCCGCTTGCCGGTTCGGAGTTTTGATCCCCCGGTCCGGTGAGCTGCCGACAGACGCCTCAGCCGTCCCGATCCGCGGTCACGGTGTTGGAACAGGCTTCACCGCATTCGAGCTGACTCAGGTTGGCCAGGGTCGTGCGGGCAATCTGGGTCAGGGCGTTGCGGGTGAAGAAGGCCTGGTGGCCGGTGATGAGGACGTTGGGAAAGGTGAGAAGGCGGGCAAAAACATCGTCCTGCAACACCGTGGTCGACTGGTCCTCGAAGAACAGACGATCCTCCTCCTCGTAGACGTCGATGCCGAGGTTGCCGATCTTGCCGGACTTCAATCCGGCAATCACGGCGGTGGTGTCGACCAGACCGCCGCGGCTGGTGTTCAAAAGCGCGACTCCGTGCTTCATGGTAGACGAGATCGTGTTCCTTCTGCCGGTTGGCGGCATCGAGGAATTCCTGATCATACGGTTTGGTGCTGAAAACGGTGATCCTCATGACCTGATGATTTGATCGTCGCCGTGCGTGTATCAGAGCCCAGCCGTGGGAGGTAAGCTTGAACCACCAGTTTCCCCGGATCAACGGCAGGGTTCCCGGGCCGATGTGGAAGCGATTGAAGAATGGTTTCCGGATCCCAATCGACGGCCCGAAGCGGCTTTGTTACGGATGGCTGGTGATTGTTTCGATCCTGCTGACAACGCTCGGCTTCGGTCTCCTGTTCTGGGGCGCGGAGTGGTTGGTGAAGGGCGGTGCCGGTCTGGCGCTTCGGCTGGGCCTGACCACGCTTGTGGTGGGCCTGACGGTGGTCGCCTACGGCACTTCTTCGCCCGAGTTGCTGGTGTCGTTGAAGGCGGCATGGAGCGGTCAACCGGGGATCGCGGTGGGCAACGTCGTCGGCTCGAACATCTTCAACATCGCGGTGATTCTCGGATTGGCGGCGGTGATCCGGCCGGTGAAGGTCGAATCCGAGGCGATCCGCCGCGACGGGCCGGTGATGGTCGGCGTGAGCCTTGCCGCACTGGCGGTGCTGTGGGACGGAAACGTGTCCCGCTTGGAGGGTGCCTTACTGGTGGTGGCGAGCATTTTCTACACGGTGTGGATCGTTCGTCAGGCACGGCTCGAGCGGAGGGAGTCCGGCGCGGGGAAAAGCCCGATTCCGGTGGGTCGGGCGGTGCTCTATCTGGTGATCGGGCTGGGGCTGCTGGCGGCGGGCTCGAAGCTGCTGGTGGACCACTCGATCGTCATCGCGCGGGCCCTGGGTGTTTCGGAGGCGGTCATCGGGTTGACGATCATCGCCGCCGGGACGTCGATGCCGGAACTGGCAACCTCGGTGATCGGAGCCTTGCGGGGCCAGTCGGACATCGCGCTGGGAAACGTGATTGGGTCCAACATCTTCAACGTCCTTTTCGTCCTCGGCCTGGCGTCGGTCATCCACCCGATCGTCGGGGCGGGCGTGCGGCCGGTCGATCAGGCCTTCCTGCTCGGGACGGCGGTCTTGCTGTGGCCGATGATGCGCAGCGGCCGGGTGGTCGGGCGGCGGGAGGGCTGGATCCTGCTCGCGGCCTACGCCGCCTATCTTGCAGTCATGTGGCCGCGGGGGTGAAGCCTGGCTCGGCGCGTTGGGGATGCCGGAGGAGGGAGCGGGCGGGGCTCGTTCAGGTTCAGCCCGGTTCGGGGTTGATGCCGGGGCGCGGATCGGGGAGAAAGGGCGCGGATGAAGATCTTGGTGGTAGGAAAAGGAGGGCGCGAGCACGCGCTGCTGCGGGCGTTCGATGAGTCGCCGGAACCGACGGACCTGTTCTGTTTCCCGGGAAGCGACGCGATCGCGGAAATCGCGCAGCCGGTCGAGGTCGATGGATTGGAGGCCCTGATCGAGTGGATGGGCGTCAACGACATCGAGCTTTGCGTGGCCGGTGAGGAGAGCTACCTGGTCAAGGGCGAGGGGCTCGCCAATCTCTGCGAAGAAGCGGGCATCCCCTGCTGGGGACCGCACAAGCAGTCGGCGCAGCTGGAGGCTTCGAAGGAGTTCGCCAAGCGTTTCATGGAGCGACACGGCATTCCCACCGGGGGTGCGGTCGCGGCGGGAAGCCTGGCGGAGGCCAGGGCCGCGATCGGCGGGCACTATCCGGTCGTTCTCAAATTCGATGGACTCGCCGCGGGAAAGGGCGTCGCGGTCTGCCTCGAGGAATCCCAGGGTGAGGCCTTTCTCGACGAGGTCTTCGTCCAGAAGCGCTTCGGCGAAGGCCGGGTGTTGGTCGAGGAGTTTCTCACGGGGCCGGAGGTTTCGATTTTCGCCGCAGTGGTGGATGACGAGTATCTCATCTTCACGCCGGCCCGGGACTACAAGCGGATCGGCGAGGACGACCGGGGCGACAATACCGGGGGCATGGGGGCGGTCGCGAGCCGGCGGCTGATTCCCGCCGCGACGCTGGAACGCATCGAGCAGGAGGTGGTCGCTCCGACGGTGGCGGGGCTGCGCTCGGAGAATCTTCCCTACCGCGGCTTCCTTTACTTCGGCCTGATGCTGACCCCGGAGGGTCCGAAGGTCATCGAGTACAACTGCCGCTTCGGGGATCCGGAGTGCCAGGCGGTGATGCCGCTGGTGAAGGGTGATCTGGCCGGCTTCTGCCTGGGCGGCGCGCAGGGCGAGTTGCGTTCCGATCTCCTTACCTTCGACGAAGGCTGGAGCGTTTGCGTGGTGCTGGCCTCGGCCGGCTACCCGGCGGGTTCGCGATCGGGCGATGTGATTACCGGCCTCGATGCGATCGGCGACGCGCGGGTGTATCACGCGGGGACGAAGCGCTCCGGAGACGACTGGCAGACCAACGGCGGCCGGGTGCTGGCCGTGGTGGCGGGCGGCGTGGATCGCAAGGCCGCGGTCGATGCGGCGCACGTGGCCGCCGACCAGGTCCGCTTCGACGGGATGCAGCGGCGTCGCGACATTGGAATCCTTCACTTTGAAACGACATGATCCGGGGACTGGATGCGAGCGAGATGGCGGCCGGCGTCGACCGGCTGGCCGAAATGATTCTGGCGGGCAGCGCGGGCCGGGCGATCGCCCTGGTCGGGATCCGCAGCCGGGGCGACGAAGTGGCCGAGCGCCTGCGCGACAAGCTGGCGGCGAGCGGAAAGGAAGTGGACTTCGGCACGCTCGATATTTCGCTCTACCGCGACGACTACGAACACCTGCGGGAGAATCCGAAGCTGCAGGGCAGCGACATCACCTTCGAGGTCGATGGAGCGGAGATCGTGCTGGTCGACGACGTGCTCTTCACCGGGCGAACGATCCGCGCGGCACTGGATGCGATTTCCGACTACGGCCGTCCGGGCCGGGTCGAGCTGGCGGTGCTGATCGACCGGGGGCACCGGGAACTGCCGGTCCAGCCGGACTACGTCGGCATCCCGCTCGAGACCGATCGGCATGATCACGTTCACGTCTCGCTGGCGAACACCGACGGCGAGGACAAGGTCGAGATCCGCAGCAGGGAATGAGCCCGCTTCCCGAACGCCGAAAGACCGCCGAGGAACTCGCCAAGCTGCGGGAGTCGCTCGGGATTTCGGCCGACGGCCCGCCGCCCGATGCGCCAGGGGTGAGGAGGGAGGAGCCGGCACCCGGTTCGGATGAGGTGGATGAACTCAAGGCGGCGGTATTTGAGCAGCCGGATCCGGCGAGGGATGCTTCGTGGCATGACCGTCCCGGTCATGGATCAGAGGAGTTGGAAGTGAGTGGAGAGGCAAGGGCGTTGCCGGACGAACCGCCCATGACCGGGACGGTCATGCCACAAGCGGGTGAAGCGTCGCATTTGGAGGTCAAGGAGGATGAATCGCCCGTGACCGGAACCCCGCCTCCGCACTCTCTCCGGAAGTCCGCAAGTCTGGTGGTCGATCAGCCGAAGCCGGTCCGGCACCGGCCGGATGGATCGCTGCCGGCGCGGCGGCACACCGATGAGGAGCTGATGCGGCTGCGACGGATGGACGCGGGGCCGGCGGTCTCTCCGGTCGAGGCCCTGGCCCGCCGGACCGTCTCGGTGCCGGTGATGATCCTGTTCTACCTCCTCGCGCTTGCGGCGGTGGCGCTGTTGATCATGGAGAGCCTGTGGTTCTCGAAGGCGCAGCCTTTCGACCTGCCCTTCGAGTGGCTCGGCCAGGCGGTTCAGGCGGACTGGTACGGAACCGCCATCATGAGCGCGATCGGCGGGATCAGCGCCGGGGTGCTGCTGATCGCCGGCTGGGTGGCGTGGCGTCGACCGCTGTCGCGGCATCACGCCGGCTTCATGACCATCATCGCGGTGCTTGTCCTTGTCTTCGGAACCCTCTATTTCTTCCCCGAGCTCCATGGCGCGTAAGGATCTTCTCGAACTCGCTTCTCTCTCCCGTGAGGAGATCGACCGGATTCTCGACGAGGCGGTGCCCTTCAAGGAGCTGTTCACCCGCTCGGTGAAGAAGGTTCCGGCGCTGAAGGGCAAGTCGGTGCTGATGCTCTTCTACGAACCCTCGACGCGGACGCACTCGTCCTTCGAGGTGGCGGCGAAGCGCTTGTCGGCCGACGTCACCAACTTCGACGTGCCGCATTCCTCGGTGGTGAAGGGCGAGTCGGTGCGGGAAACGGTCGAGACCCTGCAGGCGATGCGCACCGACTACATCGTCGTGCGCCACAGTCGCAGCGGGCTGCCGGGGATGATCGCGCGCCATACCCGGGCCAGCGTGGTGAATGCCGGCGACGGCGCCCACGCGCACCCGACCCAGGGGCTGCTCGATGCCTTCACGGTCAAGGAGGTGTTCCCGGAAATGGCGGGCCGGCGGGTGCTCATCGTCGGCGACATCCTGCACAGCCGGGTCGCCCGCTCGACCAGCACGGTGCTGCGGCGGCTCGGAGTCGAGGTGGCCTATCTCGGTCCCGGATCGCTGGTGCCCAAGGCGACGCCCGAGGGAGTCCGGCGTTTCACCGACTACGGCGAGGCAATGGCCTGGGGGCCGGATGTCGTCTATCTGCTGCGGGTCCAGATGGAACGCCAGGACGTCCAGTTTTTCCCGAGTCTGCGAGAGTATCACCGCGTGTATGGCGTGACCTGCGAGCGGTTGAAGGAGCTGGCGGACAAGGGAATCTGGCTGATGCACCCCGGACCGGTGAACCGCGGCGTCGAACTCTGCGACGAGGCGATGGACTACGAGCGGAGCCTGATCAACCGTCAGGTCGAGAACGGCATCGCCGTGCGGATGTCGGTGCTTTACTCGCTGAAGCCGGGGAGTGGCGCTTTGGAAGCGCCATAGCGGGGCCGGGCGATCTCTGATCGCAGAGGAGACGCGCTTTTGTGCATGGCGGTCGGGCGTTCCATCGCAGGCGGTCTGTTTCGAAGCGGCTGAAAGCGGCCGCGCCCCGGCATGGCGCATGGAAGGCGCCACTCCATAGCGTTCCATAGCGCTTGCGTGGAAGGCCGGGAAGGGTCATGGGGGGGCGTGTACTTCTGGTTTTTGATCGTTTCCACGCTGCTCGCCGCGATCGGCGGGGCGGTCGGAGTGCGGTCGCTCCGCCACGGCCACCGGAGCCGGGCCACGGTTTTCTGGATGGGGGGGGCGTTTCTGGCCCAGCTCGGTTTCCTCGCGGTGCGGGGCGAGGCCCGCGGTGCCTGTCCGCTGATCGGCTTGGGAGAAATTCTCGTCTTCCTCGCCTGGTCGCTGACGCTGATCTACCTCCTCGTCGGGCCGACCTACCGGCTTTCCCTGCTGGGGCTTTTCTCGGCACCCGTGGTGGTGCTTTTCCAGGGAATGGCGCTCATCCCCGGTGTGCTGGAGCGGGACCCGCAGCGCGTGGTGGCCACGAATGCATGGCGCGAAATGCATTCGGCGATGTCGGTGCTCGGTTACGGGGCGCTGGGACTGGCCGCGGTGTCCTCGGTGATGTTCCTCGTGCTCGACCGTCAACTGAAGGAGCACCACCTGAATTCCGGGCTGTTCCGCAACCTGCCGCCGGTGCGTGAGTTGCTGGTCTCCGGGCGCCGGTTGCTGTGGCTCGGGTGGCTCATGCTCACGGTGGGCGTGGTCGCCGGCTTCCGCATGCCCCACGAGGGATCTGCCGGCGCGCACCTGATCGCCGCGGTGGTCGTCTGGGCCGCCTATGCCGCCCTGGTCGGGATCTCGCAGTTCCGCGGCCTGACCGGCCGGAAGTTCTCGCTGCTGACGGTCCTGCTGTTCGTCGTTTCCCTTTCAGTGTTCGCCTTTGTCTGATGGAGCTTGTTTGTCTCGGTCTCAACCACCGCAGCGCTCCGGTCGAAGTCCGCGAGCGCTTCGCCGTGCCGCCGGTGCGCCTCGGCGAAAAGGCGCGGGAGCTGGCGGAGGCGCAGGGGATCGAGGAGGGCGTGGTGCTCTCGACTTGCAATCGCACCGAGTTCTACCTCGCGGGTCCGTCCGGTGACGAAATGATCGCCTCGCTGCGCCGGGTGGTGGACACCGGTGCGTCGGATCACTGGTATGAGATGCGCCGGCTCGACGCCGCCAGGCACTTGTGCCGCGTGGCGGGCGGCCTCGATTCCATGGTGCTCGGCGAAACCGAGATTTTCGGGCAGGTCAAGGACGCCTACCGCCGGGCCCATGCGGCCGGGGCCACCTCGGGCGTGCTCAACCGCCTGTTCCAGCGAGCCTTCGGCATCGGCAAGAAGATCCGCACCGAAACCTCGATCCAGGAGGGGGCCACCTCGGTGGCCGGCACGGCGGTGGAGCTGGCGGAGAAGATTTTCGGCAAGCTCAAGGGCTGCCGGGTGATCGTGATCGGCGCCGGGGAAATGAGTCGACAGACCGCCAAGGCGCTGGTCTCGCGCGGGGCCACCAGCGTGTTCGTGACCAATAGATCCTTTGAAAGGGCCGAGAGCCTGGCCGAGGAGATGGGAGGCCGGGCCGTTCGCTACGACGACTGGCAGGCGACGCTCGCGGGAGTGGATGTGGTGATTTCATCGACCTCCGCACCCCATCCGGTGGTCAAGCCCTTCCACGTCGAGGCGGTGCGGCGCGTGCGGAAGTTCCGCCCGCTGTTCCTCATCGACATCGCCGTGCCGCGTGACATCGACCCGGAGGTGGGCGAGATCGAGGAAGTGTATCTCTACGACATCGACACGCTCGAGCAGCTCGCCGCCGAGGCGAGGGGGCGGCGCGAGCGACAGATCGAGGATTGTGCGCGGATCATTGACGAGGAACTCGAAAAGCTGAACCTGCCCGGGACATGAGCAAGTTGAGGATCGGAACCCGCGGCAGTGAGCTGGCACTTGTGCAGGCGAGGGCGACGGAAGCGGCGCTCGGGGCGGCGTTTCCGGAGCGGACGCTCGAGCGGGTGGTGATCAAGACGACCGGGGACCGGAGGACGGACGTGGCCCTGTCCGAGGTGGCGAAGGCCGAGGGCATCTACGACAAGGGGGTCTTCATCAAGGAACTGGAAATCGCCCTCGAGGAGGGACGGATCGACATCGCGGTGCATTCCTTGAAGGACGTGCCGACGGTGCTCGAGGAGCATTTCGAGATCGCCGGGGTGCTGCCGCGGGCACCCATCCGGGACGTGCTCGTCTCTCCGGATCCCGGCGGGCTCGATGCCCTCGGCGAGGGCGCGCGGGTGGGCACCAGCAGCGTGCGCCGGGCCAGACAGCTCGAATGGCTCAGGCCGGACCTGCAACTCGTCGACATCCGCGGCAACGTGCCGACCCGCCTGCGCAAGCTGGCGGAGGGGGAATTCGACGCGATCATGCTGGCCGAGGCTGGGCTGGTGCGACTGGGTCACCCGATGGACACGGAACTCGAACTGGAGGAGACGACCCTGCATTTTCACCCCTTGGACGAGGCGGAGTTCCTGCCGGCGGCCGGGCAGGGGGCGATCGCCTTCGAGATCCGCTCGGACGACGAGTCGGCCCGCGGGGCCATCGCGGCGATCAACGACGAGCCGACCTTCATCCGGATCACCGCGGAGCGGGAGTTCCTGCGCCTGCTCGACGGGGGGTGTCACACACCGGTCGGAGTGGTCACGCGCCTCGAGGACGGTGTGCTTTCGATGACCGGGCGGGTCTTTCCGGAGGAGGGTGGAAAGCCGCGGGAAGGGGCGGCGGCGGGCCAGGATCCCATTGAAGTGGCGGGCGAACTGTTTGAATCATTGGCATGAGCAAGAAAGGAATCTGTTATCTGGTGGGTGCGGGGCCGGGGGATCTCGGCCTGGTGACCCTGAGGGCCAAGGAATGTGTCGAACGTGCCGACGTAGTGGTCTACGATGCCCTTAGTAGTCCGGAGATCCTGCGCTGGATGAAGCCCGGCGCGGAGAGGGTCTACGTCGGCAAGCGGGCGAAGGATCACGTACTGCCGCAGGACCAGATCAACGGGTTGATCGTCGACCGCACCCGCAAGGGGCAGACGGTGGTCCGGCTGAAGGGCGGGGATCCGATGATCTTCGGTCGCGGCGGCGAGGAGGCCGCGGAACTGGCGGAAGCGGGCGTGGCCTTCGAGATCGTGCCGGGCATCAGTTCCGCGATCGGGGGCCCGGCCTACGCCGGAATCCCCGTGACCCACCGCGATCACTGCTCGCAGCTCACGCTCTTCACCGGCCACGAGGATCCGACCAAGGGCGGGAGTTCGATCGACTACGCCCAGATCGCCAAGGCCCCGGGAACCAAGGTCTTTCTCATGGGCGTGGCGAGATTGCGCGAGATCGCGGACTCGCTGGTGGCCGGCGGAGCGGAACCCTCGACGCCGATCGCGTTGGTTCGCTGGGCGACGACGGGCCGGCAGAGGACGATCAACGGCACTCTCGCGGACATCGCGGACATCGCCGAGCGCGAGGATTTCAAAAGTCCGGCCGTGGCGGTGATCGGTGACGTGGTGACCGAGCGCGAAAAGATCAACTGGTTTGAAACACGGCCCTTGTTCGGCAAGCGGATCGTGGTCACCCGGACCCGCGAGCAGGCGGGTGCCCTGAGCCGTGATCTCGCGGATCTGGGCGCGGACGTGGTCGAGTTGCCGACCATCCGGATCGAGAAGCCCGACGACAAGCAGGGCTTCGCCGAGTCGGTGGCCCATGCCCACGAATACGACTGGCTGGTCTTTTCCAGCCCGAACGGGGTGGAGCGCTTTTTCGATGCCTTTTTCACCATTTACGAGGATGCCCGCAGTCTCGGCAATCCGCGCATCGCCGTGATCGGCCAGGGAACCGCCAACAAGCTGAAGGAGTATCGTTTCGGCGTGGATCTGATGCCCGAGCGCTTCGTCGCGGAAGGACTGGTCGAGGCCTTCGAGAAGGAATCGATCGAGAACCTGACCGTGCTCTGGGTCCGGGCCCAGGAGGCGCGGGATGTCATCTACGACGGGCTGGTGAAGCAGGGTGCCATCGTCGACGAGTGCGCCGCCTACAAGACCGTGCCGGAGACCGCCGATCCGACCGGTGCCGCCGAGCGGTTCAAGGAAGAGGGTGCCGACCTGGTGACCTTCACCTCCAGTTCGACGGTGGAGAATTTCTTCAAGCTCGGGCTTCCGTGGCCGGATGGCTGCGCGGCGGGGAGCATCGGTCCGGTGACGAGCGCGACCCTCCGGAAGCACGGAGTGGAGCCGGCTTTCGAGGCCGGGCAGCACGACATTCCGGGCCTTGTGAAGGCGATCCGCCAGTGGAGCGGTGTCGACTGACCGGAGGCTTGGGATTCAGGAACCCGACATCCGCCGCTGGTAGTTGGACGGGCTGATCCCCTCGGCGGCCTTGAAGCGGCGGTTGAACTGGGAGAGCGACTGGAAACCGCTCTCGAAGGCCACTTCGGCGATCCGCGCCGCGGGATTCCGGAGAAGCTTCCGGCAGTGATCGAGCCTCACGCGGTTCAGATAATCCGAGAAGGTGATTCCCAGGGTGGCGTGAAACAGACGCGAGAGCCTCTCCCGGCTGATGCCGATCTCGTGCGCGACTTCGCCCAGACGCAGCGGCTCCTGGAAGCGCTCGCGGAGGATCTTCGCCGCGCGCTCGACCGTTGCCGGCAGAACATGCCGGCGGCCCGCGCCGGAGGCGTCGATGACCTTTCTGATCAGGCTCTCGGCGAGGCTCCCCAGGAGGCGTTGCAGTGCGTCATTCTTCGTGGCGTCGTCGGTCGCGGGGCAGGAGAGTTCGCCGAGGACGAGCGGCCCGTTTCCGACCGTTGCCACGATCCGGTTTGTCCCGGGGGGAGAGGCTCCGGTTGCCACGAATCCAAGGGGCAAGCCGGTGATCAGCAGGAAGTCCTGTGTCAGGGAATGAAGTGCTCCGGTTTCATCCAGACGCCGGAGCAGGGCCGTTTGCGCGATCGTTGGCATGAGTTGACACTACTGTGACAAAATTGCGGTCACAAAATGCGTAGTAGCGCCCTAGATGCGTAGTCGTCAACGGCGATTCCATGGTGATCATCGCTCGATGTCAGACAGCACTCAAGCCGCCGCCAATCCCTTGCCGTTCGATCTGCCCGCGGAGGTCGAAAAACTGGTCGCCCGGGCTCCTTCGGTCGTCGTTCCCAATACCATCAAGGAGATCGAGGATCTTGCCGTGCGGGATGCCGACGAGGCGGGTTGGCACCGGGTGGCCTACGAGGTGCCGGGGCGCGGAATGGTTCCGGAAGTCGATGTCTGCCGGGTCAAGAACGGCATCGCCGCCAACTACGTCGAGGCCTACATGCGGCGGCGCGATCCGGACTGCATGGTGATCGGCGACGACCGCCCCACCGACAAGCCCACCTACCAGGCGCGATTCGGCACTTCCTTCGACCCGCTTCGCGAGGAGACCCTGGAGTGGCTGGCAGGCCAGTCGCTGGCGATTTTCCCGTTCTCGGCGGGGATTGCCGGAAAGGGTGTGGATGCGATCGTGGTGGCACCCGACAACGCCGGTTTCTTCGCGCTCGGACTGGCACTCTTGCAGGGGATGCTGACCCCCGATGAGGTGCCCGAGGGATTTTCTCCGAAGGCGGTGATCTATGTCGCGCCGCCCTTCCGTCACACCCATTTCGACGGCAAGCAGGTCGTGGTGCACAACCGCAAGGAGGGCATGCACGAGCTCTTCAGCTACAACCTGTATCCCGGCCCGAGCGCCAAGAAGGGGATCTACGGGGTGCTGATCAATCAGGGCGAGTCCGAGAACTGGATCACGATGCACTGCTCCACGGTGAAGGTGATCACGCCCTACGAGCACCAGCTGGTGATTTCCCACGAGGGGGCCAGTGGCGGCGGCAAGAGCGAGTTGCTTGAACAGGTTCATCGCCAGGGGGACGGATCCCTGCTGCTCGGCAAGAACACGGTGACGGGGGAGAAGCGGACGCTCAGCCTGCCCCAGGCCTGCGACCTGCGGCCGATCACCGACGACATGGCGCTGTGCCACCCCTCATTGGACAAGGGCCGGGGCAAGTTGAGCCTGATGGATGCCGAGGATGCGTGGTTCGTACGGGTCAACCACCTCACGAAGTACGGCACCGACCCCCACCTCGAGTCTCTCACGCTGCAGCCGCCGGAAGGCCTGCTGTTTCTCAACATCGACGCCAAGCCGGGCAGCACGGCAATCATCTGGGAGCATACCCAGGACGAGCCCGGCGTGCCTTGCCCGAATCCCCGCGTGGTCATTCCACGCCGGGCGGTTCCCGGCATCGTCGAGGGTTCGGTCGATGTCGACATCCGCAGCTTCGGCGTGCGCTGCCCCCCGTGCACGAACACGAAACCGACCTACGGGATCATCGGAATGTTCCACCTCCTGCCGCCCGCGCTGGCGTGGCTGTGGCGCCTGGTGGCGCCGCGGGGTCATGCCAATCCCAGCATCGTCGACAGCGGCGGGATGTCATCGGAAGGAGTCGGCTCCTACTGGCCCTTCGCGACCGGCCGCCGGGTGGACCAGGCGAACCTGCTTCTCAACCAGATTCGCGACACGCCGTCGGTGCGCTACATCCTGATGCCGAACCAGCACATCGGTTGCTGGGAGGTGAGCTTCATGCCGCAGTGGATCACGCGTGAGTATCTGGCAAGACGGGGAGGGGCCCAGTTCAACTCGACCCAGGTCCAGCCCTCGCGCTGTCAGCTGCTGGGATGGAATCCGAGATCGATCGTGGTCGAGGGCCGTCCGATCGGATCGTATTTCTTCCAGGTCCACACCCAGCCGGAAGTCGGCGAGGAGGCGTATGATGCCGGAGCGGCGATTCTTCGCGACTTCTTCCTCAGCGAGCTCGAGCAGTTCCGTGCCGATGACCTCGATCCGCTGGGCCGGAAGATCATCGATTGCTGTTTCGACAACGGCAGCGCCGACGACTACCAGCGCTTGCTCGATCATCCGACGATCGTCGACGAAGACTGAGTCCGCACGTGCCCGTCCGGAGCGTCCCTTGCCGGGGCGTTTCGGCGGCACCGGCACCGGGCCTCAGTGTCCCATCAGCGAGCCCATCCTCGCGTAGAGCTCGCGGCGGCGTGAGCTGTGCTCGAGGAGGTCGGAGGCGAGTTCGATCGTGCCCGGCTCGAAGAGGGTGATGGTGCTCGATCCGCCGAACCCGAAGTAGCCTTTCTCATCGCCCTTGGCAACGGGCTGGCCGGGCACGTAGGTCTGCTGGATCGAGCCGACGCAGGTGGCCCCGACCTCGATCATCAGCACCAGGCCCAGGTCCTCGGTTTCGATCCGGGTGATCCGGCGCTTGTTTTCCCAGAGGTAGGCCAGGCGCCGCCGGAGGGCGATTGGCGAGACCGAAAACAGCGGACCGTCGATGAGCTGGCTTTCCGCGGGCGTGCCGTCGCAGGGGAAATGGAAGCGGTGGTAGTCGACCGGACAGAGCCGGGAGAGCACCAGCGGTCCCTTCGCGAAGCGGTGGGCGAGGTCGGCATCGCCCAGCAACCGGGCAAGATCGAATTTCTGGCCCTTGACGAAGACCGAGCGGACCTCGGCAGCACGCTCGAATCCGAAGTGGCGGCCGTCGGCGGGGAAGACCACCGTCGCCTTGGGATCGATCGGGCGGGACCCGGGTCGCAGCTTGCGCGAGAAGAAGGCGTTGAAGTCGGGGAAGGAGTCGGGGGCGTCCGCGAACTCCGAGGTGTCGAGCCCGTACTGCTCGATGAAGGGCGCGATCTTCTCCGCCGATGCGGGATCGCTCATCCTGGCGCCATACCACCGGGAAAAGACCGGGCGCTTGATGAAGGCGTGCAGAGCCAGCCGCCCGAGGGGGTTGCCGTAGGCAAAACGCAGGAAGCCTTCGCCATAGACCTCTTCGCGCTGGAGGCGGTTCCGGTGGCGGTTGAAAAACTCGATGGAGGGCTTGGACATTCCGGTATCGCTTGCTTACGGCGCAGAGCAGGGCTATCGGGCGGCGGATGAAATACAGAGCAGCGCTACTGTCAATCCCCCTGATGCTCGTTTCCTGTGGCGAGCGGAAGGAGGTCGTGGCGGACGAAACCCGTCCGCTGACCATGCGCGAGGAGAGTCTGAACCTCGAAGCGGACAACGACGAGCGTTTTCAACCGGGACGCCCGCAGCCGAGGGTTCCGGTCGAGTCGCCGCCCTCGCCGGTGGCGGCGGGCGTGGTTCCCGGTGACTGGAAGCAAGCGCCCCCGACCGGTTTCCGCCTGCTCAACTACACCTTCGGGACCGCGGGCCAGGTCTACGTGTCGGCGAGTCGCGGCGGAGTGATCGACAACGTCAACCGCTGGCTCAAGCAGTTCGGCCGGGATGCGATCGACGCCGGGGGCCTGGAGGGGCTCGAAAAGGTCGAAACGGCCGGCCATCGCGGGGTGTGGGTCGAGGCGGAGGGTGACTTCGGCGGCGGCATGGGGCAGTCGCCCCAGTCCGGCTGGGGCCTGCTCGGCGTGGTCGCCGAGAACGAGGGCCAGATCCTTACGGTGAAAATGCTCGGGCCCGGGGCCGAGGTGGCGGCGCAGGAGGAAAATTTGAGAGCCTTCGTCGAAGGATTGAGGACGACAAATTGAACAACCCGGCCGATGGGAACCGTAGGGCCGGGGCCTGATTTCAACATGAGCAAGGAGAAGTCACCTTTGATTGCCGTCTGGAGGCTGCTGTCCGGCCTCGGCCTGGCGGTGGTGCTGCTGGTGCTGCTCGGCGTCCAGACCTGGCTGGCAACGCTGGAGATGGTCGACGAGGGCCTGCTGGCGACGCTCCACAAGTACTTCCACTGGACCTCCTGGTATGTGAAGGCGCACATGCCGCTGCCGTGGAACGACTGGAAGCTGGTGATTCCCATGCCGGGCGGCTACTGGGTCTGCGCGCTGCTTTTGCTCAACATGACGCTTGGCGGGCTGGTCCGGATTCGCAAGGGCTGGAAGACCGCCGGAGTCATGCTCGCGCACTTCGGCATCATCTTCATGATCGCCGCCGGCGGGGTGGCCCAGCTCTTCGAGAAGCGTGGCGTCATGTTCCTTTTCGAGGGCGAGCAGGCCGACTACGCGGTGTCGCTCACCGATCCGACCATCGAGGCCTTCGAGATCCGCGACGGCAAGGCGGTCGGGGAGGTCCATGTGGCCGGCGAAGCGGACCTCCGGCGGATGGGGCGCGATTCGTCGCGCACGATTCGGTTTCCCGGGCTGCCCTTCGACCTGGAGCTGAGCGGCTGGGCCAGGAATGTCGTGGTCGTCCCTGAGGACGGCCGGACCACCAATCCGGCCATCGATGGTTGGACCTTGAGGGACCTGCCGATCGAGATCGAGGGTGAACTCAATGCGCCGGGCTGCTACGCCCGGGTGATCCGGGAAGACGGCGTGAAGGGTGATCCATTCATCCTCGCCGTGCCGCAACCGACGAGCGGCTTGGAGTCCTTCGCCCCCTACGTCATCGAGGCGGGAGGCCGGACCTTCGCCCTGCGCATGGTCAAGGAGACGATCCCGGTTCCCTACGAGGTCAAGCTCACCGACGCGATTGCCGAGTATTTCCCGAACTCATCCAGGCCGAAGTCCTTCATGAGCAAGATCGAGCGGATCGAGTCGGAAACGGTACCGGTCGAGATCCGCATGAACGAACCGATGCGGCGGAGCGGCTTCACGTTCTTCCAGCGGACCATGAGCGGCGGTCCGCAACGGACCGACGGCCCTGAGTTCTCGGGCTTTGAAGTGGTCTCCAATCCGGCCGACCGGTGGCCGGAATGGAGCCTCTACGTCGTGACGCTCGGGCTGCTGATTCACTTCATCATGAAGCTGGTCGCCTCCGCCGGTCGCTCAACTTCCAAACCCAAGGCTACATGACCCAGGTGATTCGTTGGATTCTCTTCGTTGTCGGACTGGTGCTGATCGGTCTGACTCTGATGGTGGTGGTGCGGGATGCGCGTCCTCCCGAAGACCACCGGGTGGTCGAGGACTATGTGCCGTGGGACCGGGAGACGCTCGCGATCGCCGAGTCGATTCCGGTGCAGGACGGCGGGCGGATCAAGCCGCTGACCACCTATTCGGGCTTCACGATGCTGCGGCTGTATGGGGCGCGCTCGATGATGCTCAAGCCGGGGAAAGACGAGGAGGCGGTCAAGCTGACCCCGCTGGCCTGGATGTTGGATGCGCTTTTTCGACCGCATCTCTCGGTGCGCCAGCCATCGTTCCGGGTCGAGGACTCGGCCGTTGTCGATGCGATCGGCGTGAAGGCCCGCGAGAAGCGCGACCGCTACTCCTACGCGGAACTGGAGCCGGGAATCGATCGGCTGATGGAACTGGCCCAGGGCTACACTGACATCGAGAAGGGCGAGAGGACGCCGCTGGAGAGCCAGATTCTGACCTTGGCCGAGAACGTCCGCAGCTACGAGCAGTTGATCGGCGTCTTCGGCATGGCGCGCAATGGTCTGCGCATGGTCGATGTCGACGGCCTGCCGGATTCCGCCGCGACGCGGCGTGCCAATGTCAGCGCCGCCATGGCCACCGCTCCGGTAATCCGGCGGGTGCTTGCCGAGAGCCAGTCGGCCAACCAACCGATTCCGCCCCACGTTCAGGACTTGCTCCAACAGATCCTCCAGGGGGCGAATGCATCGAAGTTCGGACTGTTCCTCTTTCCCCCGAAAGCCGAGTCCGACGATCACTGGCTGAGTCCGGGTGAGCGGGTGATGAATGCAATGGCAATGCAGACGCGTGACCTGGAGGGCTCGATCGAGGACATGGCGGCGGTCGAGCGGCTGTCGCGCACGCTCTACGATACCCCCGAGTCCGCCGAAGCGCTGGCGGCATGGATGGCGGAGCGGGCAGGCTCCGGGGATGAGGACAAGGTCTTCCTGGGAAAGGCCGCGGAGCTTCTGGAGACCGCCAGCCCCGGGGAGTTGCCGTATTTCAGGCGGCTCGCCTTCCAGCATGAGCTCGCTTCGCTGAAGGCCGACCTCGTCGAGCGGGCGGAGGCGCGCGGGGAGTATGCCTCGATCGAGCTCGAAGCGGACTACTACCGGAAGAACTGGTTCCTCTACGCGCTCGCCTTCTTCCTGATCGGGACGGTGCTGGCGATCGTGATGTGGATGCTCCGGGGCAATGCCCAGCGGTATCTGTCATGGGGGGTGTGGGCGGCTTCGCTGGCGGGGCTGACCTACACGGTGATCCCGATCGTCAAGCGCTGCATCATCATGCAGCGGCCTCCGGTGGGAAATCTCTACGACACCATCATCTTCATCACCGCGGCGGTGGTCATCTTCGGGGCGGTTGCGGAGTTGTTCAGCAAGCGTCGGCTGGCACTGGGACTCCTGCCCATCGCCGGAACGATCCTCATCACCTTGGCGAGGCTCTTCGAGGTCGGTGACGGCAGCGATCACATGGATCCCCTGGTGGCGGTGCTGCGCTCGAACTACTGGCTGACGACCCACGTGATTACGATCACCCTCGGCTATGCCGGTGGCCTGGTGGCGGCCCTTCTCGCCATGGTCTACGTGCTGCTGCGCGGTCTGCGCCTGGATGGTGGCGACAAGAGTCTGCGTCGTTCGCTCACCCGCTCGGTTTATGGCATGGTCTGTCTCACGCTGATCCTCTCGCTCGTCGGGACGGTGCTCGGCGGCATCTGGGCGAATGATTCGTGGGGCCGCTTCTGGGGCTGGGATCCGAAGGAAAACGGCGCCCTGATGATCGTGCTGACCACCCTGGCCATCCTGCATGCGAGGGTGGGCGGCTTCATTCGCGAGTGGGGTATCCATCTCGCCTCGATCGGGCTCGCCGCCGTCGTCACCTTCTCATGGTGGCACGTGAACCTGCTGGGGACCGGCCTGCACAACTACGGCTTCACCGAGGGAGGCGGTTACATCAACCTGCTCTACATGCTGGTGCTGTTGTTCATCGGCTTCGGGGTGGTCGCGATGATCATCGAAAAGGTGCAGGCGCCGAATCCCTCCACCGAGGTGGCGAAGCAACCGGAGCAGCGGGCCACCGGGGCCTGACAAACCTCGGCCCTTTCGTCGTGGACGATCGCCACGCTGAAGCCGGGGGCGATCGACCGGACCACCTCCGCGAGTTCCTCCGCACCGGCTCCGGGCCAGTGGAATTCGGTCCGGGTCACGTCCGGGGCCGACGCCGGTCGGCAGGCATCCCCCCCTCTAGAGTGCGGCGATTCATCGCCGCTTTGGCGAAGCATTTCAATGCGAGCCGGGCCACCGGCGATGAATCGCCTCCATCAAAGCGGCGATGAATCGCCGCAGTCTAGATTTCCCGGCGGCTCCTCATCCGGGGCGGAGTGAAGCCAGGGAGCAAGGGAGGAACACCGGGCCTGAAACGCCCGGCCGCGGACCGCTGCATGGCGGTCACCCCAACCGCTCTGCCCACCACTCTCAGTGACACCCGGGCGAAAGGCGGGCCTACTTCGGAGGGCGGCGGGAGTCCGGTGAAGAGCATCCGCAACCGCCCGGGCAACCTTTCCTGCCACGCAGCGCGCGCCGGATGAAGAGCAGGATCGTGATCCCGACCACTCCGAGCGCCGCCCATGTCTGCCAGTCGTTCATGTCAGAAGCCGAGGAGTGAGCCGACCTGATAGACCAGAAGGGATCCGAGTGCGGCGACACCGGTCATGAAGACGAACTGGCCCGCCGCCCATTTCCAGGATCCCGACTCCCGCGCGGTGACGGCGGAGGTGGGTAGGCACTGCAGGGCGTAGATGTAGAAGATGAGCAGCGAGATCACCGTCAGCGGCCGGAACATGGCCGTTCCGTCCTCCCATGTTTCCTCGGCCAGGCGTTGTCGCAGGCGGTCACGGCTGGCGGTTTCGTCCTCCTCGATTTCCTCGACCCGGAAGAGCTGGAACATCGAGGCGTTGAAGACCTCGCGGGCGGCGAAGGAGGTGAGGACCGCGGTCCCGGTCCGGCCGTCGAACCCGAGCGGTCTGACCACCGGCTCGACGGTGGAGCTGATCCGGCCCATGAGCGAGTGCTGGAGCATTTCCGCCGGATCGTCGCTGTCGGATTTCGGATAGGTGCTCAGGGCCCACAGCACGATCGAGATCCCCATGATCACGGTGCCGGCCTTCCGGAGGAACGACCAGCCGCGGTCCGCGAGGTGGCGGAACACGTAGCCCCATTGCGGAGCGCGGTAGGGCGGGAGTTCGAGGGTGAAGTGGCGGGGCTGGGCGTCCTCACCGAGGCGGCCGCGCAGGACCCGCGCGACCACAAAGGCGCTGAGCGTTCCGAAAACGTAGATCGCCAGCAGCACCAGCGCCTGGGTCAGACCGCCTTCGCTGCCGCCGAGGAGCATCGGGATGAGCAGGAAATAGACCGGAAGCCGGGCGGTGCAGCTCATCCAGGGCGCGACGAAGATGGTGGTGAGTCGTTCCTTGGCGGAGTCGATCGAACGCGTCGCCATGATGCCCGGAATCGCACAGGCGTAGGAGCTGAGGAGCGGCAGGAATGCCTTGCCGCTGAGTCCGACCTTCGACATCAGGCCGTCCATCATGAAGGCGGCCCGCGCCATGTAGCCGGAGCTTTCGAGCAGCCCGATGAAGAAGAACAAAATCAGGATCTGCGGCAGGAAGACGACCACCGAGCCGACCCCGCCGATGATGCCGCTGATGATCAGGTCGCGGAAGTCACCCTCGGGCATGGCACCGGCGACGAGGCCCTCAAGCCAGCCCTGCCCGGCTTCGACCCATCCCATCGGAATGGCCGCAAACGAGAAGATCGACCAGAACACGGCGAACATGATCGCGATCAGATACACCCAGCCGAGCACGGGATGGATGAGCTGGGCGTCGAGCTTGTCGGACAGGGTGCTCTGGTGCGAGTCGGGCCGGCGGGCGGCAAGCTCACAGAGTTCCAGGGCCAGCTGCTGCCGGGCTTCGACCGGATGCTCGGCGCTGGCCCACGGGGCGCCGGACGCGGGGGGCAGGGGATGCCGGATCGCCTGCTTGAGTTCCACGATGCCGTGCTGCTTGTTGGCCTGGACCGGTACGATGGGAACGCCGAGTTCCTCGGAAAGCACGACCGGGTCGAGCCGGATGCCGGAGGCCTCGGCGACATCGATCATGTTGAGCACGACGATGACGGGCAGCCCGGCTTCGATGACCTCGAGGGCGAGCATCAGGTTGCGCTCAAGGTTCGAGGCATCGAGTACGCACAACGCGAGGTCCGGCTTGCCCAGCTCCTCAAGCTCCCCGAGGAGTGCCCGGCGCGCGAGTTGCTGGTCCGGTGCCTCGCCATTGAGGGAGAGGCAACCCGGCAGATCGACGATCCGCAGCTTCTGTCCGTGCGGGGTGAAGGTCTCGCCGGTCTTGAGGTCGACGGTGGCGCCGGCGACGTTGGCGACCTTTCCCGTCTTGCCGGTCAGTGCGTTGAAAAGGGTGGTCTTGCCGACATTCGGATTGCCGGCCAGCACGACCGTCTCCATCTCCCGCGCGGTCATCGGGAATCAGGCGGCGGTCAGGGGAGTGCCCTTGACCTGCTGGGCCAGCTCACGGCTGAGCGCCATGCGGGTGCCGCAGACCGTGCAGATCAGGTTGCGTCCGTGGGAGAGTTTCCGCACCCGGAGCGTCTCGCAAAAGCCAAGACGCCTGAGTTGTTCGCAGGCCGGTCCTTCGAGAAAGCGAATTCGAAAGTCACAGCCGACCGTGGCCTGAGCCAGCGTTTGAAGGCTGTCAGTTTCGAGTTCGGCGGCGGAGACGTGAGCCATCGGCAAAAAGGTGCCGCAGTTGAGACTGGGTTGCAATAGGAATCCGCCGGATGCCGGGAGATTCGGTCATTTCCGCCCGGGAAGCATTCAGCCGATCAGGGACCGGTCTTCCTCGGTGGGCGGGTGCTGGAGTGCCCTGTGGGCGGACGCGCTGTAGCGGAACCCCACGATGGCGGACGCGAGGGCGACGCCGAACATCGACCAGAAGATCAGGAACAGCCAGCTTTCGTCGACTCCGGCGCCCTCGGACGAAATCCAGGCGATCCAGCCGAGGATGCAGGGCGAGGCGATCGTGCCGAAGACCCCGCAGATGGCCCAGCAGATCCGTTGCCAGCGGGCGTCGTTGCGCTTGAAGAACAGCATCGACAGCGCCGACCAGGCCAGCACGCCGAAGCTGCTGCTGACCACGGCAGAGCCCATCGCCAGCATCTCCTCGCTACCCATGCCACCGAAGCCGCCGGCGGACATGCCGCCAAAGTAGATGAAGAACTGGATCAGCCCGAACATCACCAGGCCCGCCGGCAGGAGCATGATGGTGCCGAGCGACACGAGGGTGATGTGGGCCACCTTCGAGGCCCGCCACAGACTGGGCCGGAGATGGTCGAAGGGCGTGGCCTCGGGAATCGCCAGATCGGGAGGAGGTTGCTCGAGCTGCATGGGCTGGATCCGGAAATGCTTCAGGTCGTCGATGAAGGCTTGATGAAGCCGCGCGGAATTCCGCGTCAGCCGGCGGAGGGATCGATGGCACCGGTCTTGAGAAGGTCCTCGATCAGACCCGCGCTCGCGTCCTCGATCAGGTCGGCGACTTCTTCGAAGCCTCCCCTGGCCCCGTAGTAGGGGTCGGGCACGTGGTCGGCATCGTGTTCCCGGCAGTAGTCGGTCAACAACCGGATCTTGTGGTGGGTCGATCCCGAGGGATCGAGCAAGCGGACGTCGTGGAGATTCTCCCGATCCGCGCAGAGGATCAGATCGTGGATCTCGAGGTCGCGGCGTTTTACCTGTCGGGCACTTCCCTCGACCACGTAGCCGCGCGACTCGAGCGTCTCGCTCATCCGGGGGTCGGGCGGGCTTCCGGCGTGGTAGCCGATGGTGCCGGCGGAATCGATTTCCAGTCGATCGCCGAGGCCGGCCTGCTCGGCGAGACGGGTGAAGACGATCTCCGCCGCCGGGGAACGGCAGATGTTTCCCATGCAGACGAAGAGGATGCGGTAGGGAGTCACTCCGGGATGCTCGGAATTCGAACGCGATTGGCCAAGCGGGAATGCAGTGGAACTCCCGGGGCCGGGCCGAAATTTGGGCGCGACTTCTCGGAAATTCCGGGGTTTATAGCTGCCGATGAACCAGAGCATTGTGATCGGGGTGGCGGCTCTCCTGGCGGGAGCGGCTGGTGGATTTCTCGTCGGAAAGTCGAACGGAGGGGCTGATGCCGCCGCAGCGACGGCCAGCGATGCGCCGCCTCCGGCCAAGATCCGTCGCGACGGCCCGCAAGCGGTTCAGGACCGCCCGGCCCGTTCGGGAGGCCGGAGTTTCGACGAGATCATGCGCGAACCCGGGCAGAGCGCCCGCCTGCAGGCGCTGATCGATCTGTATGCGGGGATGGATCCGTCGCAGCTCGAGGCCGAGGCTGAGAAGCTTGACGGCTTGCCGATGGGCGACCGCATTCTGGCGTCGGTCCTGCTGTTCAGCCGCTGGGCGGAGGTCGATCCGCAGGGGGCCATGAGCTATGCGAACGGGATGGGCTTCGGGGGCATGTTTGCCAAGCCGACCATCCTCCGGAGCTGGGCGAGCGTCGATCCGGTCAACGCGGCGAAATACTACACCGAGAACCCCAACGAGTTCGGCGGCATGGGCCGCGGCCGGGGTCCGCGGGGCGATGCCGGGGCGGAAATCGTGGCGCGCGAGTGGGCCAAGCTGGACCCGGCGGCGGCGATGCAGTGGGCGGAAGGGCTGGAAGGTTCGGAACGGACCGACGCGATGGTGTCGGTGATCGGCGAGGTCGCCGCCACCGATCCGTCCAAGGCGGCGACGATGGCCGCGGGTCTCGAGGGGGCCGATCAGGCCCGGGCCTATGGCGAAATCGCCGAGCGTTGGGCGCGGGATGATTTCGAGGCGGCCGACGCGTGGGCCTCGACGCTGAGCGGCGAGGCGAGGGACCGGGCGATGCGGGAAGTGATCGAAGTTCTGGCCGGCAGCGATCCGGCGGCCGCCGCGGCGCGAATTTCCACCCTCGGCGACGAGCGTGAACGGGACCGGGCGATCGAGAGGGTGGCCGGGGAGTGGTCGCGGCAGGACCCGGCCGGAGCCGCCGAATGGCTGGTTACCCAGGAGACTTCCGAAGGCGACGACGCGATGCGCCGGATCATGGGCAACTGGGTCGCGCAGGACTCGGCCGGGGCGCGCGCCTTCATCGAGGATCAACCGGCGGGCGACATTCGCGACGGTGCCGCCCAGACCTATCTGTGGATGAATCGCGACATGGAGCCGACCGAAGCCATCACGCTGGCGGAGTCGATCACCGACGAAAACAACCGCGCCAGATCGATCGGCATGACCGCTCGTCGCTGGATGGAGGAAGACGAGGCGGCCGCCAGGGCCTACATCGAGTCGAGCACCGCGATCGACGATTCCATCAAGGGCCGCATTCTCAATGCGGACGGTGATCGCCGGGGACGCTGACCGAGCGGCCGCCGCGGGCCGGGGTCAGTCTTCCGGCGGATCTTCCGGCGTCGCCGCTTCGGGTTCAGCCGGAGCTTCGGCTGGAGGCACGCCGTTCCGGATATCGTTCACCAGCGAAGACCTGCCCGTCTCCTTGCTGTAGCGGATCGAGAGCCCGATGAAGAAGGCACCCACCGCCAGCAGGAAGAACAGCAGGGTCATGAAGAAACTGGCGGCGGAACTCGGCTGGGCCACCGGCGGGCTGTGGCGGGGCTGAGGCTTGCCGGATGGGGGGCTCTTCTTTCGTTTCGGAGCCTCCTCGCCTTCCTTGATGATCGGCGAATCGCCGTCGGGGCGCTCCTTGGCCAGCGCCATCTGTTCGTCTGCCGTCAGGGAAAAGTCGAAGTCGACGTCGCCGATTTGCACGGTCATGCCGTCGAGCAGCTCGACTTTCGGCATCAGTTCACCTTTGAATTTGGTGCCATTGGTCGACCCGAGGTCGCGGAGTTGGTAGCCGCCCTCGATGCGCTCCATGACGGCGTGGTGGACGGAGATGGAGCCGCAGTCGACCACGATGTCGTTCTCACTTCCCCGGCCCAGAGTCACGCTCTTGCGGTCGAGCGCGAAGCGGTAGGGCTGCGAGTTCTTTTCCGGGACGGTGATGGTGACGCGTGGCATACGGATCAAACGGGGTTTCGAGAGACTTTCTAACGTGGATCAGGGGCGGATGGCACGGAAAATTCCGCCCAATGAGCGATCCTCGAAATCCGCTCGTTCAGGCGCAAATCCCGGTTGCTTTCGGGGTCCGGACCTGCTGCATTGACGGCGTCATGGCAAATGCAACCAACGTGCTGGCGAGCGGCATCGATATCAATGGCTCGATCCGTTTCTCCAACGACATGATCATCGATGGCAAAATCGAGGGCGAAATCATCTCAGACAAGGGCCGGGTGACCATTGGTGAAAACGCCGAGATCAAGGGCGACGTCACCGCCGGCGAGGTCAAGGTCTTCGGCAAGGTCGAGGGCAAGATCACCTCGGAGCGCTGCGAGCTGAAGACCGACAGCCGGCTCATCGGCGACATCAAGACCAAGAGCATCGTCATGGAGGACGGTGCCTCCCACTCGGGTCGCTCCGATATCGGTGGCTGAAATTTCCGCCGTCAATTTCAGGCCGGTCTTCCTCGTGGGGAGATCGGC
Organism: Verrucomicrobiaceae bacterium E54; assembly: GCA_022548915.1. Taxonomy (GTDB): domain Bacteria; phylum Verrucomicrobiota; class Verrucomicrobiia; order Verrucomicrobiales; family Akkermansiaceae; genus Haloferula. The sequence goes on from JAKZES010000010.1 coordinate 111,674, forward strand.
CTTTTCTTTTGAGGCACCCTGGTTGCGGGTGGCTTCAGTGCTGGGTGAATCCTCCACCGATCCGGAGTCCGCCGCCGGCCTGGGTGACGGTGCCGCCACCGGTGCCGGGCGAACCGCCGAAGACCGACTGTCCGGGCTTGGGGCGATAGCAGAAGTAGTTCACGCCCTTGGACATCTGCGACAGCACCGGAAACATCATGATGAGTCCGAGGGGTTGGACGAAAACACCGATGCAGAAGGTCAGGAAGACCCCTTCGGAGAACTTGGGAGCGGCCTTGAGATCCTCGAAGGTGGAGACCGTGCGATTCCAATCGGTCGCGAGACCCTTGATGGCCATGAAGATCCAGTAGAAGTTGAAGAACGGGATGAACATGAAGCCGATCGCCTTTCCCGGCGTGCTGCGGGCCATCCCACCGGGCTGGAGGCACTTCCAGGCGCGGAACAGGGTCATGTAGAAGGGGATGACACTGAGAAGGGTGACGAGGTAGCCCGCCATGCCGAGAAGGCCGGCGATCAGCATGCCGGCTGTCGCCTGGTTGGAAGGATTGCCTTCGGCGTCGAGCCTGGCATTGGAACCGACCAAGGCCACCATCAGGCCACCGATGAGGATCAGTGCGATGCCTCCCAGGAAGAGGCCCATCCACAGTCCGAACTTCCCGGGGCCAACCTCGGGAGCCGGGTAGGGAGCGGAGGGGTCCGCCGGCGCCGCCATCTGGGTTCCGTAGGGGGAGCCGGCGGGGGCCATCTGGGCAGGGGCGGCTTCGGCGGGGAAAACGCCTTCAATCTGACCGGCGGGCAGCCAGTTTTCCATGCCTTCCGTCCACACCAGCGATTCCCTCACGATGTTGCCGTTGGCGGCGAATTCGACCAGTTGGGTGCCGGTGTAGGGCCCGAGCTGCTCTTCTCCCTGCATCACGAACCATTGCGTTTCCTCGCTCATCTTTTGTTGGCACGATCGGAAACGAGGGAAACTTGCAAAGCAAGCCGCGATTTCGTTCCCCAGGCTTGGATTCCGCGGGGAACGGAGCTGGTTCGTCAGGCTAGGGGTTGAGGCGCGAGCACAGCCAGGCGATCCGGGCGGCGACCGACTCCATGCTCAGCAGCTCGTAGCGGTCGTCGGGCTCGTGGATGAACTGCTGGCTGAGCACGTCGGCCAGGATTGCGGGGTCGTCGATGCCCGCGGCCATGGCGTCGAAGGCGTCCTTGACCTCCCCGGGAAGCCCCGCGGTGGCGTATTCGGCCGCCTCCCGCAGGGCTTCCAGAGCGCCCTCGGTCTGCGACTCGGGCTCGAAGATCTGCGGGATGGGCCGGATTCGGGCGGTCGGGTAGTCCGCTCCTTCGAGCCACTCGACGAAATGGACCCGGATCACGCCGTGCAGCAGCAGGTTGGAAGTGCCGTCCTCCATCTCTCGCGAGGCCCTCACGAGCCCGATGGTGCCGACCGGGGAGACGCATTCGACCGGATTCCCGGTTTCCTCGCCGACCAGGCGGGCAATGGCGAAGAAACAGCTGCCGGCCAGGCTGTCGCTGAGCATCTTGCGGTAGCGCTCCTCGAAGATCCGGAGCGGAAGTCCGCCGTGGGGAAAGAGGGTGCAGTCGGGCAGCAGCATTGCGCCGCAGGTTTCCGGGATTTCGAGCGAGGACATCCGCCGCCAAGGGAGCCCGCCGGGTGGTGACGCGCAATCGGAAAATCGCCTCGAGCCCGAGCGGTCAGTGCCGGGGATCGGTCGCATCGCAGGTCTCGCCACAGTGGAGGCAGCGGAAGTTGCCGGTGAAGAAGAGCCGGGTGACGACCCGGAAGCGATAACTTCCGAGGAGCGGCTGGACGCCTCTGCCGATCGGAGCCCCCCGCATCCGGCGCATCACCTGGCCGCGGCAGAGCGGGCAGCGGACGTCCGAACTCACCAGCAGGAACAGCAGCCCGGAGACGACGGCGGTCGGGAGCAGGATGATGCTGGCTTGAAGACCGCGCGGATCATAAATCAAGGTTCCCCACACCACGGCGAGGGGCAGCAGGAACATGCTGAGTGCGAAAACAACCAGCAGCAGAGCCGAGAGACGCAGCCGGATGAGTAGGGATTTATTGGCGAAACGATGCACGGCAGCTGTCCCTAACACTCTTCGTGCCAACCTGTGATCCGGTCAATCGGAGAAAGTCGAGCGGTCGGGATTCGCCGCCCAACGGTCAATCCGCCTCGTGAGCGCGCGTCTCGAAACGCATCAGCTCGGCGATGAAGGTCAGGGGGATGTGGCCGGTCTCGCCGTTCCGGTTCTTGGCGAGGACCAGCTCGGACTTTCCGGCGAGTTCCTCCTTTTCTTCCTCGGTTTCGGCATAGTAGGCGCTGCGGTAGAGCAGACCGATCATGTCGGCATCCTGCTCGATGGTGCCGGATTCCCGGAGGTCGGACATGCGCGGCACACCGAGGGACGATCCGGTGCGGCTCTCGGGACCGCGGTTGAGCTGGGCGAGGACGAGGATCGGCACGTTCAGCTCCTTGGCCAGGGCCTTGATGCCGGCGGAGATCTCACCGATCTCCCGCTCGCGGGAGTTGGAGGCCTGACGGGTGTTCGACTTGAGCAGTTGCAGGTAGTCGATCGCGATCAGGCCGATCTTGTCCTCCCGGTGCCGCCGCCGCGCCTTGGCCCGCAGGGTGTCGATCGGAATTCCGGCGGTGTCGTCGATCCAGAGTTTGGACTCGGCGATCTCCTTGGTCGAGCGCTTGAGTTTGAGGAGTTCCTCCTTGGAAGGTTTGAAACCCTTGCCGATCCGGCTCTGGGCGAAGCGTGCCCGCGAGAAGACCAGGCGCTGGACGATCTGGAAGGCCGTCATCTCGCACGAGAAAACGAGGGTCGGCACGTTCTGGTCCACGCAGACGTGTTCGACGATGTTCATCATCAGCGAGGTCTTGCCCATCGAGGGGCGGGCGGCGATGACGAACATCTCCCCGGGCTTGAGTCCCTTGCTCATGCCGTCGAGGTCGGTGTAGCCCATCGGAATGCCCTGGGTTTCCACCTCGCCGGCGAGGACTTCCTGGAACTTGGTCCAGACCTCGGCAACTTCCGTGCGGATGTCGAAGCTGGCCTTGGTTTCCGATCCCTGGCGGATGCCGAGCACCTCCTGCTCGACCTGGTCGAGGAGCACGCTGGTGTCCTCCGGGTTTTCGTAGGCCTCGGCGATCGACTCGGTGCAGGTGCGGATGATGGAGCGCAGGACGTGCTTCTCCTTGACGATCTTGAGGTGGGTGGCGAAGTGCGAGGCGTTCGGCGAGTAGGTGTAGATGTCGGCGACGGCCGGCCGCCCGCCGATGTCATCGAGGATTCCGCGGTCGTGGAGGAGCTGGACCAGCGAGACGAGTTCGATCTCGTTCCCCTTGTCGTTCAGCTCGCACAGGGTTTCGAACAGCAATCCGTGGGCGGGGAGATAGAAATGCTCGCGGGTCAGGCTCTCTTCGCGCGCTTCCGTGATGTAGCGCTGCGGGTCCTTGAGCATCGAGGAGAGGATGCTCTTCTCGGGGCCAAGGGCATTGGGCAGGGTGCGGCTGCCGTCGTCCGAATCGGACGGCGGGGCGGACTGGAGAACGGGTGCTTCGGTGGAGACGGCCATGAGCTTGGGTGACCATGGTGGAGGAAATCGGTGCGGGTCAATCAGGGCATCCGGTGAACTTCTGTGGATAACTCCGGAGGGTCATGGAGCGCGTCGGTTTTGTTCCGATCGGACCGCTCGCTCCGGAAGCGATGGCAGGCCACCGCACGCTGGAACGAAAAAGCGCGCGACCCGGTCGGGGCGCGCGCTTTCGGAAAGGTTGGTGGCGGAATTACTCCGTCTCGCCCTCGGCGTCCGGGGAGTGGGCCTCGACGGTCACGGTGAGGGTGGTCGAGATCTCCGGGTGGAGGCTGATGGTCACGTCGCTCTTGCCGGACTTCTTGATCGGCTTTTCGAGTTCGATCGCGGTGCGGTCGATTTCGATGCCGGCCGCCTGAAGTTCCTTGTGAATGTCGATCGAGGTGACCGATCCGAAGGCCTTGCCGGATCCGCCGACCTCGAGGGTGAACTTCGGACGCAGTTTCGAGATCTTGGTCGCAAGTTCCTGGGCGCCGGCGAGTTCCTCGGCCTCGCGCTGGGCGCGGGCGGTCTTGAGGGCCTCGAGGTGACGCAGGTTGGCCTTGGTGGCCTCGAACGCCTTGCCTTGGGGGATCAGGAAGTTCCGCGCGTAGCCGGAACGGACTTTGACGACGTCGGCCTCGGAACCGAGACCTTCGACTTTTTCGCGGAGAATGACTTCAGAGTTGGCCATGACGTGGATGGGCTTGCGTGGGGGCGGGGAGGTAGGACCCGCAGCCGACCGAGTCAAGGAAAATGGAGCGTTTCATTCGGTTCCGGATGCTCCCGGAACTCGGCCCGGAGCCACGAGTCCGCGCGATTCGGGCTTGGAGGCCCGGCCTGATGATGGGATGTAAGGGGCAGCATGAGCACACCACCCCCGATGCCGCAGTCGCCGAGCTACTCGCTCGATGAGTTCCTTTCGAAGACCGCCCAGCAGGACCGGGGGCAGGGGCTTTTCGAGTTGGAGACGCCCCGCCTGCTGGAGGTGAACCTCAATGGCCGGGTGAACACCAAGATGGGCTCGATGGTCTCCTATCGCGGGCAGATCAAGTTCACCCGCGAGAAGATGATGGACCAGGGCCTCGGAAACCTGCTCAAGAAGGCGGTCTCCGGCGAGGGCATGAGCATCACCTACGCCGACGGTCAGGGAAAACTCTACCTCGCCGACGCCGGCAAGAAGGTAAGCATCATCCGCCTGCAGAACGAGGAGATCTTCATCAACGGCAACGACGTGCTCGCCTTCGAGCCGAGCCTTTCGCACCGGATCGAGATGATGCGGAAGGTGGCGGCCCTGGCCAGCGGCGGGCTTTTCAACATTCACCTGACCGGCTCGGGCATGGTGGCACTTACGACGCACTACGAGCCGATCACCCTCAAGGTCGAGCCGGGCAACCCGGTGATCACCGATCCGAATGCCACGGTCGCGTGGAGTGGTGGCCTGAAACCGCAGTTCCGCACCGACGTTTCGTTCCGGACCTTCCTCGGCCGCGGCTCCGGCGAGTCCTTCCAGATGCAGTTCGAGGGAAGCGGCTTCGTGGTGATCCAGCCGTATGAGGAAGTGGCGTTTGCGGCGCAGGCGGGGTGATCCCCGTGCCGACCGGAGCCGGGGTGTCGGAACGGAGCTTGAAGGCCCGATGTACGGATTTCTGCTTCCCCCGGTCGCGGGGGATGTGAAGGCTGGGGGTGATGAAGCTCAAGTTTTGTGGCGCGGCGGGGACGACGACGGGTTCGCAGCATCTGCTGGAGGTGAACGGAACGAGGATCCTGCTCGATTGCGGCCTTTATCAGGGCCGGCGGCATGACTCCTACGAGGTGAACCGGGGCTTTCCCCATTTCGAGCCCTCCGAGGTCGACGTGGTCATCCTCTCCCATGCCCACATCGATCACAGCGGCAACCTCCCGAACCTCACGCGCCGCGGCTTTGCCGGCAATATTTACGCAACCTTCGCTTCGCGGGACCTGTGCACGATCATGCTGGCCGACAGCGCCCACATCCAGGAGCAGGACGTGAAGTGGCTGAACAAGCAGCGGGCCAAGGACGGCGAGCCGCCGGTCGAACCGCTCTACAACAAGGCCGACGCGGAGAAGTGCCTGCGGCAGTTCGTGACCGTGGGTTACGAGCGGCCGATGCCGGTGGCCGACGGGGTGACGCTGACCTTTTTCGACGCCGGTCACATCCTCGGAGCGGCGCAGGTGCTGCTCGAGGTGATCGACAAGGAGGATGGTGGGAGGAAGAAGCGCTTTCTGTTCTCCGGCGACGTCGGTCGCGGGAGGAATGACATCCTCAACGACCCCGTGGTGGTTCCGGATGTTGATTTCGTCCTCATGGAGTCGACCTACGGCGGGCGCGAGCACGAGGAGGCGACCGGGGCCGACGAACACTTCGCGCGAATCCTGACCGAGGCGATCGAGCGCAAGGGCAAGGTCATGATCCCCTCCTTCGCGGTCGAGCGGACCCAGCAGGTCCTCTACGTGCTCAACCGGCTCTTCCACGAAGGCCGGCTGCCGAAGCTTCCGGTCTATGTCGACAGTCCGCTGGCGGTCGGCGCCACCGAGATCTTCCGCCTGCACCCCGAGTGTTTCAACGAGGAGGTCTATGAGTTCATGTTCGAGAAGGACAAGGATCCCTTCGTCTTTGAGGGCCTGCGACTCGTGCGTGCCGTCAGTGAGTCGAAGAAGATCAACCAGAAGGACGAGGCCTGCATCATCATTGCCGCTTCCGGCATGTGCGAGGCGGGGCGGATCCGGCACCACCTGAAGAACGGCATCGGGGATCCGAAGAATACGGTGTTCTTCGTCGGCTACTGCGCCCAAAACACCCTCGGGCGCTTCATCCGCGACGGCAACCAGGAGGTCAACATCTTCGGCAAGCGCTACAAGGTGCGTGCCAAGATCGAAGCGATCGATTCCTTCTCGGGTCATGCCGACCACTCGGAGCTGGTGGACTACTTCGAGGCGATGAGCGGACCGAAGTCGCGCACCTGGCTGGTGCACGGTGAAGAGGAACACTCCGAGGCATTGCGCGTCGCGCTGGCGGAAAAGCACGACCAGCCCATCGAGGTCGGAGTGCTCGGAGAGACGGTGGAGTTCTGAGGCGGCTACCCGCAGGCAATTCCTTCGTCGTCGTTCGGGGGCGGAACCGTGAGATAGCCGAGGCCGAGTTCGGCGGCGGGTTTCCGGTCGTTCTCGTCCGAGTCGCCGACCATCAGGATCTCCGCGGGAGCGATGCCGGATTCGATCAGCGGACGGACCGCGTGCCGGAACAGGCGCAGGTCGGGCTTGGCGAAGCCGTGCTCGTAGGAGAAGGCGCAGAGATCGGGCCGGAACTGCGGCCAGTATTCCGGAAAGTGCGTGGCGAGCAGGCGCCGGGTGTAGGCCTGCGCGTTGGAGACGATGCCGAGCGCCGCGCCGGTTTCGACACTGGCCTCGAGGAGTCGATTCGCCCAAGGGGTCGGTTCCACCGGATGGATCGATTCCTCCAGTTCGAACGCGAAGTCCCCGGCGTCGGTCAGCGTGGGGAAGATCGATTGCCAGATCTCTCGAATGTCGATCTCGGGCCAGCGCTCTGGAGATTGCTGGTGGGCGGTGGCAATCGCTTGGTCGAAGGTGGTGTCGGGGTACGGGAACTCTGGTAGTTCGAAACGCTTGATGACGGATGCCATGCGATTGCGGCGATCCGGATGCCGGGGACCGTCGAGAAGGGTCCCATACACATCGAAGAGGATGGCCTTGGTGGGAGCGGGGATCATGCGTAGGCGGCAGCGATGGCCCGGCGATCGAGTGCGCGGACAGGTCCCGGTGCGGCGCTGGTCAGGCGTGCCTGAAGCTCGGTGAGTCGCTTCAGATGGGCCGCGTGCGAATGGCGCGCGAGGGCCGGGGACGCGTCGGGAGGCGGGCGGTCGTCGAGTTGACGGCGGAGCCACGGGTGCAGCAAATCCGTTTCTCCCTGCCGCACGACCTGCACGTCGCACTTTCCCAGCCGGAACGAGTGGATCGCTGCCCGCTGGTGATCGTCGTCGAGCAGGGCGAAGTCGATCCCATCGCAGACGAGGGCGTCGTAGAGACCATCCCGGGGGAAACCGTCGAGATTCAGGCTGGCGATGCGCCGGCCAAGCACGCGGCGTCGATGCGCGGCTTCCAGGTGAATCAGGCCGAATCCTTCCTGCCTCGAAGTGGTGAGCAGGTGAGTGCTGGCGGCGATGCAGCGCTCGGGCGACTGCCGGCGGAACACGTCAAACTCGACCGGCAGCCCTTGTTCCCCGGCAAAGCGGCGCCAAGCCTCGTAGGCCGGCTTCCACTCGTCGCGAGCCGGCGCGCTGCCCTGAAGAAAGCGGGTCCCGGCGGGAGCCGCGGCGGAGAGCAGGAGGAATTCCCCGAGATTCTTTCGCGGGATTCCCCGCATCGGCAGCAGGACCACCGCGGGCCCCGCGGGCGGTGGTGGCGTGGGCGGGCGTGGTGGAGCCGGATTGGGCAGGAGAATCGCCCGCTCGCCGGGCAGGCCGCCGGCGATGAAGGCGCTTCGATCCCGCTTGTTCAGGAATGCGTGGGCGACTCGCGGCGAGTCGGGGTAGGGCCTGGCAACCATTTCGAGGATGGCGAGGTTTTCCGGGCGGTCGTCTTCAGCAAGGTCGTGGTGCTGGAGAATCATGGCTTCCCCGGCATCGGCGAGCGCGCCGAGCGAGCGGGTCAGGGCCGGATTCTTGCCGAGGCAGGGGTTGTGGAAATGCCACAGCCGGGGGCGCCCGCCGAACCGCCGGGTCGCCGCATCGAGCAGCGGCGCGGCGAGATCGCCGGATGCCTCCGCCTGGTAGCCGAGTCCGGCCATGTTCTCTTCGCTCAGGACGAGGTGGGGAATGCCGGCGTCGCCAAGGATGCGCTCGGTGGCCCGGATGACCTGGGTCACCCCTCCCGGGCGGAGGTGATAGTGCACGATGATGATCGCCGCCGTCATCGATCGAGTGAACCGAGCGGACGCACGAAGTGGAAACCCCAGATTTCGAAACCCAGCCGGTGATACAGCCGGTGGGAGGCGTGGTTGTGGGTGTAGGCGTCGAGGGTGATCAGGTTGCAGTCGCGTTCACGACCGAGTTGCTCCAGATGCGCGATCAGGGCGCTGCCGACGCCGCTCGAACGGTGTTCGGGATGGACGACGAGATTGTCGATCTCGAGATAGCGCCCGCACCAGATCTTGGTCGCCACCCAGGCACCGGCGAAGCCGACCATGGTGCCGCGGCGAAACGCGCCAATGGGAAGGTAGTGCGGATGCTCCTCGATGATTCGCCGGAAGCGCTCGAGCAGCACCGCGGTGGTGCAGTCGGGATTCAGGTGCGCCAGCAGACCGGTGGCGGTCGGGAACTCGGCGGGCGAAAGGGAGCGGACTTCGATCGAGGACACGATTCCGGTTTAGCGAAGCCGGGCTTGGACGGGAAAGAAAATGGTGCGCGATGCTGGGTTCGAACCAGCGACCCCATCGGTGTGAACGATGTGCTCTACCACTGAGCTAATCGCGCATGATTCCGTCGGACGGGGCCGAGGGTTTAGGCCACCGGCCCGGGGTTTGGCAAGCGATTTGGAGTGCGGAGGCCCTCGACTCCGCTTTTCGAGTCACCAGTGGATCCCTTTGGTTCTCGAATCCTGCCGATGGAGGAATCTCGCCTTTCCCATGCCCGAGGGGAAGCCGCGCCAGGGCCGGGGGTGGGCGTCATGGCGGCAACCAAAGCGGTGGCAGACCACCGCATTCCAAAGTAAACCGGCGGCTCGACGCGGCCATTCGAGGGGGGCAGGCTGGCGTCCGAACTTTTCCAAACCCATGAGCAACAAACCGCAGCTGTCGTTCTGGCAGATCTGGAACATGTCGTTCGGCTTCCTGGGCATCCAGTTCGGCTGGGGCCTGCAGATGGCGAACATGTCGGCCATCTATTCCTTTCTCGGAGCCAAGGAGGAACAGCTTTCGCTGTTGTGGATCGCCGCCCCGCTCACCGGCTTGATCGTTCAGCCCATCGTCGGCTACATGAGCGACCGGACCTGGACCGGACTGGGACGGCGTCGGCCGTATTTCCTGGTGGGAGCCATTCTCGCCAGCATCGCGCTGGTGCTGATGCCGCATTCGTCCGCGCTGTGGATGGCGGTTGGCCTGCTCTGGATCCTCGATGCCTCGATCAACATCACGATGGAGCCGTTCCGGGCCTTCGTGGCGGACAAGCTGCCGGCGGAGCAGCGGGCGACCGGCTTTTCTGTCCAGAGCCTCTTCATCGGACTGGGTGCGGTGGTGGCGTCGGCCATGCCATGGATGCTAACCAATTGGTTCGGGGTCGAGACCGGAGCCAGTGGCGGCGGCGCCATTCCCCGGGCGGTGATCATTTCCTTCCATGCCGGGGCGGCCGCGCTCTTCATCGCGGTGGTCTACACGATCATCACCACGCCGGAGTACCCACCGGAGGACATGGAGGCCTTCAGGAAGATGAAGGCGGAGTCGCGGGGGGTGGGCGGTTTCCTGGTCGAGTTGGTCGAGGGACTCGGCTCGATGCCGAAGACGATGAAGCAGTTGGCGGTCGTCCAGTTCTTCACCTGGATCGCGCTGTTCTGCATGTGGATCTACTGGGCGCCGGCAACGGCGCGACAGGTCTTCGGCGGGGATCCGGCCAACGAGGAGGCATGGAAGGGAATCATGGAGGAGGCCGGGGCGTGGACCGGCATCTGTTTCGCCACCTACAACCTGGTGTGCTTCGTGTTCTCCTTCGTGCTGCTCGCACTCTCCCGGAAGGTGTCGCCGAGGATGATCCACCTCGTGTGCCTGCTGATCGGCGCGGCGGGCCTGCTCAGCGCGCGGGTGATTTCGGACCAGAACACGCTGCTGATCGCGATGGTGGGCGTGGGTGTCGCCTGGGCGTCGATCCTCTCCATGCCCTACGCGATTCTCTCGTCGGTCCTGCCTCCGGCGAAAATGGGATTCTACATGGGCGTTTTCAACTTCTTCATCGTGATTCCGCAAGTGCTGGTGTCGCTGGTGATGGGCAAGTTGGTCGGGTCGGTTTTCGGCGGTGACTCGATGATGGCGATCGTCTTCGGTGGTGCGTGCCTCGTCATCGCGGCCGCGGCGATGCTGCGGGTGGATCACGCCGGCGAGGCGGCGGCGCCTTCGGGGGCGGCCGGACACTGAACTTCTGGAAGTGATGGGATTGAATCGTTGGCAAAAGGGCATCGCCGTCGCATGGATGGCGGCGATGAGCATGGCGAGCGCGACCGAAGATCCACGACCGGTGATCTATCAGGCACTCCCGCGTCTGTTCGGGAACACCGATGAGACGAGGAAGCTGAACGGCACCCTGGAGCAGAACGGCTGTGGCAAGTTCTCCGATTTCAACGACTGCTCGCTGGCTTCGTTGAAGGAACTCGGGATCACCCACCTGTGGCTCACCGGGGTCATCGAACAGGCCAGCGGCACCGGCTATCCGGGACGCGAGGCCGACCCGGCGGACATCCTCAAGGGGGTGGCCGGGAGCCCGTATGCGATCCGCGACTACTTCGACGTCTGTCCCGACTACGCCGACGACCCGGAGAAGCGGATCGACGAGTTCAAGGCCCTGATCGAGCGCTGCCGCAAGCACGATCTCGAGGTGCTGATCGACTTCGTGCCGAATCACGTGGCCCGCAGCTATGCCTCGGACGTGCGCCCCGAGTTGAGCTTCGGCGAGGGCGACGATCCAGCGCGGTTCTTCGCCAGGAAGAACAACTTCTTCTACGTGCAACCGGGCATGGCCGATGGGGGTCCGCCGCTGAAACTGCCGACGGAGGGCAAGCCGGGCTGCACCGGTCGTTTCGAACCGGAGACCGACTTTGTCCGCGTCACCGGCAACAACGCGATCACCTTCGCGCCGGGCGAGGGCGACTGGTATGAAACGGTGAAGCTCAACTACGGCCACGACTTCACGCAGGGGCGCGACACCTCGCACCTGCCGGGTCCGGATGCCGCGGTGGACGAGGTGCCGGACACCTGGCGCAAGATGGATGAAATTTTTGCCTACTGGCAGGACATGGGTGTCGCCGGCTTCCGCGTGGACATGGCGCACATGGTCCCGATGGAGTTCTGGCGGTGGATGATTACCCGCGCGCGCCAGCGGGATGGCGGGGTCTACATTTTCGGCGAAGCCTACGACAACGATCCCGCCAAGCTCACCGATGGGAATGTCCTCGACGCGCTGCTCGAGTCGGGCTTCGACGCGGTCTATGACGATCCGGTTTACGACATCTGCCTCGGTCTCTACGACGACTTCCACGGTTACAAGTGGGCCAACGACCTCGACGAGCTGACCTTCACCGGCGATCGTTTTCACCGGTCGCTGCGCTACGCCGAGAACCACGACGAGATCCGCCTGGCCTCACCGAAGGAGTGGGGAGGTCTCGGGATGGCGGTGGGACGCCCGGTCAGTGCCGTGATGTTCGGCATGGGCCGCGGCCCGTTGATGATCTACCACGGCCAGGAAGTCGGGGAACCGGCGCTGGGTGCCGAAGGATTCGGGGGCGACGACGCGCGGACGACGATCTTCGATTACTGGGCGATGCCCGAATTCCAGAAATGGGTGAATGGCGGACGCTTCGACGGCGGCGGGCTCTCGGACGAGCAGCGGGCCTTGCGCCAGTGGTATGCGGACCTGCTTGCGGTGGTGAAAAGCCCGGCCTTCACACAGGGCGAGTTTTACGGCCTGAACCACGCCAACAAGGACAACGAGAGCTTCGGGCGGCTCGACGGCGAGACCGCCAGCGGTCACTGGCTCTACGCCTTCCTGCGTCGCGATGCGACGAGCGGGAAGGCCTTCCTGGTGGTTGCCAATTTCCACGGTACCACGACCCTGGAAGGCGTGAGCATTCGGATTCCACAGCACGCCCTCGAGTGGCTCGACAAGACCGCCGGAAGCATCAGTTTCCGCGAACGCCTCGTCGACGACTGGCAGGCGAGTGCCGGAGTTTCCGAGTTGCCGGAGAAGGGCTTGATCCTTCCTGACCTGCCGCCCTTGAGCGCGCGGATGCTGGAAATCCGGTGAGGATATTTCACTCGATCACGAAGAGCGTGGCGCGGTGGTCGCTGGCGTCCGCCCATTCGGGATCGTCGAGCAGCTTGCACTCGTCCCACAAGGCCCGCTCGGTGAGCGCCTCGCTGAAGAGCACGTAGTCGAAGCGTGAATACACGTCCTGAAAATCCCAGAAGTGGGTCCAGGTCTGGCCGCGCTCATCCTTGAGCCACGCCATGCCGAGCTTGAGCGGACCCGACCGCGGCCCGCGGACGGTCCGCACGGCGGACGAATTGCGGGTATCGTTGAGGTCTCCGTAAACGATCAAGGCGGTCGTCGGATCGGCGGTAAGGATCCGGGTCGCCTGCTCACGCAGCAGATGGGCTTCGGCGCGGCGCATCATTTCCTGGTCCGCTTCGGGGATCTCGCGCTTCGACTTGAGGTGCGCACCCAGGAAACGGATGTCGCCGACGGGGCTGTCGACGGTCACATCGAGAATCCCGCGCCCCATGCCGAAGGTCCGCCCTTCGAGTTGGTACTCGAGATTCTCGTGGAGTTCGACGTTGGCGAATGGATGCCTGGAGAGCATGGCAAGCCGGCGGGTGTCGTCGAAACCGCCGGTGTGATGCGCATGGGGAAGATCGACCCCGGCGGCCTTCAGGCGATCCTGCAAGTCGGCAAGGTCCGCAGGAGTGCCGACTTCGCAGAGGCCGAGCACGTCGGGCCGGTGGCGGGCGATGATGCTGACGACGGCCTCCTTCTCGCTGTCGGGCTTGGGCTTGCCGTTGATCCGCTTGCCGTCGATGTAGCGATCCATCGTCAGCCAGTTCTCGACGTTGTAGGCGATGAAACGAAGGGTGTCAGTGCTTCCTTGTTTCGCTCTTTCAGTGTTTCGGTCCTCCGGCGCTTCGGCGTCCGGAGCAGGGTCTGTGACGGATGATTCCTCGGCCGCCGGAGGTGAGGCTTCGGCGACGACCGGCTCGCCCTCCCATGCGGTGAGTTCCTCGTGTCGGTCGCACGAGGGAAGCGCCAAAACAAACGCCCCGAGGATTCCCGGGGCGACGATCCATCGAAAGGCGGGAAGCATCATTCAGACTTCGCGAGGTTCCTTGCCGGCGACTTCCTTCACCTTGGCTTCGTCCTCCTCGGCGGATGCCTCGGCCTCGGCGGTCTTGATCTCGCGTTCGAATTCATCCTTGGCCTTCTTGAATTCCCCCATGCTCTTGCCCAGTCCACGAGCCAGTTCCGGGATCTTCTTGGCTCCGAAGAGCAGCAGGACCACGACGAAGATGATGACCCATTCCGGGCCCTGGGGCATACCAAAGGCGAGCAGCGCGTTCATGAGAAAAGTTTAGGGGCGGTGTTTCCGCTTAGCAACGCGAATAACGGGCCCCCCTGCCGCGAGCTTTCACCTTGGCCGGGGTTTTGTGATTCGTGCTTTGGAATTCGCAAAATCCGTCTACGGGAACGGCGTGCAGTTGCCGGTATTCGAGATCGAGGACGAGCTGAAACAGGCGGCGGCGCCGGGCGGACGGCTGCTGCTCAAGGCTCCCACCGGCTCGGGAAAATCAACCGCGGTGCCGGGCATGATGCGCGATGCCGGGGTCGAGGGACGCATCCTGGTCATCGAACCCCGACGGATGGCGGCCCGCATGCTGGCGGGCTGGGTGGCACGTCAGCGCGGCGGAGCGGTGGGAGGCGAGGTCGGCTACTCGGTTCGCTTCGATCGTCGCTACGGGCGCGACACCCGCATCGTTTACCTCACCGACGGTGTCTTCCAAAGGTGGCTTCAGGATCATTCCGACCTGCCGGGAGTGGATGCGGTGATCTTCGATGAATTTCACGAGCGACGCCTGGCGATGGATGTGGCGCTCGGTCGCTGTCTCGACCTGCAGGAAGGCTCGCGGCCGGATCTGCGGGTGGTGGTGATGTCCGCGACTTTGGAGACGCAGGGACTGGGAGACTTTCTGGAGGCGCGCAGCGGGCCGGGGCGGCTCACTTTGCTCGAAGCGGGAGGGCGCACCTACCCGGTGGAGGTCCACTACCGGGCGGCGAAAGCGCCCGGGGGGCGGAGTCGCGG
>JAKZES010000110.1 GCA_022548915.1 Verrucomicrobiaceae bacterium E54
GCCTTCGACCACTACCGCGACCACCGCCAAAAATCAGTGAACACCATCAATATGGCACAACCCATCCAATCATAGCCTGCCAAGCAAACGCCCTACCGGCTCGCGGGGTGGTTCAGGCCATTTCGTTGGGAATCAATCCTTGACCCTGAGTCTCTTAGAGACGTGAATGACACCGTGATGAGGCGCCTTCTGGCATCCGTTCTCCTGCTCTGCGTCGGCTTTTCGCTGCCCGCAGTGGGAGGGCCGGTGTGCCTGTGCGTCGCGGATCTGATCCACGGGCAAAGTTGCTGCGGCGACTGTTGCGACGATCACGGCTGCGATTGCGCCGGGGGGTGCCCGAAAATCGAGGAACTGCCGGATGCCGCCGTGCCCGGGCCGACTCCCGAGGTGCCGCCGGTGCCGGTGACGGATCTCGCCGATCTTCCGGAAACGATGGTGGTGCCGCCGCTGGTGTCTTCGGCAGGAGCGCTGAGTCGCGCCGAATCGATTCGTGGTCCGACGACGGGTCCGCCCTCGCGGGCCGTCTTGGCGATCTGGAGACTTTGAAGCCGGGCTCTTGCGCCCCGTTTCACCGTGCCCTGGGAGGGCACCCAATTCGCGCCCGTTCACGGGTGCTCCGTCTCCCGATTTGCCATTTCCATGAATCAATCCCTGAAATCCCTCGCCCGAGTCGAGGACCCATCGAAAAACCGGCGGGCCCTGCCGCCTTGGACCATTCCCGCGGCACTGGCGCTGGGCTTCTCCCTGCTGTTCGCCGTGCTTTTCCGCGACCGGATCCTGCCGGCCGCCGAGGTCGAGGTGGCCCTGGTCCGTGCCACTTCCTCGGATTCCTCCAGCGTCGAGGAAGTCGCTGGCGTCGATTCGCCCAAGGCATGGGACAGCCCGTTGGCCTTCCAAGCCAGCGGGTGGGTGGAACCCGATCCGCTTCCGATCAAGGCAACCGCTCTGGTCGATGGCGTGGTGGAAAAGGTCCACGTGCTGGAGGGCGACCCGGTGAAGCAGGGCCAGCAGTTGGTCACCTTGATCGATGACGACGCCCGTCTCGCTCTCCAGGCGGCGCAGGAAGCGCTGCGCACCCGCAAGGCGGAGTTGGTCGAGCACCGGAAGTCGATTGAAGCCGGGCGGCGGAGCGTGGCCGCGGCGGAAGCGCGGGCAGAGGCGGCCATGGCGCTGCACTCGGAGACCGCGGACCGGCTCAGCCGGATCGAAGGGCTGGCCGAGGGGTCGATCTCGGAAACCGAGCGGGTGAAGGTCCGTGCCGCCCACCTCAAGGCCCGGGCCGGGGAGGCGGAGGCCCTTGCCGCCGTCGAGCAGCAGAAGGCGGAGGTGCAGCGGCTGGAAGCACGGATCCTGGTCCTCGAGAGCGTGGTGAACGCCGCCGAGGTGGAGGTCGAGCAGGCCGAGCTTGCCCTCGCCCGAACGGAGATCGATTCGCCTGTGGACGGCCGCGTGCTGCGCCTGCTGAGCGCCCCGGGCCAGAAGAAGATGCTGGCGATGGACGACATGGACAGCGCTACGGTCGCGATTCTCTATGATCCGGCGCAGCTTCAAGTGCGGGTGGACGTGCCGCTCGCCGATGCTGCCGGACTCCAGATCGGCCAGCGGACGCGCATCCGCTGCAGCCTGCTCCCCGACACGATTTTCCACGGCGAGGTCACCCGCATCACCGGCGAGGCGAACATCCAGCGCAACACGCTGCAGGCGAAGGTGCGCATCGAGGACCCCAGCGACCAGCTCCGGCCCGAGATGCTCTGCCGCGTCGAGTTTCTCGAAGTGTCGCAGGTCGGCGCGACCGCCGCGCCGGGCGTGGTGCTGGTGACCTGGATCCCTGAAGCGGCGCTCGCCGGCGATGCGGTCTGGGTCTGCGACCCGGAGTCGAAGCGGGTCGAGCGCCGGATGGTCGCCCCGACCGATGAAACCAAGGACGGGCACGTCCGGATCGACCGCGGCCTGCGCCCGGGCGAGTGGGTCGTGCTCGATCCGAAAGATTTGAGCAACGGTCAGCGCGTGAACCCTGAATTGATCCAGCCATGAATGACTTGATGATCCAATGCCGCGGTGTGTCGAAGAGCTACCGCAAGGGGTCGACGGTGGTGACGCCGCTCGAGGCCCTCGATCTCGACGTGCCGAAGGGCGAGTTTCTCGCACTGATGGGACCTTCGGGCTCCGGAAAGACGACGCTGCTGAATCTGCTTTCCGGCATCGACTCGCCCAGCCAGGGATCTTTGGTGATCGCCGGTGAGGAGATCTCCACCCTTGGGCGTCGCCAGCTCACTGCCTGGCGGGCCGCCCATGTCGGCTACATCTTCCAGCTCTACCACCTCGTCCCGGTGCTTACCGCCTTCGAGAATGTCGAGCTTCCGCTGCTGCTCTCCGGGCTTTCGAAAAAGGAGCGCCGGGAACGGGTGGCGACGGCGCTCGACCTCGTCGGCCTCACCGACCGCGCGAGCCACGCGCCGACCGAGCTCTCCGGGGGGCAGGAACAGCGGGTCGCCATCGCCCGCGCGATCGTCGCCGATCCATCCCTGCTGGTGGCCGACGAGCCGACCGGCGATCTCGACCGCGAGTCGGCGACCAACATCCTCTCGCTGCTCCGAAACCTCGCCGAGGAACACGGCAAGACGATCGTGATGGTCACCCACGACGCCAAGGCCGCGGCGGCCGCCGACCGGACCCTGCATCTGGAAAAAGGCCAACTCCTTGAAAACGCATGCGCTCCTTCCTGAACCTACTGCATCTCTCGTGGCTTCAGCTCACGCGGCACCGCGTGCGCTCGCTGCTCACGGTGCTCGGCGTGGCCTCCGGGATGTTTCTCTTCACGGCGGTCGAGACGTTGCAGCGGTCGCTCGCCAAGGCGACCGAGCAAACGGCGGCGGATACCGTGCTGGTGGTGTACCGGGAGAACCGCTTCTGTCCCTCGACCAGCCGCCTGCCGGAGCACTACGCCGAACAGATGCGCCGCATCGAAGGCGTGCGCGAGGTGATTCCGGTGCAGGTGGTGGTGAACAACTGCGGCGCCTCGCTCGATGTCGTCACCTTCCGCGGGGTGCCACCGGGATTGCTGACCCGTTTCGCGCCCGAGATTGAGATCATCGAGGGCAGCGAGTCCGAGTGGATGGCGCGCGACGACGGCGCGCTGCTGGGCGAGAACTTTGCGCGTCGCCGCGGCTTTTCCCCGGGGGATCGATTTGACGCGGCCGGGGTCACGGTCACGGTCTCGGGCATCCTTCGTTCGCCGAACGCGCAGGACAACAACGTCGCCTACGTGAAGCTGCCGTTTCTCCAGCAGGCGTCACGGGCCGGGCTCGGGGTGGTGACCCAGTTCAACGTTCGTGTGGACCGGGCCGATCAACTCGAGTCGGTCTCGAAGGAGATCGACGAGTTCTTCCGGTCCGCCTCGGAGCCGACCGACACCAAGCCGGAGAAGGCGTTCTTTGCCGAAACCGCCTCCGAGTTGATCGAGTTGGTGGCGTTCACCCGCTGGCTCGGGGTCGGCGCGGTGGTGGCCGTGGCCGCCCTGGTCGCCAATGCGCTGCTGCTGGTCGTCAGGGGAAGGGTCAAGGAGAACGCCGTGCTGCGGACCCTCGGCTACCCGGGCCGTGCCATCGCCACGCTGGTGGTGAGCGAGGGCGGCATGCTTGGCCTCGTCGGAGGGCTGGCCGGGGTCATCGGGGCCGCCGCTTTCCTCCGGTGGCAGAGTTTCACCATGGGCAATGAGGGCCTCGCGCTCTCCGTGCAGCCGGATCTCGTCGTCGTCTTCACCGGAGTCGCCTCGGGCCTGTTGCTCGGCATCCTCGCCTCGCTGTGGCCGGCCATCCAGGCCATCCGTCAACCCATCGTCCGGAGTCTCAGAGACTGACTTATGCTCCCCTTCAGTTACGCCGCCCGGAATCTATTCCGCTCGAAAGCCCGCCTGCTGCAGACGGTCGGCGGCAGCGCCCTGGTGGTGCTGCTGGTGATGGTCGCGGTCGCGATCAACCAGGGCATGGAGCGGGTGCTCTCGGCATCCGGTTCGCCGCAGAACGTGATCCTGCTCGGGGCGGGATCCGAGGAGAGCGTGCAGCGCAGCGAGGTGGCCGAGCAGGCCGCCGGGATCGCGGCGGCAAGCATTCCCGGCATTTCCGAGACGCTCGGCGTGCGGGCCGTGTCGGGCGAGATCTACTACATGAACTACCTCGGCCTGCCCGATGGCGAGCAGGTCGAGGCCACCTTCCGCGGGGTTTCGCCTGCGGCGCTGCACGTGCATCCCGAGGTCTGGCTGGTCGAGGGCAGCTTCCCGAAGGCCGGACAGGTGATGCTCGGCCGGCTTGCCTGGCGGAGCCTCGGAATCCAAGAGGACACGCTGAAGGTCGGCAGCGAGGTTTCGATCAATGGCCAGATCATGACGCTTTCGGGTTTCTTTGCCGCTCCCGGAACGGTGCTGGAGTCGGAGGTGTGGACGACTCTCTCGGATCTCCGGGTGCTGGCGCAGCGGGAGTCGCTCTCGTGTGTCGTCGTCCGCCTCGATGACCCGGAGGACTTCGCGGAGGCGGACCTGTTCGCGAAGCAGCGCCTCGACCTCGAGCTGGTCGCGCTCCGCGAGACCGACTACTACGGCAAGCTTAGTAACTTCTTCGCCCCGCTGCGCGGGATGATCTGGATCACTGCCGGATTGATTGCCGCCGGCGCGCTGTTTGGCGGGATCAACACCCTCTATGCCGCCTTCGCCTCGCGGGTGCGCGAGATGGGCACGCTGCAGGCGATCGGATTCAGCCGCGGCACGCTGCTCTGGAGCCTGGTGCAGGAAAGCACGCTCGCCTGCCTGAGCGGCGCGCTGGTCGCCTCGGCGGTCGCGGTGTGGCTGCTCGACGGGCAGACGGTGCCCTTCTCGATCGGCGCCTTCACCGTCGAGATCGGTCCCGGTGCCGCCCTTGCCGGCATCCTGACCGGGCTCTTTCTCGGACTCCTCGGCGCCCTGCCGCCGGCGATCCGCTGCCTCAAGCCGCCGCTTCCGGTCGCCCTGCGAATGTAACTCAACCCAACCCCACCATCATGAAGAAAATGAAGTACACCGCCCTGTTCCTTGCCGCGTTTGCGGCGGCCTCCTGTGAGAAATCCAGCACCGTGGATGTGGATCCGCCGGAAACCGGTCCGAGTGCCGCGCTGACCGCCGTGATCGAAGCCGCACCCGACGGGGAGGCCTCGCCGATTCACATGGCCCGGCAGACCATCCAGCCCGGCGACAAGGTCACGGTGAGTGGCCAGGTCATGGGTAACGAACACCCCTTCGTCGAAGGCCGCGCCGCCTTCATCCTGGGAGATCCGGCGGTGCTCACGCCGTGCAACGAGAAGCCCGACGATGGCTGCGAAACTCCCTGGGACGCCTGCTGCGACACGCCCGAGGACAAGAAGCGTGGGACCGCCACGATTCAGATCGTCGATGCCGACGGCCGCGTGCTGAAGGAGTCGATTGAAGGTGTCGGTGGCATCGGGAACCTGGCCAAGCTCATCGTCAGCGGCACCGTCGCCGAAGGCTCGTCCACCGACGCCCTGGTGATCAATGCCAGTGCGATCGAGGTCGAACGCTGAGCGGCTGCTCGAAAGTCTCGGGGCGCTGGGTTGGAAGGCCCTGAAGTCCCGGAGGGACGTCGGCACGTAGCCACGGGTGCGAACCCGTGGAGTTCGTGGCATTCGATGATTGAGCTCCGAAGGAGCGCAGGCGGGGCTGTCTCCGGCGACACCATCCCTGCAAAAGGCACAAGCTCGCTCGGACGAAGTCAAAACCACCCGAAATCAACAGACTCCCCATTTGGCAACCCAGTACGATGTCAAATAAGTGCGCAACACATGGGCGGGGGGAATT
>JAKZES010000111.1 GCA_022548915.1 Verrucomicrobiaceae bacterium E54
GGGTTCAGGAAACCGAAGGAAAGAAGCGGGCCGTTCCGCCCTAAACTACAATGAGCACCGTAGCAACAACCCTGAAAGTTAACGCGCGAGGACTGGTACCTTCGAGACCCCTTCGAACAAGGACCACGCGGCGCAGAACCTGGCCATGCTGCGTAAGGTTTGCCTGTCCCTGCTCAAACAGGACACCAGCATCAAGGACAGCCTGCGCGGCAAACGCTACCGGGCCGCACTCGATGAATCCGTCCTCGAGGCCATCCTGTTTCCCGAGCGCTCAAAGTGAGGTAGCCCTGGAAGCGGAACTCTTTAGGATTCCTGAAATTGACGGGATGGACTTCAAACGCAAGAATCGCCCGAATCTTCGTGCGCAGTAACCCCTTCCTCCCAGCCATGACCAAAATGACAGTACCCCAAACAAGGCGAATCATCGAGGATTTCGTCGACGAACTAAAGAAGCGTCGCCAACCTACCGCAAAACCCTCGAAGTCGGTAATCAACTTCAGGACTGATCGGTCCGATGGCGTCGAGCGCCAGGTCTGGCGGGTTCCGATTGATCTATTGCGCTTCCGGAAGGACAACGGCCGAGTCGCTTCCGACGTTCTCGATTACGAGCAAAGCATCAGCCGTCTCGATGAGGCAGAGGACGAGACACAAGAGGTTTTGCGGGGCTTCTTGTCAGATAAAGACCCGGAAAAGACAGATGTTCTTCGGAAGTCGATTAAGCATGCAGGTCAGCAGACACCTGCAATCGTTACCTGCGATGGATTCCTGATTGATGGCAATCGACGGAAGATGGTTCTCGACATGCTCCACAGGGAGTATCCCGAGGATGACTCCTTCGCCTTCATGAAGGTTGTCATTCTCCCCGGAGAGGATGACGAAGGAGGTGCTCCAACGCTGCTGGAGATTGAAAAGTTGGAGAACCGTTACCAGCTGCAAAGCGATGGCAAGTCCGAGTACTATGGTTTCGACCGAGCGCTCTCAATCAAGCGAAAGATGCAGTTTGGGCTGAGCTTGGAAGAACAGCTTAGAGATGATCCCAGGTACGCGGAAGCTGGATCTGCGGAAATGAAAAAGGCGATTAGGGAGTGCGAAAAGGAATACCTGAAGCCACTAGAGTGTGTAGATCGCTACCTCCGTCAATTTCGGCGGTCGGGCTGCTACCGATGGGTTTCTGCTGGCATGGGGGATAAGGAGGGGCGCTGGCAAGCCTTCAAGGACTACAGCAACACGCATACCCGTTGTTTTGGAAATCCCAAGAAGATGCTCGAACTCTCAATTGAGGAAGATGAAGTGGGAGAAATCGAGGAGGCAGCATTCAACATCATCCGACTTAGGACGTTGCCCGACCTCGATAAGGTTCATGTTATCATGAGGTCGCTTCCCAAGTACTGCCGTACTAAGGAGGGGAAGAAGGAGATCAAGCGAATTGCTGCTGAAGTAGAACCTTCTCTGCCAAAAGAAGAGTGTGTAGATGAGAATGGCACGCCCCTATCGACCGAGGTATTAGATGCAAAATGGGTAGAAAAATACCGCCAGCCGATCATTCATCACACAAAAAAGGCGGCGAGTGCCCACGAAAACCAAAAGGACAAAGAGACACCAATCGAGTTGCTCGAAGCGGCATATAAAAAGCTCACTCATGATGATATGGATATGAAATCCATCGGCCTGAGTGACCTCACTAAAGCGAGAAAGATCATTTCGCAGATCCACACATGTGCGGACGATCTCGAATCCGAAATCTACAAATGCCAGAAGAATCTAAAATCACTGCAACGCAAAGGAAGGTGATAGCCATTCATTCTGACTCTAGCAAGATTCGATTGGATGTTGCAGAAGGTGTTCTCCTTCCGAAGCACGAGAACCAACTGGCATTTTGGGGTATTCAGCTCGGAAGCCGGAGTGGTTGCTTTGAATATGTTGGGAGCGATGCGCTCGATGTGGCGTTAAAAGCAATTCGGTACTTTGAGAAGTGTGACTTGCCTTATGAGGTTCATGGTGAGCTTCGGTCCCGCATCGAACGTAGGGCGAAGGCTGAAGGTGAAATCGGAACGGCTTTAGTTCGTGGTAAGCAGCTGAAGGAGGCAGCCCTTCCGGCTTCGGAATTTGTTGAGTTCTTGTTGTTTCTAAAGAATGAGATCCCTCGCTCGCTCCGCCAACATCAGTTAAAGGCAGCGGCGCACCTCTTGGCGGTGGGAAACGGGGCAAACTTTTCAGTCCCCGGAAGTGGGAAGACGACTGTTGTATTGGTCGTTTACGAATACTTGCGACGGAAGGGGCAGGTTGATGCCCTGTTCGTTGTAGGACCACCTTCTTCATTCGGTCCTTGGCGCACCGAGTTTCGGGAGGTTCTCGGACTTAGTCCAAATGAGGAGATATTCGCGGGGGGTAATGCGAGCGATCGCCAAGCTCGATACAAGGTGAGGGGTTCATCAGAGGCGCGGCTCTATTTGACTTCTTTTCAAACACTCCAGAGAGATCATGAACACGTCCGTCAGCTATTTGAAAACCAAGGTATTCGCTTTTTCGTAGTTCTTGACGAAGCCCACTACATCAAGCAAGTGGGCGGTCTTTGGGCTGGGGCGGCTCTGAAGGTAGCGGAAGCGGCTACGAAGAGATGTGTTCTTACCGGGACGCCGTTTCCGAGGACCTACTCCGATGCTTTCAATCTTTTCGATTTTTTGTGGCCGTCGTCACCTCCTCTCGAAGATAGGGAGAAACACCAGATCGAATTGGCTTCAAGCCGGAACCAGCCAGAAGAGGCGGCCGCCATCCTTGATCGTGCAATAGCACCGCTCTTTTACAGGGTCAGGAAGGAGGATTTGGGCCTGGCTCCCCAGGTTTTTCACGAGCCTTTAGAGGTTGAGATGAAACCGATCGAGGCGCGGATTTACGATGCTCTATTGGATCGGACTAGGAACGCCTCCATGCAGGACTACTTCCGGGACGTCGAAATCTCACTACGGATTCGCCGGGGGCGGATGATGCGCCTGCGGCAGTGCGTTTCCAACGCAGCAATGTTGCGGACAGCGATCGCCGATTACTCGGAAGACTTGTTTGTTGATGAGGATGGTCTGGGCTCACTTCTGCTTCGATACCCTAGCCTTGAGACTCCCGCTAAGGTCGATCTTGTCTTGAAGTTGATCAGTGAGATGGTTGGCAGAGGGGAGAAAGTCGTTCTCTGGTCGAATTTCATAAAAACGCTCTCTCTGCTGAGTGAGAGTCTCGATGCTTTGGGTATCGGGACGAGGATGATTTACGGGGGCACTCCGATTGAATCCGAGAGTGGGGATGACGAGGTGACTCGTGAGCGGATCGTCCGAGAGTTCAACGATAAGGCGAGCGGGATTGATGTATTGGTTGCGAATCCAGCTGCTTGTGCCGAATCGATCTCGCTTCACAAATCCTGCTCAAATGCGATCTACTACGACCTGAGCTACAACTGCGCTCAGTTTTTGCAGTCTCTTGATCGAATTCACCGAGTCGGAGGATCGGAGCGCAAGGAGTCGCATTACTACTTTCTTCAGTACAAGAATTCCATCGATTTTGATATTCTACAGAACGTTAGGGCGAAGGCTGAGCGGATGAGTGGAATAGTCGATCAGGAATATCCCATTTATTCTCTCGATATGTGGGCGGATGACGAAGAGATAGAAGCTTATGAGCGGCTATTTGGAAAGCGAGACTAGTCTCTTCGATGGGATCACGCTCAGAGGTTGCGTCAGGCTTTGGCGTATAACCGAATCGTGTGTAAGGCCCTCTCGGGAGCTGATTGCCAAGCGTTTTGCTGAAGAGGGCGGTGGATTCGAGGCGACCTTTGATCTTTGTAGGCAAGTCGGTTTGATCGCCGAGCAGTCTGGTGAAGTAGTCCTTAGACAGAAGTCTCGGCCTCGGATCGCGGCCCTCCCAGGCGCGCTGCTTCATGCGATGCCCTCAAAGGGTGCTGACTGGTGGGTGGAGATGGCACGCTTTTTGAAAGGCTTTGCCTTTCGGGAGGGTGAGTATCGATATCGGGAGGTGTTCGAGGCTGGGCATCGGTTTCGCTTCGTCAGGAACTTCCTGATGGAGGCGGGAGTCGTTGCGTTTGAGCCGAGCGATGGGAGCTACAGGCTCACGGGGGAAATGCTTTGGTTGTATGAGCGGGCGGTACAAGGTAGGACAGGAAGCTCATTTGACGCGATGACTGAGCTTGCGAGAAGGCGGGAACTGGTCGGCCTTGCTGCAGAGGAGCAGGTTGTCAATTTCGAGAAGGAAAGGCTTGGTTCGGCCTTCGAAGGCGATGTGATCCATGTAGGCAAGCTGGATTCCGCGGCTGGATACGACGTGGTGAGTCGAGAGAGCGGCGAGGACAGTAGAAGGAGGTATATCGAGGTGAAGGCAGTTTCTCCGGTGGACTGGGAATTTTACTGGAGTGAGCATGAAATTGCAGTTGCTCGCGCATACGGTGAGAGATACTTTTTATACTTGGTGCCTGTTTCGGATAGCGGGGTTCTTGTGCGTGATCTTCTTATGATTTGTGACCCTAGCACCGCTGTTTTGGGCAAGCAATCTGGCTGGTCGGTCAAGCGAGACGGTCTAAGATGCTCTCGGTTCGCAACCGGGGATGAGGATAATGAATAAAGTTTTTGACGATGTATATGATTCCGACACATGATGAGGACTCAATCAAGAGTCTCGCAGCAAAGCCGCCGTTTGGCTACTACGGTGCCAAGCAGCGCATAGCTCGGAGAATCGCGTCGATGCTTCCTCCTCACAATGCCTGGGTTGAGGGCTTTTGTGGATCGGCGGCCCTCACGTTGGCGAAGCCTCCAGTGCCAATTGAGGTTATCAACGACCTCGACGGGGAGATCGTAAACCTGTTCAAGCAACTGCGCGACAACTCGGAGGCGCTTTGTGAATCGATTGCACTAACGCCATACTCGAAAGAGGAATTCGAGTCCGCGCGCTATCAATCAAGCTCTGAGGATCCACTTGAGCGCGCGCGGCTCTTTCTTGTTCGGACAATGATGGCTGTCAATGCGACGGTGGGATCGACAAGATGTGGTTTCTCTTTTTCGCAGTCATACACCCGAGAGCAAAAAGAGGCCCGGGTAAGCAGGTGGTACAATTTGCCTGAGCGGCTCAGCAAACTTGTGGAGAGGTTGCGAGGTATACGCATCGAGAATAGAAACGCGATCGATATCGTAGAAATGTTTGCAGATCGGCCAGCGACCCTCATTTACCTCGATCCTCCATACTTTACAAAGCGAGAGCACGGATACGTTATCGATGCGAACGATGAAGATTTTCACCGTGAGTTGCTTTCGGTGTGCAGAAGGGCGCGCTGCATGGTTCTCATAAGCGGCTATGATTCCGAGCTATATGAGAACCTCTTGTGTGGTAGTAGCAAGTGGAGTAAGCACCATATCGAAACCCACACAAGGGACACTACTGGCAAAGACTACTCGCGAACGGAAGTTCTCTGGTCGAACAGGTATTTCGATGAGGGTGTTTCAACCGGAAAGCTTCGCTTGAGGTTGACTAAGAAGGAGGTTGCTGAGCAGAAGGTCAATCCGCCGCGGCGGAGTTGATCCTTGGGATAGGTATGATCGTGCTCGGTATGACCGTGTCTAGGGTCGGTCCCAAAAAACATACATTTAGGGTCTTTATCTACGAGGTTCATGGTAGTTTCGGGGTAAGCGTCCTAAAATCGGCCCCCTACCGCGCTGGGGGGTAAGGCGGCAGGCTGGCGGGGATGTCTAGAACCAATCGCCGCGCCACGCGGCCCAT
>JAKZES010000112.1 GCA_022548915.1 Verrucomicrobiaceae bacterium E54
TCGGTGGGGACGATCTCGGTCGCCCAGCTCGTGAGGTCATCCGAGCCGGCGCAGTAGTAGTCGGTGCCGGACGTTCCTTTCATGACGATCGTGGCGATCGAGCCGGACACCGAGATTGCGGTGATCTTGGGGTCCACAGGCAGGGCGGCGGGCTCCACCGACAGGGTGCCGCCGTTGTCGGTGATGTAGGCGCCGAGGCCGAGGTTGATCAGGTCCGTGCCGGTGTAGGCGCCCGTTGGCAGCGATGTTTCGCCAAACTTGGCCGAAGTCACCTTCACATCCACGCCGCTCTGCATCACGTAGTTGTGGTCGGCGTCCACCATTTCGAGGCCGAACGTCGCCGTGGTCACGCTGCCGGCGAACCAGAAATCCTGCTTGCCTTCGAGCTTGAGCAGTCCGGTGAAGCCGGAGAGATCGGTCCCGGCTGCAATGACCGCACCGCCGCCCGACTCCGGGTCGAGGCGCCGGTCGAAGATGCCGATCGAGATCAACGTTCCGGAGCCGGTGATCGCGTTGAAATCGAGTGTCGTGGCGCCGCCGCCTTCCGTGCCGACGTAGCCACCGCTGGTGGCGTCCACCGTGAGCGTGTTGCCGGCAAAGACATGTCCGTTCGAGTTGAGTCCGCCGCCGTTCAGGTAAACGTCCTGAAAGGTCAGGTTTGCTCCAGCTGCATACAACAAGCCGAGCGAGGGATGGTTGTCCCCGCCGTCGACCCGGCTCGTTGCGCCATGCCACGTGGTGTTCGTGAACCCGGCACGGAGATCCTGCTGGACCACCCAGGTGTCCGAATCGCCGGGGACGGGCAGGGCACTGGGATTCCCGCCCGAACCACTCGGGGTGGCGGCCCAATCCGCGGTGGAATCGTCGACCACGGTTGCGCCGCTGGTCGCCGCGGAATACCAGGTGTCCCCGCTGGTCGAGGTCCCCGCAACCTCGGATGAATCGCCGGTTTCGCCCTCCACGGTGGTGGCCGAGACCACATAGTAATAGGTGGTGCCGGCGGCGACTTCGGTGTCGGCATAACTTGTTTCCTGCCCGGCGTCGAAGGTGTCATCATAGGGTCCGCCCGGGACCGTCGAGCGTTTCACGGTATAGGCCGATGCCCCGGGAAAGGGCAGCCACGTCAGGGTCACCTTGTTCTTGCCGGGCTGGGCGGAGAGGTCGAGCACCGGAGTGGGGGTGTTGAAGGTGCCCATGACGCGGAGCGAGCGGTGCTGGATCGACAAGACCAGGGCGACGGCGGCCGAGGCGCTCAAGCGCGAGTAACGCTGGATATCCTGGTTGTTGTTGTCGCGGTTGGGCTGATAATAGAAGGTCCCATCCGGACAGTGGGCCAGCTCGAAGTACCAGGCATGCTCGTCCATGAGCTGGCGGAAGGCGGCGCTGTCGAAGGCGGCTCCGAGGGCGACCCAGCCGGCTCCGAGAAGCGGAGAGCCGTGGGTGTCGGGAAAGGTCTTGGGGTTGACCCCGATGCACTGTGCCGACCTGCGGGCGTAGGGTTCGAAGCCCCCGCCGGCCAGCGCGCTTGGAGCGACGGCATGCGCCACCACCGCGGCGCCGGTGCGGCCCACATCGGCGTATTGATTGTCGCCGCTGTTGATGTCGTTATACCAGACATAACCGATGTTGTTGGTGCCCTTCACCAGAAACTCGTGGGCCATGTTGTAACGGTCCTGATCGACATCGATCCCGCACTGCGCGATCAGGGACCAGGCCGCCATGGCCTGCGCGGTGATCATGCAGATCGGGCCATAGCCGCTCCCGGGGTTGGGATCGTGGCTCCATCCGCCAGTGCCATGGTTGCCGTCGCCTCTGAAGAAGGGACCCGGCAACTGGGCCTGACCCAGCCAGGTGTTGATCTCTTCGAGTTCCGGTAGTAACCATGCCCGTTCCTCGTCGAGGTCCGCTACGCCGAGTTCCTGCAGAGCCCATGCTTCGCCCTCGAACCGGTCGAGGGCCAGGTAGTACTCGGCCAGGCAGACGCCGTAGAGCCCGTACTCCCAGCATGGGTAAGAGCTGGTGTCATACCCGGTGGATGTCTGACCGGCGAAATACTGCATCGCGGCTTTCACGTTGGACAGATATTGCGAATATTTCGGCGGATCTCCGGGGTTCTCGCCCGGTTCGCTGAGGCTGGCGAGCATCGCCAAAACCGCATGGGCGTCGATGTAGTAACGCTCCGTCCACGAACCGTTGACCCGCTGCTGGCCGGCGAGGTAGGCAAGGAGTTCCTCGAGGATCAAATCGCTCTTCGGGCAGTCGAAGGGATAGGTCGGGGAGAAACCCCCGTAGTTCGTGGGCAATGTCAGGGTGACCGTCAGCGGCTGTCCTTCGCGCACGATGTCGAGGGTGAGTTGGCCGTTGCCTCCCTGGACGGCGTCGAGAGCGTTGCCGAGGTCCATCAGCGGCCCCTCGTAGCCGAACTTGTCCATCCCGTAACCGAACTTGTGCGGCGTGGTGAACAGGGCACCATTGGCTCCGATGATGCGGTCCCCCACCGCGAGCTGCCCATCCGCCGGGGTGCCGGCGAAGATGTAGGCCACTTCGATTTCGGTGGGCGAATCGACCCACATGCGCCCGCGCGCGCCGGTGATGCCCAGGTTGAGAAACCACCTGCCGCGATGCGGGCTCTCGGAATACCCCTGCCCGGTCACCGTGTCCGGACCGCTGTTGATCGCGGGCACGTCATAGAAACCCTCATCCTCCGTCAGGGCATGGCTCCATCCGGAATGGAGGAGAAAGGTTGCCAGGATGAGCGGGACGTGGGAGATGGGCTGCAGCTTCATCTGGGTTATCGTTCCTGTCTTGTCTTGTGCTGTTGTTGTCGGTCTTCCAGCTGACTGGTCATCCCCTCGCCCATGGCCTTGCCGATCAGGAAGTAGCTCTCGGCGTTGAAGTTCCAGTGGAACCCCTGGTCGTTCGGCGACACCGAGGCATCGCGCCAGAACGGGCGGGTGTCGGTGGTGAAGACGCTGCCCTTGAACTCCGGGTGCTTGGCCGGGTCGGCCACCGCCAGTTGGGCCGATTCCACCGGATGGTATTCCGGTGCCGCCTGCATTCCGGTGGTGGCGATCGAGACCGGCAGCTCGGGGTTGCCGAACTCGATGCGCAGGTCGTTGATCAGGTCGACCAGGTTCGCCTCATACTCCGCATTGAGCGGCGGCAGTTTGTCGTTCCACCCTTGGTGCCAGCCGATGCCGACAATCCGGTAGCCGCGGCCGGCCCACTCGGGGAACTCGCTGCCGAGGTTGCCCAGCACGGCACGGACCTGGTCGAGCATGCCGGTGTAGTACGGCCCGATGGTGTTCCCGCGCTTGGCCACCGCGCTTGGCGGGCGGAACTGGTCGCCCAGGCTTCTGCCGCCCCAGCAGCTCTTGATGAGCAGAACCGGATCCTCGAAGTGATCGCCGACGATCCAGCCGAAGCCATACTCGGGCCCGATCTTCGCGCTGTCAGTGCCAAAGCCGACGCCCAGGTCGCCCTTGATGACACTGGGACCGGAACCCGGTTCGCTGCGGTCCCACCAGACCTTGACATCGCTGCGGGTCTTCCAGGCGCTGGTGGCGGGGTGGGCGGGCTCGGCGAGCAGTTTGCCGTAGTCGGCAGCGTCGGTGACCGCGAGGTGGCGTAGGCTGCCGATGGCGCCGTCGACCCCGCCGTGTCCCTTTTCGCTTTCCCCGTAGCCCACCATGTTCGACTGGCCGGCAAGGATGAAGACCTTGACGCCGTGCGGGTCGTTGTCCCAGGTCTTGAAAGTGCCCGCGGTGGCGGCAGCGAGCGGGCGCCCCGCGAGGTCGGTGAGGTCGTTGACCTTCACCGAGAAGGCGGTGGCGAGATCGAGCGGCGCGGTGGTGGTCAGGGTGACGGTCCTGCCGTCGCCACTGATGGCCGCGGCGCTCAGCGGAACCGGGCCGCCGCCGTCCCTCGCCACCGGGAAGTTCGCCGGGTCGATCGCCGGGCCGGGTGCCAGCGGCAGGGAAAACACCAGCTTGATGGTGCGGGCGCTGCCCCACAGATCGACCAGCACCGGATCGGAACCGAAGCGCGGGGGCGGATTCGCGGGCAGCTTCCGATTGCCGGCCTCGACCAGTTGGACGGCATTGTGTGCCGCGGTGCGGGAGTCGAGATTGTCGACGGTGTACTCGAGCCGTCCCGCGGCGTCCGCATTTGCGGGCAGGGCAACGTAATTTCCGGGGGTGCCGAACTCACCCTCCGGCAGCAACCCTCGCGTGCTTCCCGAGGCGCCGCCGTTGGCCGTGGCGAGGGTGAAGGTCGCGGTCTGGTCTGGCGTGTCCCCGCGGCCGACCAGATAGAGGTGGTAGCGGGCGTTGGGAGTCAGCCCCTCGAAGACGACCGTCGCCATGTGGTCGCGCATCCCATTCGGGTTGTCGTCGAGGAAATTGTAATCCGCCCACCGCTGCGTGCTGCCGGCGCCGAATCCGAACGGGGCAACGAAGCCCGTCACCGTGACGGAGACGGACGTGGGTTGGCCTTTCGAGTCCCGCAGATCGGCGAGCTTGCCGTTCGCCTCCTTGAACTCGTTCCATGCCGTTCCCCCGGCCTCACCGGCCGGACCCTCCCCGGAGTAAAGGCCGGCTCCGCCGAAATCGACATTGATGCCGGCCAAGGCCGGGGCCGGGGAAACCGCGGCGGCCGCGGCCAGGCGCAACACCGCGAGAAGCTTCGTTGCGATGGACGTGCCGGCGCCCGTCTCCCGTCGGTGTGCATTCCGAATCACTGCGAAACACTGGCACATCTCCACCGCGGCACCAAACCGGTTCACTTCCTGATGCGCGGCAAACTTTTACGCGCAAACGACAGCGCGCAGCGCAGGCCGGTTATCCTAAAAACCACGAATGGACACCAAGGGACACGAATAAAAAACTGCAAATCCGAGCTTTATGCAAAGGGCTTCACTCACCCGTAGGATGATTCGGGCTTTCGTCACAACCCCTTGAAAATTCGTGCCTATTCGTGTCGATTCGTGGTTCCATTTTCCTTTCAAGGGTTATGCGGACCGGCTATCCATGTTCGCGCGTGGCAGCCAGACTGCCGTTTCGTTGGTGCCGCGGTGGCAACGGTAACAGCCGGCAGTTGCAAGATCATAAATACCGGAGCAGGTACAAGGAACAACTGGATCAATGACCGATGTGCTCAGCGCTCGCCCCCGAAAGAACGGTTCCCGGATCGGCCTTGAAGATCCAGGCGCGTTCGGTCGAGGGGGCGAAGTTGGCATCGTGGCCGCCGAAGTAGACGGCGCCCCGTTCACTCGGAAACGGCGATTGCGCGTAGGTGCGCGGGGCGACCAGCACGGGTTTCGAGGGATCCCACCTGCCGTTGATCAGATGGGTGGTGTAGGTGTCCGGATCGTGGCGGATGCTGTAGAGGGCGCGCCAGAATGCCATGCCTTGCTCCGCCGCCCCATCACGGAACCGGATCGACGTCCTGTATCCGCAGGAAGTAAATCGGACCGAGGCCGGAGATGTCGACGGAGAAGGTCAGGTCGCCGGCGGCGTTGGTCTGGAACGGGCTGCCGCCGGTGTCGGTGGGGACGATCTCGGTCGCCCAGCTCGTGAGGTCATCCGAGCCGGCGCAGTAGTAGTCGGTGCCGGACGTT
>JAKZES010000113.1 GCA_022548915.1 Verrucomicrobiaceae bacterium E54
AGAGCCCCAAACCTTACGGAAAGGCGGATCTCATGACCCGCGGATCTGGTCGAATAGCAACGAGGCGCTTGGTAAGGCGCTGGAGAGGTGGTTCCACCGTCCGGATTGAGTCGAGCTCTCTTTCCTTTAGGCGGGCTGAAGCGCCTAGAAATGGATGCGGTCTTTTCAGGGAGGAACCGTTCTCCTGATTTGGTCAGTTGTCAGTCTCGCGGACCCTTGTGATCGGAGTCTTTGTGGTTGACATTGGACGGGGCAGGCAATTCCCTCGTGATGAAATCTATCCTACAGAACGACCATGAAAGTCACCTCCTCCACGTTCGCCAGTGTGATGGCTCTAGCAGGCTGTTTTTTCCTCCTCGAACTCCAAGCCGCAACCGTAAGGGTTTACACCCGGACTGGGGCCAGTTTGGGAACCAATGTCCCGGTCACTGCACCGGGGGCGAGGAGTTCTCCGGCAGCGCTACCGACGAACGTCCCCATCACAGCAACCATCGCCCCCTCGCAGGGCGTCCCCAGCCCACCGAGGACCGCGCCCTCGGCTCCGGGCGATGTTTCCCGTGCTCAGGACGGTGCCGATGCTTCGGCTGCTCCACGACGTTCAGGGCGCCGTGATGGGTCAGGTCGTCAGGCGACACCTGCTCCCGGCGGCAGTTCGGCTAAAGGTGGTCTAGCGAAAGGAGCGCCGGTTCTTGAATACGCTGACCCTGGAGCGCTTACTTGGACCGTGGAAGCAGGCTGGGCATCCAAGCACGTGTGGCGTGGCATCGATGTCGCCCAGTTCACATCCTTCAACCACCTCGTTCCCGGCAATCCGCTGGCAGAGGATCCGGACAGCGACATTACGTTTGTGGGTGTGAACGCCACCTACAAAGGTTTCGCGCTAGGCTTGAAGTACATTGAAAGTCTGGATGATGGATTCAACCCCTTCTACGCACCTCTACTGACGACTAAGGACAGCTACTCCGAGCTGATTTTGTCGGCCAACTACACCCGCATGCTGGTGGGTGAGGACTGGTTGCAGGGCACCTTTGGTTTCGACTTCTACTACTACCCGAACGGAGAGTTCTGGGGGGTTGAGCACCAAGGCATGGTCTATGCCAATTTCGTCATGCCTCGCTACTCGTATGCCCAGCCCTTCCTCAACCTCTGGTACAACGTGCCGACGACAACCGATGGTCAAGGGCTCGCAAACAATCCGGCCTTCCGTGGTACCGGCGGTGCAGACCTGGTCGAGGGGTGGGGTGGAGAACTCGGAGTGATGGGCAGCAGGAACCTTTACTCCAACGATCAGGTTGGTTTCGGTCTCTCCTATTCCGTGTCCACCATCTACAAGTCGGGTTATCAGTTCGAGTCGGATGGTTTCACCCACGTGGCCGCTACGCTGGGCGCTCCGGTGACGATTGGCGATTCCTTTGTCGTTTCGCCGAGCATCACCTACGTCGAGGCGCTGGAGGATGTTCCTCCGACGCCAACTTTGGGTCCGAACTCGGGTCGACTTGCATCAGAGTGGAACGAGCCCGGCTGGTATGCGAGCCTCAGAGCTTCGTGGACCTTCTGAGATCCTCGTTTGTCTCCTTTCACGAGGAAGCCGTCGGGCAGGTAACTGCCGCCCAACTGGCTTAAGTGAAGCTCCCCGGAAGCGGGGAGCTTCTTCTCTTCATGATCCCGAGTGGGGTCACCATTGCCCGATTCAACCGGCGAAAACTGAAGGCAGGGAGACTGGTGCCGAACGCAAGCTTTTGGACGTTAGTCTGATTTCGGTGCGTCCCAGGAGCTGTCGGCATTCGGTTCGGATGAACCGGGTGCCATCCCAGGCTTTTGCTGATGGTGAAAGTCTTTAAGTCTAATGAAATAAACTTGCGTGATTTCTGTGTAAGTCGATGGTCTTTAAAGAATTATGACTTCTGTTGGGTTTTGGAATTTTTGCTTGCGCGGCCTAACGGATAATCCGTAGTCTTCATACCAGTATCGGATTTGCTTTTGTCATCCGACAGTTTCCAAAAGAGTCCGATAGAGAATGTTAGCATCCCCCAATCATATTATGTCACTGACCATCAAACAAACTCTAGTGGCTGGAAGCCTTTCCCTGTGCATGCAGGGGATCTCTTGGGCCAGTCCAGCGGAAGCCGAAAACGACGGTTATGAAATGGCCGTCCGCCAAGCCGAGGCCGGTTTCACCATCTTTCCCGGCGCCAGTGGGAGTCTTCAGCCCAATGAAAAAATCCGGATGCTGATGCCGGTGACCAAGGGCGTGACCTACTGCTTCCTTGTTGGAGTCGACAAGCGAGTCCGCGACATCGACCTCTATGTCTTCGACGAACAAGGGAACGAGATTCTCGTGGATGATCGTCGCCAGCGCCGGGCCGGAACCAAGTTCGTTGCAAGCTACACCGGGACGGCTGAGGTTTTCGTTCTCCTCCAGTCCACCAACTTCAATGCCAGCACCTCGAAGTATCATGGCATCGGCAGTTGGTCTTTGTTGGTCGGAACGCGGGGCGGATCGGGACAGAATCGCTATGAACCGGTGGATCCCAACAACCCCCAGGGTCCGAAGGCCCGTGATGCGGAGCCTACGACCGAAGGCGGCATCACTTCCTGAGAATTCGAGCACACCATAAAAAGATGAAAAAAGTGAAATTGTTGTCAATGCTGGCCACCGCTGCTGCCGCAGTGTTCTTCCTCGGGGCTTGCGCTGGTCCGGAGGTCCACAATGTAAGCATCACGGAGGATGCCCCCAAGCGAACCTACAAGCCCAAGCCGAAGCCCGCGGACAATCCAAGGGATTTCAAGCCTGTTGAAGGCTTCTGAAATTCTTACCCCAACGTATCATGAAGAAAACACTTCTTACCTATTTGTTGATCGGGGCCTCGGCCTGTGCCTGGGCCGGTGGCGTCAAAGGCAAGGTGACTGACGACCGCGGCTACGCCCGGAAGAACGTCACCGTCAAGGCGGCCGGTTACGCTCAGACCACCAAGACCAACGCGTCGGGCGAGTATTGGCTCACGTTGCCCTCCGCAGCTGATGGGAGCCGCCTCGACATCTACGTCAACGGCAAGCTTGCGGCCAACTGCCTGATTCCTGAAGGCGATGAGTATGCCACGGTGAACGTGGTCATTGAAAAGCGCTGAATCCCTGTTCGGTTGTTCAATCCAGAGGCCGCCTCGTTCACCCGAGGCGGCCTTTCCTCGTAGTGGGAGTGGAGGATTTGCCGGTTGGACGATCCTTGGTTCAGGACTTCCGCTTCGCGGAGGTCGAGCTTTTGGCCGTCACCCGGCTCCGAATCGTCGTCGAGTTCCGCGAGGTCCCTTCGCTGCTGCTCGCCGACGAGGCTGCCAGGTTCATCGTCGCCTGCCAGGAACAGCTCGAAGCGAAGGGGGCCGGCCATGATGAATCTCGCCAACGCCGAGCTTAAGGTTTTCATCGCCCTGAAGCCCTGCGACATGCGCAGATCCTTCAACGGCATGCATGCCGTGGCCGTCGACCACCTCGGGCTCACGCCTGTGCCCGACGTACTGTTCGCCTTCACCAACAAGCGGTGCAACCGCATCAAGTTGCTCTACTTCGATGGAAGAGGTAAGTGGGTCGCAGCGAAAAGACTTGAGCGCGGTCGGTTCAGCTGACCCTCGCCCAGCGAGCCCGACCAACACCGCAGTCGATGAAGCCGTCCTTCAGGCGCTCCTGATTACCAAGGGCTCAAAATGAGGTAGCACTGAGACGTGCGAATTTGTGTTTTTTTGGTTGAAGGACCGGTCGTGGAAGCAATACGAATAACTGCGTATTGGATTTGCTCTTACCTTGCAGGTTAGAGGCAAGCTGCTCAGCACCAGAATTTGCCCGTCACCCCCCTTCTTGATCAATATGAAACGCACAGGCTATTGCCCACTCACCCGAATCACCGTTCTGCTGATTTTTTCCAATTCTCTGAGCTTTGCCGGAAACGACGTGGAGATCGTGGCAGGTGGCGGCAACACCAACATCAACGCTTCAGATCCGTTCGTCTCTACGGATGACAGCGCCCAGTTGGGGGTCGATCTTGTTGTTGGTGGGCTGACCGGGGGTGCTTCGCTCTCCGTGACGACGGCGTCGGCAGGAGGTAATACGGAAGATGGAAATCTGACTTTGTCTGCGGGCTTGGATTTTGATGGAACCGGAGCGAACACCCTGACGTTGAATGGGCTCAACAACGTTGTCCTCAGTGGCTCGGTGAACGATTCGACTCCCGGTGGAGACGCTCTCGACCTCAATCTCAATGCAGGACCCGCAGGAACGGTGCAGCTATTGGGCGCGACTGACCTAGGCAATGGGACGCTTACAGCCACCGGGCAGGGCTTTAGCCTCGGAGCCGGTCTGGATGCGACCGGGCTCGATATTTCGGGAATCACGACGGACTCGTCACTCGGTCTGGACCTCCTCTCGGTCTCCAGTCTTGCCGGTGCTGGAAACGATGAGCTTGTTGGGACGGCAGGCGATGAGAGCGTGAGCGTGACAGGGGCCAACGCAGGATCCATTGGAGGGCTAACATTCAGTGGTTTGGGGTCAGTGGATGCTGCGGGTGGGAGCGATACGCTGGATGCGTCCGGTCAGGCGGTGGCTCTGACGGGAACCAGTGGTCAGATGACGGCTGGTGGCATGACCCTTTCGAATTTCGAGGTGCTTTCTGCGGCGGGCAGTTTCGCAGCCAGCGCAAATGCCGATGCTTTTGACCTGACGGGAGCCATCACAGCCAACGGGATCGATGTTTCGGCATTGGGACTGGGCTCGATTGACGCCGCGGGCGGCAGCGACACGCTGAACACGAATGCGGACACGGAGCTGACCGGGACGGCCGGCGAGGCGTTGAGCAACGGGGTGACGGTGTCGAA
>JAKZES010000114.1 GCA_022548915.1 Verrucomicrobiaceae bacterium E54
ACCATGAATGCCGTAGCCAAATGGTGAAATACGACTGTGACTCCATCCAGAATGCGAAATGCGAGGACCCCTTCGATCTTCGACGGGACGCCCGCATCCCCGAATCAACTCCCCCGAAGATTCGCCCCTACGCAGCACCGCATGCTTGAAAAACGGGACTGACTCCCTCCAGGTCCGGCTCAGTAGTCAACGCCGCATTTCACGGACCGACCCTATTCAGAACTCGTCGGTATCCATCCTCACCGAGGCGGCGTCCGCGACGGGCGAAGCGTGGCAGACCAGCACCACCTATTCGTGCTGCGGCATCGAATCGACAACCGACAAGTATGGCATCACCACTTACCACGCGTATGATTCGCTCAATCGCCGGATCAAAACGAACCGCATCGGCGTCACCACCGAAACCGTTCACAACGGCCTGACGATCGAGACCCACCGCTACGCCGAGACCGTGTCCGGTTCCCTCTCCTCGACCCTCGTCGACAACGATGACAACCTGATCGGCAAATCCTCCCGCAACTTGGCCGGGACCTCGATGACCTCCTCCTCGCCCGACCCGACCAAGTCCCAATGGCAGGACGCCAACGTGCCCGAGCCGGGCAAGCTCGTCGATACCACGACCACGATCACCTACCAGCCCGCCGCCGGTCTATCCAAGCGTGTGGTCGTCACCACCCCCGACAACTTCAGCCAGACCACGGACTACTATCTCGACGGGCGCACCCACAAGACCACCGGCGACCTCTCCCCGGCCATGGAGAACGCCTACAGCGTCAACGCCACCGGAGAACTCACCACCCGTGGCTACATCGTCGGCACCGGCCACAATGAAGTCACCGGAACCCAGACCGACCACGCCGGCCGCGTCCTGCTCTCCGGCCATCTATCAAGTCTTGGATCTTCCGTCTTCCAGTCTTCCGTCTCCACCGAATACAACGGCTTGGGCCAGATGGTGAAGTCAGTCGATCCCGACGGCGTCACGACCCTCATGCTCTACAATACTCGTGGAGAGCGCACCATCACCGCGACCGATCTCAATGACAATGACGCCATTGACTATGGCACCGACTCGGTCAGCTTCTCCGAAATGGTCCCAGCCCTCGACGGCAACAGCAACCCCGCCTGGCAGACCGTCAGCAAGGTCTGGCAGGACGGCCAAACCAGCGCCGCAGGCGGCACCGTCGTCTCCACCAGCCTCCGCAGCCCCGACGGGCTTTCCGCCACCAATCAGTCCGTTGGCGTCGCGAACCCCACCACTCGGGTCACGACCCTCGCCGGCGGTGGCGACTGGACCGAAAAGACGACCGCCCCCGACGGCACCGACACCCTGCAAACCTATACCGCCGGTCTCCTCGCATCCTCCGAGGTGCGCGACAGCTCCGACGCGACGATCGAATCGGTCAGCTACGGCTACGACAACTTCAACCGGCAGACCACAAGCACGCACTCCCGCACTGGCACCACCACCACCGCATACCTCTCGGCCACCGCCGATGTCGTCGCCTCTGTCACCGATTCCAACAACCGCGTCACCGCCTTCACCTACGATGTTCGGGGACGCCGCACCGAGGTCGACGCCCCGGACACCCTCATCGCCGGCGGCACCAGCACCAACATCACGATCACCGCCTACAATCCCGACAGCACCGTCCAGGAAACCACCGGAGCCCAGACCTATCGCGTCACCTACGAGTACGACTACGCCGACCGCCGCAAGACCATGACCACTTACGGCACCACCATCGCCGAGACCGAATGGTTCTACAGCCCCACCCGCGGCTTCATGACCCGCAAGGAATACGCCGACGACGAAGGCACCGACTACACCTACACCGCCGCTGGTCGCCTCGCCACCCGCACCTGGGCGCGTGGCGTCGTCACGACCTACGGCTACGACGACGGCGGACGCCTCGTTTCCACCGACTACTCCGACGCCACCCCGGACCTTGTTTTCACCTACGACGCCCTGAATCGCCAGAAGACCGTCACCCGCGGCGGCGTGCTCCACGCCAGCTACGCCTACGACCCCGCCGACCTCGTCCTCGCCGCCGAGCGCCAGCAGATCGACACCCTCAACCGCACCGTCGTGCGCAGCTACGACGCCTTCCTTCGCCCCACCGGCCACACCGCCGGCACGCCCGATGGCACCGATCCCTTCATCGTGGACACCGTCGAAGCCACCGCCACCTGGACCCGCGACACCGCCGGACGCCTCGCCACCGTCACCGGGGGCCCCGCCGCAGGCGGTCCCGCGAACGCGGGATTCACCTACGGCTACACCTACGAGGTCAACGGAGCCGGAAATCATCAGGGTGCCACCGCAGGCACCCTCTTCGAATCCGCCATGCCCTTCACCCTCGACGGCCCCCGGGTCGACACCGCCCTCGAATACGACGCCACCCGAAACGCCCTGCTCGGCCGCACCAACACCTACCCCGGAGGCAGTGGCACCCTTTCCGACTTCGCCTACAGCGTCAACGCCATCGGCCAGCGCGACGGACTGACCACCACCGGCGATGCCTTCGCCACCGACCTCAACTGGGCCTGGGCCTACAACATCCGCGGCGAACTGGTGCAGGCCGACGACCAATCCACCGCCGGCAACGACCGCGCCTACGAATTCGACGGCATCGGCAACCGCCTGTTTTCTGAAATCTCCAGTACGGAAATCTCCGATCCCGCTGGACCAAACACCACCGCCTACACCCCGAACGCCCTCAACCAATACACCGCCATCGGCAGCCAGAGCCCCATCCACGACGACGACGGCAACGTCACCTCCGGCCCGCTTCCGGCGGCCCCGGGCACCACCTCCACCCTGGTCTGGGACGCAGAGAACCGTCTCATCTCGGCGACCGTCGGCACGACCACCACGACCTACACCTACGACCACCTCAGCCGCCTGACCTCCGTGACGACCGGTGGCACCACCGTGCGCTACCTCTACGACGGCTGGAACCGCATCGCCGAATACAACGGCACCACCCAGATCGCCGCCTACCTCTGGGGACTCGACCTCAGCGGTACCCCGCAGGGCGCGGGCGGCGTCGGCGGGCTGCTTGCGATTTCCGCCATTGCAAGCGGCAGCATCGCGGATACCTTCTACCCTGCCTACGACGGCAACGGCAACGTGAGCGAATACGTGAATGCAGCGGGCGCGGAAGTCGCCCACTTCGAATACGACCCCTTCGGCAACCTGACGGTGGATGCGGCAATGAACGCGGCATCGTTCCCCTATCGCTTCTCGACCAAGCCTCAAGACGAAGTAACTGGACTTTATTACTACGGTTACAGGTGGTATGACCCGGTGACCGGCAGGTGGCCATCTAGAGATCCGATCGGGGAAAGGGGTGGCTTCAATCTCTACCGTTTTACCGGCAACAGTGGCATCAGCAAATTTGACCTCCTGGGGCTGATGGTGATCGACGGGGTTGCGGTTACGAGAATAGGCAATGATATTCAACAGGGGCGTGAGGCATCAACGTGGGTCGATACTAGCGCTACGTTTGAATCGAGAAAAGAAGGTCAGAAGTGCTGCGTTCGACTTAAGTCTCTGACATGGCAGGTTTTTA
The DNA here is from genome assembly GCA_022548915.1 of Verrucomicrobiaceae bacterium E54. Classification (GTDB taxonomy): domain Bacteria; phylum Verrucomicrobiota; class Verrucomicrobiia; order Verrucomicrobiales; family Akkermansiaceae; genus Haloferula. Next base: position 3,573 of record JAKZES010000114.1, read on the forward strand.
TGCGCTATCCATCCAATGAGATGCTGAAAGCAGCGGGATTTGTCACAGATGTGTCACGTCTTCCAGAATTCTTGGAGAAGTACCCAACGCTCAGAGAATGGTACGAAGGAGGGAGGGGTGAAGATGGTCAGGTGATACCTGGTGAGCAATTGAGAACGGAGGCCAGTATCTGGGAGCATGAGATGGCTCATGTCATGCAATACGTGCGGTTTTCTCATGCCGCCCTCACGTCGACGATTCAAGACCTCAAGAAGTTGGAAGAGGGCAAGTGCTACGCCTCGAAGGAGAAGGCAGAGGGTGTTGCTGAGCGGATGTCGGGCGATTACCCAAACAAGTTTCACCAGGCACTTAAAGAAAAATTGCCACCGATAAATGGCTTCTCAGGATCCGAGGCGGAGGCGACCCAAGCGGAAATCGACAAACTGAGAGAGCTTTTTGATGCGCTAAATCGCGGAGGAATCGATGGTGCTGGATTATAATCAGATGACTAGATTCACGGTCATTTTGACAATGATTGTTGGTTTGTGTATCGGGTTGACTCGGGCCGCTGAGACCAGCCATGCGAGCGAGTTCTCTGAGGAGTTCTTTGCGAGGATGGCACGCTTTCTTGAGGGCGAGGAATTTGCTGAGATCCTTGAGCGTGAGCGAGATAAACTTGTCCATAGTATTGCCGAGGTCCGGAGATCGGGCGGAAATTTTGGGGGGGATGGGCTGGCAATCGACGATCCCGTTGTAGTTGCATACATGGCCGGATACTTCCAAGGTTGGGCCTCTTGCTGTGACTATAAGTTCTATCGTGGCCTCCATGGAAAGGATCTCCATAAAGAGGATCTTTTGGAGGCAGGATCGACGAGATTGGCTAGGTATCGTCGTGGCCTGCGGACTGGCTACGCTGCTGCTTACAGCTATAGTAATGATCTAGAGAAGAGCCTCATCAATGAACTCGAGAAAGGTATCCCAGGCTCATAGTGGCATGAGTCGCTCATCGAAGGGAAATCGAACTTTGTTAGATCTGGACTCCGTGCAAGGGGTCGGTGCGTGAATTAGGTCTGGGGTCGGTCCTCGCATTTCGCATTTTCTACGGTGTTCATGGTAGTTTCGGGCGGAATGGTCCTGTTGTTTCCTTCGGTTTCCTGAATCCATGTCGTTCCGCGCTGTTACGCACCAAATTGATATCGTGCCCCGTTTCCCAATTGTGACTGTAGGGATTTCGGGCGGATTCCCACGCTGACATCGATTTTTTCTGCCAT
>JAKZES010000115.1 GCA_022548915.1 Verrucomicrobiaceae bacterium E54
CGATGTGGCCTATTTCGACGTCACCGACTTCAGTGTGGGGGACACCTTCGTGGTCACATCCACGACCTCGGATTCCAACTCGGTATTCTCCGCCAGCTTCGAGCAGGTGATCGGCATCGCCTTCGATACCGGCGTCATCAGCACACCCGGGGCCATCGATCCAAAAATCACCTCGTTCTCGGTCTCCGGCAACACCGCCACCGTCACAATGACCGGCGACGACTCGGTCGATTACTGGTGCGCCAGTTCCACGGATCTCACGGGTTTCACCACCGAGGAAACGGCGCTCGAGACCGGAACCGCGACGCCGATCCCGAGTCCCTTCAACACCAGCGGGGGCACCCTGACCTTCGATGTCGACGTCACCGGCGACAGCAAACTCTTCCTGCGGGTTCAGGACGTCGACCCCACCCCGTGATGAAATAGATCCATTCATGCAAGCTAAATCACTAAACCACAACCTCAAGTAACCGATAGCATCAAAAAAACATGAAATCCAAACTAATCACTTTCACTGTGGCTTTAGTGGCCAGCACCGCTGTTTCACAGGCTGCAACCATCGTGCCGACCGGTTACACGCATGCCTCTGGCAATGCAGGCCCAGAGAGCAACGCTGGTAATGATACTACAAGCCCGATCCGTATGATTGACAACGTCATCTCTACAGGTGGTTGGAGCGACGGCACCAACGTTTCATGGGGTCAAGGGACTATCACTGCCACTAATCCAACGGCCGGAATGACCTTCATTTTCGATCAAGTTTATGACTTCTCCACGATCAATATTTACCAAAATGAAGGTGGCGGCTGGGGAGCGACTGATTACAGAATCTCCACGAGCACCGATAATAGCGACTTCTCAAACACGACTGGTATTTTAGATCTACCTACCGGCAGCGCCGTTAGCGGGACTGCAAGCACGATACTATACACGCTCGACGTATCTTCTCTGAATGATGCGAAATACGTTCAGGTCGAGCTGTTTAATGCCAATCAATGGGTCATGCTTAGTGAGGTCGATTTCGACGGCGCCGCCGTTCCGGAGCCCAGCACAGCTCTTCTCGGAGCGCTCGCTCTCCTCGCGCTGCTTCGCCGCCGTAGAGCTTAATCAGCTTTCTCGAGCATCAACTTCAGAAGGTCGGCCTACATTACGATGCGGCCGGCCTTTTTTGTGGCCACTCGATTCCTCTAACCCTACCAAACATGATTTCATTCTTGAAGCCGCACCTTCTGGTCGGCACCATTGGTCTGATTTTCGGAACATCCGCCCAAGCCGAGCACTACAAGGTCTTTCTTCTCGGCGGGCAGTCGAACATGACGGGCAATGGCCCGAAGACCAGCGACCTGACGGAGGCGCAGAAAGCGCCGCAGGATGATGTCTGGATCTACGGCGGAACGGATGAAAGCGCCTCGAAACTGGGACCGCTGCAACCGGGATTCGGGTCTTCCTATGGTCCCGAAATTAGCTTTGGTCGAGCCATTGCGGACGGGCGCCCCTACGAGGACTTCGCCCTGATTAAGTTTTCGAAAGGGGGAACTCACCTTTACGGCGATTGGGACCCGACCACCGGATACGCTTACAACCGCCTCAAAACGACAGTCGGTTTCGGCCTGGAGGCCCTGACCAAAGCGGGGCACACCTACGAGGTCGTCGGTATGCTCTGGACCCAAGGCGAGCGCGACGCCGCTAATGGGCGCACCACTGCGGAGTATGAAGCGGACCTCAACGAGTTCATCGCTGACATCCGGGCCCGCTACGGGGCGGATGTTGCCTTCTTCATCAGCCGCCTCTCCATTCTGCAAACCGGACGTGAGCCTGGCCTGCATGATATCCGGGCCGCCCAGGACAATGTCGCCGCGGCCGATCCCAACGCCTATTTGATCGATACGGATTCTTTCGATATTTCGGGCGACAACATCCACTTTACCGGAACCGGGCTGGTGGCGCTGGGTAATGCCTTCGGCCAGGCCTATCTGAATTCTTTACCGGTGGACGCAAGTGCCCCTCAGATTGACACGCTCAGTCCGGTGCACACGGCGCCTGCGGTCGAACCGACCGCCAACCTGAGCATCACCTTCGATGAAGAGGTGGTCTTCGGCACGGGCGACATCACCCTCCGCCAGACCGGTGGCACCTTGGTGGAGAGCTACGATGTGGCAGCCCCTTCAACCAATCTGACCCTCTCGGGTAACACTTTGACAATCGACCCGAGCAGCCTGCTGGCAGCTTCGACCGGCTACTACATTGAGATCGCTGCCACCGCCATCGTCGATCACTCGGGCAACCCCTACGCAGGCATCAGCAGCGACGGCACCTGGAGCTTCACCACCTCGGCGGGCGATGTCAGTGCTCCCACCCTCAAAGCACTGAACCCGGCCAACGGTGCCAACAATGTCAGAATCAACCAGAACCTGAGCATCACCTTTTCCGAAAATATCGCCTTGGGCACCGGTAACATCGAGCTGCGCCTCACCACCGGAGGCACCCTGGTGGAAAGCTATGACGTCGCCAGCCCCCCGGCCAACCTCAGCATCTCCGGTGGAACCCTGACCATTAATCCAACATCCGACCTCGCCCCCTCCACAGGCTACTACCTCGAGATCGATGCCGCAGCCATCGACGACCATGCGGGAAACAGCTTTGGGGGGCTTAACGGCAGCGGCGCATGGGCCCTCACCACCGCCGCGCCCGTCATTGACGGCTCGGAAATCACCGCCACGGCCTCGCGCACCGACTTCAATTCGGATGGAACCGCCCGTGGCACGCCGGATAAGTCGATCGATGGCAGCGGCCTGAGTGGAGGCGAGCACGGCAGTGCTGTGGGAACCTACTGCCTGGCACCCACCACGATCTACAACCCTGTCGAGGACCAATGGTTTCAGTGGGATCTTGGTGCCAGCCACACGCTCGGCTCCATCCACGTCTGGAATTTCGACCTGCGCTCCGTGGACATCTATTTCTCCAACGTGGCCATTCCGGGCGGAACCGGCAGCGGTAACTGGACCCGACTCGGAGGCGCATCATTGGAACTTCCCGCCGCCGGCTCCCCCAACACCGGTTTCGACCTCGCCACAGCCACAGGCACCACTCTGCCAATCACAGAGGTCCGCCACATCCGTTTTGAGGCCAACACCAACTGGAGCGGCGGCAATGGGGTCGCCTTATCTGAAATTCAATTCTCCGCCAGTCCCGCAGCTGAGGATGAAACCCCTCCTGAAATCCAGACGCTCAGCCCCGCCCACACCGCGACCGGCGTGGCCCTCGCCTCAAACCTGTCGGTCACCTTCAATGAAAACGTCGCCTTCGGCACCGGAGCCATCCGCTTGCTGCAGTCCGGCGGAACTCTGATCGAAAGCTTCAATGTGGCAAGCCCTCCGGCAGGTCTGACACTTTCAGGAAACACCGTCACCATCAATCCGTCTGCCGACCTAGCCGAATCGACCATTTACTATGTCGAAATCGACGACACCGCCATCGATGACCTCGTCGGCAACAGTTTTTCCGGATTCAGCGGAGACGGCACCTGGAGATTCACCAGCGTATCCGTCGATACCACCCGGCCGACCATCAATTCGCTCAACCCCACGCACACGGCCACGGGAATCAGTTACAGCTCCAACCTGGTCATCAACTTCAGCGAAAACGTCGCGTTCGGCACTGGAGCGATCCGCCTTCGCCGTCAGTCCGACAACGCAGTGATCGAAAGCTTCGATGTGGAGAACCCGCCGCCCAACCTCACGCTCTCCGGTTCCTCGGTCACCTTGAATCCTACCGCCGACCTCGCGCCAGCGACCACCTATTATGTCGAGATTGACGCCACCGCAATCGACGACCTCGCTGGCAACAGCTTCGCAGGTTTCACCGCCGACGGCACCTGGCGCTTCACCACCTTCGTGCCCGACACCACGCTCCCCACGATCAGCACGCTCAATCCTAACAATGGTGCGACCGGCGTTCCTGTGGGCGCCAATCTGGTCATCACCTTCGGCGAAAACATCGCCTTCGGCACCGGTGGGATCCGCCTGCTTCAGTCCGGCGGTGGCGCACCGATCGAAAGCTTCGATGTGGCGAGTCCGCCGAGTGGCCTCACCCTCTCCGGGGCCACCGTCACTCTGAACCCGTCTTCCGACCTCGCGCTCGCGACCACCTACTACGTCGAAATCGACGACACCGCCATCGATGACCTCGCAGGCAACAGTTTCGCCGGGTTTTTGAGCAACGGCACCTGGAGCTTTACCACCTCCAGCAGCGCCACGACCGCCGCCATCACCTTCGTCGGCACCCAGGACAATATGGAGACGAAGAACGACGATCCAACGGTTGGCTGGCGCAACACCACGCCCGCCAAGACGCTGGACATCGACGGTGACAACATCATCGGCACCGACGGATATCGCACCAGCAACCGGTCTTCAAACCCGTCCTACGC
>JAKZES010000116.1 GCA_022548915.1 Verrucomicrobiaceae bacterium E54
GCTCAGCGGCGAAAATCGTGCATGCCTTCAAAGCCTGGTTACCGAGAACTTCCAGCTGTTCGAGAATCCGAAAAGTTAATGCCGAGAAGTATATTACGATTCTTGCGCCTTCAGCTTGGCTCATCGGGCGATGGAGTTGTCATGGCAGATTGACGAAGTGGTGAAAAAGGTGATGTCCGCCCAACCAGCAGGCGAGAACCCATTGTCCAATTCAACAACCCAGGGCAAAGCATGACTCAGGCACAACGGCATTCCGGCGCTTGGATTTTCGTCTCCCACTCGCACCGCGACTTGGGGAAGGTCCGCGAGATTCGGAACTACCTTGAAAAGAAGGGCGCGAGCCCACTCCTATTCTTTCTCAAGTGCCTGAGCGACGACGATGCGCGTTTACCCGAACTGATCGCGGATGAGATCAAGGCTCGTAACTTCTTCGTTCTTTGTGAAAGCCCAAACGCCAAGGCGTCGAAATACGTCCACGAGGAGGTGGCATTGGTCGAATCTCTGGGGAAGCCACGGGAAATCATTGATCTTTCGTTGCCGCTGGAGCCGCAGTTTCACAAGCTGGACCGCCTCCTCAAGCGTGCCACGGTGTTTCTCTCTTACGGACGAAAGGACGAGGCTACAGTGCAGCGGATTCGTCATACGCTGGAGCAGCACGACTACGCTGTATGGAAGCAATCCGAGATTCCATGCGGAGGCTATTGGAATACTGCGTTTTACTCGGCCATTGATGAGGCGATCGCGCGGGGCTTCGTGCTTGTCCTGCTAAGTCCCGCATCCCTGACCAGCGAATTTTGCAAACAAGAAACCGAATATGCCCTCCAACGTGCGGAGGAATCACAGCAAAGCAACGTCATTCCAGTAGTCATCTCCCCATTGGCGCAGGAGTCCTTCCCACCGCAACTCGCCAACATCCAGTGCTTCGATCTTACGACCGGCCCACTTGAAGATCGAGTCGAGGACTTGATCCGCAACCTGAAAACCCGGGAGATGGAGTAAGCCAATGCTGGAGACACAAAACGACTCGCACAAAGTCCGCGTACTCATCTTCTCGACCTTCCGCGATCCCGCAGTCGCGGGACGGAGCGGGGTCGGGTGCCCGATTGGAGGTGAGCGATGAACTCTGCGTGGAAAACAGTCCGGGTATTTATTAGTAGCACCTTTCGGGATATGCATGCCGAAAGGGACCATCTGGTCACCGTCGTTTTCCCAGAGTTGCGAGAGCGCTTGGAAAGGTTGGGGTTGGAGTTCTTCGACGTCGATCTGCGCTGGGGCGTGCCGGCGAAGGATGCGGATGGCGAAACGGCCAATTCCTGGGAATACTGCCGACAATGGATCGACCGCGTGGAACCGTTCTTCCTCTGTATGCTCGGCCAGCGCTACGGTTGGGTGCCGGATCCCGGGCACTTGAAGTCCGAGGAAGATCGCCAACGCCAAAAGGAAGAGATGCGATCGATCACGGACATGGAAATACGCCATGCCGTGCTCACCAGCCAGCTGAAGCGACGCAGCTATTTCTATCTACGCGCTCGCGAGGCACCCGCCACCGCCACCGAATACGTGGATCCTCCGCCCTTGCTGAAAAAGTTGGAGCGCCTCAAGGAGGAAGTCCGGGCCAGCGAACGCCCGGTTTGGGACTATCCATGCGAGTGGACAGGGACTGATTTCTTCGGGATGGAGGAGTTTGGCCGCCGTGTGTTGGACGACCTCTGGTCCGGTGTGTTGCGCGACGAACGCTACGTCAGCAAGGATGTGTGGCGTCAGGTGCTCGGCACAGACCCCGAGAACGACCCGCGATATGCCAACGAGACGCTCCCGGTGCCGCACGAGTTATGGGAAAAGATCGTCACGCTTGCCAAACCACCGCCCAAGGATCCGCTAGATGCGGAGCGCGAGCAGATGAGCGTCTTCGCCGACTCGCGCCTACGCTGGTTCCAAGGCCGCAAAGAAGAATTACAGAAACTCACCGCCTTTATCCGCGATCCTGCCGACGACGATGAGCCTCGGCTCGCCGTCGTCGCTGCGATGCCCGGCCAAGGCAAGTCCGCGCTACTCGCAAAGCTCTCAACTCTAAACCTTGAACCCTCGACTTTTCAAATTACTCATTTCGTCGGGGCCACGGAACGCTCGGCAAGCGCCTACGCGCTGGTCGGCCGTTTGCTCGCCGAACTCGACCGCAGCGGCATCGAGTGGCTGGCGGACGAGCAGAAAGAAGGCGAAGAGCCTAAGCAGGATTTCAACAGCCAGTGCCTGCGCCTCGCCAAGTGTCTTGGTGATTACGCGGGCGAAAGGTGCATCGTGCTTTTGCTCGACGCGCTCAACCAACTTTCCGATGGTCATGACTTGAACTGGTTGCCGCAGCGACTCGGTCCGAGTGTGCGGATAGTCGTCAGCTGCATCGATGATCCGGAGGCGCCAGAGGAGAGTCCTGAGAAGATAGTGATGCGTTCGCTCTCCGCGCGCGAACCGACACCCCTGCGCGTTCCACTCGAACCTCTGACGGAGGAGGATGTGCGGATGATCGTCGTCGAGTATCTCCGGGAATACTGCAAGGAACTCGACACCCCGCATGTGGAGACAATCTGTGCAACGCAGCAAACGCGCAACCCACTCTATCTGCTCGTGATGCTGGGCGAACTTCGGACGCTGGGCGGAAATGAGATGAACGAGACGGTGCCGAAACTGCTCGCCTCCATGGCTACGGCCCATCCCGACACTGTGGCCCTGTTCCGCTGGGTGCTGCAACGGCTGGAAGTGTTCGGTGCCGAGGCCGTGCAATGGTGGTGCCTCTATCTGGCACACGGCCGAATCGGCATGGCTAGCCAGGAACTGGCCGACCTGCTCGCCCGCAAACTCGGCTCGGACGCCGCAGCCACCTCGCTGCTGATCGAGAGGGGCCTGCGCCGGTATCTCCTGCGGCGCGGCGGACAACTCGACTTCTTCCACGGTCAACTGCTCCGGGCGGTGATGGAGCAATACGGCTCGCAAGCGGAGCCAAGCGACATGCACCGCGAAATGGCGGACTATTTCACGACCTGCGCCAAAGGAACTGATCCGCAGAAAGAATGGGAAACGAACGACATTCGCGGTTTTTCCGAGTGCGTGTTTCATCTCACCAAGGCAGGTCAATATATACAGGCAGCGGGATTCCTCCGCAATTTCCCATTCCTCCTGCACAAACTCCGCGTGGGTCTTCTCGAAGGCGCTCTCAAGGATTTAGGAATGGTTTCTCATGAGGCACCAAGGGAAGTGGTGAAGCAGATCGAGCCCTGGTCCAACTTTTTCCGGGAGAGGGCACACATCCTGAGGCGCGGGAATGACGAATGGCCCGCGCACAAGATTCTCCTCCAGCTCGCCGTCGAACACGCCGACGACAGCCCGCTGACCCTTGCCGCCGACAAGTGGCTGGCGGAAGGCCGCTGCGGCTGGCTCTGGCTGCGGCGCGTGCCGCGGCTGGCCAATGCCGGGAAGGACCCGTGCCTCGCGGTTCTGGAGGGGCATTCATCAACCGTGTTGGGGGCACAGCAGCTGTCTGGTGGCCGTATTCTCTCTTGGTCTGAGGACGATACGCTGCGCTTGTGGAACTGGCAGAGCGGGCAATGCCACGCGGTTCTAGAGGGGCATTCCGTTTTGGTCAGGGGCGCGCAGGAGCTGGCTGACGGCAGGATCCTCTCGTGGTCGGAAGACGAGACGCTGCGCTTGTGGAGCCGGCAGAGTGGGCAATGCCTCGCGGTTCTGGAGGGGCATTCCTCATGGGTCAAAGGCACGCAGGAGCTGGCTGACGGCAGGATCCTCTCGTGGTCGGAAGACGAGACGCTGCGCTTGTGGGGCCGGCAGAGTGGGCAATGCCTCGCCGTTCTGGAGGGGCATTCCGCTTCCGTCGGAGGCGCGCAGGTGCTAGGCGACGGCCGGATCCTCTCGTGGTCGGATGACGAGACTCTGCGCGTGTGGGACGCGCAGAAAGGGCAATGCCTCGCGGTTCTAGAGGGGCATTCCTCACTGGTCTGGGGCGCGCAGGAACTGGCTGACGGCCGTATCCTCTCGTGGTCGGAGGACAAGACGCTGCGCCTGTGGGACGGGCAAAGCGGGCAATGCCTCGCGGTTCTACAGGGGCATTCCTCTGGGGTCCGGGGCGCGCGGGAGCTGG
>JAKZES010000117.1 GCA_022548915.1 Verrucomicrobiaceae bacterium E54
ATCCGCCGCCACCATCCACGATCCCGGAGGTATCCCGGAAATTGGCCGGTGGGTGGCCCCGCGCGGCCCCATCTCCCATTGGCACTTCCATCTCCTCACCCCGGCACCGGTCCCACCGTGCCTCCCTCGACGAACTCCGCCGGGGTCAGGGTCTGCCTCCGGTCGGCCTTCCCCTCCGCGATGTTCGAGGCCCAGCGCAGGATTCTGCGGATCACCGGACCATGATCCCAGCGGATGTGCGCCACCGTGGGGCGGCACCAGACGAAGGTCGGATCGGGATCCGAGCAGATCAGCGACACATTCCTCGGCGCCAGGATGCCGCGTTGCGCCAGGTGCTCCTTCGCCGCATGAAAAAGAAACGGCTCGTCGATGATCAACGCCGTCGGCGGGGTGATTCGGAAGAGTTCGTCCAGCATCCGGTGAAATCCGTCGGCGTTGTCTTCCCACTCGGGCAAATTGTAGGCACCCGTGGAGAGTCCATGCCGCTCCATCTCAGCAAACTTCGCCCGTTCCACCAGACTCGGCCCGCCGACCCGCTGGCTGGCTCGAACCAGCGTGACGATCCGCCGGTGCCCGAGCTCGATCAGGCGCCGGACCACCTCGCGCCCGGCCTGCTCATGGTCAGGCCCGACCCCCGCGATCGGAAGCGATCTCCGGCGTCCGAAAAGCGCGAAGGCCGACGCCTCCTGCCCGACGAACCACTCCAGCACCGACTTCCCGGCGGAGCCGACAATCCAGGCGTCGGCCTCCGTTTGCCGGACCATGCGGCTGACCCGTCCGACATTCATCCCCAGTTCCGTCAGCGTCTTGGGCGGGTCGATGACACGATACCCCGATTCCTTCAGCCGATGTTGAAGATCGATCATGTAGGGCTCCAGCCGCGACGGAGGGTCGTAGTCGAGAATGGCAATTCTGAGAGCTGTGGGAGGCCTCCGAAGCGCCGAGGCGACGATGCGCCGGCTTCGCCCCCTTCCCTGGTTCTCCAGGATTCCTTCGCTCTCCAGCTGCTCCAGGGCGAGTTGGACCGTCTTGCGGCTGACCCCCAGATCGTCCGCCAGCCAGCTGATGCCCGGCATGCTGTGACTCCACCGGCCCTCGCGCAGATCCCGGCGCAGCCGGGCGGCCACCTGCCCCGTGATGCTAAGAAAATCCATAAAGTCAACTAGCTCAATCGGAGGCTGGTCGGCAAGCCCATTTCCCATCGACCCCGGCCCGCGGTTCATGTCGGATGGTCGTCAGTCTTGCGGTATGTCGTTCGACAAATCCTGACTCAATTGATCAACCCAAAATCAAACTCAGAATAATCCATGAAATCAAAATCCAGCCTCCCAATCCGGCTAAGCCTCATGGCAACAGCCTCCCTCACCCTCGCCCATGCCGCCACCCTCACTTGGGACCACGATGCCGACGGCACGGCCTCCGATGGCAACGGAGCCTGGCTCGGTGCGAACCAGTGGCTGGACGGTGTTCCCAGCCCGGCAACCTGGACATCCGGTGACGACGCCGTGTTCGGCAGCGGCGGAAGTATCGGCGACGGCGTCACGGTCACGCTGGACAGTCCCACGACGGCCAACACACTGACCTTCAACAACTTCACCTCGAACCGGAGTGATCGGTATTACGGGATGGGAAGCTCCGGCCAGGCACTCACTCTGAGCAACGGCATCGTGATGAACGCGGGAGCCGGCCCCGTGAGACTCGTCAGCCCAACCATCTTGGGTGGGACCCAGACGTGGTTGAACAACACGACTTGGACGCTGAGGTCCGATGGTGGACTGGACTACGGCGGCAACGATCTGACTTTCGACGGCACCGGCAATTTCTACTTGAAAGGCACAGGCAGCAATCTCGGCGACCTCATTATGAATAGCTCCGGCCTCGCCAATATTCGAGAGATGCCCACTCCCGCCGACCAGCTCATTGTCAACGACGGTGTCGTTCTGATCTCCAACAACCTGGGCTCCGGCAACGTGGCTCTGAACAACGGGATGCTGACCGACTACTACCGCGCGACGACAATTTTCCCCAACGGCTTGGGCACGGGCACCGACCAAATCCAGATCTTTGGTGACAGCGGCTTCGGCGCGGGCAACGGCGGTTCCAACTGGAGAATCGGTGCCAGCAATTCCGTCCTGCAGTGGGGCAGCACCCACTTCAACCCGACCTCATTCCGCCTGCGTGCCCCGCTCGGCGACAACAACGGTCCCAGCATCTACGGCCAGGCATATCTGCAGAACGGGCTCGACCTCAACGGCAGCGCCCGGACGATCTGGGTGAATGGCGGGAATGGCCCCGATTACAAAAACCCAATCCAAGCATTGGGAGGAATCAATGCAGGCCTCTCGGATACTGCGGGCGGAGGCAGCTTGGTCAAGACCGGTGGAGGCACACTTGTTTTCGGTGACGTCGCCAACACTTATGATGGTGGCACCACCGTCAACGGGGGATGGATCCGATACGACCGGGCCGACCAGATGCCCTCCACCGGAAACCATGCCTTCAACGACGGATCCGGCCTGTGGGTTGACATCGGCGACTCCCCCCGCTTCTCCACCGCAAGCTCCGGTGCGGGCTCGCTCGGTGGACTTCTGAGCGGCACCGGTCCGGGCACCAGCACCACGAGCTTTTCCGGAAACGTCGACCTGATCCTTGAACCGAGCGGCACACCGGACTATGCGGGCGACATTCCGGCATCGATCCGGAATGTGACGATCCATAACGGCGACATGACGCTTAGCGGCACCAACAGCTTCACCGGCTACCTTTGGGTCGGTTTCCAAGAGCAGAATGCACGCGTCGTAACCTTGGGATCAAGCACGGCAATCCCGACTGGTGCCGATGTGAAGGTTGATACCAGGGGCACTGCCAGGTTGAACCTCAACGGCAACAGCGTGACGATCGGCAACCTGCAACTTGGCAGCAATAATGGCGGACAGCAGGGAACCGTTGAGGACACCGTCGGCGGTGCCGTCCTCACGCTGACCAACGGGATCCTTTTGGACTCCCACAACGATGGCGGGGGGCGCGTCTCCGTGGACACCTTGGATCTCAATAATACCACGCAGACCTTCACGCATAATGGCAACAACCGGGGCACTCCCGATCTCATCATCGAGTCCGCCGTTCAGAACGGTGGCCTGATCACCAATGCGACCAACGGCCAGTCCGAGATCTACCTCAACGGTGCCAACACCTACGCCGGCGGCACGACCCACCAGGCCGGTCGCCTGGTGATCAACGGCTCGCTCGCTGATGCCACCATGGACGTCCAGGGCGGCAACGTGCAGGGCTCCGGCACCCTGACTTTCAACATCTCGGGGGCCTCGATTGACCAGGTCGTCACCTCGGGTGGATCGATCGACATCTCGGGGATGACATGCGAGGTCCTCGGCACCCCCACTGAAACCGAATACATCCTGGTGGATGCCACCGGCGGCGGGTCCTACTCAGGCACCTTCGCCAGCTCGAGCCTGCCTGCCGGCTACTCACTGGATTACGCCACCGCGAACATCGTGAAGATTGTCGGCACCCCGGGCGGATCGCCCTTTGAAACCTGGGTTGGCACAACCGGCTCCAATCTCGGCTTCGATGAAGACAAGAACGGCGACGGCATCGACAACGGCATGGCCTTCCTGCTCGGCGCCGCCAATCCCGACGTCGATGCCAACGACAAGCTGCCAACCGCCACTGAAAACGGCAGCGGCGGGCTGGTGATGACCTTCCAGATGCTCGACTCGGCCAGCCGCGGCACCGCCGCCCTCAGTGTGCAGCACAGCGGCGACCTCGGCGCGACCGATCCGTGGGGCCCGCTGTCACCGGCCGCCCTCGTGCCGGACAGTGGCACCGGCGTTACCGTGGAGGGCGTGGACTTCACGGTCACCGGAACCGGCACACTCGACGTCACCGCGACCATCCCGTCGGCCGGCAACGCCATCGGAGGCAAGCTCTTCGGACGACTCCTCGCCACCGAGTGATCGACGATCGAACCTGAATTCCAACGCCGGGTCCGCCAGTCGGGCCCGGCGTTTTCCTTTTCCGGAAGGACGGCTCAAGAGGACCGCCGATCTCCGAATCGGCATCTTTGGGAATCTGGAGGGG
>JAKZES010000118.1 GCA_022548915.1 Verrucomicrobiaceae bacterium E54
AGGGCAAGCAACGGCCAGGACGGTGTCATCACGGTGACCACCGGCACCTCCGCCAGCCCGACCTACACCTTGAGCAACTCCGGAACGGTGCTCGACTTCAGCGTGACCTCGGATGCCAGCGGCGTGATTGTATTCGATTTCAGTAGATCGAACAACAGCCTTGCGGGCTCGATCAGCGCGACCTTCAACGCGATGAGCATCACGCCCCCTTCGGGGCCACAGGCGACGATCCACAGCTTTACCGCGAGTCCCGAACAGTTCACCGAAGGAACGGATGTCACCCTGTCGTGGGATGTAAGCGACGCCGACTCGGTGAGCATCAACCAGGGAATCGGCGCAGTTGCAGCCAGCGGCAGCCTGGTGGTGAGACCATCCGACACCACAACATGGACCCTGACGGCCACCCGTGGAGGAAACCAGGTGACGGCGCAAGCAACGGCCACCAATACGAGCTTGGGCGAAATCCACGTTTATCTGCTGGGCGGCCAATCGAACATGCAGGGAATCGCACGCAGCTCGAAGTTGCCTCCGGAACTCCTGTCCATTCCCGAGATTCGGCTTTATGCCGCAGGCACCGCGGTTTCCTCAAACATCGCCAATCAATGGGTGACTCTTCGACCGCCTGGCTCCAACGGCAACGAGTTCGGGCCGGAAATTGGGATTGGCGAGCGGTTGCGCGATCTCCGTCCCGGCACTCCGATCGCGCTGATCAAGTATGCCGACGGCGGGACCAGCCTCGAGCTCGGATGGAAGCCAGGTGCGAATGCCGCCGACACCGCTAACTGGGGTCCCCAGTTCACGGGCTTCGTCAACACGGTCAGCAACGGACTGGCGGCGCTCGAGGCGGAGGGTTGGCAGCCGGTCATCCACGGCATGTGCTGGCAACAGGGGGAACAGGACGCCAAGGACGGCCTCAACGTGGCGGAATCCTCGACCAGCGCCGATGACTACGGGGCCAATCTCGCTCATTTCGTGTCGCGGATTCGCGAGCAGTTCGCGCCTTATGCCGCGCCCGAGGGGATTCGCTTCGTGCCGGGCCAGGTGCTGCCTTACGCCCCGGACGGTGGCGACGTGCAGGCCCGCTTCCCTGGTCGCGACCTGGTGCGGCAGGCCATTCTCGATGCGGACGAAGGTTCCGGGGCGACCCACTCCATCCCCAACACGCAATCCGTTCCGACCAACAGCGTCGGCTATCCGACTCATGCACAGGAGGTGGACGGCCACCGCGACACGGACGAAGTCCACCTCAACGCCACGGCGCAGCTCAAACTCGGCCGCTCCATGGCGAATGCCCTGCTGGGCCTTGGTCAACGCCCGAACATCGTCATCTTCCTCGTCGATGACATGGGCGTACACGACACCTCGGTGCCTTTCCTGCTCGATGGTGCCGACCAGCCGGTCAGCTACAACTTCAACAATTTCTATCAGACCCCGAACATGGAGACGCTCGCAGCCACCGGCATGCGCTTCACCACGGCCTACGCCCAGACCGTCTGTAGTCCGACGCGCTGCGGGCTTCTCACCGGACGGACCAGCGCCCGCCACGGAGTGACCGATTGGGTTGGTGCCAACGACCCCGGATCGCCAACGAACTGGCGGATCAGCGGTCTGCCCACCTCCGAGGCCACCCTGCCCCGGCAACTTCAATCGATCGGCTACCGCACCATCCACTGCGGCAAGGCTCACTTCGGGAACAGCAGCAAGAACGTGCTCGACTACGGCTTTGACGTGAACATCGCCGGCAATGAGAAAGGACAGCCGGCGCGCTACATCGGCGCGGGTGGCTATGGGGTTCCCGGTCTGGATGCCTACGACAGCTCCAGCGTTTATCTAACCAAGGCACTCACCCTTGAGGCTAGTTCAGCGATCCAGAATGCCGTGAATGAAGGACAGCCCTTCTTCCTGAACATGAGCTTCTACGCGGTTCACACACCCTTCACCACCAACCCGGACGCCACCGGCGACTACTCGGGCGCGGTCGGCGGTAGCGGCGGCAACCACGCCAAGTTCGCCACCATGATCGAGGGCATGGACATCGCGGTCGGCGAGATCCGCCAGAAACTCATCGACCTCGGCGTGGCCGAGGACACGCTCATCATCTTCCTCGGCGACAATGGCTCCGACAGTCCGGCAACCACCCAGGACGGCTTGCCCAGCGCACCGTTCAATGACTGGCCGATGCGCGGCAAGAAGGCCTCGAAGTGGGAAGGTGGTGCCCGCGTGCCGTTCATCGCCACCTGGGCAGTTCCGGATGCCGGGAATCCACTCCAACAGACCCTGCCGATTCCCGCCAACAGCATCGAAACCGACATTGTCACCACCTGGGACATCCCGGCCACCCTGTTAGATCTCGCCGGCTTGCCGGCGCCGGCGGACTTCGGCGAAGACTCCCACAGCCTGCTCCTCTACCTGTCCGGCACCCCGGGCACCCACCGCCCGCAGGAGATCGTGGTCCATTACCCCCACGAGCACCGCAGCGACTTCTTCTCATGGATCCGGCAGGATGACCTGAAGCTGATCTACAACTTCGAAAACAACACGCACGAACTCTACAACCTCGCAACCGATCCGACGGAGAGCACCAACCTCGCCGCCAGCCAACCGGAAACCGCCATGGCCCTTGCCCGCCGCCTGGCCCAAAAGCTCGACGCCGAGTGGGGTCCGGCGGGAATCCTGCTGCCCACGATCAGCTCGATCGCTCCGGCGGGCAACGTCGTCTCGATTCCGAACAACTCCGGCATCGACCTCGACAGCGACGGCATCGATGACCGCGATGAGGACCCGAATCTCAACGGACTGGTCGATGCCGGCGAGACGAATCCCGACAACGACAACAGTGACGGCGACAATGCCACCGACGGTGAAGAAGCGCAGCTTGGCACCGAGCCTCTGGACCCAAACAGCTTCTTTTTCCTCCGCGGAGTGCCTCAGCTGGATGGATCTATCAACCTCATCTGGCCGTCGCAACCCGGTGCCTCCTTCGAGATCCGAAGCAGCCCCGACCTGAGCGACTGGTCTACTGTCGTCGATCCTGACGTCCCTGCCGCCAATCCCGGCAACATGACGACCTACATGGTCCCGGCCACCGCCTCACCGCGCAAATTCTACCGGATTGTTCTGAAGTAGCCTGAGAGCATCGGAATCCAAGTGATCCTGCAGGTCTACTTCAACCGTTCGTTGACCTTGCGCATCACCTCGAAGGCGTCGGCGACGTAGAGGACGTCGGCCTTGCCCTGGGCCCAGCCGCAGGCGGCGTCGGTGTTGATCGCCCGGCGTTCGTTGATGAAACGCCAGCCGACCGCGTGCGGTTCCTCGCCGTGGCAGCAGGTCGCCAGGCCCTTCGTGTGCCGCGGGCTGGATCCGGTCTGCCCGATCTGGTGCAGGTGCGTGAGGAAGGGCAGGACGGCCTGGCCTTCGGACGCGAGGTCGACCATCGACTTCGAGCTGCCGAGCGAGGCGCGGTTCGTTTCGACGAAGTCGAGGATGAGATCGGCCGCGGTGTCCACGTGGACCTGGCCGTCGGCCTGCTTCTTCGTCCAACCGGCACCGGCCACCAGCAGGATGTCGGCATCGGGACGGATGGTCTGGGCCCCGGAGGTGCCGGCCTCGATGCCGAGCGGCGTCGTGCGGGTGTCGGCCGACGCTTCGACCGGAGTCGCCTCGACGCTACCGCCCTCGCAGGGCGCGAAGCTGCCGGGGGCGATGGAAAGCACCCAAGTCTGGGGTCAGTAGTACCAGAGCTTGGCAAGGGGTTTTTTGAAGGTCGTTTTGAGGGCGTCAGGGAGCGGATCGATCCGGGCGGGCCGGTTCGACCTG
>JAKZES010000119.1 GCA_022548915.1 Verrucomicrobiaceae bacterium E54
CGCTCGGTCACCCTCACGCAGTTGGCTTCTGGTAGTGCTTTCTTCTTTCATCGTTTCATCACACGGGGGACTTGAACCCCCTTTGGTTCCAACCCGTGATGGGCATACACAAGGCGGTGGTGGACAAGCAGCTACTCGCTCCGAGTCGAAATGACCCTGTTTACTTCAACCCTTAACCCTGTTTCGGAGGTGCGCTCCCAATAGCCGCTGCCACACCTCGGACGTTGGGCAGCAAATCAGATGCACGAGGCGGAGTTCAAGAAGTGGGACCCAAGACCCACCCATCAAAAGCGAGGAGGTGGCACCTGTAGTATGGGCTGCCTCGCAGCGGTCTTGGTGCCGGTGATCCTGTTTTTCGTCCCCCTTCCGGAGGCTCCGATCAAGGCCTACCCCGTTTACGGGGACTCCAGCTTTGATGTGCTCCAACATAGAGTGATTCTGTCACTCGGTACTGCTGCCGAGTATGATCAGAGCCGGTACGGAATGAAGCGGTTGTTTCGAGTTTGGATTGATGTTCCGAACGAGAGATGGGGTAAATCAGCTGTCACGCTTGAGTGCACCAAGATCCAGTATCGCTTCAATGAAGGCGGGTGGGAAGATGCGGATCGTGTCCCAGAGGCTGACTACCGCGGTGGGGGATCTGCACGCATTGTATTCTGGTCCCCGCGCGTCCATGATCTTGAAGAGATCGACGCGAGTCGCGAGAGCTTCAAGATGCGCGCGGGCCGCTATGATTTGCGAGTCTCTTTCAGCGGAGAAGATGGCGCAGAGCAGGTTGTCTCGACAACTCTGACTCTCGGGGAGAGGACGGAGCGGCACTGGACATCCATTCGGGAAACACTTGAAGAGCTCTCCGGTATCCACTGATGAATCGACAAGCCCAACCCCAAAGATAGCTGGTGAGCTTGCCTCACAGCTATCCGTTGTTGGACGAGCCCGGCCTTGTGGGGGTCAGCGGGATGATTGAGACCTATGCGGATTCGATTCATGCCTGAAATTCAGGCACTTGCGGTGGCGACCCGGATTTGAAGTGGCCCATGAAGCCGTCGGCGGGGGCCACGGTCTTTGCGCCGCAGGCGCAGGGTCCGTGCATGGCGCTGGTCGGGCAATTCCGAGCGATGGCGGCTTCCGAGGAGAGGTTTGTACGGTGGAAACCGGAGTGAGTGGACGCACGTTCCCAGAGGCCGCAGGTGGCTGGTCCTTTGTCGGGGTCTTGCGTGGCTTGGGATGAGTCATGTTCGGGGCGGTCCGCGCGGGCGGATGGTGGCGATGAGCTTCATCTCCGCGCCGCAGTGCCCGCATCGCGGGACGGGGGGGGTCGGGAAGGACAGGCACGGGTTCGTCGAGCTGGCCGCAGACCAGGGCGCGGACGAGCAGGCGCGTCTTGCGGGCCGCGCCGCTCATCCATCCGAAGTGGCGCACCCGCACGAATCCCTTGGGCAGGACATGGATGAGCCAGCGGCGCAGGAACTCGTCGGGATGAAGGGCGACGACATGGGGGCGGTTGGTGCCGCTCTCATGACACAGCAGGCGGATGCGCCCATCGGTGGTGTATCCGTGTTGCGGACCCAGAGCCCGGGCGGAGGGGGCATCGCGGATTTCCCGGCTGGAAGATCGACGGATCCGCGCTATGAGTTCGCTTCCCGTTTGAATTTCCGAGATCTCATGAGAACCCTGCTGCCATTCCTCGCCTCCGCCGCCCTCGCCGCCGCGGCCGGCAAACCCATCGTCGCCGTCTATGACCTCGAGGGCACCCTATCCGAGAACGGGCGGGCGGAGGCCTCGATGCTGTCGATGAATCTCGACGCCGAGCGGCCGCTGACCTTCCACGATCTCTCCGTGGCTTTCCGCGAGGCCGCCGCGGATGAAGCGGTGCAGGCGATCGTGCTCGATGCCGACGGCGCGATGCTGACCCTGCCGCAGATCCAGGAATTGCGGCGCCACCTGATCGACGCCCGCGAGGCCGGCAAGGATGTCTGGATCTACAGCGACTACTTCAACAACAAGACCGCCCTGCTCGGCTCGGCCGCGAACCGGTTCGTGCTGATGCCCGAAGCCGCGGTGAACTTTTCCGGGATCCACGCCGAGTCGATGTATTTCAAGGGCATGCTCGACAAGGCCGGGCTCGAGGCCGAGGTCGTCCACATCGGCGACTTCAAGAGTTTCGGCGAGGAGTTCTACCGCACCGGCCCGAGCGAGTTCGCGGCGAAGCAGACCGAGGAACTGATCGACGGGATCTTCTCGGAAATCGTTGATGACGTCGCCTCAGGACGCCGAATCGACCGGGCCAAGGTCCTCGAGATGATCGACCGCGGTACGTTCAACGTCGACGACGCCAAACAGGCGGGCCTGATCGACGACCGCCAGCACCGCACCGACTTCAACGCCATGCTGCGGGAAAAGTACGCCGAGGCGAAGTTCGACCGCGAGTATGCCCTGCCGGATCTCGACGGGCCGGATGTCGACAACATCTTCGACGTGTTCAAGCTGCTCATGTCGTCGGCCGACGATGCCGACTCGAAGAGCGACTACGTCGCCGTGGTGGCGATGCAGGGTGGCATTTCCGATGCCTCGGTGGCACCCGTGCGGAAGGCCATCGTCAAGCTGCTCAAGGACGAGCATGCCAAGGCGCTGGTGCTGCGGGTCGATTCACCCGGCGGTTCGGCGCTTTCCTCCGAAGTCCTGTGGGAGGTGACCGACGAGTGGAAGTCGACCGGACGACCGCTGGCGGTCTCGATGGGAGGGGTTGCCGCGAGCGGCGGCTACTACATCTCCGCCGGCGCCGCCCGGATCTTCGCCGAGCCCGGCACGATCACCGGCTCGATCGGCGTGGTGGGCATGAAGCTCGTCGTCGCTGAAGCGATGGAGAAGATGGGGATCACGACCCACTCGGTGAAGCGCGGCGAGCACGCCGATGCGATGTCGATGACCAAGGGATTCAGCGAGGAGGAGGAGGCGCTCGTCCGCAAGTCGATGGAGGAGGTCTATGGAACCTTCAAGAAGCGCATCGTCGATGGTCGCGGTGAGCGCCTGAAGGGCGAACTGGAGCCGCTGGCGGGCGGACGCGTCTATACCGGACGCCGCGCGCTGGAGCTGGGTCTTGTCGATGAACTCGGCGGGCTTACCGACGCCATTGCCTGGGCCGCCGACAAGGCCGGGATCGGGGAACCGAAGTCGCGCTTGCTGCCGGAACCAAAGAGCCCGCTCGAAGGCCTCTTCTCGAAGCCGGAAAAGGACAAGGACGGCGAGTTGGTCGGCATGAGCCCGGCCCGGCCTTCGGTCTCCGAAGCCCTGGCGGCGATGATCCAGGAAACCACCCTGGCGGCCCTGCCGGAAAGCACCCGCCACTCGGTCGGCCGTGCGGTGCAGCGGCTGCGGGCGATCGAGGAAAACCGCGTCCAGCTCATCGGCCCGGATCTGGAGCTCCGCTGGTGACAGTGGTGCCTGAACCAACGCTCAGGCAGGAACCCGCACGAGACCCACCTTCCGCCCGATCACCGCTGACGGCGTCAACCTTGGCTTTTCGGGACTGGTACCCCGACATGTAAGGGCGACGGCGGGACATCCTCGTGCCGCGCTCAACCGACTGGCCTCACGCGCAAGGCCCGCAGGGAAAACAGGCGGGCTTCGGCCGACTCGCGAATTGGCCGCGCGCCGTTCTTCCTCTTGG
>JAKZES010000011.1 GCA_022548915.1 Verrucomicrobiaceae bacterium E54
CAGGCCCGGTGTCCCGAATCGATGGGCATCCGGGCCTGGAAGGCCCGGCCACCTCCTGCTGACCGCTGCGTTCAATGAAACCCTTCCGAAAGCCCCGGCGTGACGCGCCGTAGAATCCGGAGTTAGCCTCCCGCAACCCGAACTCCTCATGTTGATCCGAATCCTCGCCCTGCTCTTCGCTCTTCAAGCCTGCCTCATGGCGGAAGAACCGAAGCGCCCGAACATCCTGTGGCTGTTTTCGGACGACCACGCCTTTCAGGCGGTGGGTGCCTACGGTGGGCGCTTCGGCGATCTCGACCTCACGCCGAACATCGACCGTATTGCCGATGGTGGCATGCGCTTCGACCGCTGCTACGTCGGGAATTCGATCTGCGCCCCGGCGCGGGCGACCCTGCTGACGGGCAAGCACAGCCACCTGAACGGCAAGTTCGACAACAAGGACACGTTCAACCACGACCAGCAGCAGTTTCAGAAGATCCTCCGGCAGAACGGCTACCAGACCGCCATGGTCGGGAAGATCCACCTCAGCGGCAAGATGCAGGGCTTCGACTACTGGGAGGTCCTGCCGGGCCAGGGCCGGTACTGGAATCCCGTCTTCATCACCGAGCAGGGTGAGACGACCTACAAGGGCGAGCACTCGACGGATGTGATCACCCGCAACGCCGTCGACTGGCTCGAGAACAAGCGCGACAAGGACAAGCCCTTCATGGCGATGGTCCACTACAAGGCGCCGCACCGCAACTGGCAGCCGACCAAGCGCTGGAAGGAGAAGTTCAAGGACAAGTTCTTCCCCGAGCCGGAGACGCTTTTCGACGATTACGAGGGCCGGGGATTCGCGGCGAAGAATCAGGAAATGAGCATCCTCAAGGACATGACCATGGGTGGCGACGTCAAGGCCGGCCAGCCCGAGCGCAAGGCCGAGCTGGCCGGGATCGACAAGGACGATCCGAAGGCGCTGACCCGTCTCAAGTATCAGTGGTACATGCGCGACTACCTCGCCTGCATCGCGGGAGTGGACGAGAACGTCGGCAAGCTCCTCGACTACCTCGAGGAGTCGGGCCTCGCGGAGAACACCATCGTGATGTATTCCTCCGACCAGGGATTCTACCTCGGTGAGCACGGTTGGTTCGACAAGCGCTTCATGTATGAGGAGTCCTACCGCGCGCCGCTCGTGGTGAAATGGCCGGGGGTGATCGAGCCGGGCTCGGTGAACGACGACCTCGTGCAGAACATCGACTTCGCCGAAACCTTCCTCGACCTCGCCGGGATCGAGGCACCGGACGACATGCAGGGTGAGAGCCTCGTGCCGCTGTTCAAGGGAGAGACCCCCACGGACTGGCGCAAGAGCCTGTATTACCACTACTACGAGTTCCCCGGCTTCTGGCACGCGGTGCGGCGTCACGAGGGCGTCTCGACCGCACGCTACAAGCTGATCCGCTTCTACGGAGCGGACGTGCCGGATGGCGAGGAGTGGGAGTTCTACGACCTCGAGAAGGATCCGCAGGAGATGCGCAGCGTCTACAAGGATCCGCAATACGAGTCCGAAATCGCCGAGCTGAAGCAGGAGTTGATCCGCCTCAAGGACTACTACGGCGTGCCCGACGACTTCGGGGGCAAGCCGCTGAAGTAGATGCCTTGGCTCACCTCGCCTCTCGTAGAACGGGAGGATTTTTTCCTCCGAGTTCAACCTGGGCGGTGGCGCCGGGCTTCACCTCCAGATGGGTGAACCGCCGGGAGGGCGGGCCGAGGCTCCACTCCGGCAGCCGGCAATGGATCGGCATTCCCGATTCAGGAAGTCCTTCCCTCCGAGCGCCAAATCTGGAAGATGCCCGACACCCCCTAATGGTCGGCACCATGAACATTGTCTCCTCCATCGCCCTTCTCGGAGCAGGATGCCTGCTTTTGTCCGGTTTGCTCGAGGCGAAGCCGCGAACCTGCCGCATCGTGTATCCCGAGCGGCCGCGGGGTGCTCCGAAGGTGGCCTGGCTTTTCGATGGCGAACACAGCCGGAGCATCAGCCTCCCGGACAAGACCCTGTCGCCGGTGATGCCGCTGCCGGAGGGCGAACTCGTTCTGGTCATGACGCCCGAGGAGGTCGGCGCTCCGGAAGCACTCCCGCCGCAGGCTCCCCGGCTCAGGATTCCCGGGGAAGTCGCGGATTTCTACATCCTCATCACACCGGATCCGGGAAATCCGGTCCTCCCGGTCCGAATGGACCTGGTCGATTCGCAGGAAGGGGGATTGAAGCCGGGTCAGACCCTGTGGTTCAACCGCACCCAGCACCAGATAGTGGCGAAGTTGGGCGATACCGCGCTCGTGGTGAAGTCCCAGGCGCGCGCGATCTCCACCAAGCCCGCGGCCGAGAGCGGCTACTACACGGCGGAATTCCAATACCGGGTGAATGGCGAAGGGCCCTTGGTCAGGATCACGGAGCAAAGCTGGTGGCATGATGCCGGGAGCCGGCACTTGGGCTTCATTGTCAGTGCCGGGGGCCGGTTGCCGAAGATCTTCTTCTATCGGGATTTTCGTTCTCCGTGAACCGGAGGCCCGATCGGGGCCGGGACTCCGGAACTTTCAGAGGTCTCTGATGGTTTTATGGAAGGACGGGCGGATTTTCGCTTTCGTTCTGGGCCGGCAGGCCTAAAGTTCGTGTATGCACTTTGTGAATCCAAAAGCTGCGGTGCGGCAGCCGGGTTTGTTCGCGGCATCCGGTCGAGTTCGCAAAAGCGGCTTCGCCCTGGTGGTCACCATCAGCCTGATGGTCCTGCTGGCGCTGCTTGCCGTCGGCCTGCTGTCGCTGTCCTCGATCAGCCTGCGGAACTCCGCCAATGCCGTGGCGATGTCCGAGGCCCGGGCCAACGCCAGGCTGGCCCTGGTGATCGCCATCGCGGAACTGCAGCGCCACACGGGGGCCGACACCCGGGTGACCGCCTCGGCGCAACTATTGGACGAAGAAAACCCGCCGGTTCTCGGGGTCTGGAGGAGTTGGGAAGGCACGGATCACGAGGACAACGGGCGCCCGATTCCTCCCGACTACGGGGCAAAGAACCAACCGGAGTCGAGCGGAGGTCGCTTCCTCAGCTGGCTGGTCTCGAGTGTCGACAGCGAAGGCAATCCTTCGATCAGCGACGCCCCCGGACTCGTCGAGGCAGCTGCGGGTGCGAAGACCGTTCCGCTTCTCGCGGACGGATCGTTGATGCCGGGTGATTCGCGTCAGGTTCATGTGCTTCCAACGGGGATTGTGGACGGTGGCAGCATCGCGTGGTGGATTTCGGGCGAGAACCAGAAGGCCCGGCTGGGGCAGCCCTATGAGCCGCGGGCCAATGGCGCTGCCGGCTTGGCAGAAAGGGCGCAATCGCACACGGTGGCAGACCCCGCGGTTTTCGGATTGGTGACGCTGGTCAATGACCCGGAGCCCCACGATCCGGGCGGGGCGGCGGCCAAACCGGCCCGCAAGGCCGTCACTCGTCAGTCCATGGCGTTGATCGAGGACGACAACCCGGTCGAGCCGGATCGCAGGTTTCATGACTTTTCGACCAACGCGGTCGGACTTCTGACCAACACGGCGACGGGCGGCTGGCGCAAGGACCTGTCGATCCTCAGCGAGCGCTGGGATGACATCAATGCCCGGTATCCGGGGAGACGTCTCCCGCTGTTCCGCTTCAGTCCGGAGGATGGCGACACTTCTTCCGTCCAGAAGCCCACCGTGTCGAATCACACACCCGCCCAGTCCCTGTTCTATCCATGGAGCAGCTACTCGCTCACCAGCCCCCAGAAGTGGCCCAACACGTGGCATGCCGCCTCCTCGTCATGGCAGTCCCTGGTGAATTTCGCGACCCTGTACAGGGACTTCACCTACAGCAACGGCGCGGTCGAGAGCCCCTTCATCTGGGCCCCCGTGATGAAATGGAGATGGAGGGGGAGTGAGAAGGATGCGACGGACCAGGAGTTCTACGATTACAACCACACACCCAGGATTCATCCCATCCTCGCCCGATTCCAATTCATCGTCTACGTGCGGGCCACCAATGATCCAAATCGGCCGGGGAGGTACAGGACCGACCTGATCTACTCGCCGGTGGTGACGCTTTGGAATCCCTACAACGTGCGCCTTACGATCGATAATCCGGGAGCCCCCTCCTCGGGAGTGGTCATCGGTGGCAAGCGCTCCTTCCCGGCGGCTTTCACGGCCCAGCCCCTCAACCGTTACAGCAATCCGTTCAACATCCCGCTGAGGGAATACCGCATGCTCAGCAACGGGAACTTCCAGTACATGGACACCAACGGGAACTTCGGCGGGGAGTATGACAACCACCTGCCGGAAAACCGCGACCTCTACAACCCAGATGGAAGTCGGGCCAACACGCTGGTGGATCTGCGAACGTGGGGCATCAACCTCCCGAACGGAGAACTGACCTTCGAGCCCGGGGAAGTGCGGATGTTCACCCCGGATGGCGATGCTGAAAGGCGGTTCGGAGGAACGGCGATAGGCACGAAGGATGGCTACCAGCCTGCCGCCCCGTCAGGTCTTCCGGTCACGATCCGCAACGGGAACCTGGGACCGAACGACTTCTTCTGGTATGTCCTGAAGAACGAGGTCTACACCCAGCCCTTCCGGTTCCGGAGTCCGGGGAGGGGGTTCAATGTCTCGTTCGGCATGAGCACCGGAAATTCCTACACGCAGGGCACCCTCTACAGCGGGGTGTCGGAGGAGATGATGAGCATGACCGCTCTGACCAATGCAAAACGGGCCAAGGTCTACTGGCCCGACCAAGACTTCGAGCCCCACGGGTACACCGTTGCGGAAATCGCGTCGGTTCCGGCAATGCCGCTCTATTCGATCACCATCGGACCGCGTTTCACGATCGGCACGGGGACAGGAACCCCGCAGAGCCGGCCGACCAAGGGTTTTGTCCAGAGCGACCCGCTCGCCGGCATGTCGTTGGTCGATCCCGGGGCCGACAGCCCGAACAGCCACCCGGCGAATGGCAACTTTGAAATCAGTTACGACACGCTGGCGTTTGGTTCCACGCTCACGCCCAACCTCAGCGACCGGGAAGGGTTCATTGTGACCGGCTACCAGAGCGGGGACGGTCTCTCGAGGATCATCACCCACGAACTGCCACTGCGTCCGATCGCCTCGCTCGTGGAGCTTCAGGCCTGGAACCCCAGGGGAAAGAATCCGATGCCTCCCTACCAGACGCATCTCATCGGCAACAGCGATGCCACCCCCATGATCCCCGGCGACGCCATCGTGCCGCCGGTCATGACACCGGACAATCCCGCCGAGAACCTGCAGCATGACGATGCCTACTGCGCGAATCACCTGCTGTTCGATGATTTCTTCTTTTCCTCCATCGCCCCCCGGCCTGTCGACTTCGGCAACAACATCGCCAGGGACATCGAGACGGTCTACAGGGATTTCCTCAACGGCGAGCAGCCTCTCACCAACCGGGCCTACAAGCCGATCAGCATCGATACGAACCTGTCGGATGGAGATGTCACCAGGCTCGTGGGTGACATTGTGAACAGTCCGCGGGGTGACGGCTGGATGAAGGTGGCGTCAAGGCTCGAGGTGGACGGCATGTTCAACGTGAACTCCACCTCCGTGGATGCCTGGCGGGGACTGCTCGGTCATGCCAGGAGCATGGATGAAATCGCCTATCATTCGGAGAACGGCATTGCTCCCCTGGACGGTGACGACGATCGACCACACCCGGTCACCCGGGCGGCGCTGGCCCCGGACATCGAGGCGGGCAGCGATGGTGCCGGGGAAAACTCGGAGGTGACCGGTTTCAGGCGGCTGACGGATGCGCAGATCACCGACCTCGCCGAGAAGATCGTCGAGCAGGTCCGCCTGCGGGGGCCGTTCCTTTCGCTGAGCGAGTTTGTCAACCGGCAGCTCGGCAGCGACGGCGACCTCGCACTCGCCGGCGCGGTGCAAAGTGCGATCAACAGCCTCGAGGACGACCCGATGAGCGTGCTCCGTGACCCGGGAAGTTTTCTTTCGGACGACACGATGGCCTCGAAGGCAGCGGCCGGAAGCCAGGTGGATGGTGCCCGCCTCGCGGGGGTCGATTATGAGTTTGAGGAGGCGGCCGAGGGCAGCAGCCTGTACGGGCTGCCCGGTTGGATCCGGCAGGCCGATGTCCTGAGGCCGATCGCTCCCGTGCTGAGCGCCCGTGACGACACCTTCACGGTTCGTGCGTATGGCGATGCGAGGGATGCGGATGGCAATGTCACCGCAAGAGCCTGGTGCGAAGCGACCGTTCGCAGGCAGCGGGACTTCGTGGACAGCGCCGACCCGGCCGACGCCACGGATGGACCTTCCAGCGAACTCAACAGGATCTTCGGCCGACGATACCAGGTCGTGTCATTCCGGTGGTTGAGTGGGGATGAGGTTTAGTCGATATCGCATCATGTTCAGGACGATTGTCATTCTTGTGTCGACCATTCTTGCGGTCTCGCCGGGTTTCGCCGACGACCTCAGGAAGTCGGAACGGACCTGCCGTCTGGTGTTTCCCGAGATGCCGAGTGGTTTTCCGCGATTCGTTCACCTGTTCGATGGGAAGGACAATCACAGGGTCTACTTGTCGGCGGTGAACTTCTCGGAGGTCGTCAAGCTCAGGCCGGGCGACATCACTCTCGTGATGGCTCCGGAACCCATCAGCGATCCGGAGAACATTCCGAGCGGGTATCCGAGGTTGTCGGTGGGCGAGGGAGTGAGGAACTTCTACCTTTTTCTGTCACCCGACAGGGACAACAAAAGCATGCCCCTTCGGATGAACCTGATCAATCTTGATGAGGGGAAGTTCAAGATCGGGAACACGCTTTGGTACAACTTTACCAACCATCTGGTCCAGGCGAGGCTGGGGAAGAGCAAGTTGTCGGTTGGCGCCAGGAAGTTCGCCATCTCGGAAGCCCCCCTGCCGAAGAGCGGCTACTACCGGGCGGAGTTCATCTTCCAGCCACAGTCCACCGGCAATTTCCGGAGGATCACCGAACAGCAGTGGTGGTTCGATGAGAATTGCCGGTATGTCGGATTCGTGGTCGATCGCGGGGGGAGGCTTCCGAAGATCTATTTCTTCAGGGATTTCAGGAGCAAGATCGAGGCCGAGGACGACGGCGGCGATGAGTGATATCGCCTGCTTGCGGGCGCTCGTGCAAAAAGACTCGTGACCTTGGACTTTGAGGTCTTTGACGATCTTCCGTTCGACTTGGTCCAGCCATCGAACCCGGATCGGGGAAGAGCCACTCCGTCTATTCCTCCGGCACCAGCTGCGCCTTGAGGTATTCCTGGTCCTCCTCGCTGAAGGCCATGAACTCGAGGTCGCGGGTGCCGCCGTGTTTCAGGGAGATCCGCACGATGCCCGACGCGGGATCGAAGCCCACCAACCGGCCATCGAAGGAGCGGCTGCGGTCGGCGTTGCGGAACGTCCGGAGTTCTCCAAGATTTGATTCCGGCAGACGGCTGGTGCTGTCGGCGGTCTCTGCAGCCGATCCGTCCACACCGTGCACCCGGAGTTTCGGGGACGAGTAGCTGTAGAGAAAGGCGACGGCGGCGGTGGTGTGGGCACGGATGTTGCCGCGGTAGTAGGAGCCATCCGCGTAATCGCGTGCCGGCAGGATCACGTAGGAGTCGCTGCCGTGGCAGCGGGCCATGTTGATCCAGGCCTTGTAGTAGTCGGCCACCGTTTCCCGGAGCTTGCGGTCATCCGAGGCGAAGGTGCCGGCCCAGCCCCAGGTCAGGCCCATCATCGCGCAGGCGTGGCCGTCGGGCATGTCCTTGTAGGCCGCCTCGATGTTCTCGAGGTGCAGCTTCTTCATCTTCTTCGACTCCGGGCGCTCCGGCGAGAGCTGGTGAACGAGGTAGCCGAGGCCGGACTTGTGCGAGGCCCCGTGGCGGGTGTTCGCCTTCCAGCTCTTCCAGTCGACCGGGCCGTTGTTCAGGGTGAACTCCCCGCCGTAGGCGATCTTGCCGGCATTCGTCGTGCCGTGATCGAGGAAGGTGAAACTCCGGTCCACGGCTTCCTGGTCGACCTCGAGGCCGCATTGCTTGCTCAACTCCCAGGTCATCAGGGCGAGGCAGGTCGGCCATTGCATCGGCCCGTAGCCACCCCCGCCGCGTTCGACGATCACCGAGTAGGGCGCATGGCCGAAGCCTCCCTCGTAGAGCGCCTGGTGCTTGTCGATGATGGCCTGGTCGATGCCCTTGATCTGCTCCGACTTCCAGTGGTGGATCGGAGTCTTCCACTGGGCGGCTTCGAGAAGTTCCATGGTCGATTCCAGTGTCTTGAGCACTTTGCGGTCGCCGGTGAGCAGGTAGTACTCCGCCAGCGTGATCCCCTGAAATCCGAGGTGCCACGACCAGGTGGTCTCCCCCTGCGGCTCGTTCCATTCCAGCGCCATCCGTTTGCCGGCCCTCGCGGCCTTGGGGTCATCCGAGCTGAGCAGGGCGAGCGTCGCGACGCAGCGCCCCTGTGAGCTGACCCCGCCGAAGTGCTCGATCAGGTATTCCTCCGCGCGCGCCTTGAGCACCCGGGTCTTTTCGCAGTCGACCGGGAAGCTGTCGGCGAAGCGGCCCAGCACCTCGAGCTGGACGTCGACCTCGAGGTTCTCCCCGGCTCGCTTGACCATCAGCTTCAGCACGCCGTCCTCGCCCTCGCTGTCCTCGATCGCCAGGCCGAGGTCCTGGATGGGACCTTCGATGCCGTGATTGCCGCCGCCGAAGGTGTGGGCCGGGAAGCGTTTGCCATTCGCCCCGTAGACCTCGTCGTCGATTTCGAGCACGCCCTTCGCCGGGGATTTGGCGAAGATGTATTTCACGACAAACGCGCGCTCCTTGAGAATCCCCCGGGCACCGGTGGGACCCATGTTGACGAGAAAGCCGGGGACTTCCGCGTCCGGCCCATCCTTGCACGGTTGTTCCCAGCGGCCCTGGTTGTCCGGATCCTTGATGCCGAGGGCGGCGCCGGTCAGGCCGACCAGGGCGGCGAGGCAGAGGACGATTCCATTTCCCAGCGGTTCCAGTTGGCGTCGGCAGGCTCTCATCCTCGGGGTTCCTGGGTTTCGTGGTGGTTTGGGGAGAATACCCCGAAAAGAATTACGAGTCACGGTTGCCAAGCTATCACTCGGGCATGGAATTGGAATGACCGGGTGGTCGGGCTTTTCCCGGCCTGCATTTCTCCCGTCCGTGAGAAATCCGGACTCGGACTCTCGCGACTCCATGGTCACTTCCTCGATCCGTTTCCGCAGATGCGCCTGCAGAACCTGACAATCGGACTTCTGGCATTGACCGCCACCGCTGCCGCGGCTCGACAAGGCGCGGGTTCGGCCGCGGACGAAGCGGCAAAGGATTTCTCGGAGGAGCCGGAATCTCCTGCTACGACTGCCGAAGAGTGAGGCAACGCTTGCGAACCATTGATTCTGGATTCATGGAGAACCGCGAAGACGCGAAAAGGGCATGAAGGGGAAGATGATCGAAGGCTCCGCGGCGGGACGCCACGAGACCCGAGTCGCCCTCGGTCTCGTGTTCGCGTCCGGCTTCGCCGCCCTGATCTATCAGGTGCTGTGGATGAAGCAGATCGGCCTGCTCTTCGGCAACACCTCCCACGCGGCGGGCACGACGCTGGCATCCTTCTTCGCCGGGCTCGCGCTTGGGAGCTGGTTCTTCGGTCGCCGGGTCGCCACCGCGCCCAACCCGATGCGGACCTACGCCTGGCTCGAGGCGGGCATCGCGGTCACGGCCCTGCTCTACTTCGCGGTCATGGCCCTCTACCGGTGGATCTACCCGCCGATCTTCCAAGGCGTCGGTCCCGGGGCCCTGCTCACCTTGATCAAGTTCGGCCTGTCGCTGCTGCTGGTCTTTCCGCCCGCCTTCTGCATGGGCGGCACCATCCCCGTGATCGGCCAGTTCATGGTCCGCGAGCGTCGCCACTTCGGGCGGATCTCCGCCCTGATGTATGGCCTCAACACGCTGGGTGCGGCGCTGGGTGCGGCGCTGGCCGGATTCTACCTGCCCCTGTGGCTCGGCTTCGGCCTGACCTGCGGCCTCGCGATTCTCCTTTCGGCCCTGGTCGCGCTGGTCGCCTTCCGTCTGTCGCGGAGCGCCCGCCCCGTCGCCTTTCAGGCCAATGCCGCCGCGGCGCCTGAGGAGATGCCCGCGCAGGAACCGGAGGTGCGCCTGTCCCGCCAGGAGCGCCGCCAGCTCGAGCGGGAGCACAAGCGCCGCAGAACACCGGCGCTCAAGCCTGCCGATGCGTCCGCAAATTCACCGCCCGCCGGCGGCCGCCGGGCCATCCTCTTCCTCGGATTCGTTTCCGGGTTCGGGGTGCTCGCCCTGGAAGTCCTCTGGACCCGACTGTTTTCCCAGGTGCTGGAAAACTCGGTCTACACCTTCGCCGCCATCCTCGTGATCGTGCTGATCTGCCTGGCGCTCGGCGCCTTGCTCAGCTCCCAGCTGGCCCGCTTGAAGGCGCCGCCCTTCCTGGTGCTCACCGGACTGATCCTCGCGGGCGCCGTGGCCGTGACCTTCACCCCCGCCATCTTCCTGGCCGTGACGGACGGCATGCAGGTCGTCGCCTCCACCGGCAGCTGGTTTTCCTACATCCTCCTGATCTTCCGGACGGGCTTCATCACCATCGGTCCGTCCGCCCTGCTGCTTGGGATGATCTTTCCCTACCTGATGAAGGTGGAGGAGCGTCACGTGAAATCCCCGGGGCTCTCGCTCGGGCAGCTGGCGGCGGCGAACACGGCCGGCGCCATCCTCGGGGCGCTGCTCTGCGGTTTCCTGCTGCTCGACGCCTTGAAGCTCTGGGGCAGCATGCAGGTCATCGCCCTGGTCTACATCGCCGCGGCCCTGCTGCTGCCGCTGAGGTGGGATCGCGCCAGCTTCGCCGCCAAGGCCGCCTGCCTCGGCGTGCTGCTCATCAACGGCCTCGCCCTCAAGCCGGACCGCCTGCCGGTGCTCAGCACCGACCCGCTCGGCGTCGAGGAACGCCTCGTCGAATCCTGGGAAGGCAGCGACTGCACCGTCGCGGTCACCGACAGCCGCTACGGACTCGCGATCAAGATCAACTCGCACTACAGCCTCGGTGCGACCGGCTCCTACATGCAGGAAAAGTTCCAGGCGGACCTCCCGCTGATGGTCTATCCGGAAACCGAGAGCCTGTTCTTCCTCGGCGTCGGCACCGGCACCACCGCGGGCAGCGCGCTCGACCCGCGGCATTCCAAGGTGCAACGCGTGGTCGCCTGTGAACTGGTCCCCGAGGTGATCACCGCGGCGAAGAAGTACATGACGGATGTGCAGGGCTTCGACACCACCGACGGCCTGTTCGAGGACCCGCGCGCCGAGGTGCTGATCGAGGACGGCCGCCACTACCTGATGGCCACCGATCAACGCTTCGACATCATCAATGCCGACCTCTTCGTGCCCTTCCGCTCGGGGGCCGGCAGCCTTTACACCCGCGAGCATTTTGAAAATGCCCGGAAGCGATTGAGCCCGGACGGGGTCTTTGTTCAATGGCTGCCGCTCTATCAGCTCACCGAAAACGAGTTCTCCATCATCGCCCGGACCATGGTCGAGGTCTTCGACCAGGTTTCGTTGTGGCGTCACAACTTCCAGCCTGGCGATGAGATCGTCGCGCTCATCGGGCACCAGCCCGGGTGCCCCCTGCCGGCGAGCGACCTCGACAGCAGCGCCGACAAACTGCTCGCGGTTTCCGGCAAGGACCACCGCGACCTCATGCGCCTCAGCCTGCCCCTCGATCCGCAGACCATCCTGCTTTTCTACGGCGGCAACCTGACCGCCGCCCGCTCGCTGTTCGAGGACCATCCGGTCAACACCGACAACCGCCCCGTGATCGAGTACATGGCCCCGCGCAGCTACCGCCGCGGCACGGTGGATGCGCCACCCTGGTTCACCGGCAAGCCCTTCGCCGACTTCGTTGACAAGCTGCAGCAGATCTGTCCTCCGGACCGCGATCCACTCCTGGTGAATCGCACCAAGGCCAACCATCGCCTGCCCTTGGCCGGCAGCGCCTTCCACCACGCCCGCATCGCCGAAGTCGAAGGGGATGACGAGTCCGCCCGCAAAGGCTGGGAGAAGTTCGTCTCGGAGTGGACGGACCGGTGAGAGGATCGCCGTCCGAGTGATTGTTTCTCTTGTGACCTTCGGCAGCGGCATCCAGAAGATCACCAAAGCAGGCGGATCGACCGGAAATTCTGTGCCTTTTCCTCAGGGATTTTGAGCGAGTGCGTCACGTTCCCGCGGGTTGCTTGACCTCGTGAGCCTGGGTAATAAATGTGTGATCGGTGTGAAAGCGGCTGACAACCGTCCCGATCCGGGCTCCGCGACTGCGGCGGGATTGCCTCTAGGTTCGGCCGCCCTGATGATCGGAGTCACGATGCTGTGCCTGGGCACCGGCGGGATGGGCAACGCAGCGCCGGGTGATCTCGATGTCAGCTTCGGCACCGGAGGCATGGTGACCACGGACTTTGGCGGTGACCCCTACAACCGCGGATTCGCCGTCGCCCTGCAGGCCGACGGCAAGATCGTGGTGGCGGGCATCTCCGGTTTGCCCACCGATGTTGCCGTGGTGCGCTACAATTCGGATGGCAGCCTGGACACGGGCTTTGGCGGCAGCGGGAAGGTCACGACGAACATCAGCGGTTACGACAATTGCTGCGGGGTGGTGGTGCAACCCGACGGCAAGATCGTCGTCGGAGGCGAGACGGGTTCCGCCGACTTTGCCCTGGTCCGATACGAGTCGGATGGCAGCCTGGACACCGGGTTTGGGAACGCCGGAAAAGTTGTGACGGATGTTACCGGCAGCTCCGAGTTTGCACGCGGCATGGCATTGCAGGCCGATGGCAAAATTCTCCTCGTGGGCAACGCCTACAACGCCAGCCAGCATGATTTCGTCGTGGTTCGATACTTGTCGGATGGCAGCCTGGACACGGGCTTTGGCAGCGGCGGCTCGGTTCTGACGGATATCGGCGCCAACGACTATGCCTATTGCGTCACGGTTCAGTCGGATGGCAAGATCCTCGTCGCCGGGTATTCCACGGGTGTGAGCGCTGAAGACGATTTTTCGATGGTGCGCTACCATGCCGACGGGGCCCTGGACACCACCTTCGACAGCGATGGCAAGGTGACCAAGGACATCGGCTATGACGACCGGGCGTATGGGGTCGCCGTGCAACCCGACGGCAAAATCGTCATCGTCGGCGAGTCCTATGTCAGCTCCATCTGGTATCGGGAGTATGCCATGGTTCGCTATGCGGCGAGCGGTGCCCTTGATACCGGGTTTGGCACGAGCGGCAAGGTCACGGTGGGTACTGGGTATCGACAATTGAATGATTCTGCCAGGGGGGTGGCGTTGCAACCGGACGGCAGGATCGTCTTGGCGGGTGAGTCCGTGGTGAGCAACTCGGACTTCTCGGTCGCGCGGTTCGAGCCGGATGGCGGTCTGGACAGTACTTTTGGTGGAGGCTTCGTCACCACCGATATCGGGGGCGGAAACGACTATGGCCAGTGTGCGGCCCTGCAGCCCGACGGGCAGATCGTAGTGGCGGGCTACATTTATGATGGAGGTGACCAGGATTTCGCCGTCGTCCGCTACATCGGCGGCGATCCGGAGATTGGCTTGGAGCAACCCTTGGGGACGGATCTTGTGAGTGGCGTGAGTTCAGTGGATTGCGGGGCGGGCAAGCTTGGCATGAGCTCCACACCGGTGACCTTCACGATTACCAATGCCGGGCTGGCCACGCTGACAATAGCCGGCGTGAGTGTGAGTGGTGGCGAGTCCGGCGACTTCACGGTAAGCACGGCGGGCATGGGTTCCGATGTAGCACCAGGCGGGACGACAAGCTTCACCGTGACGTTCAGCCCGAGTGCAATTGGCAACCGAACGACGACCTTGAACATCGGTAGCAACGACGCGGACGAGAATCCATTCACGCTCACACTTTCCGGAATGGGATTGACTGCTTTGGAGGCGTGGCGCCTCCAGCACTTCGGACAGACGGAGAACACCGGAGACGCCGCGGACACGGCCGATCCCGATCACGACGGTCTGCAGAACCTGCTGGAATGGGCGTGCCACTCGAGTCCGACTCAAGCGGGTGGCTCACCAGTGCAAGCGCACGTCGATTCGCCCCAGCTGAAGCTTCTCTACGATCGCTCCGTGGAGGCCGTCGATGCAGGCGCGGTGTTCACGGTGCAGTGGAGTGAGACGATGGCCGCCGGGGATTGGTACAGCGACGGCATCACGGAAAGCATCCTCTCGGATGACGGCACGGTTCAGGAGGTTGAAGCCACACGCCCGATGGGCTCGGGCAGGCTGTTCATGAGGCTTCAGGTTGCGGCACCCTGAATCACGAGTCGCCCACAAGCTCGCCCACCCCGGCACGGGCTTTGGAGGGTTCGGTGTCTACCTATCAGATGACACGCCTTCCCACCGATAGGATCGATGCCCTCCGAGGCAAGAAGCGAGACCCACTGCGGCAACCGGAAGATGTGATCCTTCTCCGGGTCCTGCGGATCCTTGACAAGGGCGTTGGAGGGAATGCCCCGCACATCCACGATGCCATTGGTGACGATCATTGGTCCCAAGGAGATAGAGTCGGTGCCGCAGGCGGGTATTCGTTGGGTGAACCATGAACGCATCCTTTGACCTGTGGCGCCCGGTCCTCCGGAGCGCCGTCATCGCCGCGGCCGTGCTGGTTTCCGGAAACCACGCGATGGCCGAGTCGCCCGATCCCTACGCCGACGAGACCCCCGCACAACGCGACGCCCGGATGGGCTGGTGGCGCGATGCGAAGTTCGGGATGTTCATCCACTGGGGAGTGTATGCCGTGCCGGCCGGGACCTACGAGGGGAAGCGAATCGGCGGCATCGGCGAGTGGATCATGCGCCGTGCGGAAATCCCGGTCGACACGTATCGCGGCTACGCGCGGGAGTTCAATCCGGTCCACTACGACCCCGCCGCCTGGGCCGACCTGGCGAGGCAGGCGGGCATGAAATACGTGGTCATCACCAGCAAGCACCACGACGGCTTCGCCCTCTACGACTCGAAGGTGACGGACTGGGATGTCGTCGACGCGACACCCTACGGCAGGGACCTGCTCAAGCCGCTGGTCGAGGCGGTCAAGGAGCGGGGCCTGAAAATGGGGTTCTACTACTCCCAGGCCCAGGACTGGACGCACCCGGGGGGCGGCAAGGCCGGGATGAAGGAAGGCGAGGGCTGGGACGAGAAGCACAAGGGCGACTTCGACCGGTATCTCGAGACGATCGCGTATCCCCAGACGAAGGAGATTCTGAGCCGATACGAGCTCGATGTCCTGTGGTGGGACACGCCGACATGGATGAACGAGAAGCGTGCGGCGAAGCTGATTCCGCTGCTGGAGTTGCGGCCCGGGATCATCCACAACAACCGGCTGGGCGGCGGCTTCAAGGGCGACACCGACACCCCGGAGCAACACATTCCCGCCACCGGCATTCCGGGACGAGACTGGGAGGTGTGCATGACGATGAACGACACCTGGGGCTACAAGTCCTACGATGACCACTGGAAGCCGACCGGGGACTTGATCCGCAAGCTCAGCGACATCGTCAGCAAGGGCGGCAACTTCCTGCTCAACATCGGGCCGAAGGCGGATGGGACGATCCCGGCGGAGTCGATCGAGCGGCTGCGCGAGGTCGGCCGCTGGATGGATGTGAACGGCGAGGCGATCTACGCGACCACGGCCAGTCCCTTTGCCAGGCTGGCCTGGGGCCGCTGCACGACGAAGGCGGATGCCGGTGGCGGTGCCCTTTACCTTCACGTGTTCGACTGGCCTGCGGATGGAAAGCTGAAGGTGCCCGGCCTGCGCAGCAAGGTGAGCTCGGCATCGTTGTTGGACGGAGGGGCGGAACTCGAGGTTCAAGCGGTCGACAATGGCGTGGAGATCACCGTGCCGGCGGAGGCTCCGGATGAAAACGTCAGCATCATCAAGCTGAACTATGCGGGGGGGCTGGAAGTGGTCAACGCGCTGCCGCGGCAGGAGAAGGATGGAAGCATCCGCCTTGGCGCCGTCGAGGCCGACATTCACAACCGTGGCTACTCGAAGCAGGCACGGGTGGAGCGGAAGGACGGCCCGCCGAACATCGGTTTCTGGGAAGACCCCGGGGCCTGGCTCCAATGGACATTCCGTGTCGACAAGCCCGGGAAATTCCGCGTGATGGCCGAGACCGCGACGACCGCCGGGGGCGTCCGGTTGCTCGTCGAATCAGGTGGCCGGAAGATCGAGGCGGGGATTTCCCGGACCCAGGGCTATGGCGACTACTCCACCAAGGAATTGGCGGTGGTCGAGCTGACCAGCGCCGGCGAACACAAGCTCGCCCTGAGGCCGGTAGGGAAGGGGTGGCACCCGGTCAACCTGAGGAAAGTGGTCCTCGTGCCGGTCGAGCCGTGATCCTGCGGGGCTGGACGGGCTCTTTGTTGCGGGCCGGAGCGGCGGGGCGGAGCGCGCGAACCCCGGGGAAAGGCGGAGAGACGCTTGTGCCGCGGCGGGCGGACCCGCCGGGGCTTCAGGAAGGATCGATCGGTCCCAGCTTCATCAGGCGCTCGATCTCCGGGGTGATGGCATCGGCCATGACCTCGTATCCCTCGGGCGTGAGGTGCGTGCCGTCGGTGTAGAGGCCCTCTTTCAGTGTGCCATCGGGATTCATGAAGTGCTCCTGCAGATCCATGAAGACCACCTGGTCCTCGGGATAGTGGTAGCCGGCCAGGATGCGGTTGGTTTCCCGACACTTCACCTGTTTCTCCGGGTTCTTGACCGGCAGGATGCTTAGCACGATCACCCGCGTCGCCGGCAACCGTTGCCGGAACGCCTGCGCGATGGCGCGCACGCCATCCGCAACCTCGTCCGGCGGGGTGTCCATGCCCAGGTCCCACTTCACCCTGCCGCCATCGCTTTGCTTGACGACGTAGTTGTTGGTGCCGCACAGCAGGACCGCGACGCGCGGGGCTTCGCCTTCCGGGAAGTCGAGGTTTCCGTGCGTGACCCGGTAAAGCATGACCGGCGTGATGTCGCCGGAGTTGCCCATGTTGATCGGCTTGTATTTTGCGAACCGCTCCTGCCAAACCGCCTCGCCGTTGGCGTCGAGCAGGGTCCAGCCCTTGGTGATCGAGTCGCCGAAGAACACGAGCTGAGTGCCCTCGGCCCGCGCGACCTCGGCGTTGACCCGTTCGAACTGGCCCCGCCAGTACTCGTCGTGGATCTTCCCGGGAGCCGTGGTGCTGGGAGAGGCCGGGATCGGGTCGAGGAAATCCGGCGCTGGTGGCGGGTTCCCCGCGACCTCTTGCAGCGGCTCTTTCTCCGAGTCGCAGCCAAGCAGGGCCAATGATCCCACCACCACGCAGGCAAGCTTCCGGATGCGGGTAAAGGGCGTTTTCATTTCACCGGAAGGATAACACAGGCTTCCCGTCGCCCCGTTGGGGCTCCTTTTGGTTTCCCCGGCAGCAGGCAAGCGATCACGGCGCCGGGCCAGGGTTGATCCGGGCACACCTTGATCACGTCGGCCGGTTTGCGGCGGCCTTGTGGATGATCTTGAGCGCCGCCTCGCGCTCCTCGCCGACCAGCGGCATGCGCGGTGCGCGTACGGTTTCAGTGCCGTAGCCCATCTCGGCGCAGGCCAGCTTCACGTACTGCACCAGCTTCGGCACCGAATCGAAGTGCAGCAGGTCCATGTACCAGCGGTAGATCTCGACGCCCCGCTCCCAGTCCTTGGCCTCGGCGGCATCCCACATCAGGCGGTTCTCCTTCGGGAAGGCATCGACCAGTCCGGAAATCCACCCGGCGCAGCCGAGCATGATGCTCTCGAGCGCGACGTCGTCGAGTCCGGAGAAGATGATGTAGCGGTCGCCGAGCTTGTTGAAGAGGTCGGTGATGCGGCGGGTGTCGCCGGCCGCCTCCTTGATGCAGACGATGTTTTCGACGTCCGCCAGGTCCTCGAACATCTCCGGAGTCAGGTCGACCCGGTAGACCGGCGGGTTGTTGTAGCACATGATCGGCAGGTCGGTGGCGCCGGCCACGGTGCGGAAATGGTTCACCGTCTCGCGGCGGTCGGAGTTGTAGACCATGCCGGGCATGACCATGAAGCCATCGACGCCGGCGGCGGCGGCGGCGCGGGCGGTCTCGCACGCGTTGGCGGTGGTGAACTCGGCGATGCCGTTGAGCAGCGGGACCTGGTCGCCGCAGACCTCCTTGGTTGCCTTGAGCACCTTCACCTTCTCGTCGAGCGAGAGCGAGCAGTTCTCGCCGATCGTGCCGAGCATGATGAGGCCGTGGACGCCTTCCTCGAGCATCGCCTCGACATGCTTCTGCGTGGACGGCAGGTCGAGGGTGAAGTCGTCGTGAAACTGCGTGGGGAGGGCCGGATAGACACCGTGCCAATCGACTTTGTGGGACATGAGGGCGGGAGTCTGCCGGGGGACCGGA
The DNA here is from genome assembly GCA_022548915.1 of Verrucomicrobiaceae bacterium E54. GTDB lineage: Bacteria > Verrucomicrobiota > Verrucomicrobiia > Verrucomicrobiales > Akkermansiaceae > Haloferula. The sequence continues at coordinate 18,484 of JAKZES010000011.1, forward strand.
CTCCTTGTAAATCGCGACTTTTCCAAAGCGCCGGGATGGGAGGCAAAAAGCGCCCTGTGAGACTCGCGGGGTTTCCCGCGAGCCCGGCTTGCGTCGAGTGCTGAGGCACAGAGGTTTCAGAGGACACTGAGGAGGATTGCCAATGTCAGGCCTCCTCGAAGCACAATGACCCGTCCGGGCTCTGCGAACCCCCGTGATCTCTGCACCTCCGTGGCCGAAGAAAGGCCCAAACCACGGAGATCACGGAATCCACCGAAAACCGGAGTCTGCCCCGTGTCTTCCATGGATTCCGCGGTTCTCCACGTGGTATCACTGACCCACGTAAGCGCTGCGGGCCGAGAGCATCTCCAGCAACTGGACAAACTCCGCGCGCCGGCCATCGGGGTCGCTGCCGAGGGCTTCCTGCGCGATCGCCTCAGCATCCCAGTAGCCACGGGTGCCGAGTTCCCCGGAACCCCGCAGGGCCATCGCGGTCATGGCCACGGAGGTGGCGAAGCGGAAATCCGCATCGGCTTCCGCCAGCGACCGGGGCACCCCGATGTAGGGATGTTCCACGAGGGTGGAGCGATCCGAATCCGGTTGCTTGTAGCGCAGCTTGACCGTGAGCCACTCGGGATTGCCCGGGATTCCGGTCGGGACCGGCCCGGCGTAGCGGAGCGGGTCGACCCGTGCATCGCCGCCCGGTCCGGTGGTCTCGATTTCATAGAAGGCGGTGACCGTGTGACCCGAGCCGATCTCACCGGCATCCACGCGGTCGTTGTTGAAGTCCTCCTTGTGGAGCATCCGGTTGGCGTAGCCGAGGAGCCGGTAGCTCCGGACCCGGGCTGGATTGAACTCGACCTGGATCTTCACGTCCCGGGCGATGGTCACGAGCGTGCCCATCATCTTGTCGAGAAAGACCCGCCGGGCCTCGGCCAGCGAATCGATGTAGTGATGGGTGCCGTTGCCATGGTTGGTGATCGCCTCAAGCATCGAGTCGTTGAGGTTTCCGGTGCCGACGCTCATGACGGTCAGGTCCACCTTCGACTTCGCATGGGTGGCGACCAGGTCGACCAGTTCCTGCTGACTGGTGACTCCGACGTTGAAGTCACCGTCGGTGGCAAGGATCACCCGGTTGATCCCCCCGGGCTTGAACTGTTCGCGGGCAAGCTGATAGGCGAGCTTGATGCCGGCTCCGCCGTTCGTGGAGCCGCCGGCGTTCAGGTTGCGGAGCGCATTCGAAACGACCTGTCTTCCCTCGCTGTCGCAATGCGTCGGCGGGAGCGCCACACCCTGGGCACTGGCATAGACGACGATTGCCAGCGTGTCGGACTCGTCGAGTTCCTCGAGCAGCAGGTTCAGGGACTCGACCACCAGCGGAAGCTTGCGCGAGTCCTGCATCGAGCCGGAGACATCGAGCAGGAACACGAGGTTGGCCGGCGCCCGTTCCATGCGGTTGACCTCCCGACCCTTCAGGGCGACGCGCACCAGTTGGTGACCGGGGTTCCACGGGCAGGCGGCATTCCGCACGTGGACCGCGAAGGGATGCCCGTCGGCGGGCTGGGGATAGGCGTAGTCGAAGTAGTTCACGAGTTCCTCCAGCCTCACCGCATCGCGGCGGACCGGACTCCCGTCGAGAATCATGCGGCGGACGTTCGCATACGAGGCAGTGTCCACATCGACGCTGAAGGTCGATAGCGGTGCCTGCTCAGGCGTCTGCCACCGATTGTCCACCAGCAGGTCGTAGCGTTCGTGGTCCACCGCAGAACCGACGGCAGGGTAATGAAGTCCGGGGTCATCCGGCCGCGGAGTCACGAGAGGCTGACGGGCGGAGGCAGGGGCACCGACCTTGGCAGGCTTCGGCCTGACGGCGGCCCGGGGAACATACATCACGCCATCGGTGCCCGGACTTGAGGTCCTGGCGGGTGACACCTGGCCCGGCGAAGCCCCGGGGATGTGGATGGGGCGCGGTGTGCCTTCGATGAGTTCGGGAGGCAATTCCGTGATCAGCAAGTGCCCGGAAGTTTCGGCATCATCCGTGGTCGGGTTGCCGGACTCGTGGTCGCAGGCGACGGTGATCAGGGCGGCGACGCCCAGCAGTGTCAGTTTGGTCTTCATCATGGAATGTGGGTTCGTGGGTTCAGGTTTCATTCCTTGTTGGCGCGCCGGCCCTGCGAGGTGACATGAAAAAGGCCACGGCTCGAAAACCGCGACCTCTTTTGTTAGTATTTACTTGGTGGAGTTGTTTTACAGAAGGACGCGAAGGTAACGAAGGAGGTTTTGTTGGAGCTGGATCAAGATCTCCGCGCGGTCACCCGATGGTCGAAAGCCGGATCCAGGTCGTGCGCTTCACTTCGCGATCTTTGCGAGCTTCTGTAGAAATCTTCTTCGATCAGTTTCCGGCGACTCCGAAGACCTCCACCTCGATGTAGTGGTTCATGTCGTTGGAGGTGTTTCCATTGCTGTAGAGGCGCACGTAGCGGCCCTTCGTTCCCTTCGCGTTCACCAGCAGGCCGAAGCGTGACTCGACGTAGGGGTGGTCCTCGCCCTTCTCCATGCCGGCGGAACCGTCGTAGTCGTTGTTGTAGATCGTCGTGACCCCGCTCTTGAAGCTCGGATCATCGGACACCTGCACGATGACATCGTGATACGCCCGACGCTGCGAGTGGAAGTGCCACAGCCACACGGCCCGGATGTCGGCGCGCTGTTCGAGGTCGATCTGCACCCATTGCAGTCCATCGAGCAGCTCGACGTAGTATCCCTCGCCGGCGTCCTTGTCACCGTCGGTGATCAGCGACACGTCGCCGATGATCGGATAGTCGTCGCTGGAGGTGACCGGCTTGCCCTTCGAGAGCAGGGTCGTCCCCTCGGGGACCCGCAGGGTCGGCGGATCCTTCGGCACGCCGACCAGCTTCGGCACCTTCATCGGCTTGGGAGTTCCCTCGATGAGTTCCGGGGGGAAACTGGTGAGCAACTCGGTGCCCGCATCCAGGGCTCCCGGAGCAGCGGCGACGCCCTGGTTCCCACCATCGCGCTCCCATCCTTTCCAGAAGACGGCGGTCAGCAGGAGGGCCACGCCGGCGGCGATCGCGACCGGCCGGAAGCGGAGGAGGCTCAGGTTCTTGCCGGTCGGCGCATCGGCGTCCAGCGCCCGGTCGAGCCCCTGCAGGAAGGCCTCATCCGCGCGGGTCCCGAGGCGGGCATGTTCGCGCACGATGGCATCGATCCAGCGATCGTCGCCGGCGGGAGATTCGTCATGGTTGGAAAATTGCGTGTTCATGGTCAGGCGTGGTGGGGAAGTTTGCGGTCGAGGCAATCGCGCAGGGCCTCGCGGGCCCGCTGGAGGCGCTTGCGGAAGGTGGTGATTTCGATTTGGAGACCCGCGGCGGCCGCTTCGCAGGTCTCGTCGCGGTAGTAGAAACGTTGCACCGCTTCGGCCGTGGTGGAGGGGAGGCGACCGAGGCAGTCCTCGAGCGCATCGAACAGCTCAGGGTTGCCGCTTTGGCGGTTCTCGTCCCAGCCCGCGAAACGGTCCTCCCAGGCTTCGAGGGTTTCATCATCGACGTCGACCTCGCGCCGGTGCCGGCGCAGATGCTCCCGCCACTTGTTGCGGACGATGCCCCGCAGCCATGCCCCGAAATCCCGGGTCACGTCGAAGCGTTCCAAGTTTTTCCATGCCGACACGAAGGCGTCCTGGACCAGGTCCGCGGCGACCGTCTCGTTGCGGGAAAGCGCGCGGGCATAGGTGAGCATCGCCCGGTGATGTTCCCGGGCGAGGACCGAGAAGGCCTGCCTCTGGCTCGCAGGGCGGGCCTCGGGTCTCGTTTCAGAGGATGGGATGTTTGCTTGCACTGTCTGTTGTAGGCGCGAGCCCCCGTCGAGGTGACATCCATCTGAAAAAACTTTGAGGCACCCGGACGGAAGGGAACGTTCGGGGATCCTCCGAGCTTTCCACTTGTCGCGGCGGCGGCGGGATGGCGAGCTTGACGGCATGAAGTGCGGGCACTGTGGCGGCAGGCTGGAGGGGAACCTCACGGTGTGTCCGTTCTGCAGCGCCCGCCAGGATGTCGACCTGGCCCAGATCCATTTCCGCGACCTCGGCAACGACGGCTCGATGCCCTGCCCCGGCTGCGAATCGACGCTCGGCACGATCGAGTTCGACACCGACCCGGCGATCCGCATCGAGCGCTGCGAAAGTTGCCTGGGGCTGTTCTTCAATCCGGGGGAACTGGTCGCCCTGCTCCAGCAGAAGACCAACCCGCTGGTCTGGCTCGACCGCCAGCGTTTGGCGGAGATCGCCGAGAATTTCGGCTACAACCACGAGGTCGTGTATCTCCAGTGCCCGGTGTGCCGCGAGCGGATGAGCCACCTGAATTTCGGCGGCCAGAGCGGCGTGATCCTCGACCGCTGCGGCTCGCACGGCGTGTGGGTGCAGGGTGGCGAACTGCGGCGACTGCTCGAGTGGTGGCGCGCCGGCGGCAAGCACATCCACCAGGCCAACGAGCAGGAAAAGGCGGCGGAGCTCCGGTCGCTCCACCTTCCCCCCATGGGCTCGGACATGGGCCGCTCGCGCGCCGGCGGCATCGACTGGAGCAAGGTCGACACCACTCCTTCGAACGACTACCTCAGCGGCGGGGAGGCGGTGATCGATGTGATCAAGGGGATGCTCTCGAGCTTCTTCCGCTGATCGTTTCGCGGGCGATCAGGCTTCGGCCATCCGCCGGGCCTCCGCGAGCGCATCGGAAGCCCCCAGCTCGGCGCACCATTTCTCGATGTACAGCCAGTCGAGTTTCTCACCCTGTGTGCGGATCACCCCGACAGCATCATTGAAGTCCTTGTCCCGGTTCACACGCGCCACCCATCTCAGTTTTTGCACGACGACATCCTCCGCCGTCGGAACGAAGGCAGCGACTTCCGGCAGCAATCCAAGGCGACGACGACGGTCGAAACGCGACCGGTCAAACGCGTGGGAATTCAGAAGGAAGAGCTCGATCATGAATGCCGAGCCTTCTACGGAGATGAGCCAGCGCTTTGACGCCGTCACGGTTTCAAACAGCATCTGACCATCCGCTTTCAGGCCAGGGGGTAGCGCATCAAGCAACTCGAAAATCTGTTCCGATTTCGCCTCGACGATCACATCGGCGTCCTTGGTCGAGCGAGGGATGCTGTAGACATTGGTCGCAAAGGACCCCGTCACCATGTAGGGCACGTCCAACTGCTCAAGCGCCGCCAGAACCGCGAGGAGGGCCTCATTTCCCTTCATGGCTCCCTCTTCTCGTCAAGCCGGTCGGCGATTCCGAGCCTGCGGCGCAATTCCTCTTCGACTTCAGTATCGGTGAAACCTGGATTCAGGGCCCGGATCCCTGCCCGACTGACTTCGCAGGCGTCTTCAAACAGCTCCGCACCCGCCAGGAACCGCTCCTGGGGAGTCATCCGCTTCGCCCGCTCCAGCTTTTCCCGGTCAATCGCGGCGGCCAGCTCTGCGATATCGTCCATCGCGGACAAACTAGCGGCTCCACGGTGGTTTGAAAACTCGCAATCGCCCGTTGCGGCGCTCAGGCTGGGCGGGCCATGCCGATGATTTCCCGCCGGAAGGAGCGCTACCAGGGTTCGCCGGCCCTGGTGCAGTACCTGTTCCGCTTCGACCGCCTGCGCGACATCCCGTCCGTTTACGAGGACCTCACCCGCTTCGCCGGGTCGATGCCCTACGAGAACCCGAAGGGCGAAGAGACACTGTGGCTCACGGTCTACTACGACCCCGAGCACATGCGTGAGCTGCGGCCCAAGCTGACCAAGATCTACTCGGAGCTGAAGGCCGGCGGCATGGGGGACCACCACGACCACCTCTCGGTCGACCGCATCGACTTCGGCGAGTTCGGCAACTCGCGACCCTTCCGCGTCCGCATCACCAACGACTACAACGACAACTCCGACTACTTCTACGTCAAGCATGTCGATGCCTCCCGCATCTACGGCCTCGAGCTCGAGCACATCCTTTCGCCCAACCGCATCAACTACCTCATCCAGGGCAACACGCTGATCGAGGAGCACATCGCCGGCGTGCCGGGCGATGTCTTCCTGCGCGACTACCTGCCCGACCCCGAGCTGAACCGCGTCCGCATCGCCAAGGAGTTCACCAAGTTCAACGAGCGCTGCTTCATCCGCCTGCTGGGCGACATGCGCAGCGTGAACTACGTCGTCGACATCACCCCGGACTTCGAGGAGGTGCAGTACCGGGTGCGCCCGATCGACTTCGACCAGCAGAGCTACGAGGGCCGGGGAAAGACCTACCTCGCCTACCGCTTCGACTCGAACCGCCCGGTCACCCGCCTCGCCTTCAAGTCGCTCGACCGCAAGTCCATCGACCAGTACGTCGCCGAGGAGCATGCGCAGATGGCCCAGCGCGCCAAGGTCGAGGCCGCCCGGCTCAAGGCCCTGCTCGGCGTCCTCCGCCGCGACGAGATTGCTCCGGACAAACACGTCCGCCAACTCGCGCGCGACCTCGCGAAGTACCATCACACCGATATCTTCCGCGACTGCGAAACAATGGGCGAACTCACCGCCACCCACATCCTGCACATGCTGGAGATGTAGATGGCGTGGCAGACTCAAGCCCCGCTGGGCGGACTGGCTGACGAGGGCGGCCGGGTGACGACCGAAGCGATGCCCGCGATCACAAGCAATGCGGCGGTGGCTCCCGCTCCGAGATAGCTGGAATACCGGGCCTCCTGCCTGCCGCAGGCCACGACGCCCTGCGGGTGGTCGAGAAACTGAGTCTGACCGGCCTCGACCGCCGCATCGATCACCGCATCGACCTGACGGTAGCCAAGCCAGGTGCCGCACAGCCCGAGCAGGATCGGCAGGAAGGCCAGCAGCGCCAGAACACCGACAACCCGTCTTGACCGGGTGAGTGGTATCAGGATCGCCGCGGTCACCACGAGGATCACGAAGCAGAGGATGATCAGCAGTCCGCAGATGCCGGAGCGAAGGAAGATATCCATGGCGGTGAAACGGGCTTGGATCGCAAGTCATAGCCACTCTCACCACCCCTGACCAGCCCTCACGACCGGATATCCTGAAACCGTGACCCCGCAGCTCATGCTCAATCCTTGGGAAAGCGGGCAGCCCTAAGTCGGCGAACGATTAGCGCAACGAGGAGTGTCATTGCGAGCAATACCCAGTGAAGTGCATACCCAATCAAGCAGACGGCACTCATGTATCGATGCTCACCAGCGATCTGCATCGGGTTGAACTGGCCGGAAGTTTCGAGGAGAGATGCTGTGCCATTCAAACCCGTCACATACGCCGCTCCCGCACCAATCGCGACCTCAATGGCACCAATAATCTGCAGTAGAAGTGCACCCCGCAAATTTCGCCGCCGTAGGCTCCAAACCATCCCCGCCGCCCAGATTGCGCAACCCGGGTAGAGAAACACCATGTAGACGCTTTCCCATGGCTCGATGAAAATGGACGCCAGCATCAGACAGCTCGAGACCCCTCTACCGTGGAAAATCCAGCGATGCGTGTCGATGAAACTATCCTTTTCCCGCCTCGACGTCCCGGACCGGAATTCCCATCCTTACCACCATGGAATTCGTCACGGCCGCGGCCCTGAAACAGCAGGCCAACGAGCAGCCGCAGCGCTTCGCCGTGGATGCCGAGCTGCAGGGCCGCAGCGAGCGCCAGACCAAGACCGGCAAGCCCTATCTGGTGCTGACCTTCGCCGATGCCACCGGCAGCTTCGGACTGAACGCCTGGTCGGACGCGCCGCTTTTCGAGGCGGCCCGGGGGTTCGCCGACGGGACCGTGCTGCGGCTCGATGCGGAGTGGACGCAGAACCAGTTCGGCCTGAACGCCGCCAACCTCTCGTGGGAGAAGCTCGACAGCGATGCGCTCGAGGCCTTTCACGCCGGTGACGCCGAAACCGCCGAAAGGCAGCGCGAGGCGTGGAAGGCCATCACCGCCTTCTGCGGGAGCATCGCCGACCCGCGGCTGTCGGCCCTGGTGGACCGCTTCCTCGACGAGTTCGGCGATCGTTTCCGCCGCGCCGCCGCAGCGAAGAAGAACCACCACGCCCGCCGCGGCGGACTGGCCGAACACGTCGCCCAGATGATGCGGGCGGCCGATGCCATCTGCGGCGTCTATCCGGACCTCAACCGTGACCTGATGCTTGCCGGCGTGCTTTTCCACGACTGCGGCAAGCTGTGGGAGAACCAGTATCCCGAGCGCGGCTTCGCCCAGACCCATTCGGTCTATGGCGAGATGCTCGGTCACATCCCACTCGGCATCGAGTTGGTCAACAAGCTGTGGCACGAGGTCGCCGACTCGCCGGCGGCCACGGGCTGGCTGGCCCTCGATCCGCCGAGCGAAACGGTCCGCCTGCACCTGCTGCACCTCATCGCCGCCCACCACGGGGCGCTTGAGTTCGGCTCGCCCACCCTGCCGCGCACCCCCGAGGCCTTCGCGCTGCACTACATCGACAACCTCGACGCCAAGCTGGAGATGGTGAAGGACGCCTACGCCGAGTCGAACGAGATCGCCGAAGGCATCTTCGAGAAGCGCTTCCCGCTGCCCGCCAACCTGGTGGCACCGCTGCCCGCCTTCGAGGGCGACCCGCCGGCACCGCCCGCACCGCCCGCACCGACGGATACCCTGCTCTAGCAGTCCAAGCCGATGGAACGCTCCGACGGCATCCTCGTCCGGCTGACGAAGCTCACCGACACCAGTTTCATCGTGCACTGGTTCACCGAGGACGCCGGCCTGATCAAGACGGTCGCCAAGGGGGCGCGGCGCCCGAAGAGTCCGTTCGCCGGAAAGCTGGACCTGTTTTTCTCATCGGAAGTCCACTGGACCCGCGCCCGCCGCGGCGAGCTGCACACGTTGCGGGAGGCCGAGCCCCGCCATCTTCGCGAGGGCATCCGCCGCGATTACAAGTCGGCCCTGCTCGCCGGCTACTTCTGCCGCCTGCTCGAAACCGCCGTCGAGCGGGAGCACCCCGAGCCCGCGCTGCACGACCTGCTGCGCCGCGGGCTCGATCATGTCGACACGTCGGGCGCTTCGGCCAAGGCGCTGCGGCACTTCGAAAGCGAACTGGCCCGGCTGCTCGGTCTAGGCCGGGAAAAGAGGCAGGCGGCCCCGGCCCTGAGGGAAGCCCTCGGCGGCCTCCCCGGACTGCGGGATCAGGCCCTCGAGGCGCTCGCGGATTCGTCGAAAAAGCCCTTTGCCGATCGTCCGGATAAATCGTAACTGTATTTACAACGTCATGGACTCTCCCACCGCCACCATCATCCAGATCCTGCGCGAGCGTGTTGACGCACTTCTCGCCAAGGGGGACTACGAAGAAGCCGTCCACGCGGCCACGGCTGCGGTGGAAAAGGCCCAGCATGCCCTGAGTTCCGATCTCGACAGCGTCGATGGATTCGTCTCGACCCTTGAGGTCCGCGGCGAGCTGATGCGCAAGCTCGAGCGCCACGAAGAGGCCATCGACGATTTCAAGCAGGCGATCGACCTTCTGGAGAACCGGCCCGACCGACGCCTCCAACTCGCCCGCATCACGGCTTCCCAAGGAGCGGTGTATGATGCGCTCGGCAAGGAGAAGCGCGCCTTCGACTGCTGGGAGAAGGCGATGCAGCTGTTCGAGGACTGCGATCCTCCCGCCATGATCGACGTGGCCGTGATGGCCAACAACCTCGCCTACCTGAAGAAGGACGAGGGCGACGTCGATGCCGCCGAGACCTTCTACCTGCGCTCGCTCGAAATCCTGCACAACCAGTTCGGTCCCGATCACGAGGAGACCGCCACCCTTTCCGACAACCTCGGCGCCCTCTACCTGGCCGCCGGCTACTTCGAGCAGGCCCGCGAGATGCACATGATGGCGCTGGAGGCCCGGACCAAGCTCTTCGGCGACCATCATCCGGACACGGCCCAGTCGAACAACAACCTCGCCCTGGCCCTGATGGAAACGGGCGACCGGAAGATCGCGCGCGAGCACTTCGAGAAGGCCCTCGCCGGCTTCGAGGCCCTGGGCGAGGACTACCGGGAAGACCTGGAGGCGGTCGCCTCCAATTACTGCGAGCTGCTCCGCGAGGACGGCGACGACGCCGGGGCCGACCTCGTCGAGTCGCGCATCGGTGGCGTGGTCGGCGCCTGATTGGTCCGGATCGCTCCGCGTGGCAGCCCCGCCGCCCCGGCGCGCCCGAAACACCCCTCAACAATTTTTTGACAATCCCGGCCCGGGTGGCTATGACCCGCGGCCCCGCCGGTTCCGGCGGACCGTCCCAACCTTCATTTTTTTCATGGCCAAGAAGCACACCCTCAAAGCCGAGCTCCGCGCCCGCACCGGATCCGGTCTCCTCAAGCAGATGCGCCGCGAAGGCTGGCTGCCCTCCGTGCTCTACGGAAAAGATTCCGAGAACAAGAACCTCAAGGTCGACGCCAAGACCTTCCGCGAGCTTCTGGGCGACAGTGAGTCCGAGAACATCCTCATCAACCTCGCCATCGAGGGCGGGGCGTCGGACCTCGCCTTCCTGCAGGACATCCAGTATGACCCGCTCACCGGTGAGGCGCTTCATGCCGATTTCCTCGCGGTGAACGAGAAGACCGAGCTCAACGCCTCGGTGCCGGTGCACCTGATCGGCAACCCGGTCGGCGTCAAGGCCGGCGGCATTCTTGAACAGGGCCTCCACACCCTGGACGTCACCTGCCTGGCCACCAACCTTCCCGAAAGTCTCGAATTCGACATCTCGGCTCTGGACGAAGGCGACTCCCTGCACATCGGCGACGTCGAGTTTCCGGCAGGCGTGAAGCCGAACTACGACGCCGAGGTGGTCATCGCCCACATCGGCAGGCCTGCCTTGCTGGTCACCGAAGAGGAGGGCGGCGAAGACGGCGCGGTGCCGGTCATCGGCGAGACCCAGGCCGCCGAAGGCGAGGAAGCCGCGGCCGAAGAGCAACCCGCCGAGGCCTGATCGACCCCACGATTTTTCCCACCCCGGTCCGCCCCGCGCGGCCCGGGGCTTTTTGAGTTCAGAGCCTGGAGCCTGGAGCTTGGAGCTGGTTGGCACTTGGCACTTGGCACTTGGCACTTCGAGCCGGAGGCTCGCCCCGTGTCTGAATTCCGCCTCATCGTCGGCCTCGGTAACCCCGGCCGGCAGTACGAACGCACCCGCCACAACGTCGGCTTCATGGTGCTGGACCGTCTGGCGGGGCAGACGCCCTTCGAATCCCGCCCGAGGTGGCAGTCGCACACCGCCCGGCTCCCGGATGGCACCCTGCTGCTCAAGCCCCAGACCTTCATGAACCTCAGCGGCCGCAGCGTCCGCCAGGTGGTGTCCTTCCACAAATGGGAACCGTCCGAGCTGCTGGTGGTTTACGACGATGTCGCCCTGCCGCTCGGGCGGCTGCGCTTCCGGGAAAAAGGCAGCGCCGGCGGGCACAACGGCATCAAGTCGCTGATCGAGCACCTCGGCACCGACGGCTTTCCGCGGCTCAAGATCGGCATCGGCGATGCCGGGCCGGGAAGCATGACCGGCCATGTGCTCGGCACCTTTCGCGAGGAGGAGCAGGAGGCGGTGGAAAACACGCTTGCAAGCGCGGTGGCCGCCGTGCAGCTTGCGCTCTCCCAGGGCTTCGCGGCCGCCGCGAACCGCTACAATTCATCCACTCCAGTCACTGAAAACCAAGATCATGAGCAGGAACTACGAAGGCCTGATCGTCCTCAACACGAAGGGGATTGACGGCTCCATCGACGACCTCGTCAGCGCGGTCGGCAAGGAACTCGAAGCCGAAGGCGCCAAGCTCGAGGAAGTGAAGCAAATGGGCCGCCGCCAGTTCGCCTACCCGTCGAAGAAGCTCGAGGGCGGCCACTACGTGAACTACCACTTCTCCGCCGAGCCCGACGTGATCCAGAAGATCGAGACACGCCTGAAGCTCAACGAGTCGGTGCACCTCCAGCACTACCAGAGCCGGTAACTGTTCTCACGAACAGTTTTTGTGCTTGACCTGCCGGAGTCCGAGCCGCCAATCTGACGCTTGCCATGGCCAATCTGAACAAAGTGATGTTGATCGGGAACCTGACCCGTGATCCCGAACTCCGCTACACTCCCAAGGGAACCGCGGTCGCCGACCTCGGGCTTGCCGTGAACCGCCGCGTCTCCGACGGCAACGGCAACTGGAGCGACGAAACGACCTTCGTCGACGTGACCGTCTGGGGCAACACCGCGGAGAATTCCCAGAAATACCTCTCCAAGGGGCGCGGCGTCTTCATCGAGGGGCGTCTCCAGCTCGACACCTGGGAGGACAAGCAGTCCGGCCAGAAGCGCAGCAAACTCAAGGTCGTTGGCGAGAACGTCCAGTTCCTGCCCGACGGCCGTGCTGGCGGCGGCGGTGGCGGTGGCGGCGGTCGTTCCCAGTCTTCGGACAACGATTCGTCGCAACAGGAAGACAAGCCGCAGGGCGGGTCCGCGGCCGATGTCGGTGACTACGACGGCGACGACGGCGACGACATCCCGTTTTGAGCGCCTTGGGTAAGGCCTTCCGATCGAGGGTTGTGAAGCCCGAAGGTCCCTGAAAAGCCTCCGGCTCTCGACACCTCAGTCTGGGCCGCGTGCCCCTGGTGTAGTCCGCCTTTCTGAGGCACCATAATTGCCCTGTTGCTCGAGGCGGACCCTCAGGATGGCGGTGGTTTCCTCGCCGGAGACGTTGCGGAAGGTCAGCCTCGGGCGGAGTTGACCCCTTCGAAGGCGATCAGGGTCTCGCGGCCCTTCCACTCTTCGGGGATCGTGAAGGTCCGCCGGTAGGACCCGAACTGATTGCGATTGTTCTCGGGAAAGGTCAGGTGGTTTCCCGGCGGCGTGGCCGTGACGCGCGGCGGGTCCTTGTGGAAGGGGTAGGTGATGTTGGTGTAGTGGAGCGTGCCGTAGCCCTTGATCTGCCAGTTCGACGGGACCTCGATGTCGTCCCAGCCCGAGACGTCGAAGCCCGGCTTGAAGAACTCGACGGGGCGGGCGTCCGGGTGGGCGGCGTGGTGGAATTTCCAGGTGCCGTTGAGGACCTGGCACCAGGGCGAGTCAAGGATTGGCACCGGTGGGCCCGATCCCGGGCGGCGGCCATTGGCACTACATGACGCCGCGCCAGGAGTCCTTCCCGCCTCGGGAGCGATGGGGGCTGCCGCGGGGTGGGGGCGGGCAATTTGGAACTTGGCACTGCTCCGCTGGCCCTTCCACGCTGGGCGGCGTGGAGATCGACCTGCTCAGCGACGACTATTTCATGGGCCAGGCGCTGCGCGAGGCGCGCAAGGCCTACGCGGCGACCGAGGTGCCGGTCGGCTGCGTGGTGGTACACGGGCAGCAGGTCATCGGCCGGGCGTGGAACCAGGTCGAGACGCTCAAGGACGCCACCGCTCATGCCGAGATGCTGGCCCTGACGGCGGCGCAGGATGCCATCGGCGACTGGCGGCTGGAAGGGTGCACGCTCTACGTGACCAAGGAACCGTGTCCGATGTGCGCGGGGGCCATCGTCCACTGCCGGCCGGACCGGGTGGTCTTCGGCTGCGCGGATGAGAAAGCCGGCGCCGCCGGAGGGTGGATCAACCTGCTCCAATCCAATCCGCCGCTGAACCATCAGTGCGAGATCGCCCACGGCGTCCTCGGCGACGAATGCCTCGCGCTGCTCCAGAGCTTCTTCCGCGAGGCGAGGGAGAAGAAGAAGGCCCTGCGGGACGCGGCGGGACCGAACGGCCGTGCCGATGAGGGCAGGTAGTGGGAGCGCCGGCATCCTGCCGGCATCTTTCGGCATCCTGCCGAAAGTCTGTTTCTGCGGCTTCATCCTCGCGCTCGCCTCTTGCGGCACGCTCGAGTTCTACTCGCAGGCGACCGTCGGTCAGCTCGAGATGCTGACAAAACGCCAGCCGATCGGGAAGGTCGCCGCGGAGACCCCCGATCCCAGGCTGCGCGAACGACTCGCGCTCACCCGCCGCCTGCTCGATTTCGCCGAACAGGAGATGAAAATGCCCTCGGAAGGGGCCTACGAACTCTACGCCGAACTGGGGCGCGAGCACCTGGTGTGGGTCGTCCACGCCGCGCCCGAGCTGTCGATGGAGCCGAAGCGCTGGTGGTATCCGGTGGTCGGCTGCCAGGCCTACCGCGGTTATTTCCGCGAGGATCTCGCGCGGGCCGAGGCCGCGAGGCTCGGGGAGCAGGGCTACGAGACGTGGATCGGCGGGGTCGACGCCTTCTCGACCCTCGGCTGGTTTCGCGACCCGGTGCTCGACACCTTCGTCCACCGGGCCGAGGTCGACTACGCCGAGCTGATCTTCCACGAGCTGGTCCACATCAAGTACTACATCCCTGGTACGACCGCGGAGAACGAGGCGCTGGCCGAGGCGGTGGCCCGGGAGGGCGTGCGGCGCTGGTTTCGCCACACCGGCCGGCCCGGGCTGGCGCGCCGCTACGACGAGCGCCTCGCCAGGATCGCGCAGGCCCGCGAGGCGATCGTCGAGGCCTCCGGCCGGCTGCGCATGGTGTATGCGGCCGACCGGCCCGACGAGTGGAAGCGGGCGCGGAAGCGGGAGGAGCTCGCCCGCCTCAACCGCGACCTCCGGGCCCTGCGCGCCGAGTGGGGCCGCGGGCTCAAGTCGTGGATCGAGGAACCGGTCAACAACGCGCGCCTCAATTCCTTCACCACCTACGAGGCCGGGATCCCGCGCTTCACCCGCATGCTCGGGGACTGCGACGGCGACTTCGAGCGGTTTTGGGAAGTCGTTGGGGCGGGCTCGTGAGCGCTTCGATTTTTTTGAAACCGCAGAGAGCGCAGAGGAACGCAGAGAATGGGATTTCTATGAACCCGAAAACCACGATTGAAACCACGGCTTGGACTCCGCAACCGGGGATTCCAGGATGAAGAGGTCTCTTCTCCAAGCTCTGTGATCTCTGCGCTCTCTGCGGTTGAATTTTTCCGCCTCACCGGAAACCGGCGCTACTTCGCCCCGATGCAGTAGAGCATGGAAAGCGAACGCGCATAGATCCGTCCCTCGGCCGGGACCAGGGAAGCGCGGAACATTTCGTCCACTTCCGCGCCGAGCGTGTTGTGGCCGACGATCTCGAGTTGGTCGCCCGGCTTGAGCACCAGCGTTTCACCGGCGCAGGCGTTCTGGATCAGGATGTGGTCGCCGACAACCAGCGAGGCTGGCCCTCCAGGTCGAAGGCGTGGATTCCGCCGGGGCCGAAGAACGCGACCACGAGCTTGCCATCGGTCGCGCAGGTCGGCGTGGCGAAGCTGTTCATCCGGTGCGGATTCTCGGGCTTGCCGCACTCGATCGTGCGCTTCCACAGGATGGCACCGTCGTTGCGATCGATGGAGAGCCCGGAAGCCGTCGGTTGGAATCGAAAGCCCGATTTCCAGTCCGGTTCTTATTGAACGACATCGAATTCGTGCAAACCCTTTCGCCAGAGACCCGCCGCGTGCCTCATGAAGCGATTCGAGAAGATTCCCGCCGTTCCGTCCGACGAAGTGCCGTCCGCCTCCGCCCCCGTGCGGCGGGGTCGGCCGGCCATGCAGGGGCGGGCTGATGGCGCGGCCCCGCGGTCCTGCCCGTGTGCCACCGAGGCCGGATATCGCTGAAACGTCCGGCATTTTTGAAGATGAGCGAGGCTTTCCTTTCCGCCCTGCTGCCGGTGGTACCGCTGGCACTGGCCCTGCTGTGGCCGGGTCTCGTGCGCTCGCGGCCCCAATGGATCACCGGCCTGGCGGCGGCCCTGATGGCTGCCGGCTCGGTGGCGATGTTCGCCCGGGTGCCCGGGCTGGAACCCGCCCGGCAGTCGTGGGATTGGGTTCCGCAGCTGGGCGTGGAGTTCGCGTTCCGGCTCGACTCGTTCACCGCCTGGTTCGCGGCGCTGGTCCTCGGGCTCGGGGCCTGCGTGGTGCTGCATGCCGGCGGCTACCTGGCGAAAAGCCGTCACCTCCCCGGGGTGCTGGCGGCGCTGTGCGGCTTCACGCTGGCGATGCTCGGCGTGATCCTTTCCGACAACCTCTACCTGCTGTTCCTCTTCTGGGAGGCGACCTCGCTGCTCTCCTTCCTGCTGGTGGGCTTCCACCATGAAAAGGAGGAGGTGCGGGAAAAGGCGGCGCAGGCGCTGCTGGTCACCCTCGCCGGCGGCGCGTGCATGCTCGCCGGGATCGTGCTGACGCACCTGCATTTTGGCACGGCATCCATCGTGGAGCTGCTGACCATGGCCGGCGACGGCACGGCGGCGACGCTTTCGAGCGGCGCGCTGGTGCTGCTTCTCCTCGGGGCCTTCACCAAGTCGGCGCAGTGGCCGTTCCACTTCTGGCTGCCGAACGCGATGGTCGGTCCGGCCCCGGTGTCGGCGTTCCTGCACTCGGCCACGATGGTCAAGGCCGGCGTGTTCTTCATGGCGACGCTCGCGCCTTTGCTTTCCGGGCACCCGCTGTGGACGCCGCTGGTCACCACCGCGGGTCTGCTCACGGTTGCCACGGCGGTCCTGCGCGGCGCGCGCGAGCAGGACCTCAAGGCGCTGCTCGCCTGCACGACTTTGGCCGCGCTCGGATTCCTGACGGTGCTGGCGGGTCTCGGCACGCCGGCGGCGATGCTCGGGTTCGTGATCTTTCTCACCGCGCACGCGCTCTACAAGGCGCCGCTCTTTCTCGCCGCCGGCAACCTCGAGAAAACCTTCGGCACCCGCCAGCTCGGGGGGCTGGTCGGCGCCGTGAAGGCGGCGCCCTTCACCGGTCTGGCCTTCGCGGTCTCGGCGCTGTCGCTGATCGGTCTCGCCCCCCTGCCGGGATTCCTCGGGAAGGAATACCTGCTCAAGGCCACCTGGGCCTACTCGCCGCTGCTCGCGGTTTCGACGGCACTGGCCGCGGCCGGCGTGCTGGGCCTGGGACTCAAGCTGCTGCTGCCCCTGCTCGACTGGCGCCAGCGCCCCGAGCCGAAGAAGAGGCTCCCGCTTTCGATGACCCTGGCCGCCCTGATCCCGGCTCTCGGCACGCTCGGGCTGGTCATTTCGCTGCCGGCGACGACCCACGAGTTTCTCGGTGCGGCCGCCACCGCGCTCGGGGCACCGGCGGATGCGGCCTTCAAGTTCTGGCATGGCTGGACGCCGGCCTTCGGCCTGGGAATGGGGGCGCTGCTGCTTTCGGTGGCGGTGTGGCGGGTGCTGATCCGGCCGGATCTCGCCCCGCTCCCGGACAGCCTGCAGCCGATCTTCGAGCCGGCCTTCAACAACACGGTGCAGGCGATCCGCACGCTGGGCACCGGCGCGGGTCGATGGCTCGAAGCGGGCCGGCCCGGGGTGCAGATGGGAATCATGATTGCGGCCATCGGCCTGCTGGCCTTCATCGGCCTCGACGCGGCGGAGTGGTCCTTCCCCGAGTCGGATGCCTCGGCGGGCACCTCGGTGTGGCTGCTGCTGGCACCGGTGGCCGCGCTGGCCGCCTTTCTCGCCTGCACTGCCCGGACCACGCTCACGCTGCTGGTTTCGCTCGGCTTCGTGGGCCTGATCGTCGCCCTGCTGTTCCTCTGGTTCAGCGCCCCGGATCTCGCGCTCACCCAGCTGATGGCGGAAACGCTGCTGCTGTTCCTGCTGGCCGGCGTGCTCAAGAAGACCGGCGTCGAGGCCACCACCTCGTCGTTTTCCCTGGGCCGGGCGCTGGTGGCCCTCGCCGGCGGCCTGCTGGTCACCATGCTGGTGCTGAAAGCCATGGCGCTCGAGTGGGACCACCCGATCTCCGATTTCCACCTCACCCACAGCAAGTCCGCGGCCTACGGCGCCAACGTGGTCAACGTGATCCTGGTCGATTTCCGGGCCATCGACACCCTCGGCGAGATCCTGGTGCTGGCGATCGCCGCACTGGGAGCGACGGCGGCCCTCGGCGCGGCGCGGCGGCGGTCCATCCTGCCCTTCGACAGTGAAAGCCCGTGGCTCGGCACCGCGGCGCGGGGGCTCGCGGCCTTCTGCCTGCCGGTCTCGCTGTGGCTCTTCTGGCGCGGGCACAACGCTCCGGGTGGCGGCTTCATTTCCGCCCTCGTCGCGGCCACGGCGCTGGGCCTGCTGCTGCTCGTGCGCCATCCGCGCCTCGATGCCCGGCGGCTGCGCCATGCCTCGCTGCGGCTCATGGTCGGCGGACTCGGTGTGGCGCTCGGCTCGGCGCTTCTGCCGCTGTTTTCCGGCAAGGAATTCTTTACCGGCCTGTGGTGGCACTCCGGCGACTTCCATCTCGGCACGCCCCTGCTTTTCGACCTCGGCGTCTACCTCACCGTGCTCGGCTTCTGCCTCGGCTTCCTCCGCCATTTCCAGCCGAACCGGACATCTGCACTCTGAACTCTTCACCCTGAACTTCCGTCCATGCCCGTTCTCCTCGCCATCACCATCGGACTCCTGGCCACCGCCGGACTGTATCGTCTGCTCGGTCCGAGCCGCATCGACGCGCTGGTGGGCCTGATCCTGCTCGGCCAGGCGGCCAATCTCGTGCTCTTCGCCTCGGGCGGCCTGCGCCACAATGCGCCCGCCCTGATCGAGAAGGGCATGGCGGTGCCGACGGATCCGCTGCCGCAGGCGCTGGTCCTCACCGCCATCGTCATCGGCTTCGGCATCATCGCCTTCCTGCTCACCCTCGTCCTTCGCTCGTCCGACAAATGACTCCCGACCTCCAGCTCCTGCTGTGCCTGCTCGCGCCCTTCGTCGGCGCGGTGGTGTGCCTGGCGGTCGGCCCCCGCCCGCGGGTGACCGCCGGCATTGCGATCCTGGCCGTCGCGGTCAGCCTCGCGGCGGCCCTCGGGCTGGTTGCGGCAACGGCCGACGGCGAGGTTTTCGCCGTGCATGCCGGCGGCTGGAGCGCGCCCTTCGGTATCGTGCTGGTGGCCGACACCTTTTCGGCGCTGATGCTCGCCGTGTGCCAGCTGGTCACGCTTGCCGCACTTGTCACGGGTGCCGCCGTGCTGCCGGCGCACTGGCACCGCCGGCATTTCTTCCCGCTGGTGCTCACGCTCAGCACCGCGACCTGCGGCGCCTTCCTCACCGGCGACCTGTTCAACCTCTACGTCTGGTTTGAAGTACTGCTTCTCTCGTCGTTCGCGCTCATGGCCATCATGCGTGGCAGGGAGGCGCGGGCCGGCGCGTGGCGCTACGTTCTGCTCAACCTCGTCTCCTCGCTGCTTTTCCTCGCCGCGGCGGGACTCATCTACGGCAAGACCGGCACGCTCAACTTCGCCGACCTGCACCTGCGCTTCGCGGGCGCCGACGACGCCTTCCTGGTGAAAAGCTCGACGGCGCTCCTGTTCGGCTCGTTCGCGATCAAGTCGGCGCTGCTGCCCTTCGCCTTCTGGCTGCCCTCGTCCTATCCCCAGCTGCCGCCGGCGGTCTCCGCGCTCTTCGCCGGGCTGCTGACCAAGATCGGCCTCTACGCGATGTTCCGGGTCTTCGGGATGGTCTTCGGCACCGACACCTTTCCGCACCGCGACCTGCTGGAGCTGCTGGCGGTGCTGACCATGCTCGGCGGGGTGCTGGGGGCCGTCGCGCAGGGAGGGATGCGGCGCATCCTTTCGTTCCACATCATCAGCCAGGTCGGCTACATGGCGCTGGCGCTGGCGCTCTACACCCCGCTGGCGCTGGCGGCCGGGATCTTCTACCTGGTCCACCACATCGTGGTGAAGGCAAACCTGTTTCTCGTTGCCGGTCTGGTCGAGCGGCGGGCGGGCTCCTCCGAACTCGACCAGACCCGCGGGCTGCTGCGCGCGGCCCCGTGGCTGGCGCTTCTGTTCGCCATCCCCGCGCTCTCGCTGGCGGGCATTCCGCCGCTCTCCGGCTTCTTCGCCAAGTTCGCGCTGCTCCGCTCGTCGCTGGAAACGGGCGACACCCTGGCGACGACGGCGATCGTCGGCGTCGGCCTGCTGACCGTCTTTTCCATGCTCAAGATCTGGCGCGCCGCCTTCTGGGGCGAGGCACCGGAGGCCGGCCCCGCCAAGCCGGCGGCCCCGCCGGCCATCGCCAGCTCGCTGGCGCTCGGAGTGGTCACGGTGATCATCGGCTTCGCCGCCGGACCGCTCTTCGGCCTCGCCGAGACGGCGGCCGAAGGCCTGCGCGAGCCGACCGCCTACATCGACGCCGTGCTCGGCACGGGGAACGCGCCTGAACCCGCCAACACCGCTGCCAAATGAAGGCCCTGCTCTTGTTTCCCTTCTTCTACGTTTTCGAGATCGCGCTCGGAGCCCTGCGGATCGCCCGGGATGTCCTGGCACCCCGGCCCAGGCTCCAGCCGGTCCTGCTGCGCGTGCCCGTCGATCTGCCGAGCAACGTCCACCGGCTCGCACTCGCGGCGCTGGTCAGCATGACGCCCGGCACCCTGTCGGTCGACGAGGCCGACGAGGGCCGCACCCTGCTCGTCCACAGCCTCTACGGCGGGGCCGATCCCGAGGCCGAGATCCGCCACATCCAGGAAAAGTATGCCGCCCTGGTCGGCTCCATCCGCCTGCCCTTCAGCCGCCATGCTTGAGATCTCCACCTTCCTGCTGGCGCTGGCGATCGCGCTCACGCTCGGCCGGTTGATCACCTGCCGGGACGACGCCGATCGCGTGATCTGCGTCGACCTGCTCACCTTCCAGCTGCTTGGTCTGGCCGTGATGCTGGCCTTCCACGACCAGCGTCCGCTGGCGCTGCAGTTCGCCTTCGTGCTGTCGCTGCTCGGCTTCGTCTCCACGCTCATCCTCTCCCGCCTGATCCGGACATGATCTCCGAAATACTCCTCCTGCTCGGCAGCCTCTTCTTCCTGATCGCCTCGATCGGCCTGATCCGGCTGCCCGATCCCTTCGCGCGTCTCCACGCCGGCACCAAGGCGGCCTCGCTGGGGGTGCTGCTGCTGCTGGTCGCCGCGGCCCTGCGCTTCCACGATCCGGGATCGCTGATCCTGATCGGCGCGACCCTGCTGCTCGTCTTCATCACCGCCCCGCTCGGCGGCCACGCCATCGCGCGACGCCTCGCCGAGCGCGAATGGAAAAGCTGACAGGCGATTCCAATTGCATGAAACAGAATGCGTATGATCTTCTCGGGACAACCCTATCCCGAACATGAACTACGCCAAGCTTCGCAAGCATCTCATCGCCCTCGCCAGTCTTCCCAAGGGGGACTCTCCGGTCATCAGCGCCTACTTCGACTTGTCGGGTTCGCGCCACGAGACCCGCTCGCATTTCCGCTCGTGGGTCGAGCTGACCCGCCAGACCTTCCGGAATCCGGCGGTCCGGCAGGACTTCGACGACGCGGCGGAGGAAATCGAGGGCTGGCTCGGGGAGGCGAGGGGCCGCGGTGGCGCCGTTTTCTGCCGCTGGGGCGAGCATCCGCTTTTCCTGCCGATGACCTTCGAGGTGCCGCTGGAAACCCGGCTGCATGTCGATGACTTCGCGGTGATCTACCCGCTGGTCGAACTCAAGGACCGCTTCAACCGCTTCGTCGTGGTGCTCACGACCAAGGAAAGCGCCCGGATCATCGAAATGAACCTCGGTGCCCAGTCGGTCGAGTTGCTCACCCGCCGTCCGGCGCTGCGCGAGCGGATCGGTCGCGAGTGGACCCGCGAGCACTACAAGAACCACACCCGCGAGCGGGAGAAGCGCTTCGTGAAGGAGAAGATCGCCATCATCGAGAGCCTGATGGCCAAGCGCGGGCACAATGCGCTGATCCTGGCCGGCGACGCGCGCTACGTCTCGCGCATGTCGGAGGCGCTGCCACCGCATCTCAAGTCGAAGGTGATCGACGAGCTGAAGACCGGGGTCAGCGACGAGCGCCTCGGCGAGGTGCTCTCGCAGGCCGTCGGGTCCTTCCTCAGGGCGGAGGCGGAGGATGCGCACGATGCCGTCGACACCCTCGTCCAGGCGGTGCGTGCGGGTGGCTTGGCGACGGTCGGGACCGAATCGGTGGCTCTGGCCCTGCGCGAAGGCCGGGCCGACCGGCTGATCGTTTCCAACACGCTGCCCCAGGAGGATCAGGAGGAACTCGTGAGGCTCGCCAGCCGGCACAACCTGCCCATCGAGACCGTGCAGGACTGCGAACTGCTCGACCGCAACGGCGGGGCCGGCTGCCTGCTGCGCTACAAGGCGGAGCATTTGCCGGTCGAGGTGTAGGCCGGGCACGGGCGTCGCCCCGTGGGGTCTGACGCGTGGCATCCGGCCGGCTACCGCTTCACGAATTTCTCGCCGCGGAGGACGTTCACCTCGGTGGTCCAGGCGATGATCGAGTGGTTCTCGAAGTAGTCTCCGGAGACGGCTTCGAGGACCGCGTCGGCGACCTCCGGCGAGACGATGCTCTCGATCTTGATGTTCGGCCCCTCCCAGTCGGCGGCCCGGCTTCCCCGCGAGCCCTCGCCCTGGGCGTTGGTGAGGGTGTGTCCGGTGGCGCCCTTCTTGCGCAGGATGTCGATGATCTTGTCCTTGAAAAGGGACTCGGTGATGACGGTGACGAGGACCAGGGGCGTCTTCATGGATCACATCTTGGCGAGGTATTTCGCGAAAGCGAGGAAGAGCGGAATCCCGATGCTGAGATTGAAGGGGAAGGTCACTCCGAGGGCGAGCGTGAGGTAGATGCCCGGACTGGCCTGTGGCAGTGCGATCCGCACCGCGGCGGGCGCGGCGATGTAGGAGGCGCTGCCGACCATGGCCCCGAGCACGGCGGCTCCGCCCGGGGTCATGCCGGCGAAGTGACCGCCCAGCGTGCCGAGCAGGCCGTGCACCAGCGGCAGCACGATCCCGCAGACGATCAACCGCCAGCCGGCCTCGCGCAGATCGCCCAGGCGTTTTGCCGCCACCATCCCCAGCTCCAGCAGGAACAGGCACAGTGCGCCCTTGAACGGCGCGGCGAAGAAAGGCGCGACGCTCTCGAATTTCGCGGGACCACTGAGTGCGCCGATGACCGTGCCACCGATCAGCAGGAAGATGCTCTTGCCGGCGACGACCTCGTGGACCGCCTCCCTGAGGGTCGCGCCGCCCGCGTTTCCACCGCTGCTTCGCGGCCGGGCCAGCAGCAGGCCGACGATGATGCCGGGCACTTCGAGCACCGCGACCAGCGCGGGCAGGAATCCGTCGGCCTCGAGGTTGGCGATCTTCACCGCCTCAAGCGCGGCGAGGAAGGTCACCGCCGAGACCGATCCGTAGTGCGCCGCGGTGGCGCCGGCGTCGATCCGGTCGAGCCGACCGAAGGTCGAAAGGAGCATGAAGGCGGAAAAGGGCGTGACCACGCCGAGCAGCAGCGTCATCCCCAGCGGTCCGAGAAGGTTCGCGATGGGCGTCTGCGAAAGCGCGACGCCGCCCTTCAGGCCGATGGCGAAAAGCAGGTAGATCGACAGCGCCTGATAGATCGCCGCCGGGATCTCGAGGTCGCTCTTCACCCAACGGGCCACCATTCCCAGCAGGAAGGCGAGGACGACCGGTGAGATGAGGTTCTGAAGCAGCAGATCCACGACGAGGTTCCGGTTCGGTTGCGGGCAGGGAGGCCTGGAGAATTTCCTTGCCCCGAAGCGGTGATGGGCGAACTTGTTGTCGTGTTTTAGGCTTCATGCAATCACGAACCTCGAAAACTTCGGTCGAGTCGGCGCCGGAAAGCCATGCTTGGACCTTCCTCACCAACCACATGCACGTGCTGGTGGTGCTTTCCCGGGATCCGGAACTGCGGATCCGCGACATGGCCGCGCAGATCGGCATCACGCAGCGGGCGGTGCAGCGGATCCTTGCCGAGTTGATCGACGAGGGCGTGCTCAAGGTGACCAAGACCGGCCGCCGCAACCGCTACACGATCCAGCGCCGCACCCGCCTGCGCCATCCGCTGGAGAGCCGGCACACGGTGGGCGAGATGATCGACCTGCTCGACTGAGGCGCTTCGGTCTTGGCAGCGGACGGGGGCCGATTCAGATTCGACCCGTGGCCGACAAGGGGAACATCCACGCCGTGATCGGGACCGACGAGGGCCGGGTGAAGGAGGAGGCGCTGCGCCTCCACCGGGAGTTGACCGGGGGCAATGACGACGGTTTCACCCATGAGACCATCGACGGCACCGCCGACAATTCCGACGGTGCCTTCGCGATCTGCCAAAGCGTGGTCGAGGCGCTCAACACGCTGCCCTTCTTCGGCGGGGAAAAAGTGGTGTGGCTCAAATCGGCGACCTTTCTCATCGATGACGTGACCGGCCGCTCCGACCGCACGCTGAGCGGTGTCGAGGCGCTGAAGGACTGCCTCGACGCCGGACTCGGAAACGGCGTGACCTTTCTCCTGAGCGCCACCGGCATCGACAAGCGCCGGGCCTTCTGGAAGTGGCTGCAGAAGCACGCCGAGGTGAAGAGCTACGACAAGATCGACACCTCCCGCGAGGGCTGGGAGGAGGAGGTCGCGGCGCTGGTCGAGGGCCGGGCGAAGGACCTCGGGCTTTCCTTCGACGATGATGCGCTGGAACTCTTCGTCATGCTCGCCGGTGAGGCGACCCGCCAGATCAACAGCGAGCTGGAGAAGATCGACCTCTACCTCGGTGAGGACCGGAGGACGGTGACGATCGACGACGTCCGCGCGCTGGTGCCGATGAGCCGGGCGGGCGTGGTCTTCGAGATTGGCAAGGCCCTGCAGGGCGGCAATGCGGCGCGGGCGCTGGAGCTGATCGACCAGCAGCTCGAGCGCGGCGAGAGCGCGATCGGCGTGATGCGCGCCTCGATCATCCCGACGGTGCGGAATCTTTTCATGGCCAAGGTCGTCTCGGAGACCGGCGTGCCGACCAATCACTACAAGTCTTTCGCCGGAGCGATCGACCGCCTGCCGGAAGTCCAGCGCGCCTGGCTGCCGCAGAAGAAGTCCGGCGGCGTGAATGCCTACCCGCTGTTCCTTTCGATCGGCGCGGTCCGGAATTTCAAGCTCGGGACCCTGAGAAAGGTCATGGAGTCGGCGCTCAAGGCCGACCGCGAGCTGGTGACCACGGGCCTCGATCACCGCCTGGTGCTGCATCGGCTGGTGGCCGAAATCAGCACGGCGGCGGGCAAGAGGTAGGGTCCATGAAAGCGGACGACGCCCCCGCTTCGGTTACGCTCAAGCCCTGGTGGAAGTCGGTGGCGTTTTGGATGGGGGCGCTGGTGGCGGGGTTTTTGGGGTGGGTGTGGTGGGATTCGATGCACATGCGGTCCACTTTGATGGTTGTGTGTGGTTCGCGTGTGGATTCGATCTCAACAGACAGTGGATGTGTCGCGATTGAGTTGCATGACTTCAGAAAATCTCCCCCAGGCATGACGATGCGGCGGGTTTCCTATGAGAGGGGCACGATCTTGAGGGCTGATCCGAGGACTGGTGTGATCGAGCACGGCACGCCTGAGAGCTGGTACTGGTCTCGTTCAACAGGAGATATCATCAACACCATGGTGATGGTCTTTCCTCTCTGGTTTGTATTCGTGGCGTGGGGATTCTCATGGTTCGGGTGCTGGGAGCTGAGGCGTCGCCGGATCCGGAGAAAAATGGCCGGGCTCGCAGGCGCTGTTGCCG
The DNA here is from genome assembly GCA_022548915.1 of Verrucomicrobiaceae bacterium E54. Lineage (GTDB taxonomy): Bacteria > Verrucomicrobiota > Verrucomicrobiia > Verrucomicrobiales > Akkermansiaceae > Haloferula. Next base: position 43,973 of record JAKZES010000011.1, read on the forward strand.
AGACGGACCGCGAGCTTTAGCTCGCCCCGGAGCCCGGGCAGAGATGCGAGCTGTCTCCTTCGCCAAGGCTACGGCGCACCAAGGAAGCTCGCGGTCCGTCGGTGGACGTTTTTGCCGGATGGGCGCAAGTCTCCATTGGTGGCCTGCCCCCGCCTTCCCGCGGCAGCAGGTCCCGCCCGACGCGGAAAATCGCTTCTTGTCAGACTGCGGGCGGAGCCCAAGGCTGCGCACCCGCCGCCGCGGACTGACGCGGCGCGCTCCGTCTCATGGACACGCCTCCCTTTTCCGAGCTCGGATTGCCCGAGCCGCTTCTCGCCGCGATCGAATCCCTCGGTTTCGAGCGCCCTTCGCCCATCCAGGCGCTGGCCATCCCGCCGGCGCTGCATGGCGAGGACCTGATCGGCCTTTCCCAGACAGGATCGGGAAAGACCGCCGCCTTCTCGCTGCCGCTGCTCGCCGGCATCGATCTCGAGGACCGCTTCCCGCAGGCGATCGTGCTCTGCCCCACCCGCGAGCTGGCCAACCAGGTCTGCGAGGACGTCCACCGCTACGCTTCCCACATGAAGGGCCTGCGGGCGGTGCCGGTATACGGCGGCGCGCCCATCGATCGACAGTTCCGCGCCCTGCGACAGGGGGCCCACGTCGTGGTCGGCACCCCGGGTCGCGTGCTCGACCACCTCAAGCGCCGGTCGCTCGACCCCTCCGGCATCCGGATGGTCGTGCTCGACGAGGCCGACCGCATGCTCGACATGGGCTTCCGCGAGGAAATGGAGGACCTCCTCGGCCAACTGCCGGAGGACCGTCAGACCTTGTTCTTCTCCGCCACGATGAACCGGGCGGTGTCGACCCTGATCGAGCGCTTCGGCCGCGAGCCCAGGACCATCCAGGTCGAGCAGAAGTCGAAGACCGTCAGCTCGATCGACCAATGCTGCTACGAAGTCCGCCAGCGCTCGAAGGTGGAAGTCCTGTCGCGGCTGCTCGACATGGACGAGGCCCGTCTTTCCATCGTCTTCTGCAACACCAAGCGCTCCGTCGACGAGGCCACCGAGGCCCTGCTCGCCCGCGGCTACGCCGTCGACCGGCTGCACGGCGACATCACCCAGCAGATGCGCGAACGCGTGCTCAAGCGTTTCCGCGAAGGCACCGTGGAGGTGCTCGTCGCGACCGATGTCGCGGCCCGCGGGCTGGACGTCGACGAGATCGACCTGGTCATCAACTACGACCTTCCGCAGGACCCCGAGGACTACGTTCACCGGGTCGGACGCACCGGCCGGGCCGGACGCAGCGGTCGGGCGGTGAGCTTCGTCTTCGGCCGCGAGCTGCACCGGCTGGAAATGATCGAGCGCTACACCAAGCAGAGCATCCGCCGCGAGCGGGTGCCGTCGCAGGAGCTCGTCGAGGGTCGGGTGGCCGACCGCCTGTTCGAGGAAATCAAGGAGCGCCTCGACGAGAAGCGCTTCGACTCCTACGAGGAGCAGTTCGACCGTTTGCTGGAGCAGGGCTACACGCCGACCGATGTCGTCGGCGCGCTGCTCACGATGCTGCGCGACGAGAGCGGACGCGAGTTCAGGGAGGTCCCGGAGGACAACGAGGAACCCGGGCAGCGGCGCCCGCGCCGCGAACGTCCGCCACGCGAACCCAGGGAGCGCCGGGAGCGCAGCGGCCCGCACGACAACGCCGACATGACCCCGCTGTTCCTTTCCCTCGGCAAGCAGTCGGGCGTGAAGGTCGGCGAGATCATCGGCATGCTCTACAACGAGTCGGGCGTCCCCCAGGGTGCGATCGGCCACGTGAAGATCCTCTTCAAGCACAGCCGCGTGGACGTGAAGAAGGAGTTCGCCGAGCAGGTCATTTCGGCGATGAAGGGCGTCAAGTTCCGCGGCAAGCCCTTCATCCTCGACCACGACCGCGGGTGAGGAGTGGCGCTTTCCAAGCGCCATGGCAGGGCCGGGCGGCCTCCCGGCCGCGTCGTGCGGCGGTCTTCAAGGGATCGCGTGAATGGACATTCACTGTCCGCCCACCAGCCCCGGCGGTGTCCCGTAGCCGACGAAGCGCGCCTTCGACCCCTTCCGCGGCAACCTGAAGTCGAACACGCCGAAACCACAACGGGCCTGACCCCGATAGCTGCGGCCATCGCTGGAGCCGACCATCACCGGGCCGCTGTTCTTTTCGCGACCGAGATACATCTGCACGTGGGTGATCTTGTTTTTCCTGCCATCCTTCGCCTGGTAGGTCCCGGCCCAGAACAGCAGGTCGCCCGGCTTCAGTTCCGCGAAGGCGTCATCGTCCAGCGAAGCAGTGCCTTGCGGCACTTCATGCATCTCTCCCTTCTTCTTGATCCATTCGTACTGCGCGGCCGAACTCCGGGCCGGCTCCAGCCCGATCTTCTTCAGGAGATAGAACATCGACCCCGAACAATCGAATCCACCCTCCCCGGGATCCGCACTGCGGGCGACATACTTCGACAACTTCAGGCGCTCGGTCTCCTCCAGGGCCACAAGCACCAGTCGCTGGCGCGCCGGATCCAGATCCCCAAACCCTTCGAGATCCGACGGCCCGATCACGCCCGGAGCCGGTCGCTCCTTCGCGAGGCAGGTGCTTCCAAGAATGGTGAGAACGGCAAGGAGGCGAATCATGGCGCGAACCCTAGCACATTCCTGGGAACCGCGCGACGCCGTCGCGCAGCGTTTCACCACCGAACCACTCCAACCCCATACCCAAAGCCACATCATCAACTCTGCATCCATCTCCTCAGCCCATTCATCCCGGGCGGACACACCGGTGCGCGACAGCGTCGCGCGGTCCTTTCCTCCCTCACCCACCAAACGCACTTCCAAACCGCCAATCCTCCGGCCTCTTGCAGAGCCCGGCCCTGACGGGGTTCATCCGGATGTAGCGTCGGGCACGGAGCAGATGATCTTCATCACGGATCAGGCGGTCGTGGTAATCATGATTCCACAATCGACCCTCTCGCCCAACTCGACGATTGATCAGGCGAGCCGTGTAGTTCTTCCATGACCGCACGATCTGATCCAGTCGTTCGGCTTCGTGGCAGAAAATCAGAACGTGCACGTGATTGGGCATCACACACCATGCATCGAGACGGTAGCGCTCTCCATCGAAGTGCTTCAGGTTCTCCTCCACGATCGCTGCATTCTCCGGATCCCTGAGCCAACAATCCCCATGCCCTCGATCCTCATACTCGGCGATCAGGCGATGCAATTGCTCCTGCCGGTCGGATTCCGTGACGGTGCCCAATTCTCCCAGCCATCGCTCGATGACCTTCTTTGGCACGGAATCGGCAAGCCGATAGGTAATCGCCTGAAGGCGATGGGTTGCATCGATGTGCGGCAGATATCCCCGCCTGCGCCAACCATCGGCGTTCTGCATGGCGAGAGAGTCTGATGCAGCCAGGTGCCGGATCCAACGCCGAAAGGAACGCGCGACGCTGTCGCGCATCGCAGCACCATCGAGGCCCGGAGATCGATGGCGGCATGGTGCATCACCCCCATGGCATCCATCCGCCGGAGCAATTCACACCGAACAGGCGTATCGATGCGCGACAGCGTCGCGCGGTCCTCTACCCCTCCAGCGCCGATCTCAGGTCATCCGCCGCCGAGCTGGCCTTTTCCTTGGCGGGGTCGGGGCTCTCTTCCTCCGCCACCATCGGCAACCGGGCCGCCTTTTCGATCCGTGGAGGGGTTTCCAGCGTCTGGCCCTCCGGCGCCGCCTGCAGTTCCTCGAACTTGCGCGCCGTGGTGAGCACCCGCGTCTCGTACGATCCGACCGCCGAGTTGAAATGCCCGACCGCCGAGTCGAGGGACTTGCCGAGCTTGGCAAAGTGACCGGCGAGGACGGCAAGGCGCTCGTGCAGCGTCCTTCCCAGCACCGAAATCTCGCGCGCGTTCTCGGCCAGTGCCTCCTGACGCCAGCCGTAGGCGACCGCCCGCAGCAGCGCGATCAGGGTGGTGGGCGTGGCCAGGATCACGCCGTGATCCACGCCGCGCTCGATCAGCCCGGGGTCGCTCTGCAGGGCCGCCGAGAAGAACGACTCGCTCGGCAGGAACAGCACCGTGAACTCCGGCGCGTGCTCGAACTGAGAGGTGTAGTTCTTCGAGGACAACTGCGTGATGTGCGTGCGCACCTGCCGCGCATGGCGATTGAGGGCCTCGTCGCGCGCCGCATCGTCGGGCGCCTCGACCGCATCGAGGTAGGCATCCATCGGCGTCTTCGAGTCGACCACGATCGTCTTGCCGCCGGGCAGGCGCACGATCAGGTCGGGACGCAGGCGCCTGCCCTCGTCGTCGGTGGTGCTCGTCTGGGTCTGGAAATCGCAGTGCTCCTGCATGCCGGCCATCTCGACCACACGGCGGAGCTGGATCTCGCCCCACTGGCCGCGGCCCGTCGGCTGGCGCAGTGCCTTGACCAGTTGCGCCGTCTCACGCTGCAGGCCGAGCTGGCTTTCGGCCATGGCCTTCACCTGCTCCTTCAGCTCGCCGTAGGCACCCACCCGGGCCTTCTCGATCTCACCGATCCGTCCCTCGAATTTCCCGAGCGTCTCGCTCACCGGCTTGACCAGTTGCTCGATGGCCACACGGCGCTTCTCCAGCTCGCCCTTGGCCTCGTCCTGCTGCGCCTGGAGCGACTGCCTCGCCATCTTGTAGAACTGGTCGGTCGAGGCCTTGAGCGCATCGGCCGACAGCGCCTTGAAGGTGTTGGAAAGGCGTTCCTCCGCCCGGTCGAGCAGGGCCTGCTTTTCCTTCGCCGCCTTGGCTTCCTCTTCGAGCCGGGTTTTGAGCTCGGTGACCTGGGTGCGGAAGGTCTCGACCTGCCGCTCCTCGTCGTCCACCGCGGCCTGCGTCTGGGCCAGCCGCGCCTCGAGGTCCGTCGTCCGCCGTTCGCTTGCGCCGAGTCGCTCCTCCAGCCGGCCGCGGCGGGCCGAGCCGACGAGGTAGGTGATCAGCCAGCCGAGGAAAAGACCGGCCAGCGCTCCGAGAACCCAGGGCCAGGGGCCTGCGGTGAAATCAGTGGTGGTGAGAAAGGCCATGTGGGGATTGTTTCTTGCAGTGCGGCGGACTCGCGCCATCGTCGGGACGAAGGCCGCCTAGCGGGACTACCCGCGTGGCCCCCCGAACGCAAACCAAACCAACCCCAACCATGGCACATACCCTACCCGATCTCGGATACGCAAACGACGCGCTCGAACCCCACATCGACGCGCGCACGATGGAAATCCACCACGACAAGCACCACAACGCCTACGTGACCAACCTCAACGCCGCGCTCGAAGGCACCGGCCTCGAGGACAAGCCGATCTGCGAACTCGTCGCCGACCTCTCGGTCGTGCCGGAAGACAAGCGCACCGCCGTCCGCAACAACGGCGGCGGTCACGCCAACCACAGCCTGTTCTGGCAGGTCATCGCTCCCGGCGGTGCCACGGCCCCGTCCGGCGATCTCGCCGCGGCGATCGATGCCGCCTTCGGCTCCTTCGACAGCTTCAAGGAAGCCTTCGCCAAGGCCGCCGCAACCCGATTTGGTTCCGGCTGGGCGTGGCTGGTGAAAAAGGAAGACGGCTCGCTGGCCGTCTGCTCGACCGCCAACCAGGACACGCCCTGCATGGGCGAGGCGGTCGCCGGCTGCTCCGGCAAGCCGCTCCTCGGCCTCGACGTCTGGGAGCACGCCTACTACCTCAACTACCAGAACCGCCGGCCCGACTACATCGCCGCCTTCTGGAACGTGGTGAACTGGGACGTCGTCGCCGAGCGTTTCGCCGGCTGATCCGCCCTCTCCGACTCAAAGCAAAACGGCCGCCCCGCAACCGGGACGGCCGTTTCGTTTTGGAGAATCGACATTCTCCTGCCCCGCCGGAGTCTCCGGCGAAGGGAGGTGTCGATCCTCAAGCTTATTTCAGCTTCACCCGGAGCTCCTCGTTGGTCTCGACCTTCATGCCCTTGACGCCCTTGAGCACCTCGGCCATTTCGGCGGGCGACTCCGGCTCCTCCTGCTGCAGCTTGGCAAAGGCTTCGGGGTCCTCGAGAAGCGCACCCATGTCCATTTCCATCATGGTCACGGTGTTGTCCTTGCGGTGGGTGGCATTGGTCTCCTCGATGCCACCGGGGAATTCGAGACGGATGCTCATCTTCATGCCGCCGAGCATCTGCTTGGCCTGGGCCAGTTCGGCCGGATCCACCGCCTCGGGCTTCGCGCCTTCCTCTTCATCGGCGGCATCCGCGGCATCCATGCCCTTGTTCTTCAGGGTCAGCACGCTGTCCTTGTAAACGAATTTCATCGGCTCCTCGGCTTCCTCCTCTTCCGCTTCACCGCCGGGGCCCATGTCATCGCCCATGCCGTCGAGGCCGCTGCCGAAGCCATACTTCACCGCATTGATGTCCTTGAAGGCGTAAACGGTCCGGGCACCCTTGCGTCCGGCCTCATCGATCTTCTCCACCTTGGAGACGGTCACGCCCTCGCCCATTTCCTTGGCGGTGGCCTCGGCCTTCTCCTTGTCGACCATGTCGGCCAGCGGGTCCGCGGCTTCCGCCCCTTCGCCACCGAGCGCCGACATCTGCTGGATCATCGCCAGCATCTGGGCACCCAGCACGGTCTCCTCGGTGATCGTGCCGCTTCCATCCTTGTTCAGGCTGATGGTCACGTGGTGCTCCATACAGCTCGTCGCCAGCAGCGCGAACGCCGCCGAAATCATCGTCATCAGTTTCTTCATGGCTGGCGATCCTAGGCATGCCGGCAGGTCCGCCGCCATTCCAAAAGAGTCGAGCTTGCCGAATGACGGGAAACGCGTTGTCAGCCCGGTGATCCCGGCGCTAACCTCGCCGCCGCGCGCCACCCATGGAACCCGCCGTCGAAATCGAGAACCTGACCAAGGTCTTCCCCGCCCACTTCGGCGGACGGCCGGTGCGCGCCGTCGACCGGGTGAGCATCCGCATCGAGCCCGGCGAGGTCTATGGCCTGATCGGCCCGAACGGCTCGGGCAAGTCGACCACCATGAAGGCGCTGCTCGGTCTCGTTGCCCCAACCTCGGGCACCTGCCGCATTTTCGGGGCCGACTCACTCGCCGTCGATTCGCGCGAACAGGTCGGTTTCCTCCCGGAGAACCCGTATTTCTACAAGCACCTCAGCGGGGCCGAAACGCTGCGTTTCTACGGCAAGCTCTGCGGCCTCCGGGGGAAAAGCCTGGAAGCCCGCGTCGATGAGCTGCTCGAACTCGTCGACCTCGTCGAGGCCCGCGACCGCCGCCTCGGCGGCTACTCGAAGGGCATGCTCCAACGCATCGGGCTCGCCCAGGCACTGGTCCAGGAACCGCGGCTGGTCATCCTCGACGAGCCCACCGCCGGGGTCGACCCGATCGGCTCCCGGCAGATCCGCGACCTGGTCTTGGCGTTGCGCGAGCGGGGCATCACGGTCTTCCTCTGCTCTCACCTGCTCGAGCAGGTCCAGGAGGTCTGCGACCGCGTCGGCATCATCTTCCGCGGGCGGATGATCCGCGAGGGCCGGCTCGAGGAAATGCTCTCCATCGAGGACCAGACCGAGCTCGTCCTGCGCGATGCCCGGCCGGAACTGGTCGAGGAAATCCGCCGTCTGATCGAAGCCGCCGACGGCGCCGAGTTGGTCCGCGCCGGCCGGCCCCGCACCACCCTCGAGCGCCTCTTCCTCCGCGAAACCGTCGACCGGAACGAATGACCGCCCGCCACCGCCCGCTCAACCCCCGCCGCATCACCGTGCTGGCGTACCACACCTTCACCCAGTTGGTGCGGATGAAGGTGTTCTATTTCCTCGGCGCCTTCGCCGTCATCCTCATCGCCGCGAATTTCCTGCGCCTGCCCACCCACGCCGCTCCCGAGGCCGTCGGCGTGCAGCTGCTCTACTCGATCAAGAGCTCCTGCGCGGGAGCGATGACGCTGTTCAGCATCGTGATGGCCATCGTCGCCACCGGCCTGCTGCTGCCCAAGGACGTCGAGGACCGCACCCTCTACACCATCCTCGCCAAGCCGGTGCCGCGGCTCGACTACCTGCTCGGCAAGTTCTTCGGCGTCGCCGCGCTGATCTTCGTCTCGCTGCTGGTGATGGACCTGCTCATGACCGGGGCGCTCCAACTGCGGATGGGCGGCGTGCTCGAGCAGCAGCGGGCCGCCGGGGAAGCCTTCGGCCATCCTCCGGAAATGATCGAGGCCCAGCTCGCCGAAACCCGCGCCCTCGGCCCGACCTGGGCCCTCCAGGGTGCCGTGTTTGTCATCTTCCTCCAATCCGTCGTCATCATCAGCGTCGCCCTGCTGCTCTCGACCTTCTCGACCAGCACCCTGTTCACCGCCATCGTCGGCTTCCTCGTCGTCTTCATCGGCTTCTTCCAGGCCGATGCCCGCGAGGCCTACTTCCACGGCACCGGAGTGCTCGGAAAGATCGGCTCGGCGATCATGACCACCGCCCTGCCCGACCTGCAGCTCTACAAGCTCATCGACGCCGTCATCGAGGGCAGGCCGCTCGAGGCCTTCGACCTGCTCAAGGTCACCGGCGTCACCCTGTTCTACTTCGTCGTCTACACCTTCGTCTCGTGGCTGGTCATCGCCCGGAAGGAGTTTTAGGCGCCTGTTTCAGCCTTTCAGCGTTTACCCATGCACCGCCGATACCAGCTTGCCGCCATCGCGACCCTCGTGGTCGCGGGGATCGTGCGGGCACCCATCGAGCAGGCCCTCACCGAAGACCTCCGCGAGAAGCAACTGCTGCAGCGACCCCTCGATCTGGACGTGCGCAAGAAGGTCGGCCAGGGATTCTGGGCCGTCTCGCTGGGCGGGCTGCGGACGCTCGTCGCGACGATCCTGAACCTCCGGGCCTTCGGTTATTTCGAAAACCAGCAGTGGATTCAGGTCGCCGACAGCTACGAGACGATCGTCCAGCTCGCGCCGCACACGGCCTACTACTGGGAAACGGGTTCGTGGCACATGGCCTACAACGCCGCCTCCTACTACGACCGGAACGACATCGGCCTGCCGCCACTCCGGGCCCGGGCCGAGTGGGAGAACTGGATCCGGAAGGGCGGCGCCTTTCTCGAGGAGGGAGTGAAACAGAACCCCGACAACTCGCTGCTCTGGAGCCGGCTCGGATGGCTCTACGTCGATCCCAACAAGATCCGCGACTACGACAAGGCGGCCGAGGCCTTCGGCAAGGCGGTCGAGACCGGCAATGCCCTCCCTTACGTCCGGCGTTTTCAGGCCATGGCCATGGCGCGTTCGGAGAAATACGCCGACGATGCCCTGCCGCTGGTCCGCCGCATCATGGAGGAGGACGGCGGCGCGCCCCCGACCCTGCTCGCGCTGCGCTTCACCCTCGAGCACCGGGAAAATCCGGGCATCGATTCGGACTCCCTCGCGCTGGAGCTCTTCGGCTCCCACGAAAATGCCTATCAGATTTTGGGCAACCACTACCTCGACATCCGGGGCGAGTATCCGATGAACGGGGTAGGGACCTATCTACGTAAGCTTGAACGTCTTCTGGAGATCCCCCAAGAAGAGAGCGTCTTCCGGGCCCGTGAAGCCCTCGAACAACGCTGAACTCCCCGACCCACCCCGATGCAAGCCAGCGGCCCGCCTCCCCACCCGACCATCGGTACGCCCGTGCAGCCGGCCGCCGATCCGGGCGCACAGGGTTCCGGCGACCCGCGGCGCATTGCCCTTTTCGGCGACATCCACGCGAATCTCGAGGCCCTCGAGGCCGTGCTCGCCGACTCCGCCGAGCAGGGCTGCAACGACTACATCTGCATGGGCGACATCGTCGGCTACAATGCCAACCCCGCCGACTGCCTCGAAAAGGTCCGCGAAATGGGGTGCCCGGTGATCAAGGGCAACCACGACGAGGACACCGCCGGCAATCATTCGCTGGAATCGATGAACCCCGTCGCCGCCACGGCGCTCGAGTGGACCCGCGGGCAGCTCGACGACGAGCAGCGCACCTGGCTGCGGCGCCTGCGGATGGTCCGCCAGATCGAGGACTTCACCGTCGTCCACAGCACCCTCGACCAGCCGTCGAACTGGAACTACGTGACCAATCGCTTCGACGCGATGTCGAACTTCTCCTACCAGTTCACCCAGGTCTGCTTTCACGGGCACACCCACGTGCCGCGGGTCTACATCAAGGACGGCAAGGTCCGCGAGGTCCCGGCCGAATCGATCGTGATCGAGCCGGGCTCCAAGTACTTCATCAACGTCGGTTCGGTCGGCCAGCCGCGCGACGGCGACTGGCGGGCCTGCTACGCGATCTACGACCTCGCCCACAAGCTCGTCGTCTTCCGCCGGATCGAGTACGACATCGAGACGACGCAGCGAAAGATCCGCGAGGCCGACCTGCCGCCGATGCTCGCCGAACGCCTCGCCGACGGCAGGTAGGGGCGGGCGTCCCGGCCCGACCATTCCCTTTCCCCCGGCGCGCAGCGCCGCATCCCGTTTGGCACTTGGAACTTCTCCCTTGGAACTTCGGCCCATGATCGACGTCGTCGCCGGCCTCATCGAGGACGGCACGGGCCGCCTGCTCGCCTGCCGGCGGCCGGAGGGGAAGCACCTCGGTGGCAAGTGGGAGTTTCCCGGGGGAAAGGTCGAGGCCGGCGAAACCCCGGACCACGCCCTCGTCCGCGAGCTCCGCGAGGAACTGGAGATCACCGTCGAGGTCGGCGAGGCGCTCACACCCGTCGTCCACGACTACGGCCGCGGCCCGATCCGGCTCATCCCGCTGCGGTGCACCATCGCGGAGGGCCGTCCCCAACCGCACGAACACAGCGAGATCCGCTGGTGCCCCACCGAAGAGCTGCATCAACTCGACCTCGCCGCCGCCGACCTCCCCATCCTCGCCGAATGGACCGCCCGCGCCCGCCGTCCGTAGGCGGAATCCCGAGGATCCGGCGACGGCGTTCTCGCTGGCCCGGTCACTCCCCCGGCACGATCTTCCAGATCCGACCATCCTTGCCGCGCGGGGTGTTGGAGTCGTTGGAGAGGACGTAGATCTCGCCGTCGCGGTCCTTGGCGAAGCCGGTGATCCAGGCGTCCTTTTCCCCGGGTGCACCACCACCCGGCAAGAGCTTGCTGGCCCATTCGCCCTCGTCGCTGGTCTCGGCGACGAAAAGTCCGTATTTCGGCCCCGCCCAGCTCATCGCCCAGTCGGCGTAAAGGTAGCGCCCTTGCAGGCCCTTGATGGCGGAGCCGCGGTAGACGTGGCCACCGGTGATGCTGATCCCCATCGCGGGAAATTCGCCGAAGCCCACGTTGTGGGGGTAGGCGATCACCGGATGGACGGTGTCGCCCGGGGAGGTCGCGCGCGAGGCATCGAGCGTGATCGATTCCCCCGGGCTCTGCTGGTCGAAGGGGGCGAAGCCCTCGAAACGGGGCCAGCCGTAGTTGGCGCCGGAGCGGATGACGTTGACCTCCTCGAACCGGTTCTGCCCGACATCGGCGAAGATCATGCGGTCCCCGTCGACCGTGAGGCCCCACGGATTGCGCACGCCCCAGGCGAAAATCTCGTCCTTCCCGGGTTTCCCGACCAGCGGGTTGTCAGCGGGGATGGCGTAGCCTTCGTCGGCATCGACATCGATGCGCAGGATCTTGCCGAGCAGGGTGTCGAGCGACTGGCCGTTGCCGCCCTCGGCGTGGCCGTCGGCGAGGTCGTTCGCCGCGCCGCCGTCGCCGACGCAGATATAGAGATGGCCGTCGGGCCCGAAGGCGATGCTGCCGCTGTTGTGATTCCACTGCGGCTCGTGGATTTCCAGAAGCACCCGCTCCGAGTCCGGATCCGCCTTGGAGCCGTCGGCACTCGTCTGGAATTCGGAGAGCCGCATGGTGTGGTCGAAGCCCTCGGGCGCCCCATCGGCCAGGGGCGTGCCGAAGTAGAGGTAGAAGCGGCGGTTATTCTCGAACTCGGGGTGGAGCGCAAAGCCGAGCAGGCCGCGTTCGTCGAAGCCCTCCCGCACCCAGTCGAGTCGCGAGCGGAGGTCGAGGAAGGCCTCGCCCCGGGTGCCTCCCTTTTCCGACAGGAAGGAGATCAGACCTGCCTGCTCACCGATCAGGAAGGCCCGGTCGCCCGACTGGTAGGGGACCATGAAGACCGGCCCGCTGAGCTGCTTGGCGAAAGCCTGAAGCTGGATTTCGGGGAGGGCTTTCGCAGCGGAAATGCCGGCGAGGGCGGCGAGCAGGAGCATGGCCTTCATGGGAGCGAAGCTCGGGCCACCACGACCCCGGCGCAACCGGAAACCCCGCCGACCGGTATCGGGCGAGGTTTCCGTGCTGTCCCTGGCTCAGCTTCCGGCCCGTGGGAATCCCTTGAGCAGGCGCCGGGCAAGCTCGCGGGCATCATCCTGCTGCATGAGTTCGCTGCGCGAATCGTCCACCCGGACGACCCCCTTGCCGCGCCACACCTCCTTGTCGGTGGTCGGTTCCGAGACCAGAAAGCGGACCCCGATCTGTGTCTCGGACTTGAGGTAGCCGCTGCTGACGCCCGATCCCGCCGAGGTGGCGGCGAGCCAGGAAGCTCCTTCGTCACCCGGGACGTAGCGCGACTCGTAGGTCGGGCTGCCGCCGACCGAGCGGTAGCCGGGCATCCGCAGGCCGCGGGCGTAGAGAAAGAGGTCGGGCGTGCCGCGAACCGACAGTCGGTAGCCCCGGTTGGTCATGATTCTGTCCGCCTCGTCGGTGAATGCCTTTCGAAGCGCGCGGTCCTTCTGGGTGAAGTCCTTCGCCGCCTGCCGGTCGAGTGGAACCCAGGCGTAGGTTTTGTAATTCGAGAAGTCGGCACCTTCCGCCGGATAGGCTTCGACGTCGAGTGAGGTGGAAAAGCAGGAGGTCAGGGCGATGGAGGCACCGGCAGCAAGGATGGGGAGCAGTTTCATGATTCTTCTGACGAACTAGTGGGAGAAAATCGACCTTTGGTCAAGGACCCCACCCGATTCCCGTGCCGGACCCGGAAGCCCGCATCGGGTGCCGGGGGCGGGAGCGCTCGAGACAAGACGCCCGCTTGTGATCGACGGGATTTTCGCCCACCCTCCGATATGCGCATGAGGTCCGCGATTCTACTGGGGCTGCTGCTGGCGGCCGTCTGGAGCCCCCGGGGCGGGTTTGCCGACGAAGCGCGTTTCTTTCCGGAGAAGGGAACGCACTTCGGGGTTTACTACTACCCGGAGCATTGGCCGGAGGAGCAGTGGGAGCGCGACATCCGGCGGGTCGCCGAGCTCGGCTTCGACTTCATCCACTACGGCGAGTTCGCGTGGGCCCGGCTGGAGCCGGAAGACGGCAAGTTCGACTTCGCGTGGATGGACAAGGCGGTGGCACTCGCCGCCGACCACGGCCTGAAGGTGCTGATGTCGACGCCTTCGCCCTGCCCGCCGGCCTGGCTGGCCACCGCCCATCCCGAGATCCTGGCGGTCGATCGCAATGGAGTGCGAGGTCACCACCGGGGCTCGCGGCTGACCGGCTCGCTGGCGAACCCGGTTTACCGGAAGCATGTCGAACGCATCGTGACGAAGCTGGCCGAGCGCTACGCCAGGGACGAGCGGGTCTGGGGATGGCAGATCGGCAACGAGCCGCACATCCAGACCGGCGAGGACTACAGCCCGTCGGCCCAGGCGGAGTTCCGCGAGTGGCTGAAGAGGAAGTATGGCACGGTCGAGGCGCTCAACGAGGCCTGGGGTGCGGCGTTCTGGAGCTACACGCTCGACAATTTCGAGCAGGTTCAAGTCCCGACTTCGAACCCCCACACCTATCTCGATTTCCAGACCTACACCTCGGAGGAGATCGCCCGCGACCTGGGCGACCAGGCGGCGATCGTGCGCCGGCACGGGGACGGCAGGCAGTGGATCACCACCAACTACGCCTACTATCAGGGACTGGAGAATGTGAATCCCTTCCTCACCCGCGACACGCTCGATTTTGCCTCGCACACGATGTACCTGACCCACAACCGCAAGAACTCCTCGGGCGACTCGCTGGCGCATCGCTTGGGCTGCGGCATGGAATACAGCCTGGGCGAGGAACTGGCGGCGTCGGTCAGCGGCTACACCGGCATCATGGAACTGCAGCCGGGCCAGATCAACTGGGGCCGGTTCAATGCCATGCCGATGCCCGGAGCGGTGCGCATGTGGGTCTGGCACGCCTTTGGCATGGGGGAGCGTTTCGTCTGTACCTACCGGTTCCGCCAGCCGCTTTTCGGCATGGAGCAGTTCCACCACGGCATCATGCAGACCGATGGCGTCAGCGTGAGCCATGGTGGAAAGGACTTCGTCAGGGCGGTGGCGGAGATCAACCGGCTCGAGGAGAAGCTCGATCCCTCCGCCGAGAACGAATTCGTCAACCGCAGCCGCACGGCGCTGCTGTGGAGCAACCGCAACCTGCTCGACATCGAGCGCTACCCGCACCACCAGGATTGGGATACCTGGCAGCACATCTACACCTACTACCAGGGGCTCAAGCGGATGGGGGTGAATGTGGTCTTTGTCGGCGACGGGGATGATTTCGATCCGGCAGGCACCCCCTTCATGGTGGTGCCGGCCTATCAGATGATGAGCCGGGAGCTGGTGGGCAAGCTGGAGGACTATGTCGCGAAGGGCGGCCACCTGATCATCAGCACCCGCTCGGGTCTCAAGGACGACAAGGGCCACCTGTGGGAGGCGAAGATCCAACAGCCGATCTGGAACCTGATCGGCGGCGAGATCGAGTACTACGACCACCTGCCCGCCAACCGGCCCGGCAAGGTGGCTTTCGGCGGGAAGTCCTACCCGTGGCACACCTGGGGCACGGTGGTGAAGCCGGGCAGCACGGTGGAGTCGTGGGGGACCTATGAGGACCAGTTCTACGAGGGGGCGTCCGCCATCCTTCACCGGGATCCGGGCAAGGGCAGCGTGACCTATGTGGGCGCTTGGTCGGACGACTGGGAACTCGAATACGATCTCCTGCGCCGGGTTTATGGCAAGGAACTCGGGAAGCTTCCCTTCGACCTGCCGCCGTATGTCTTTGTCCACTACCGGCAGGGTCTTTGGGTGGCCGTCAATTACACCGATCAGATGATCGATGTGCCGGCGGGCGGGGGAGCGGAGTGGTTGTTGGGAGGGCGGGAACTGCCGCCGGCCGGAGTGAGTGTGTGGCGGGCCGGGCCGTGAACTTGTCCGACCTCCGCTCTGCGGCCAACCGGCCCGGACTTCGGATTTCGGCAGTTTTTTCTTCTCGCGACTCCCCCGCCACCTAGGCTCGGGAATCGTGCCTGACGAGGGCTCGTGAATTGACCAACATCCCCCAGCCATGAAAACACCTCTGCTGACCCTGCCACTGCTTGCCTTTTCGGCTCACGCCTTTGCCGGCCCGGAGCCGCCGAATACCGAAGGACCACCGCCCGTCATCAGCCTGCCCTTCGTGCCGACCAACATCAGCGGCGACGGCACCGCGGTCGTCGGCCCGGACTTCTTCGAATTGATCAACAACGAACCTCCCCCGCCGGATTCACTCACCGCCAGCTACTGGACCTTTGAGAGCGGAACCGTGGAGCTCTTCCCGCGGGGAGCCGTTTTCGGGGTCGATGCCAGGCCTCTTGGAATCAGCCGGGACGGACGATTTGTCGTGGGCGGTTACCAGACCCTGAACGGCGGCGGCATGATGGATCTGATGATGAGGCCGGGCTACCTCACCGCTCCCAACGGATTCTGGATCGACCGCCAGACCGGGAATGCGGCGTATCTCTCCGGCCGGGCATTCGTTGATGTGAGCGATTCCGGCGATTCCGTCGTCGGCTACAACTTCGAGCCCGTCGTCGATACCGCCCCGCAGTTCGTGACGGACGACCCGATCTCCGTGAACGTCCTCGGGCCGGGGGTGGCGACCTGGTGGCAGGGGGCGGCCAGCGGTGGCCTGCTCGGCACGGGCACCCCCCTTGGCGCGCTGCCGGGTGTCAGCTACGGGGCGGACCTCACGGTGACTGCCATGGACGGCGCCGGGACGCGAGCCGTGGGTTCCCAGAGGAACTTCCTGAATGGGGGCGCGAACCTCAATGCGCTGCAGGCCGGCCCCGTTTCCCGGTCGGTCTACTGGGACCTCGGCGGCCCCGGGTCACCCCAGGCAAATGCCATTCCGCTGCTCGCTTCGGAGGCATCCTTCATCGAGTCTTTCGCCACCGATATCAGCCGCAATGGAGCCTACATCGTGGGTTCGCAGTATGACGATGATGGGTGGGTCGGCCTGAACCGTCCCTATCTTTTCACGGTTGCCGACGGAGCACTCACCGAGATCCCGGTCGTCGGTGGATATGCCAGTGGTGTCAGCAACACGGGTCGGGTCGTCGGCAGCGGCTTCAGGGGGAAGCGCCAGGTCTTCGTAGGCACGGCGCTGACGGCGGCGGACGAGCCGGTCGACCCGCCGTTCCAGGCTTTGGGTGCCTGGGTCTTCGACGAAGAGGCGGGTCCCCGCACCATCAACGAATGGCTCGCGGACAGCGGGGCAGAGGTCGGCGACGTGTTCTTCCAGACCGCCGACGCCATCAGCGAGGACGGAACCGTCATCGTCGGCCGCTTCGGCTCGCCGGACAATTATCCCGTGGAGGTGGATGAAGTGGATCCTCCCGGTGACTTCGAGCCGGTCTTCGAAGGTCCCGGCTACATCGCCCGCGCCGGAAGTGGCGCGATCAATCCCGCCCAGTTCATTCCCACCTTGCAGGCCGGTGCCCAGCCGGGTCCGCTCAGCTACAACCTGCTGAACATGACCCTTCACGGCGCACACCACGTGCCGCTGCAGATGCGCGGGGCGGACCGCCACGCCTGGATCACCGGGGACTTCGCCCGCAATGATCGCTACGATTCGGATTCGACACTCGCCGAGGTCGGCGGCGCCATCGATTTGTTCGACCAGCAACTCGTGGCCGGGCTCGGCGTCGGACAAAGCTGGGTGAGCCAGGACCTGCTCCTTGGCGGCGAGACGGAACTGGATGGCCAGTACGTCCTCGGGGAACTCAGCTTCCGGGCAACCGACACGCCGTTCATCTTCACCCTGACCGGTGCCTACGGCTCCTGGGATGCGGACGTCGATCGCAACTATTTCAACGGTGGCCTCATCAACACCTCCTTCGGCAAGACGGACGTCACCTCGAGTGCGCTGCGCCTGCGCGCCGACTGGCTGGACGCGGCACAGCTCCTTGGCTTCGGCATCTCGCCCAAGCTCGAGTACACCGTGACCCGCACCGAGTCCGATGCCTACACCGAAGTGGGTGGCGGATTCCCGGCGACCTTCAACAGCCAGAGCCAGACGATCCACCAGCTGCGCTACGGCCTGACCGCCGCCCGCCCCGTGCTGCAGGAGAAAGGTTTGGTCCGTGTTCGTGCCGAAGGGGTTCATCGATTCGATGACAGCGATGCCCGCACCACCGGTACCGTGCTCGGCCTCGGGCCGTTCAACCTGGCCGGCCGGAGCGTGAAGCAGGACTGGTTCCTCTTCGGTGTCGACTTCGACTACGCCGTCACCGATGCGATCACCTTGACCAGTGGTCTTTCAACCGCGACCAGCGGCCAGGATCCGGTCTTCGGCGCGACCCTCGGGGCGCTCTTCAGTTTCTGAGGCATCGCAAGGATTGTTCCAGGCCGCACCTCCGAAAGGGGTGCGGCCTTTTCTTTTCCCCGGACGACAAGGGGATCGGCCGGAGGCCCGGTTTCCGCAGAGTGGCGATGCGGCATCGACAGCAAGCCGCCCGGTTCCCATGATTGTGCGATGAGATACGGGTCATGGGTCCTTTGTTGCCTTTTGTTCGCGGCGTTCACCTCCGGCTGCCTCACCCGGCGCAAGATCACCAAGAGCGACGGCTCGGTGGAAAAGGAATACATCATCACCCGCCCCTTGAAGAACAAGTTCAAGGACTAGACCCC
Organism: Verrucomicrobiaceae bacterium E54; assembly: GCA_022548915.1. Lineage (GTDB taxonomy): Bacteria > Verrucomicrobiota > Verrucomicrobiia > Verrucomicrobiales > Akkermansiaceae > Haloferula. The sequence goes on from JAKZES010000011.1 coordinate 61,857, forward strand.
GGATCGCCAGGCGAACGAAATCCGACTGATTCGGAAGCGGGTTCCGGAAAGGATTCTCCCGCCCGACGGTATGTATCGAGGTTGATCCGACCATCCATGAAAACCTCGCTTGCTTCCCTGCTGCTGACCCTTTCCCTGGGAGTCGGCATTTCCGCCGCCGAATCCCGACTGGAACTCGCGGTTCCCTTCACCGACCACATGATCCTCCAGCGCGAGGCCAAGGTGCCGGTCTGGGGATTCGATGCGCCGGGGAGCAAGGTGACCGTCGAGTTCGCCGGCCAGACGAAGACCGCCGAAGCCGACGCGCAGGGGGACTGGAAACTCGAGCTGGACCCGCTGCAGGCCTCCAAGGAGGGGCGGGGTTTCAAGGTCGCCAACAACAAGGGGCAGTCGATCGAACTGAGCGACGTGCTGGTCGGCGAGGTCTGGTTCTCATCGGGCCAGTCGAACATGGTCTGGACCGCCGGCAAGAGCATGGTGAATGAGCTGGTCCGTGAACTCGCCGGCTCCGAAACGGACATCCCGATCCGCGAGATCAGCATCGAGACGGTTTCCGCGCTCTACCCGCAGAAGCGGGCGACCTCGGCGGAAGGATGGAAGACGATCCAGGGTGCCGGCAGTTTCTCCGCCCTGTCGCTGGCCTTCGCTCACTCGCTTTACCAGGAACTCGACGTCCCGGTGGGCATCCTGCTCAGCGCCCACAGCAACACGCGGATCGAAGCCTTCACCCAGCGTCAGGCGATCGAGGAGCATCCGGATCTCGAGGGCGACGAGGACCTGATCCACGACGCCGATCCGCTGCTTGAGCAGGGCCGCCAGGCGTTTGCAAAATACTACGAGGACCTCGCCGCGTGGCAGGAGGAAGCCGGCCGCATTTCCGAGGCCGGAGGCAAGGTGCCGCAGCGACCCAATCTTCCCGGCATCGCCGGGATGTGGCGCGGGCCGTCGCAGTTTTTCAACGGCAAGATCAACCCGGTGATCCCCTATGCCATCCGCGGCGCGATCTGGTGCCAGGGGACGAGCAACAGTGGCGACGGTCGGATCTATGCCGCGCGGATGGAGGCGCTCGTCCATGGCTGGCGCGATGCCTGGGGCATGCCCGACATGCCCTTCTACTTCACGCAGATGCAGGCCTACGGCGCGCCGGACCCGAACAATGTCGGCTTCGCCGACATCCGCCAGGCCCAGCACCTGTTCTTCATCAACAACCGGGAAAACGTCGGCATGGTGGTGCAGACCGATCTCAACTCGGCGCGACCGCAGGGGATCCACTACTGGGAAAAGCTCCACCCCGGCATGCGGATGGCGCGCTGGGCGCTGGCGAAGGACTATGGAAAGGACATCCCCTTCACCGGCCCGATCTATCAGGGCTACGAAGTCGAGGGCGACCAGGTGGTGGTTTCCTTCGAAAAGGGCAGCCTCTTCGGCGGCCTGATGGTCGGCAGCAAGGGGATGGCGGCGGACTATCGTGAGGAAGGGAAGTACGTCGAGCCGGCCCGCCCGACGCCCGGCGAAAAGCTCAATCATTTCCGCGTCTGCGGGGCCGACAAGAAGTGGCACGCGGCCGAGGCGACCATCGTCGGCGACACGGTGGTGGTGAAATCGAAAAACGTGCCGGAACCGGTGGGCGTCCAGTACGCCTACAACGCGGTGCCCGTGAACTCGAACCTCTACAACAAGGCCGGCCTGCCGGCGACGCCCTTCGCCGCGATCGACGGCAAGCTGATCTTCGAGGAGGACGATCCCGCCAAGGCCGCGGCCGAGGAGGCGAAGTATGCCCGCTACACCGATCCGGACTACCCGATCTTCCAGGTCCTTGAATTCTATCGCGACGGGGCCGTGATCCAGCGCGACCAGACCATCCCGGTGTGGGGCCACGCGAACGAGGGCGTGGAGGTCACCGTGACGCTCGGCGGGGTGACCCGCAAGGCGGTCGCCAACGAACTGCAGCAGTGGTCGGTCGAGTTTCCGCCGCTCAAGGCATCCGCCGGGCCGATCACCCTCGAGGCGGTTTCGAGCCACGACCGCAGCCGGACGGTGAACAACATCCTCGTCGGCGACGTGTGGTACCTGACCGGCAGCCCGCTGCTGACCTCCGACTGGCCCTTCAACCTCCGGGACAAGGAAGCCAAGCGGCCCGAGCCGCTGCCGCTCGTCCGCGAGTTCCGCAAGAAGACCAAGGCCAGCACTTCCACCACCCCGCGGAAGCGGAGCTTCGAGACCGGTGGCGGCAAGTACCGTTCCTCATGGGAGGCGGCGGACTACTCGAAGGAGGGCGCCGGGGTGGGTTCCTTCGCCTATCATTTCGCCAAGGCACTCGACCGGAAGGGAGTGCCGCAGGGGTTCATCACCATGTCGGCCGGTCGGACCGGGCGTTCCCGGGAGCTGGCCTCGCCGCTGTCGTGGACCTCGTTCCAGGGCGTCAAGGACGTCAAGCAGCCCGCCTTCGAGGCGCGGCTGGACGAACTTTTTCTGCAGTTCCCCAACAGCGGGGTGGCGAAGAAGGCGGCGGCCCGGCACGTCGACGAGGTGAAGGCCTTCGTTTCGACCATCATCGATCTCGGCGAAAAGGGGGCTGATCTGTCGAAGGCCCCGCTCCGCGGTCCGGCCTTCCCCGAGGCGGGAACCAGCGGAGCCGTCGCCCGCGACACCATCCCGACCTACGCCTACAACTGGTGCGTCAGCCCGATGACCCCGATGGGCGTCGCCGGCGTGATCTGGATTCCGTCGGATGCAAACATCGGCGAGAACCCCGCCGAGTACGCGGCCGAGATGGAGATCTACGCGAAGAGCCTGCCGGGCACCTACGGGATGGATCAGGTGCCCTTCCTCTACGCGCAGCCCTCACCCGCGCTGGTCGAGGGCATCACCGAGCCGAAGATCCCGGGCGCGAAACCGGTCCCGATCAACGAATGGCCGAAGAGCCTGAAGGAACTCGCGGAGAAGATGGCGGGGTTGGTCGAGTAGGCAGACTGGTGGGTGAAATCTCCCCCGACGGGTGCCCGGAGGCTGCAATGCGCCTTCGCTTGCCGGAATCCCCGGATTTCGTGTCAACGAAACGCCGCAACGGAAGTTTTTTGAAAGGAGGCTGCTCCGTTCCGGTAGGTCTGCGGGATGGTCGGCGCCCGATGCGCGTCGGATCTCCCTTTCAAGCCCACGATCATGATCGCAACGACGATGAAACCTGGTGCCCGGCGGCTCGTGCTGGGAATGGCAGCGGCGGCCCTCGCGGCGACGTCCCTCGCGACGGCCGACGACTACTACAAGGGGGAGCCGCAGTTCCACATGTGGCCCGATCCGGGCGGGGCCCGCTACAAGATCAGCCACTTCGGACCCACCGGCATCGGCTTGGAACTGCGCCAGCCCGCCTTCACGATGCACATCGTCAATATCGAGGAAGGATCCCCGGCGGCGGCCACCGGCGAACTCAAACCGGGGCAGATCATCGAGAGCGTCAACGGCAAGGTGCTCAAGGAGGAGGATCCCCGGGTGCTGCTCGGCAACTGGATCACCGAGGCCGAGGCCGCGGACGGCGTGATGAAGATGATGGTCAAGGACGGCCCGGACGCCACCGCGCGGGAGGTGATCGTGAAGATCCCCGCACTCGGGGCCTACAGCGAGACCTGGCCGGTGGATTGCGAGAAGACCGACAAGATCATCCGCAACCACGCCGAGGCCCTGGCCGCCCACATCGACTCCGCCGAGATGGGCCTCAACGGTGCCGTGCTGTTCATGCTCTCGACCGGGGAGGAGAAGGATCTCGAGGTCGTCCGCGGCTGGATGAAGACCTTCGTCGAGAACTACAAGAAGCCGGCCGAGGGGCGCGAGACCTATCCCTGGTTCGCCGGCTACACCGGGCCCGGCTTCTGTGAGTACTACCTGCGCACCGGCGACGAGTCCGTGCTGCCCATCATCAAGGACACCGCGGATTCCCTGTCGCGCACCATCTACAACGGTTCGTGGATGGGCCGCGGTAGCGCCAACTACGGCTACATGGGCGGCGGCCATTTGAATGCCGCCGGCCTGCATGCGGCGACCTTCCTGCTGATGGCTCGGGAGTGCGGGGTCGAGGTCGACGAGCACACGCTGCAGACCTCGTTGCTCCACGTTTACCGCTTCGCCGGGCACGGCAACGTGGCCTACGGCGACCACCTGCCCGAGGGTGGCTTCACCGCCAACGGCAAGACCGAGGGCCTCGCCTTCACCATGCAGGCGGCCGCCAACCTTCATCCCGACGGGGAAGAGTCGGTCTACGCCAAGGCCCGCGACATCTGCGGCAACAAGGCCTTCTACAACACCTCGTGGCTGTTCCACGGCCACACCGGCGGTGGCATCGGCGAGCTGTGGAAGGGCCGCGCGATGGGGCTCGTCCGCGAGAAGCGCCCCGAGCCCTACCGCTCGTTCATGGACGAGCGACTGTGGATGTACGAGCTGGCCCGCACCCACCAGGGCGTCTTCGGCTGGGTCAGCGACTGGAATGTGGGCTACACCGACACCGGCATCGAGGGACGCGGCTGGGGTGCCTACATCCCGCTGATCTACACGCTGCCGCGCAAGGCGCTGCGGTTGCACGGCGCGCCGCCATCGAAGTACTCGCACACCCACGCCATCCCCGACCTCCCCTGGGGCAACGAGGCCGACAAGATCTTCCTCTCGCTGACTCCCGGCGAGTACCTGCCCGGCAAACGGCAGGACGTTTCCGGGGAACAACTGCCCACGGATGCCTCCAAGCCGGTGCTGGCCCGCCTGCGCGATCCCGATGTGAGCGACGAGGTCGTCCTCATGTACGCCTACCATTTCGAGCACGGCATCCGGGCGATCGCCGCGGGGACCATCAACAATTTCAAGCGCTACCAACTCATTCCCCAACTCTTGAAGTCCAGCGATCCGCGGGCCCGCCGGACGGCCCTCGATGCCATCAACAGCAGCGACAAGAAAAGCCAGGGTTTTCCGGAGGAGCAGTTCACGCCCGAGATCGTCCGCCTGATCGGTGCCATCATCGACAACCCGGATGAGTCGTGGTGGGTGACCATGGGTGCCCTGCAGGCGATGGGCCGTGCCACACCGGAGCAGATCTCCCCTCACTTCGATCGCATGCTCGCGTGGCTGGATCACTCCGACTGGTGGCTTCGCCAGGCCGCCATGCAGGGGCTCACGCCGCTCGCGTCCGACCCGGATCACGCCAAACCCTTCCTGACCAAAGTCAGCGAGGTTCTCCAGACCAGCGACCGGCTTGGTGACCGCGGCCCCTTGGGCGGCATCACCCAGGAGCTCCAGCAGGCCTCCCCGGAGATCCGGGAGTTTGCCATGCAGGTACTGGGCGAATCGTACGTCAAGTTTCCCGAGGAGCTTGTCGAGCCCGGCGGCCAGGATCTCACCGGCAACATCGACCTGCTGCTCGAGAACCTGGCCCGCGACCTGGCGCAGGTCCCCGGCGGCTACGACGTGCTCTACGAGCTCGCTCGCAAGCGCAGCCCCGACGAGGCGCTGCCGCATGAGAAAATCTTCCTCAATGCCGACCCCTCGAACTTCGGCCCGAAACTTCGCAAGGCGATCGAACCGACCATCAAGAACCGCCTGATCCCCGAGTACATCGAGGCCAACCGCCAAAACCTCGAGCGGGAGATCTCCTCCCGCCAGCCGGGCCGCGCGATCGACGGGTTGGTGGACCTCTACCGCAAGGCCGACATCCATGACTACGACTGGAAACTCCACGGGCCGGCGCGCGACGCGATCGTGTGGGACTACATCACCTTCGACCCACCCGAGAAAAAGCTCTGGGAGAACGGCCACCGCTTCCGCGAGGTGACCGTGCCGGAGGGCTCGAAGGACTGGTTCACGACCGCCTTCGACCCGAAATCCGCACCCGGCTGGAAGACCGGCCGCGCGCCCTTCGCCAATAACGACGGCAAGCCGGAACCCGTCGGCACCTGCGTCGGTGAGCACCACTTCTGCGGCTGCGGCAACCCGGTCAACACCTTCTGGGACCAGGAGGCGCTGCTGATGCGCGCGGAGATCGAGCTGCCGCCCATGCGCGACGGCTACGCCTACCGCCTGCTGGTCGGCGGCCGCTCGCACTACAACGCCGGCGGCGGCTCGGATGTCTGGATCGACGGTGACTACCTGCCCAACCGCCGGAAGGGTCTCGCCACGATTCAGGGCGGCAGCGGTCGCAATTCCAACGTGCCCTGGGGGGTGACCATCCAGGACGAGGACCGCGAGCACTTCGCCGACGGCAAGGTCCTGCTCGCCACCAACGGCTTCCTCCGCTGGGGCCACAAGATCGAGCAGATCAAGTCCTACAAGGCCTTTTGGTTCGAGGAGATGAAACTGCCCGAGCTGCCTCCGGCGGCTGCAACGGAGTAGCGGGCGTCGGGACAATCCGGTGGCCTCCCGTCGTCACCACGACCGGGGGCCGGAAACCGATCTCCGTCAGATTCGGCTATTCGCCGTCGTGATCTCGCGGTAGCTCTGGAGCCGCGACGGCGCATTTTCCCATGCTGAACGACAAGGAGATCCGGGAACTGGTGGCGGCTCATGGAGCGGCCGTGAATTCGGGGCGGTCGGTCCGGGAGTTGATCGACGACGGCGAGCTGCCGCGGCTGGAGGGCTGCACCGTGCTCAAGGGCAAGGTCTCCGACTCGGTGTTCGGCGAGACGCTCAAGACGCCATCCGGCAAGCCGGTCCGCCTGATGTTCCGCAACAACCGGATCTCGACCCACGACGTCAACCGCGGCTCGATCCCGTTCAAGGACCAGGTGCTGGCCATCAACCACGACCACATGCTGCGGCTCGTCCGCGACGTCCTCGGGTCCTCGCAGTTCGAGGTGGCGGGCCTCGCCCCGTCCTCGACCGTGATTCCCGCCGAAAACCTCGAGATCGTGAAGGTCGAGAACGTCGTCCGGCGCTACATGGCGGAAAGCTCGACCTCGACCTCGCTCTATCAGCACTGGCTCAGGGCGAAGGAGGAGGGCCTCGAGGTCATGCACTATGCCGGCCATCGCCTGAAGGTCGCCGAACTCGTGCCCAACGGTCCGCTGCCCTACCTGATGGACACGCCCAGCACCAAGGAGGCGGTCGACCGCACCGTGGATGCGGCGTACCTGGTGGAGCACGGCGTTTGCACCGCGGAGCAGTACACGCAGATCCGCAATGCCTCGCTGATGGCCTTCGGGGTGGTTTCGCAGTATCTCTTGGAAAAGGGGATGGTGCTGGTCGACACCAAGACCGAGCACGGGGTCAATGCCGACGGCCGGATCGTCGTGGCGGACGAGGTTTACACCATGGACTCGTCGCGCTTCTGGAAGGTGGGCGACGACGGCGAACTGGTGACCCGCGACGGCAAGCCGGTGTCGTTCTCCAAGGAGTTCGCCCGCGGCCTGGTGAAGGAGAAGGCGCAGCAGTTTTCCGGGGACGAGGCCGCCGAGATTGCGGTGCGTTACATCCAGGGACTTCAGCACCTCACCGGCAAGCCCTTCGCCCCGGACCTGCGGCCGCGCGACCAGCGCATCATCGAGTCGACCAATCTCATTCTCGACGCGCTGCTGTAGCGTGGCCGGGCCTTCCAGGCCCGTCGCCATGTTGAATGAAGGGAGGGGCGACGGGGCTGGAAGCCACGGCCACCCCCGCTGCCGCCCCATCGTGAGGCGCGCTGGTGTCGCTCCCCCACCGGGCGGCAGCCCGCCTACTTCTTCAGCCACCGATCCGCGAAGTCGAGGTAGTGGGCCCAGTCCTCGGGAGTGATGTTGTGTTTGCCCTCGCGAAGGTGGTAGCCCATCCGGTGGCCCACGCTCTTGCCGGGCGCGGGCATGGTGGTCACGCCGCCGAAGGGCTGGTCGTCGTAGAGTTGATAGACCGGCACCGCATTCAAAAGGGACAGGAACTCGCCGCGGGGATCGGCCCACTGGTCGCCGGTGGCGCTGGCGACATAGACGGGACGAGGGGCGATGAGCGCGACGAGCTGGTGCTGGTCGACCGGCAGCGCGGCTTCGTTCCCGTTGTAGTTCTTGAAGTTCGCGTTGAACCAGTGCGGGAAGCTGTTGTTGATGCGGGCCACGGTTTCACCGAAGGCGCGCCGGCTCAGGGCCGCGCCGCCGCAGCCGGAGTTGTTGGAAATGGCGATGGCGAAGCGGGGGTCGGTCGCCCCGGCCCACAGCGCGGTCTTGCCGAGGCGCGAGTGTCCGATCACCGCCACCCGTGCCGCATCGATCTCGGCGATTTCCTCCCCCACCGCGGTGAGCATCTGGCTCAGGCCCCAGGCCCAGGCGGAGATGGTTCCCCATCCCTCCGCCTTCGGCTTGGGAAACATCGCGTGCACGCCGTTTTCGAAGCCATCGTCGTAATCCGGATCGATGTTCCCGCAGCAGGCGGTCACCAGCGCGTAGCCGCGACCGACAATCGTATCCACCGGCCAGCGCTCCTTGCCGGTGCCGCGGTTCTTTTCGGCGAAGGCGGTGTTGTCGCCGGTCTTTTTTCCTCCGAGCACGAAACCGGTCTCCAGGGCGATGCGGGGGTCGTCCTCGACGATCTGGTTGCCGCGGAAGTTCAGACCCATGAACGCGGGCACCTTGTCTTGGCCCTTGGGCAGGTAAACCAGCAGGCGGATCGACGGGCTGTTGCGGTGCGAGAAGCGGAGCAGGTACTCCCGGCGGACCGCCTTTCCGCCGCAGGCGTCGGCCACCTCGCTTTCCAGCGAGACCGACGGGTTCAGGGGTTGCGTCGGCACCGGCACCCGGCCGAACATGTCCCGTTGGAAAAGGGCGAGGGTGGCCGGGCGCACTTCTTTCTCCCACGCGGCGGAGTCGGTCGCCTCCTTTCCGGCCACGACGAGCGAATCCGGCAGCGTGTAATCCGGGACCTTCGACTCGTCGTAGTTGGGCGTGAAGGCGGTCGCCGACGGGAGAACCATCGCCATCATGATGGTGAGGAGGGTGACTCGGGGTTGGGTGGATGCGGTTGCCATCTCCCGGATGTCTATTTCACCCGGTCCGGGCTGTCGACTCCGGTCCGCGCCCGGTCGGAAGGTTCGTGACAGGAGCCGACCGGAGCAATCATCTCCGAAACTCAGGTGTAAGATGATTTACGCCTGTCGTGTAGCGCTTGGGTCATGAGTGGTGATCGCGAAGCGGTGGAGAAGCTCCACGAAACGTATCAGACGATGAAGGCCGAGATCGGCCAGGTCATCGTGGGCCAGGAACAGGTGGTCGAGCAGGCGCTGATGGCCATCTTCTGCCGGGGGCACGCGCTGCTGGTCGGGGTGCCGGGGCTGGCGAAGACGCTGCTGGTCTCGACGCTTTCCCGTTCGCTGGACCTGGGTTTCAAGCGCATCCAGTTCACGCCGGACCTGATGCCGGCGGACATCACCGGCACCGACGTGCTCGAGGTCGACCCCGAGACCGGCCATCGCGGGTTCCATTTCGTCCACGGCCCGCTGTTTTCCAACCTGGTGCTGGCCGACGAGATCAACCGGACCCCGCCGAAGACGCAGGCCGCCTTGCTCGAGGCGATGCAGGAGCAGCAGGTCACGGTGGGCGACAAGAGCCTGCCGTTGCCGCAGCCCTTCTTCGTGCTGGCGACGCAGAACCCGATCGAGCAGGAGGGCACCTACCCGCTGCCCGAGGCGCAGCTCGACCGCTTTCTCTTCAATATCGTGGTCGACTACCCGAGCGGCGACGAGGAGCGCGAGATCATCCGCCGGGTCACCAGCCCCGGCAGCAGCGAGGTGCAGCCGCGGATGAATGCCGAGGAAATCATCCGCCTGCAGGAAGTGGTGAAACGCGTGCCGGTGGGCGACCACGTGATCGACTTCGCCGCCAGGCTCGCCCGGGCGACCCGCCCAAAGGAGGGCGAGGCGCCGGACTTCGTGCGGGAAATGGTGGGCTGGGGCGCGGGTCCGCGGGCCGGGATCAGCCTGGTCACCGCGGCCAAGGCCCATGCGGTCCTGCGCGGGCGCTTCCACGCCACTACCGGCGACGTCGCGGCGGTGGCCCGGCCGGTGCTGCGCCACCGGGTGCTGACGACCTTCAATGCCGAGGCGGCGGGAGTGACCAGCGACGAGATCATCGACCGCCTCGTCAAGGAGGTCGTGCCGATGGAGGAGATCGCGGTTTGATCCGATCCGCGGTTGAGTCCAACTCCCATCCGACATCCATGACTTTCCTCGCGAAGCTCCGGTCGTGGCGATGGCCCATCCTGGTGCTCTTGTGCCTGATGGTCGCCGCGGTGGCCGCCTACCGGATCGCCATGCGAAACTTTGAAGTGCACGTTCGTGTGTGCACCGTTTTCCCGAGATTTGCGAATTACATGGGAATGGTTCCGGCAGAGGAGAGATCGCTGGACTTCTTCCTGCAAAAGGACCGGTTCGCGGTGGAGAAGTTTACCGAGGCATTTTCTGAACCCGTCCAGATGTCGATTCACGATAACGGAGGAGTTTTGTATCTCGTGCGGGTATGGAAGGCCGGCAGCGGCTACCTCGTCCTGACGGCGGGACGAGACCCCCGCGATTTTGAATGCTTTCTCAGGTGGGAGGAAGATGCGCCGGTGAGTTGGGGGGCGTTCGAGAGGAGAACCGAGATGAGCGTTCTCACCCGGGAGTTTCTCGACGATTACGAAGTCATCTTCATCCCGATTGGTCCACGTGGAACGACCGTCGTGCAGACGGAGTCATCCTACACGATCATCGGAAGGCAGATGGACCGCGGTGCCGAGAACCCTCAGGCGGAACCCGAGAAATCTGCCGGTGACCCTTCCCCGTCCTTGCAAAAGGCTGACCTGCCAAAGTCTTTCTAACACCCCCCCTTCAATCTTTTTCGACGAACCCATGTCCGACCTCAAGATGCCCGAGTGCATGCGGCTGCTCCCTCCGGAGACGATGGGGGTGTTGCAACGGCTCGAGTGGTATGCGCGCAAGCGCAAGCAGGGGACCCTGAGCGGGCGCCACGTCTCGCCGGACAAGGGGGCGTCGGTGGAGTTCGCCGAGCACCGAGAGTATGCCCCGGGCGACGACCCGCGGAACCTCGACTGGCGGGTGATGGCGAAGAGCGACCGCAACGTGATCCGCCAGTATATCGAGGAAACCAACCTGCGGGCGACCCTCGCGGTGGACGTCTCGGGCTCGATGCGCTTCACCGGCGACCATGCGAGCACGCTGGGCGGAACGGCGCTGTCGAAGTTCGAGTATGCGCGCCACCTTGCCGCGGCCTTGGCCTACTTCTTCGTCAAGCAGGGCGACGGGGCCGGGCTGGTGACCTTCGATGCGACGATCCGCGCCCGGCTGCGGACACAGAGCCGACCGAGCCAGGTGCGGCGGATCCTCGAGGAACTCCACGCGACCGATCCAGGCATGGATACGGCGGTCGGGCCGGTGCTTCACGAGGTGGCCGAGAAGATCCCACGCCGGGGCCTGGTGATCCTGATCAGCGACCTCTTTGATGATCCGGACGAACTGGTCGAGGCGCTGCACCACTTCGATTTCCGCCAGCACGAGCTGGTCGTCTTCCACCTGCTCGCCGAGGAGGAGCTGACCTTTCCCTACAAGAAGTTCCAGCGCTTCCGAGACCTCGAGGGCGTCGAGGAGATGCTGCGGATCGACCCGCAGGCGGTGCGCGCCGCCTACCTCGAGCGGCTGCGGGGATTCATCCGGAAGATCGAGGGCGCCTGCGGCAAGATGCGGGCCGACTACGTGGCGGTGAACACCAGGGTGCCGCTGCAGGACACCTTGCTGAGATATTTCGGAGGGCGACGTTAGATGCTGTTCCTGAGTCCATGGATGTTGCTGGGGCTGGCCGGGGTGGCCATCCCGGTGCTCATCCATCTGGTGCGCAAGCAGGCGGCCAAGCCGATCGACTGGGGCGCGATGCGATTTCTCTTCGACACGGTCGCGGTGCGCCGGCGCAAGATGGAGTGGGAGGATCTGCTGCTGATGGCCGCCCGCTGCCTGCTGCTGGCGCTGGTCGCGCTGGCGGTCGCACGGCCCTTCGTGCCGCCGGATTCCAATGTGCCGTGGATGTTCGTGCTGCCGGCCGCGCTGCTGGGTATCGCGGTGCTGGGAGGGTCCTTCGTGATCGGCAACAGGCGCTGGCGCTGGATGCTGCGGCTTGCTGCGGTCGTGGTCCTGCTGATCGCCGCCGGCCTGGTGTGGTTCGAGAAACACCTGAACCTGAAACGCTTCGAGGCCAGCGGTCGCCGCGACGTGGCCCTGGTGATCGACGCGTCGTCCTCGATGGAGCTGACGCGGGGCGGACGCAGCGTCTTCGAGTCGGCGCTGAACGAGGCGCGCGAACTGGTGCGGGAAGCGCCGCGAGGTACGGCATTCACCGTGGTTCTCGGAGGTCCGGCACCGCAGGCGGTGACGGCGGCGCCGCTGACCCACCGCGCCGATGTCCTCGGTGTGCTCGAGCAGCTCAAGCCGGTGGGCGGCACCTTCCGCGCCCACGAGGCGCTCGGCGTGGCGACGCTGGCCCTCGCCGAGGGCAACAACGCCTCGAAGGAGATCGTGGTTTTCACCGACTCGCAGCGCCACGGCTGGAGGCTGGAGAATCCGGGCGCATGGGACTCGCTCGAGGCCGCCTGGGACGGCCTGCCGACGAAGCCGAAGCTGATCCTGCGGAACTTCGGAGCCCCCGAGGCGTTCCGCAACCTGGCCCTCACCGGCCTCGACTTCTCCCGCGAGGTGGTGGGCACCGACCGGCCGGTGACCGTGCGGGTCCGCGTGGCCAACACCGGCACCGATGCGGTGACGCCGGGCGGGATCGAGTTGGTGATCGATGGTGAAGAGGTTGGGCGACAGGCGGTCGGCATGCTGGTCCCCGGCCAGACCGAGACGATCGTCTTCCGTCATCCGTTCGAGCAGCCCGGTCCGGCGACGGTTGCCGCGCGGATCTCGGTGAAGGACGACCTGGCCGTCGACGACGTGATCGAGCGGGTGGTGGCGGTGCGGGAAAGGCTTCCGGTGCTGCTGGTCGACGGCAACCGGGCGGGCGACTTCTTCGAGCGGGCGAGCGGCTACATGGCTCTGGCGCTGGCACCGGGCAGTGCGCGGGGAGACGGGGACGGAAAATACCTGATGGACCCCGAGGTGATCCCGGCCGGAAGCCTGCGCGAAGAGGACCTGGAAGGCCGCGACGTGATCGTGCTGGCCGACGTGCCGCGTCTGCCGTCGGCGCTGGCCACGGCGGTCGAGCGGCGGGTGGCGGACGGCGCCGGACTGATCGTCGTGGCGGGCCCCAAGGTCGAGCCGGACTTCTACAATGCCTGGGAGGGCCTCGCCGGTCCGGTCCTGCCGATGAAGCTGGAAGGGGAGAAGGTCTCGCAGGACGGGGTCTCGCCCGCCTCCGCGACCTTCATCCACGAGTCGCTGGAGCTGTTCCGCGAGGGCTCGGACCTCGACGGGTCGCGGGTCTTCCGCTGGCGCAGCACCGGTGATGCCACGCCGGGCGGGGCACCGGGTGCCTCGCTGGCCAACGGCGACGTGCTTCTCGCCTCGCGCAACTACGGCAATGGTCGTAGTTTGCTGGTGTGCTGCGCCCTCGATGCCCGGGCCGGCGACCTGCCGGGCAAGCGCTCCTTCGTGCCGCTGGTGCACGAGCTGGTCACCTGGGCCGCCGGGGGCGGCGTCGGGCTCAACGTGGCCTCGTCGTGGAGTCCGCAGGTGCTGCTCGGGGAGTCGCGTGGCGGGCTCACGGGGCGCTATTTCACCCGCAGCAACCGCCAGTTCGTCTTCGAGCGGATCGATCCGGCGATTGATTTCGACTGGAAGTTCGAAGCACCGGGAAAGCGCGTCGACCGGGATGCCTTCGAGATCGAATGGTCCGGCGGCCTGGTCCCGCCGGTCACCGGGACCTACGCTTTTCACGCGGATGCCGACACCGAGCTGCGGCTGGAAGTCGATGACGAGTCGATCGTTTGGCGCAAGGACGAGGACAAGGGGCTTGAGGTGAAGCTCGAGGCCGGGAAGCCGGTGGAGTTCCGCGCCGGGTTCGTGGAAAGGGGAGGACAGGCGAGGGCGCGGGTCTTCTGGACCCCGCCGGGTGGTACACGCAGCATCGTGCCTGCCACGGCCTTGCGTCCCGATTCCGGCGACACCGGGCCGGTGTTGAAGGCGCAGGACCCGCGCGGAAACCCGCGCAGCGCGCGGATCGAGACGGTGGGACGCGGCCGCATGCTGACCATCGATGGCGCGGCCGTGCCGGGAATCTATCAGGTCGAGATGGGGGAGGCCGGTGCCGACTGGTTGCCGGACTGGGAGGGCGGCACGCTGCCGGTCGCGGTGACCTCGAGTCCGGAGGAGAGCGGCTTCGAAACGATGCGGGCGGATGACCTCGAGATGATTCGTGCGCATGTCGACCTGGTGCGTCCGGAATCCGTCGCCGACACCCTCGCCGTGCTGCAGGGCAAGGGCTTCGGCCGGGGGATCTGGCGGGTGCTCGCGGTGGCGGCTTTTGGGTTTTTCCTGCTGGAAAGCGTGCTGGCCCGCTGGGTGTCGAAGTCGCGCCGGACGGCCGAGGACGTGCGGCTCGAGTTCGGCGAGAACACGGTGTGGGAAGGAGGCGGACGATGAGGCCGTTGGTCGCCACCCTGCTCACCGGCCTCGTCACCTGGGGTGTTTTGTTAGGGCTTTCCAACTGGGTGCGCCTGGCGCCCGACTGGCCGCTGGCGCTGGTGGCGCTCGGCATTGCCGCATCGGTCGGGCTCATTCTCTGGCTCTACCGCTACGAGCAGCGGGCGATTGCCGAGGGCCGGGCGAGGCTGTTGCTCGGTCTGCGTCTGGCGGCGCTCGCCGTGCTGGTCTGGGTCGTCCTCGAGCCGACCTGGGTGCGCACGATCGAGCGCGAGATCGACCGCGAGATCGTGGTGGTCATTGACGACTCGGCATCGATGCATCTGGTCGATGATGGGACCAAAAAATCCCGCATCGCTCTCGGCGAGGAAGCCCTGGCGGGTGTGGAGTTGATCGAGACCCTGTCGAAGGATGCTCGGGTCCGCACGCTGCGGGCGGCGCGGAGCGTGGCGGCGGAAGGGGGCGAAGACGGCGGCTGGCGCCAGTCGACCGACCTCGCCGCCGCCCTCGGCACCGTGCTCGATCAGGTGGCGCCGGACGAGCTCGGCGGCGTGGTGCTGGTGACCGACGGCCGCCACAACCGCCCCGGCCGGGTCGAGGACGTGGCCCGGCGTTTCGGGATCCTCGACGCGCCGGTGGGCGTGCTTGCGGTCGGCAGCGCGGAACCGCCGAAGGATGCCGCCATTCTGTCGGTGGCCGCGCCGGAGGCCATCCACCTCGGCGACCGGATGCGGGTGAAGGCGGAGCTGAAGTTCGACGGCTACAAGGGCAAGAAGGCAACCGTGCGGCTGCTGCGGGCCGACGAGCTGCTTGATGAACGGGAGATCCCGATCCCGCAGGACCATCATCGAGAGGAGCTGCGCTTCGCGCAAGTGCCGGAGGGCGGCGTGGGCGACTTCCGGGTCGAGATCGTCGGGCTCGAGGGCGAGCGTTTCGACGACAACAACGCGTGGGATTTCGAAACCTCGATCACCGACGCGCGGACCAACGTGCTGCTGGTCGACGAGCATCCGCGCTGGGAGTTCCGCTACCTGCGCAACCTCTTCTACGGGCGCGACAAGTCGGTGCACCTGCAGTGGGCGCTGATCCATCCGGACCGGATCGAGGGCCAGGAAGTCGACCCGGTCCCGGCCTCGGCGGCGCGGCCCTTCGGCGAGGCGCAGGCGACCGCGCTCCCCGAGAACGAGGACGAGTGGCGCAAGTTCGACGTGATCATCCTCGGCGACCTCGCGCCCGGGGTGATCGACGCCGAGACCTGGGAGATCATCGGGCGCTGCGTCACCGAGCGGGCCGCGATGCTGGTGATGGTCGCCGGTCCCCAGCACATGCCGCATGCGATCGCCTCGGAAGAGGGCCGGAAGCTGGTGCCGGTCGAGATGAAGTGGGGCGATCACCATCATTTCGATCCCGATGGCGAGGCCTTTCGTCCGATCCTGACCTCCGCCGGTTCGACCCATCCCGTGACCCAGCAGTCGCCGGGCGGCGTCTCGAACGAGCAGATTTGGGCCGAGTTTCCCGAGATGCGCTGGCGGCATCCGATCCGAGGTCTTCGCGAGGGGGCCGAGGTGCTGCTCACCGCCGCCTACGAGGAATCCAGTAGCATGAGCGGCGGGGCGGACTTGGAGACGGCACTCGAGAATCTCGCGGTGCGGCGTCAGCGCGAGGCCGAGAACGCGCTGCTCGTGACCCGCCAGACCGGCCGCGGCAAGGTGGCGCTGCTGCTGACCGACCGCACCTGGCGCCTGCGCGAGGGATCGGGCGACGTCTATCATCACCGCTTCTGGGGCAACCTCGTCCGCTGGGGTGCGGGGCCGGTGCTGCGGGCCGGCGGGGCGCGCGCCCGGCTCGGCACCGATCAACTGACCTACACGCCGGACGACACCGTGGTGCTCCGCGCACGGCTGCGCGACGAGGCGCTCGATCCGGTGGGTGAGGAGGAATTGTCCGCCGAGATCCGGCGCGACGGCACACTGGTCGAAACCGTGCGGATGGCGCCGGTCGAGGGATCGGCGGGCTTTCACGAGGGCCGGGCCGGACCGTTTGGGGATTCCGGCAAGTACGAGGTCAAGCTCACCGGCGGCCGCGCCGACGAGCTGATCGTCGAGGACGGCAGCGAGGAACTGCGGGCCGGCTTCCGGGTGGTCGGCTCGCGGGGTCCGGTGGAGCTGGCCGAGACCACCCTCAACCTTCCCCTGCTCGAGACCATCGCCGACCTTTCCGGCGGCCGGGTGGTCGGAACGGATGAAGTCGCCGGACTCACCTCCCTGTTCCTCGGCGACCAGGAGTCGCGCGAGGAAGTCCGCGAGATCCCGCTTTGGAATCACTGGCTCGTCCTGACCCTCTTCTTTGTGCTACTGACCACCGAATGGATCCTGCGCCGCGGCAGCGGGCTTCCGTGATTCAACCCGTCCCCGCCATGACCACCCACTCGACCCACGACATCGAAGCCCGCCTCCGGCAGGTGCGGGCGCGGATCCGGCGCATGCAGCGGCTGCGGGGGCTGATGCTGGTCGCGGCGACCTTGCTGCTCGGCCTGCTGGTCGCGATGGCGATCGACCTGGCCTTTGCCCCCGTGCCGCTGGCGGTGCGGTGGGCGGTTTTCGTGGCGTGGGTGGCCGTGTCGCTGTGGATGGCCAAGGTCGGTTTCGGCCCGCTTTTCCAGCGCATCGATCTGGTGCGCATCGCGCGCTGGCTCGAGCAACGCCACCCGGAGATCGACGAACGCCTGAGCACGGCGCTCGAGCTGGCCGGCGACGAACGCGTTTCGCCCGACCTGATGGAGGCGCTGGTCGAGGCGGCCGACCGCGACGTCGGCACGGTCGACCCCAATGCCGAGGTCGCACCGGGAGATGCCGTGCGGCGTTGGCGACGGGTCGCAATCGTCTGTGGTGTGGTGATCCTCGCGGCCTTGGTCATTCAGCCGGGCGTCACCTCGCGGCTGCTCCTTCGCGCCGTCGCTCCCTTCTCGGATGTCGGGAATGCCGGGGCGGTGGCCTTTGAAATCGAACCTCAGGGCATCGAGGTGCTCGAGGGCGATGCGATCGAGATCCGCGTCCGCCACGAGGGCGAGCCGCAGCTCGTGCTCGACATGGATTCCGGGGAATCCCTCACGCAGCCGATGACCCGGGTGGAGGACGCATGGGTCTATCGGCTCGAGCCGGCCCGCGAGGGATTCCGCTACCGCGCGCGGGCGGAACGGGCGGAGAGCGATGCCTTTGAAGCGCGGGTCTGGCCCTACCCGCGGCTCCGCTCGGTGGACGTCACCCTCGACTTTCCCGACTACACCGGGCTGGCCGCGTCGCAGCGGCCGCTGGAGAAACGCATCGAGGAAGTGGCCGGCACCGGGATCGAGCTGGTGGCGGATCTCAACACGGGGGTCGAGTCGGCGTGGCTGCTCATGCCCGACGGCCGCAAGGTCGAGTGCCGGGTGGAGAGCCGGGGCGCCGAGGCCCGCCTGGTTTCCAACTGGGAACTCCGGCACGAGGACAACGGCGAGCTGGCCTTGTGGGTGCGGCATCGCCTCGACCGCGAGATCGAGTTGATACGCTTCGAGCAGACGGCGCTGGGCGATGAAGCCCCGCACGTGGTGCTGATCAAGCCGGACCGCCCCGAGCTGCGGCTGCGGCCTTCGGAGAACCTCGACCTGCACTACGAGGTGACCGAGGACTTCGGCGTGGCCAGGGTGGGCATCGAGGTCGAGGCGGCAGGCAAGGGGCGCTTGCAACTCGAGCGGCCGCTGCCGGAGAAGCTGCCCGAGGTCTCCGAGTTCCAGCGCTACGCCGGCCGGGCGGACTTGTCGGTGGGAGAGGTGATGGATCGCACCGACGAGGCGAAGGAATTCCGGTTCCGCGTGATGGCGGAGGATGCGTGTCCCACGGATGCCGGCGGTCCCGGGCGGGGTTTCTCGGAGTGGGTCTTGGTGAAGGTCCAGCGCGGAGCCGAATCGATGGCCCGCCGGGAACTTCGGGAAGAGCACGAGAACGTGCGCGAGAAGCTGGAGAAGGCGATGCACGAAACGCGCATCGCCGAGCAGAAGATGCACCAGAACCGCCGCCACCTCGAGCAGGCCGACGATGACAAGCACAGCGACAAGCTGAGCGAGGAAACCGTCGAGAAGCTGGCCGCTGCCGAGGAGACGATGGAGGAACTCGCCGAACAGATGGAGGAGGGGATCCACGCCGCGCAGGCCGACAAGGTGGAGGAGGCGGCGGAAAAGCTGGAGGAGGCGCGCAACGCCTTCGAGGAAGTCCCGCTGCAGGACGAGAAGGAGGAACGGGCAGAGAAGCTCGACGAGGCCGTGGCGGCGGCGAAGGAGGCGATCGAGACGATGGAGGAGGTTCGCCGGGAGCTCGACAAGGCGCGTCCGCAGATCGAGGACCTGGCACGGATGGAGGAGCTCGCCCAGCAACAGGAGGAGCTGGCCCGCCAGGCCAACGAGATGGCGGCGAACGAGGAGGAAGTCAGCGAGCCATGGCGCCGCGAGCAGGAGCAGATGGAGAACGAGCTTCGCAACGAGTTGAACCAGCGTCCCGAAGCCCTCGCCGAGGCGCTCAAGGATCAGGCCGAAGCGGCGATGGAGTTGTCGCAGGACGTGCGCGAACTTTCCGAGGACCAGCAGCAGCTTCAGGAGGTCACGGCGGAGCGGGCCGAGACGCCGTCGGCCGAGGAACTGGGCGAGGCCCTGGCCGAAGCGCAGGCGCAGTTGGCCGAAGAAGCCCGCGAGCAGGCTGCCGAGGCGGAGGCGCAGGGCAGCGAAACCGCCGAGAGTGCGGATCAGGCCGCCGACCAGACCGAGCAGGCCGCCGAGCAGATGGCGGAAGCGTCCGAACAATCCGCCGATGCCGCGAGGGAAGCAGCGGAGGCGCTCGAGTCCGCGGCGGAGCAGGCCGCGGCCGAGGAGCAGGCACTGGCCGAAGCCGCCAGCGAAGCGGGCGAGACAGCAGGGGAAGAGGCGGGCGAGACAGCAGGGGAAGAGGCGGGTGAGCAAGCAGGTGAAGAATCCGGGGAACAAGCAGGTGAGCAATCTGGTGAGCAACCCGGGGAACAATCTGGCGAACAATCTGGTGAACCATCGGCTGAGCAGGCGGCGGAACGGGCCGAGGCGATGGCGGAGCTTGCCGAGCGTCAGGACCAGCTGGCCGATGCCGCCGAGGCGCTGGCCGAAGGTAATCTCGAACAGGCCGCGGAGGCCCTCGAAGAGGCGGGTGCCCTGCCCGGCGAAGCACTGGCCGAGGCGCTTGGAGAGATGCTTGCGGAGGAGCAGGCGGCGATCGCCGAAGCCGTGGGCGAGCAACTCGAGGCGGCGCCACAGGCCGGAGCCGAAACGCCCGACGCCTTGCCGCAGGCCGCCGATGCCACGGGTCAGGCGGCCGAAGCCCTCGGCGAGGGAGAACTGGGCGAAGCTTCCGAGCAGGCGCAGGCCGCGGGCGAGGCCTTGTCGGACGCCGCGGGTGAGGCGCAGGAAATGGCGCAAGCTGCCGAGTCTCCGGCCGCTGCCGCGGAAGCGCAGGCGATGGGCGAGGCCCTCGGCGAACTGGGCGAGCGCCAGGAGCAATTGAACGAAGCCCTCGAAGCGCTCGAGTCCGGCGATCTTTCCGCAGCCCTCGAACAGGTCCAGGAGATGCAGGCGGCCCAGGCGGCCGAGCTGGCGCAGGATCTGGCATCGGTGCCCTCACCGCAGGGGTCGTCGTTGCAGGGAGCGGCGAACCAGGCGCAGCAGGGGAGCCAGCAGGCGGATCAGGCCGCGCAGCAGTCGCAGGCCGGGCAGATGGCCCAGGCCGCGCAGTCGCATGGCCGGTCGGGCGAGTCGCTCGAGCGGACTGCGGAGATGCTGGAAAAGGCCGCGCAGCAATTCTCCGATCGCGCCGCGCAGCTCGAGCAGAAGCGCACGCCGGCAAACCAGGCACCGGTCGATGCGGAAGCGCTGGCCGAGGCATTCCAGCAGGCCTCCGAGGCGGCCGAGGCGACCCAGCCGGGCCAGGCCGCCCAGCAGGCGAGTCAGGCTGCGCAGGCCCTCGCCCAATCCGCCCGGCAGGCGCGGGCGCAGATGCAGGGTCAGGCGCTGCCCGGTCAACCGGGCCAGCCGGGGCAACCCGGACAGCCGATGCCGCCCGGAACCCAACCCGGCAGCGAATCCGACGACGGTCCCCGCGAGCCGCAGCCGGACCCCGGGGTGCCGGACGAGCTGGCCAAGCTGGGCATCAGCGCCGCCGACTGGGAAAAAATCCAGGCCAGCCTGAAGTCGGACGTCGGCGCGGGCGGTCCGGATGCGGTGCCCGAGGACTACCGCGGCCTGGTGAAGGACTACTTTGAAAACCTGAGCGAATGAAGAGCTGGATCACCGCCGCATTGTTAGGGATCGGATCGCTGTCCGCGCAGGGTCCGGCCGACCCGGTCTTCGCCGAATGGCGGGAGCGGGTGGACCCGGCGGTCGAGCGCGCGCTCGATGCGCTGGCCCGCGCTCAGAATGACGACGGTTCCTACCCGGGCAGCTACGGCGACTCCACCGGGATCCCGGCGCTGGCCGGGATGGCCTTCCTTTCGCGCGGCCACCTTCCGACCGAGGGACCCTATGCCGAGGCCATCAATCGCAGCATCGATTTCGTCCTCGCGAACCAGAAGCCCACCGGCCTGCTGGAGAAGGGCAAGGCCGGCGCCGGCCCGATGTATGCGCACAACATCGCGACGCTGTTCCTTTCCGAGGTGAGTGGCATGGTCGATCCGGAACGGCAGGCGCGGATCGCTGAAGTGCTGCCGAAGGCGCTCGGCGTGATCTATCAGGCCCAGCAGATTCGGAAAGACGAGTGGAACCAGGGCGGTTGGCGCTACCACCCGGGATCGAGCGACAGCGACACCTCGTGCAGCGGCTGGGCGCTGATGGCGCTGCGTTCCGCCAAGCTCAACGGCGCGGCGGTGCCCGACAAGGCGATCGAGGATGCAGTGGCCTACCTCGAGCGCCATCAGGACCCGAACACCGGCACCTTCGGCTACACCGACCAAAACAAGAACGCGATCACGCTCACCGGCATGGGGTTGCTGTGCCTCGAACTGTGTGGTCGTCATGGTGACGAGCGGACGATCAAGGCGGGCGACTACGTGATGAAGACCTACCGCGGCCTGCCCAATGCCAAGCACGGCACCTACGGGCTCTACTACAACGCCCAGGGCCTGTTCCAGCTCGGGGGGCGCTACTGGTCGGAGTTCGCGCCGTGGATGTATGAAACCTACCTCACCCGCCAGAATGCGGACGGCTTTTTCCAGCACAAGGAGGTCAGCCCGGTCTACAGCACCAGCATGATCGTCCTCGCCTTCACCGTCCCCTACCGCCAGCTGCCCATCTATCAGCGCGACGAGACGGTGGACGAGGAGTGATGCGAACGCTTCGGATGGTCCGGACCAGGCCGAGCCGATTTTCAAGGGTGGGCGGAGCTGAGGGGAGCTGGTCCAAGGTCGAAAGGTACAAGGTCGAAAGTCCGCTGGTTCGGGCGTTCGCAGGCAGACAACCCGCAGAGCCTGTGGATGTTCGACATTCAAGCCTTCGAGCTTCGCGATCGCCCTTCCTGACCCAATGGACCGCGCTGCACCGCATGAAATGGTGATTGATGCGCGTGATTTGATCCAATTGGCGATGCCCCTTGCCCTGTCTCCATGGGCGCGGGTTACAATCTCCCAATGTCGAGTGGTGGCTTGTGAACGGCAAGCCACCGGCTTGTTCATCGGATGAAAACGACATCGAGGCTCGCTGAAAACCTGCCGCGCCGGGACTTCATCAAGGCCTGTGTGAAAGCCACGGCCCTGATGGGATTGCCGGCAAGCCTGAGTTCGCGAGTGGAAGCCGCCGCGCAGACCGCCGCGCGGCCCACGGTGATCTGGCTGCATTTCCAGGAATGCACCGGATGTTCGGAGTCGGTGTTGCGCTCGAGTCATCCAAGCGTGTCCGAGCTCGTTCTCGATCTGATCTCGCTGGACTACCATGAGACGCTGATGGCCGGAGCCGGGCTGCAGGCCGAGGAGGCCCTGCACGCCTCGATGGAGGCGAACCGGGGCAAGTATTTCCTGGTGGTCGAAGGGGCGGTGCCGACCGCGATGGACGGCATCTTCTGCATGATCGGGGGCAAGACGGCGCTGGCCTCGCTGCGCGAGGTGGCCGAGGGCGCGGCGGCCATCCTCTGCATCGGCACCTGCTCGAGTTTCGGCGGCATTCAGGCGGCACCACCGAATCCGACCGGTGCCAGGGGGGTGTCCGAGATCCTCCCCGACAAGGCGATCATCAACATCCCCGGTTGTCCGCCCAGCCCCTACAACTTCCTCTCGACCATCCTCTATTATCTCACCTTCAACCGCTTTCCTGAACTGGACGCGCTGCGTCGGCCGAAGTTCGCCTACGGGCGCCGGATCCACGAGCACTGCGAGCGGCGACCGCATTTCGACGCGGGGCGCTTCGCCTCGGAGTACGGGGATGAGGGCCATGCCGCCGGCTACTGTCTCTACAAGCTCGGTTGCAAGGGGCCGGTCACTTATGCCAATTGCTCGGTCCAGCGCTTCAACGACGCCGGCGTCTGGCCGGTCTCGATCGGGCACCCCTGCATCGGCTGCACCGAACCGGACGTGATGTTTCACCAGACGGTGGCCCAGAAGGCGCAGATCGAGGACCCCACGCCATTCGCAGGATTTCCTTCCACCGAGCCCACGCCCAAGGGCAGCGGACCCGATCCGCTGACCGTCGGCGTGCTCGGCCTGTTCGCCGGAGCGGGGATCGGGGCGGGGGCCATGCTGGCCCGCAAGCTGCCGAACCGCCTCGACCCGGAGCAGCAGGCCGAACCGCACCCCACAACGAAATCGGACGATGCAGACGAGACGTAGTTTCTTCAAGACGCTCGGCGCCACCGGAACCGGGTTCGTGGGAGCCACCACGAGCGCCTCCGCCTCCTCGACACCCGAGGCCGACAACAGCCAGTTGGCGATGCTTTACGACGCCACCCGGTGCATCGGGTGCAAAGCCTGCATGGCCGCCTGCAAACGGGTCAACACCCGCGCCGGTGCCCTCGAGGTCGAGCAGGCGGCGTTCGACGAAGACGCCCTGTGGGACGCCCCCGCCGAGTTGTCGGGCAAGTCTCGGACGATCATCAAGCTGCATCGCGACGAAGAGGAGTGGTCCTTCGTCAAGCAGTCGTGCATGCACTGCCAGAAGCCTTCCTGCGTTTCCGCGTGTCCGGTGAAGGCGATGCACAAGGACCCGGTCACCGGGATCGTCCAGTACAGCCGGGACACCTGCATCGGCTGCCGCTACTGCCAGATCGCCTGCCCCTTTAACATTCCGAAGTTCCAGTGGGACAAGAACAACCCGCAGATCGTCAAGTGCGACATGTGCATCAGTACCAATCTCAGGGACAAGGGGACCACCGCCTGCGCCGAAGCCTGTTCCGCTGGCGCGATCCTCTTCGGCCGACGCGGTGACCTGCTCAAGGAGGCCCACCGCCGGATCGAGCGGAAGCCCTCCCGCTACTACCCGAAGGTGTACGGGGAGCACGAGATCGGCGGCACCAACCATCTCTACATCGCCGGACTTCCCTTCGAGAAGATCGGCCTGCCCACGCTCGGGACCGAGGCCCCGGCCACTGCTTCCGAGGAGATCCAGCACACGATCTACAAGGGCTTCTTCGCCCCGGTGGCCCTGTATGCCGGACTCTGCGCGGTCGCGGTCCGGAACATGCGGCGGAACGGCAACGGAGATCCGGAGCCATCCGGCGAAGACCCGGGGGCTGCGGACGAATCTGCGAAACGATGAGCCACCACGAATACCAGAAAGTCGAGGGCAGGATCTTCAGCCGGTCCTTCTTCATCCTTCTGACCTTCGTGCTCATTGGGATGTCCCTGATCGTCGTGCGCTTCGTCAAGGGCATCGGCGCGGTGTCGAAC
Organism: Verrucomicrobiaceae bacterium E54; assembly: GCA_022548915.1. Taxonomy (GTDB): domain Bacteria; phylum Verrucomicrobiota; class Verrucomicrobiia; order Verrucomicrobiales; family Akkermansiaceae; genus Haloferula. The sequence goes on from JAKZES010000011.1 coordinate 86,332, forward strand.
ATGAACGACGGTTACCCGTGGGGGATCTGGATCGCCTACGACGTCGCCACCGGAACCGCCATCGCCTGCGGCGGCTACGCGGTGGCGATCCTGGTCTACATCCGCAACCACATGCGCTATCACCCGCTGATGCGGTCGTGCATCCTGACCAGCCTGTTCGGCTACGGCCTGGCGGGGTTTTCGGTGATGGTCGATCTCGGGCGGCCCTGGAATGCCTACAACTTCTTCCTGCCCTCGAAGTGGCAGTTCAACTCGGTGATGTTCGAGGTGGCCTTGTGCGTGATGGCCTACTCGATGGTGCTGCTCATCGAGTTCCTGCCGGCGATCCTCTACAGCCTGGAGAAGAGCAAGTGGGTGCGTTTCCGCCGGTTCATGGACTGGCTTCACCCCCGCCTGGTGCCGGACAAGAAGGCGGTGCTCGACAAGATCGAGAGGGTGCAGGCGGGTGCCGGATGGCTGCGGCCCCGGCTCGAGAAGATCCTCATCTTCATCATCGTGCTCGGGATCACCCTGCCGACCATGCACCAGTCCTCGCTCGGCTCGATGCTGCTGATCGCCCCGACCAAGCTGCACCCGCTGTGGCACACGCCCATGCTTCCGCTGCTGTTCCTGATCAACGCGATTTTCATGGGGTACTCGATCGTGATCTTTGAATCGATCATCTCGTCGTATTCGTTCAACCGCCCGTACGAGTCGCGGGAAATCGCCGGCGTGTCGCGGGTGATCCCCGGATTCACCGTGGTATGGATGCTGGTTGTCTTCGGCGACCTGGCCTACCGCGGCCAGTTGGGCGCCGCGTTCTCGATGGATCACCTGTCCCTGTGGTTCCTCGCGCAGATGGTGCTGGTCGGAACGGGTTCCTTCCTGCTCCTCGGCGCCCGGGGTCCCTCGTCGCCGCGCCGCTCACCGCGGCGGCTGTTCATTTCCGCGGCCCTGATCCTCGTCGGCGGCGCGGTCTATCGTTTCAACGTCTACCTGATCGGCTTCGACCCCGGACAGGGATGGAGCTACTTCCCATCGCTGGCGGAGATCATGATCACCGTTGGCATCGTCTCCCTCGAGCTGTTGGGCTACCTGGTGCTGGTGAAGATGGTCCCGGTCCTGCCCAAGGCCCACGGCGCGCCGCCGCTCCAAACCCAGAACGCCTGATTCCCGCTTATGTCCACCCGCACCATCACCCTGGACCCGGTCACACGCATCGAGGGCCACCTTCGAATGGACGTCGAGGTCGGTGACGGCTCGGTCGCCAAGGCCTGGACGTCGGCCCAGATGTGGCGCGGCATCGAGGTCATCCTCAAGGGCCGGCCACCGGAGGACGCGTGGACCCTGGCCCAGCGGTTCTGCGGGGTCTGCACCACGGTGCACGCGATTTGCTCGATCCGCGCGGTCGAGCACGCGCTGCATGCCGAGGTGCCGCCGAATGCCCAGTTCATCCGCAACATGATGATCGCCCAGCACTCGGTGCAGGATCACATCGTGCATTTCTACCACCTCTCCGCGCTCGACTGGGTGGACATCACCTCGGCCCTCAAGGCGGACCCCGCGGCGACCGCGAAGATCGCGCAGTCGATCTCCGACTGGCCGGGAAACAGCGTCACGGAATTCAAGGGGGTCAGGGAAAGGCTCCAGCGCTTCGTCGACAGCGGGCAGCTCGGCCTTTTCTCGAGCGGCTACTGGGGGCATCCGGCGATGGAACTGCCGCCGGAGGTCAACCTGCTGGCCGTGGCCCACTATCTCAAGGCCTTCGACTACCAGCGCAAGGCGGCCGAGGCGGTCGCCCTCCTCGGCGGCAAGAACCCGCACATCCAGAACCTGGTCGTCGGCGGCGTCGCCACCGCGATCAACACCGATCACATGGCCGCGCTCAACGTCGAGCGCCTCGCCTACCTGCGCAAGCTGATGGTCGAGACCCGCGACTTCGTCCGCAAGGTCTACTACCCGGACCTGCTCGCGATCGCCGGTGCCTACAAGGGCTGGTTCGGGATCGGTCGGGGCGTGACGAACTACCTCGCGGTGCCGGAATTCCCCGAGGACTCGAAGGGCGTCGAGTTCGCGCTGGGCGGCGGCACGATCGACGGTGCCGACATGGCGACCTTCCGCCCGATCACCGACCACCGCGACCCGCAACTGATCGAGGGTGTCCAGGAGTCGGTTGCCCACGCCTGGTACGAGGGTTCGGATCCGCGCCACCCGTGGCAGGGCGAGACGAAGCCCAACTACACCGGCTTCGAGGCCGAGGGCCGCTACACCTGGTGCAAGGCACCGCGGCTCGATGGAAAGCCCGTCCAGGTCGGTCCGCTCGCCCAGGTGCTGGTGAGTTATGCCAACGACAACCCGAGGGTGAAACCCATGGTCGACGAGGCGAACGCCGGACTCGGCCTCACGCTCGACGATTATCATTCGACGATGGGGCGGATGCTCGCGCGGGGAATGCGCGCCTGCCTCATGGCCGACCTTTCGATCGACTACCTCGACAAGCTGACCTCCAACATCGCCTCCGGCGACCAGACCTACGCCAACCCGACCCACATCCCGGATGGTGAGTGGCGGGGCGTCGGCTTCCACGAGGCCCCCCGGGGCACCTTGTCGCACTGGATCGTCTTCAAGGACCGCAAGATCGAGAACTACCAGGCGGTGGTGCCGACCACCTGGAACGCCTCGCCGCGCGATGAAAAGGGGCAACCGGGGCCATACGAGGCATCGCTGGTCGGCACCCCGGTGGCCGAGCCCGAGAAGCCGCTCGAAGTCCTGCGCACCGTCCATTCCTTCGACCCCTGCATCGCCTGCGCCGTGCACGCCATCGACCCGGACGGCAGGGAAATCACCAAGGTGAGTGTCAAATGAATCTAACAGGTGCAATGATTGACCGCAGATTACGCAGATTAAGGTGATTTGAAGATAGGGAAGGAGTGACTTGTATTGTGATGACCCGATTTCGTTCATCTCATTGATTTCTGCGCAATCTGTCGTTCTCATTTCTGAATCTGGGATAAACAGAGCTGGTGGCTGCGCAGCGGGGCGCCGATCAGGCTCCCGACACCCGCCCGCACCGCCCGTGAAAGTGAAAACCCTCATTCTAGGCATCGGCAACCTGCTGCTCTCCGACGAGGGTTTCGGCGTGCATTTCGTGCGGCATCTTGAGGGGCACTACCTCTTTCCCGAAGACGTCGAGATCTTTGATGGCGGCACCCTCGGCTTGATGGCGACCCACAAGTACGAGGCCGCCGAGCGGGTCTATCTGGTCGACACCCTCGCGATCGACGGCGAGCCGGGCGAATGCCGGCGCTACGGGAAGGACCAGCTGCTTCACGGCAAGCTCCCGGTGAAACTGTCCCCCCACCAGGCCGGGGTGCAGGAGATGATGATGGTCAGTGAACTGCGCGGATGCGGGCCGCCCGAAGTGACGCTCCTCGGAGTGATTCCGGCGTCGTTCGAATCCAGCATCGAGCTCACCCCGCCGCTGCAGGAACGCCTGCACCTGCTCGCCGGGGAGTTGGTCGAGGAACTTCGCTCCTCCGGGCATGCGGTTGAGGAAATCGAATGAACGGCTCCATCTTCCCGGTCTTCACGATGCCCAGCCTTCCGCTTGGAACTCGGGCGTCCCGGATGCCGTGTCGGAGTCGAGGCGAGCGCCGCGCATGGGGAGCGCCGCGCCGGAAGTCCCGGAGGGACGCCGGCACGCTTCTCCGGAAGGGTCGGCTGTGACCGGCCGGAACAAGGCCAGCGCGAGGAACAGGCCCAGCAGCGGGGTTGCCCAGATCAGGTAGTTGTTGTGAAAGGTCCCTGCGGCGAGGAAGGCGGCGGCGTGGGCGACCAGCAGGTAGGTGAGCGTTGCCCGCGGCGTCCAGGCCGCGCGCACGGTCCGCCACAGGGTGAAGCCGATGAGCGCGATCCCGAAAGCCTTGACCACCGATGCCGCCCACGGAGCAAGGAAGTGAACGAGCGCCGTGCTGTCGGTCGAGCGGATGAAGTTGAAGGCGACGAGGTTGGCGAAAATTCCCTGGGGATCCCAGGCGAGGAAGGGGCCGAAGGTTGCGGCGAGGGCGGCCAACGCCGGCCACCAGTGACGAGGCCGCAGCGCCAGCAGCAGCGGCAGGTAGAGGGCACCGGGGAAAAGTTTGGCCGCGATCGACAGCCCGATGAACAGCGCGGTGAGCCGCTCGCGACGACCGAGAAAACAGAGCACGGCCAGCAGGCCGGCGAGGAGTGGCATCAGGTCGGTGGCCGAGAGATCGAGCGTGTTGTGGGCCAGGTGGGGCGGGAAGTGGACGACGATCAGGGCGACCGCCCACGGCGCGCCCGGCTTCGGCCACCAGCGGCGGAGAATCGCGAGCATCGTCAGCACGATGCCGAGATACAGCATCAGGTGGACGACGTAGATGCCGGCGTGCCCGAAGAGAGCGACCGCCGGCGTGTAGAGGATGATCTGCAAGGGACCATACTTGTATCCGAGGCGGGACGAGAGGCTCCGCCATGCCGCCTCGGCCGCGGGATCTTCGCGGGGCGTCGGAATCATCTCCCAGGCGGTGGAGGGCGCTGTGCCCGACTCCAACGCCGCTTCGACCTGATCGACGGCTTCGTCGGCGACCCCGGGTTCGAGCAGATCCTTGAGTTCGATCCGCAGCTCGGTGGTGTCGAGCGGGATCGCGCGGCCGTAGGGATTCACTCCCTGGTCGACGAGGTAGCGGGCGGCCCGGTAGCTGATCTGGCCCTGGTCCAGTTCGATCGATTCGGTCGCCGCGCTGCGCTGAATCGAGCGGCCGACGACGGCGAGGTGGATCGCCACGCCGGCGCATGCCAGCACCAGCAGGAAAACGCCGAGGCGGCAGGGCTTTCCAACCCCGATTTCCCGCGGTGGCCGTTTCGTCGCCCACCAGGCCAGCGCCGCCAGGCCGGCGACCAGCCCGGCGCGGGCCGGTCCGTAGCCCCAGTCGAGGGGGAAGAACAAGCGGAGCAGCGCCCAGGTGCCTCCCGCCACGACCGCGACCCTCAAGTTCGGGCGAAGGCGCGGCTCCGTGGCATTCCGGTGGGACGAATTCATCAGGTCGGGCTCGGTCGCGAAGCGGGAGTGGACGGCATCCACTCCCGCGCTTCAACCACCGATTCGGGTCCGGTCCCGGACGATTTCAATGAGGCAGACGTCGACGCACGGTTTAGCCTGTAGGCACCGGGTTCCATCGGCTACCCTTGGCCCGAGGCCGAAGCGCGACTCCCGGGGTTTTCGCCCGGTGGCGCCGCAGGCCGCTTGCCCACACTCATGAAACGTCTTGTTCTCTCCGCCCTCGCGATCGGCCTGGCTGCCGGCCCCGCTCCTGCCCAGGAAAACTTCTACGCGGAACCGCCGCTGTTCCACTTCTTCCCCGACCCGGGCGCTTCGACCAACACGATCGGCCGGCTCGGCCCGATCGGGCTTGCCCTCGAGCTGCGCAAGCCGGCCTTCACGATGCACATCAGCCAGGTGGAGGAAGGATCGCCCGCCGCGGCGACCGGCAAGCTCAAGCCGGGCCGGATCATCGAGAGCATCAACGGCGAGGTGCTCAAGGACATCGATCCGCGCGTCCAGCTCGGCAACCTGATCACGAAGATCGAGGCCACCGACGGGGTGGTTCGCCTGATGATCAAGGACAACCCGAAGGCCGAGGCCCATCCCGTGGAGTTCAAGATCCCCGTGCTCGGTCCCTACAGCGAGACCTGGCCGGTGGATTGCGCCAAGTCCGACGCCATCGTCGAACGCATGTCGGAGTATCTCCGCAACGCCGAAACCTGGGGCTGGGGCGCGGCCCTGTTCCTGCTGTCGACCGGTGAGGAGAAGGATCTGGAGGCGGTGCGGGAGCGCTTCAGCGGCAAGCTGGGAACCGACAATCCCGGCCACCCGTGGTCGATCGGCTACACCGGCATCGCGATCTGCGAATACTATCTCAAGACCGGAGACCGGAGCGTGCTGCCGGCGATCCAAGCCCGGCACGACTACCTGCTTGACAAGGTTTACAACAGCTCGTGGATGGGCCGCGGCGGGGCGAACTTCAACTACATGGCCGGCGGCCACCTGAATGCCGCGGGCCTGCACTGCGTGACCTTCCTGCTGATGGCGAAGGAGTGCGGGGCCGAGGTCGACGACGACTTCCTCGAGGACACCTTCCGCCACCTCTACCGCTACGCCGGCCGCGGCAACGTGGCCTATGGCGACCAGATGCCGGAGAGCGGGATGACCGACAACGGCAAGGTCGGCAAGCTGACCTTTGTCCTGCAAGCCGCGGCCAACCTCACCGGGAAGGGCGAGGACTCGGTGTATGCCCGGGCCCGGAACATCAGCGCGACCAAGAGCTTCTATTCGACCTCGTGGATGTTCCACGGGCACACCGGCGGAGGCATCGGCGAACTCTGGCGTGGGTCCGCGATGGGCATGGTGAAGGACGAGAGGCCCGAGCAGTACCGTTCTTTCATGGACGAGCGTCGCTGGGTCTATGAACTCGCCCGCACCCACGAGGGGGCCTTCGGCTGGGCCGCCGGGACGAATGTCAACTACACGAGTGTCAACGACGGCGGCCGCCCCTGCGGCAACTACATCCCGTTGATCTACACGCTGCCCCGCAAGCAGCTGCGGATCTTCGGCGCACCGGCGACCGAGTTCTCCAAAACCTACGAGCTGCCCGAACGGATCTGGGGCACCGCGGCGGACGACGCGTTCTACTCGCTCGAGCCGGGCGAGTATGCGCCGGGCAAGCGGATGGATATTTCCGGTGAAACGATCCGCACCGCCGCCTCGAAGGCGATCTTCGACCAACTCAAGAAGCCGGACATTTCCGAGGACGAGCTGCTCGGATACGCGCTGCACATCGAGCAGGCGGTCCGCGACGGTGCCGCGAAACAGATCGCGGGCCGGGGTCTGCACGGGCTGACGATGCAGCTTCTGAAATGCGAGGACCCGCGCGGCCGTCACACGGGTCTGATGGCCGCGGGCAGCCTGCCCAAGCCGATGTCGGACGAGGTTGCCGGGCTGCTTTGCGCGATGATCGAGGATGAAGAGGAGTCGTGGTGGGTGGTCATGGAGGCCCTGAAAAACCTCGAAGGCGCCAGCGCCGACCAACTCGCACCCCACGAGGCCGCCATCGAAAAGTGGCTGGCGCACGACGACTGGTGGCTGCAGGCCTGCGCGATGAAGGCGGCCATCCCGCTCGTGACCGACACGCGCTACTACCAGAGCCTGATTTTCAAGATCGCCGGACACATGGCCACCAACCAGCGCCCGGGCCTGAGCCGCTATTTCAACGATGTCGCGAAACGCACCCGCGAAGCGGATGAGACCATCCAGGCATTCGCCAAGGAGCAGTTCGCCCACGCCTATGCCGAGTATCCCGAGGTCATCGATGCCCCGGGCGGTCAGGACATGACTGCCGGCACGGAGTACATGATCCGCAGCGTGGCCCGCGCGGTCGCCGACACGCCGGGTGGGCTGGACGTGCTCTACAAGGTCGCGAAGGAGCGATTCCCCGACATCACCCTGCCCCACAAGGAACTCTACCTGGATGCCGACCCCGCGCGCCTCGGACCCGAGCTGCAGGACTCCATGAAGAAGATCATCCTGGAAGACCTGATCCCCGAATACATCGGAGCGGGAAGCCACCCGCAGTCGAACCGCGGCTACCTGGTCAACGAGGCCACCAGCAGCGAGCCGCTCGAGTGGGGCTTCTACTACCGCGAACCGCGGATGGCCGGGCTGGTTGAACTCTATCAGCGGGCCGGCGTGGACGACTACAACTGGCGCGACACCGGGCCGAAGTGGGACGAGATGGAGTGGCACTACCTCACCTTCGACCCGCCGGAGAAGAAACTCCCCGGGACCGGCACCCGCTACCGGGAGGTGACCCTGCCCGGGGGCATGGACGACTGGTTCAAGCCCTCCTTCGATCCTGCCAAAGCGGGCTGGAAGAGCGGCCGGCAGCCCTTCGGACAACTCAACGGCAAGCTCGTCGACCGCCTGCGCGGCTGCGGGCTCGACTTCTGCCGCTGCGACCAGCCGATGCACACCCTGTGGCAGGACGAGGTGATGCTGATGGGCGGCACCTTCAGGTTCCCCGCATTCAAGGACGACCACCGCTACCGCCTCGTGGTCGGCGGCATGTCGCACGTGAATGCCGGCGACGGGTTTCAGGTCTATGTGGAAGGCAAACCGATGATGGAACGGGACCGGGGCGTCGGCAAACGCGAGGGCGCCAAGCCCCTGGCCTACTACATCGACCGGGAATGGTGGCCGCAGTTCGCCCGGGACGAAACCACCCTGGCGGCGATGAGCTTCCTCCGCGTCGATCAGGATACCACGCGACGGCACTTCTCGGTATGGCTGCAGGAAATGAAGACGCCGCCGATGGACCGGGGCGTCATCCTCAACTCCGCGGTGAAGGTGCCGATGCGTTCGGCCGAATGGCAGGCGCTGCAGGACACCATGCGCAACACCGGCGAGGACGACGGCAAGTACGTCTGGGACGGCGAGTTTGTTTCCAACCCGAAGATCGAAGGCTCGTGGACGCAACTCGGCCAGGTGCAGGCCATCGATGAGTTCCAGCCCGGCGGCCCGATCAAGGGCAACAAGGAAGGGTCTCTGCAGGAAGTCACCTTCAGCGACGACGGCTCCACCGACGACGGCCTCGTGATCTGGTCGGACACCATGCTGCTCGACCTGAGGAAGAACGAGGCCCTGAAGATGACGCCCCGGACGATCGAGGGGATGGATTACCTGTTCATCGAGGCCGGTGGTTTCCACACCAAGCACGGCCCGGACTGGAAGGCACCCCTTTACGTGATGAAGCGCAACCAGGGCGATCCCGGACGATGAGCCGGGACGCTCCTTTCCCCGGCTTCGTCTTTCCGGATGGAGGGTTTCCGCCGGGGGGCTACCCGTTCATCGTCCAGCCCTCGCGATAGGGCTTGGTGAGGTACTGGTTGGCCTCCGCGTTGTTGGTGACCACGCCCTTGGCGGCGTCGTAATCCAGCTCGCCGCCGGCGCGGAAGGCCGCCAGGCCGAGGCACATGGTCTCGATCATGTTGGCGCTGTATTCGAAGTTGCAGGCGGTCGCGGCGGGCTTGCCGTTCTTGCAGGCCTGGGTCCACTGCTTCTGGAAATTGCCGAGGTCCGGCAGCAGTTCGGCTTCCGGGCGCGGCTTGTAGTAGCTCATGTTGCCGGAGCGGCCGTCGGGGATGATGATGCGCTTTCCGAAGTCCGCGACCACGAAGCCCTTGTCGCCCTTGAACATCGCGCCGTGACCGATGCGGTTGAGGTCGATCCCGCCCGAGGGCGACTTCGGCATGGCGCCGCCCTGGAACCAGGTGCAGCGGATCTGCTCGCGCCAGTCGTTGGGCGGCAGGATGAAGCTCGCGGTCAGGTTCACCGGCGTGACGTCCGGGTTGAACGCCTCCGGCGAGCTGGCCTTGATGTTCGTGGGAAGGCCGGCGTCGAGGACGTTCCAGGCGAGGTCCATGGTGTGGCTGCCCATGTCGCCCATCTGGCCGATGCCGAAGTCCCAGTACATGTTCCACTGCAGGCAGTTCGCCCCGGGGCCACCGGAAAAATACTCCGGGTTGTAGGGATGCTCGGGCGAGGGTCCGAGCCACAGGTCCCAGTTGATGGTCGACGGAGGCGGTCCCGCGGCGGGGAGGTAGCCCGGCTTGGGGATCTGGCGGTTGCCCCAGACATACACCTCCTTGAGCGACCCGATCACGCCGTCGTGAATGCACTCACGGAGGCGGTTGAAGTTCGGATCGGCGTGGCGCTGCATGCCGACCTGGGTGGCCAGCTTGTCCTTCTTGGTCAGGTAGGTCGCGCGCACCGTGCGCGCTTCGTTCACCGTGATCGCGAGCGGTTTCTCCATGTAGACATGCAGGTCGCGATTGAGCGCCCAGTTGGCGATGAAGGCGTGGGTGTGGTCGGTGGTGCAGCAGAGCACCGCGTCGAGGCCCGGGTGATCGAGACACTTCCGCCAGTCCTCGTAGACCTTCGCCTTCGGAAACTCCTTGGTCGCGAAGGGCAGGTTCTTCTGGTTGACCTCGCAGATCGCCACCACGTTTTCGCTCTTGAGCGTGCCGTAGTGGGCGCGGGCGCGCCCGTAGGCGCCGATCAGCGCGACATTCAGCCGGTTGTTGGCACTCTCGGCACCAAACAGGGTGCCGCTCGGAAGGATGGTCAGCCCGCCGCCGACCGCGAGGCCGGTACGGAGGAAATGACGGCGATTCAGGGGATGGGGTGTCTCGTTCATTGGAGGTCCGGGTTTGAAAGTCCCAAGGCAGGGAGGCGGTCAGGCTCCCAGGCGGGGATCGCCCGGGGATTCGCCTCCAATCTAGAGACGTTGGCCACGGGTGAGTCTATCAACCGGCTTTGTCAGCGCCGGCGCCCCCGGACGCCCGGGGCGGCCGGTCCGTGGCACCGAGCACGACCTCAAGCCCGGTCGGACCAAGGTCCGGGTGGGTTTCGACTGGCCGCAGGGCGGCGAGCAGGAGGTGGACCTCGACTTCAAGGCCCGCCCGGACAAGACCTACGTCGTCTACTACGATGTGCATCCGCCTTATGTGAACCGGATCGAACAGGCGGGGTTGCTTGATGCGACGGCGGGTGAATTGACTCATGCCGGCGCCGGGATGGGCAGCGGCGCCTTCCTCATGCTTCCTCCGCTGTTGGCGGCGGCGACGGGGGCCATGGCCGTGCGGGTGGGCAATGAGATTGCCGAGGATTCCAAGGCAGCCGACTACGTCGACGTGATGGTCGTCGCCCAGCATTCGCTGGAGGGGGTCACCTGCATGCGCCGGGTTTATCCCGACGGGAGGATCGAGGACCGGTAGGCAGGAGGTTCGCCGGGTCAGGGTTTCTTGAGGGAGATCGCGAAGATCTCGGTCAACTGGATGACGACCCGGTCTCCCTTCTGGAATTGATCGAGATGGACATCCGGCCGGACTTTCACCCGCTGGGTATCGCCGTCCGGGAAGGCCAGCGTGACCTTTCGCTGCCTGGTGCTGAGGCTGGTGATGGTAGCGACCATCTGGCTGGTCGTGACCGTTTCCATGCCGGGCTTGTCACCGGCCTTGGCCAGGTCGGCGTCGAGTTCGAGGAACTCCTCTACCCGTTCATCCGGGCGGGCCATTCGGATCACCACCTCGTCGGTCAGGGTGGCGGTCAGCTGATCCCCCAGCCGGATCTGGTCGAAGTTGAGGACCTCCGGGCCGGCGGTGGAGGTGAACTTCCTTCCCTTCGGTGTGACGAAGGTAATCTTCCGTGTTTCGGCGTCGATCCCGGTGACGGTTGCCGTGATGGTGGTCGTTTCGGAGAACTTGCCACCGGGAACCCCTTCCTCGAAATCAGCGGACGAGGTGTATTCACCGTCGATGCCCGTGCAGGACCAGAGGGAAAGGGCGGCAAGAGTGATGAGGCAGTGAAGAGGGAGTTTCATGACAGGTTAGAGTTGGATCGATCCGAAGTCGCAGGACGGCAGGAGGGCAGGACGGCACGTGCCGATTTTTACCTCAGGCTCCCGGATTTGTCGAAGCCGGGATTTCCGGTCACCCGGGTCGGGCATCCTCCGAACCGTCCGACGACCTTGCCGCCCAATCAACCCGCGCAAATCCATCCCTGTCATCCGCCTTCGCCTGGCGGGCGCCGGTTCACGGATCTCCGGCAGGTGGTTTGGCGGGAAGCTTGAACACGGCGAAGACGGGAAAGTGGTCCGATGCGGTCGGTTCATCGAGAACCGCGGATTCGAGCAATTTCAAGGACCCCGCGGGTCGATACAGGATATAGTCGATGCGGGAGTGCGGATCTGTCGACGGCGCACTGGCCGCGGGTGGCGAGTTCATCGTGTTCGTCCATCGCTGGTGAATCACCTCCATCGGCTCCGATTCGGGCAGGGCGTTGAGGTCGCCGGCGAGAATCGTCAGCACCTGGTCGCCTTCCGCGGCGAAGAGCTGGTTGATCCGGGTCGCCTGCGCGAGACGGTCTTCGGCGAGGTTGTGTTGGAAGTGGGTGCTGATGAAGCGCAGCGGGCGGCCGTCGGGCAGTTCCACGGTCACGGCGATCGCCCCCCGCGGGTAGGTCACCTGTTAGCAAAGGACACGGAGTGTGGCGGGTGGGTCCGCCGCCGGGGCGACGGATGCCAGCAGGAAAAGACATGCGCAGGGCATCCGGAAAAGCCGGCCGTGGAAGCACGCCGCTGTCACCGGTGAAAAGAACCTCGTCAAGTTCATGGTCGTGGGTCCGAGGCTCCACCCCGCCGCACCGGGGAACCAGTGGAAACTTCCGGGCTTCGCGCGATTGGGTTGGTCTTGCCTGCGCTGCTGGTACCCTCCGCCGTGATTCCGGCGTCGCTACTTCGGCACGGCCACGAGGCGGTAGAAGGCCCGGCCCGCGGGAGGCGAGGGGTCGGTGATCGTGATCAGCCCGCCGCCGCCCGGAGCCGGGAAGCCGAGGTCGGAGGAGGAGACGACGACGTCGAAATTCGCCAGGTCGGTCGAGCGCCGCAGCTCGAGGGTGATCTCGGCCGCCGTCGAGGCGTCGTAGCCGAAGGTGAACTGCGGGGTCGCGCCCGGGAGGATGCGCAGGTTGCGCGGGTCGCCGGCGTCCGGGACACCGGGATCGGTGCCGATCGCCAGCTCGACGCCGCCGTCGGTGCCATCGCCGTCGGCATCCTCCTCGAAGGGATCCGGTCCCTGGTATTCGAGCGCGCCGAGGTCGATGATCCAGTTCACGATCCGCGGGTTGCCGGCGAGGTCGAGGTCGGTCGTGATCGCGGAGACCGAGCCCGCGTCGATCACCGGAGAGCCGCCGCCGAGGGCGGCGTTGCCGGCGAGGGTCGGGGCGGCGGCCGGATCGGTCGGCGAGACGAACTGCGGATCGACCGGCTCCAGGTTGCCGTTGGCCGGCGCGCCGGCATCGAGCGTGGCCTTGGTGAAGTTGTCGATCAGGCAGTGGATGTAAGACGCGGAACCGTTCGAGAACCTGAGTGAGGCCGACGGCGTCGTGGTGGTGCCGGGATAGCCGATGTTGTTGTAGATGATGGTGTCGCGAAGCGTGGCGGCGGCGGATTCGATCGAGAAGGTCCCTTCGTCGGCCGAATTGCCGGTCGCGGTGCAGCTCTCGATCACCGGCATGCCATCGGAAAACCTCGCCGCCGAGCCTCGGCCGGTGGTCGAGTTGCCGGTGAAGAGGCACCCGCTGACAAAGGGGGCGGTGCCGCCGAAGAGGGTGAAATTGCAGGCCCCGCCGTAGGCCGGCGCCGAGTTGCCGCGGAACCGGCACTTGATGACCTGGGGCACGTCGGCGCCTGTCGAGTCGAGGTTCAGGGCGCCGCCCGCAAACCCGGAGAGGTTCGAGTCGAAGTCGCAGCCTTCGACCGAGGGGAATTCGCTGCTGATGCTCAGGGCACCGCCACCCGAATTGGTGCCGGTCGCCTCGTTCCCGGTGAAGGTCGATCCGGTCACCGCCACCCGGTCGCTGCGGAGGTTCGCCGCGCCACCGGCCTTGGCGGTGTTGTTGGTGAAGCTCGAGTCCTCGATCGTCACCTCGGCCCCGCTGCCGACCTGGATCGCGCCGCCGTTGTCGACGGCGGTGTTGAGCACGAAGGATGCTCCCGTGATTCCGACCGTGGTGTTGCTGGCGTTGATGGCTCCTCCGCTGCCGTCGGAGGTGTTCGAGGTGAAGGTGCCGCCGGTGATGGTGAGCGTTGCCGGGACCGAGGCGGTGGCGAACAGGTCGAGCGCGCCGCTGAAGGTTGCGGAGTTGCCGGTGAAGGTGCAGTCATCGAATGAGGGGCTGGAAGCGATCGAGTCACGGACCGCGGCCCGGCACGCTCCACCGTTCTGCTGGGCACTGTTCGAAAGGAAACTGCAGCCGGTGTAGGTCGTCGAGGAGCCCCCGTCGTAAACCGCGCCGCCGTCACCGCCGGTCAGCGTCCCGGAACCGTCGTCTTCACCCGGCGCCGTGTTGTCCTCGAAGATGCAGTGGGTGAAGGACACGGTCGCGGTCGAATTGAAGACCGCCCCGCCGTTGAACGGCGCGGTGTTTCTCCGGAAATCGCAGCCGGTGAAGGTGAGGTCCGAGTCCTCGTTGAAGATCGCGCCCGCCTGGCGGCCCGCCACGTTGTCCTCGAAGTCGCAGTCGGTGAAGAACGAGGTCGAGTCCTGGTTGTAGACGGCGGCACCGTCGTTTTCCGTGTTGTTTCCGGAAAAGGTGCAGCGGAGGAAGGTGGCGTCGGGGGTCTGGTTGAAGGCGGCGCCACCGCTGCGCGCGCTGTTGTTGGAGAAGACGCAGTCGGTGAACGACGGCGAGCCCTTGCCGGGGTCCCAGGCGATGTAGATGCCGCCGCCGAGGTTGGGCGAGTGGTTGTCGTCGAAGATGCAGTTGCGGATCGTCGGGGAACCATTGGGCTCGCACACCAGCCCGGCGCCGACATTGTCGGGGAAGGTCCCGCCCTCGCCGTTGCCGGCGGTGATGGTGAAGCCGTCGAGGATGGCGGTCGAGTTGGTCCCGGAACCGGTGACCACGTTGTAGGCGTTGCCCGAAGTGTCGGCCGGGGTGCCGTCGATCTCGCCGCTGAGGATGGTGACGTTGGTGGCCGGGTCACGGTCGGCGAAGTTGGTGCTGACCCCGTCGAAGCCGCCGTAGATGGAGACCCCGTTCTTGAGGGTGAAGGTCGAGGATCGGTCGTTGTTGGTTTGGTTGTTTCCAACGTCGGGGTAGTGGGTGCCGGCCTTGACCCAGATTTCGTCGCCGGGCTGGGCGATGTCGATGGCGGTCTGCAGGTCGCGCAAGGCCTGGAACCAGTTGGTGCCGTTGCCCAAGGTGATCTTGTCGGAACGCACGTAGATGATGTCGGCGGCCGCGATCGGAACGAGCATGGGCAGCGAAACCAGGGCCGTGACGAAGAATGAGGGGAGGCGAAGCTTGGGAACAAACATGGACGGTGGATGGTGGGTTGGGCAACGGGGCTTTCCCCGGGGAGGGGGGATGGAAGATGAGTGCGGACGGAGGCGCCGCACGGCCCGTGCCAATTGGAATCCGGGTATGCTGGGAGCTGCGGCTGACTTGGAAAGCCAAATCGAGTGCTGTCGCGCGGTGAATTCCCTCGGAATGGCGGGGCCTGCCGACCCCGTGCCCGCCTGCAGAGCCGGGAAGCCGGTGGAACTCGCGGTCCGTGCCGATGGTGGGGTCCGGCGTCAAGATCCACCCCTCACCCCAGCTCCCGCCAGGCGTCGCGGAAATCGAGCAGCGTTTCCCAGCGGGCGTTGATGGCGGTGTTGCAGCTCGCGGCCAGCAGGAAGCGGTGGCGGTAGGGGCGCAGGCGCTCGAACAGCCCGCCGACGTAGTCGAACACCTCCTGCCGCGAACGCAGGCTGCCGGTTTCGATGGCGCTGATCCCGCCGGTGATGAGGAAGCGGTCACCGGTCAGGGCGAACGCCTCGTCGAGTTCGATGTTGCCGAGCGGCGGGTAGGCGACGCCCTCCAACCCGTCGACCCCGTAGGAGGCGATCCGGGCGAGGTTTTCGCGCTGGTTGCCGCAGGCGTGGATGAAGAACTGCGCGCCGTACTCGTGGCAGACCGACGAGGCGTTCTGATAGAACGAGGCGCTGTAGGCCTCGAGGTAGGCGGGCGTGTGGAAGACGCTGTCGAGATTGTCCATCGCCATGATCGCGGGCACCCCGGCGGCGGCCATCTGGCGGATCAGCCCGAGCTGGGCCTGCTCGTGCCTTTCAAGCAGCGTCGCGGCGCGTTCCGGCTCGTCGCAGAGGAAGTAGGTGGTGGCCTCGGGACCCATCACCAGGTGGAGCAGCTTGAGCGGGCTGAAGACCTCGCCGGCGCAGGGCAGGCCGCGGTCGCCGACCCGGTCGATCCACGCCTGCCAGCGCGCGGGTTCGAAGCGCCAGCGGCGGCGTTCGACCAACTCCTCCAGCAGGTTCAGCTGGAGCTCGGGGTCGTCGACGAGGAAGCGCTCCTGCACCAGCGTGCTTTCACGGGCCACGTGGCGTTGCGTTTCGGCGAGCACTCCGGACGGGAGGTGGTAGCGACGGTTGATGAGCAGGTCGCCCCCCGGCCCTTCCTCCTCCTCGATCTCGATCCGGCCGCCGTCGAGCGTCTCGTCGGCGAGTCCGCCGAACCAGCAGCGGCGCTGGTCGCAGTAAAGGTTGCGGCTGAAGACATCGACGTCCAGATGCGCGAGCAGGTCATACTGATCGAGGCACAGGGACAGCTCCGCGGGCAGCGTCCCGTGCCGGCGGTGGTGGGCGAACCACTGCCAGTAGTTGGGCGCATAGACGACCCGGCCCGGGTCCTCGCGGCGGAAGACGGCTTCGATGGCCTGGCGGGAAGTCATGGTGGGGAGGAAGTCCTCGACCCACCCTGCCAGCGGTGGCGGCGCTCGAACAGGGCGAAGGCTGTCTTCCCGCCGCCGTCCGGAGCCGGAAACGCGGGGTCGGAGGAGGAGGCGGCGACGTCCTTGAAATTCAGCAGGTCGGTCGAGCGCCGGAGGATCCGCGTCATCCGCCATGTGCCTGCTCCCCGGGCGGCCGAGGCGCCCCGGATGAGGATTTAGGCGTGGCATGCGACAAGCCCCGCGTGGCTTCCGCGGGCTGTTTTGTCGATCTCTTGGGATGGTGCTTCCCGCGCTGCCCACGCGTCAATCATCTGAAATCCATGAACAACACCTTTGCCCATCCGCAGCCGACCGCCGATGGTTGGTTTGGCGACTACGGAGGGAGCTTCATCCCGCCCGAGCTCCAGACCATCGTCACCGAGATCTCCGAGGCCTACGACGCGATCATCGCGGACCCGGAATTCCTTTCGGAACTCACCTCGCTCCACCGCCACTATGTCGGGCGGCCGAGTCCGGTGTTTCACGCCCGGCACCTGTCGGAAAAGTATGGCGCGGACCTCTACCTCAAACGCGAGGACCTCAACCACACCGGTGCCCACAAGATCAACCACTGCCTCGGCGAGGCCCTGCTGGCGAAGCGGATGGGCAAGACCAAGCTGATCGCCGAGACCGGGGCCGGCCAGCACGGCGTCGCGCTCGCCACCGCCGCCGCCCTGGTCGGCATGGAGTGCGACATCTACATGGGCGAGGTCGACATGGCCAAGGAGCACCCGAACGTGGTGCGCATGCACATCCTCGGGGCCACGGTGGTGCCGGTCGGCCACGGGCGGCGCACCCTCAAGGAGGCCGTTGATGCCGCCTTCGAGGCCTACCTCAAGGATCCCGTCAACCAGTTCTACGCGATCGGCTCGGTCGTCGGGCCGCACCCGTTTCCCCGGATGGTGCGGGATTTCCAGTCGATCGTCGGCAACGAAGCCCGCGAGCAGTTCATCGAAATGACCGGTCGGCTGCCGGATCACGTCGTCGCCTGCGTCGGCGGCGGGTCGAATGCGATGGGGATCTTTTCCGCCTTTCTCGACGACGAGCCGGTGGCCCTCCACGGGGTCGAGCCGGCGGGGCGGAACCTCGAAGTGCCCGGCGAGCACGCCGCCACCCTGACCAAGGGGACGCCGGGGGTGATGCACGGCTTCAAGTCGTACATGCTGCAGACCGAGGACGGTGAACCGGGCGAGGTCTATTCGGTGGCCAGCGGCCTCGACTATCCCTCGGTGGGTCCCCAGCACAGCTACCTCAAGGACCTCGGCCGGGTGAACTACCACACCATCGACGACCGGCAGGCCATCGATGCGTTCTTCGAGTTGTCGCGGGCCGAGGGGATCATTCCGGCGATCGAGTCGGCCCACGCGGTCGCCCACGCCACCCGCCTCGGCGCCGACGCCGGCGGCCAGATCCTGGTGAACCTCTCCGGGCGCGGCGACAAGGACATCGACTTCGTCGCCGAGCACTACGGCAAGGACTACGGACTGCCGGATTGAGCCCGGTCGAGGGGCTCATGAAGTGCCCGAAGACCCGCTGAAGCGGGAACCACGAACATCGTTGGCCCGCCGTTACGGCTTCGGGTCGGGCATCATCCATGCCCGAGCCAGCCCGCCTTCAGCGTTTCGGCGCGTTCGAGGCAGTCACCGACACTCTCCCCGAGCACGTTCGCATGGCCCATCTTGCGGCGGCCGACGGCGCGCTTCTTGCCGTAGAGGTGCAGGCTGGCGGCGCCGTCGGCGAAAAGCGGTGCCCAGTCCGGCGGGGTGGTTTCGTCGGGCCACATGTCACCGAGCAGATTGAGCATGACCACCGGCGAGAGCAGCCTGGTGGAGCCGGGCGGCAGGCCGCAGACGGTCCGGAGCTGCTGCTCGAACTGAGAGGTCGCGCAGGCGTCGAGGGTGTGGTGCCCGCTGTTGTGGGGACGGGGCGCCATTTCATTCACCCGCAGCGAACCGTCGGGCAGGACGAAGAACTCCACCCCCATGATGCCGCGGTAGTCGAGTGCCTCGGCCACCCGCCCGGCGAGCTGGATGGCCTCGTCGGCGGTCTCGCTCGAAATCCGGGCCGGGACGATGGAAACGTCGAGGATGTGATGACGGTGCCGGTTCTCCGCCGGGTCGTACACCGAGCAAACGCCGCGCGCATCCCGGGCGATCATCACCGAGATCTCGCATTCAAAGGGCACGAAGGCCTCGAGCACCGCCCGCGCACCGTCGAAATCCCGCCACACCTCGGCCGCATCCTCGCCTCCCTCCAGCTTGCGCTGGCCCTTCCCGTCGTAGCCGAAGGCGGCCGTTTTGAGCACCGCCGGGGTGCCGATCCGGCGGATGGCGGCCGCCAGTTCCCCGGCGTTGGAAACCACCTCGAAGTCGGCGCAGGGGATGCCGTTCGATTGCAGAAAGCGCTTTTCCCGCTCGCGGTTCTGGCAGATCGCCAGTGCCTCGGGCGAGGGATGGAGAGGGATTTCCTCCGCCACCGCCTCCAGCGTCTCCCGCGGGATGTTCTCGAATTCCACCGTGGCGACTTCCACCTTCGCGGTGAATTCGGCCAGCGCCGCCGCCGAGTCGAAGGGGGCATCGACGGCCTCGTCCGCCACCTCCACCGCGGGGGCCTCGAGTCCGCCGGTCCAGACGACGGTGCGGTAGCCCATCCGCCGGGCGGCCATGCAGAACATCCGGCCGAGTTGGCCGCCACCGATGATGCCGAGGGTCGCGCCAGGAAGGATCATGGAGTCGGGAAGCGGGAGGCGGGAAGCGGGAGGCGGGAAGCGGGTGATCAAACTCTAAACTCTGAACTCCAAACTCAACCCAGCGGCGGCAGTTCGGCGCCTTTTACGGTTTCGTTCTGGTTCTTGCGGAAAGCCTGAAGCCGCTCGAGCAGCGCGGGGTCTTCACCGGCAAGCATCGCGGTCGCGAAAAGCGCGGCATTGATCGCCCCGGCCTTGCCGATCGCGAAGGTGGCGGTCGGGATGCCGCCCGGCATCTGCACGATCGAAAGCAGCGAGTCCATGCCCTTGAGGGCCTTCGACTCGACCGGCACCCCGAGCACCGGCAGGTCGCTGATCGCGGCGGTCATGCCCGGCAGGTGGGCCGCGCCGCCGGCACCGGCGATGAGGCATTTCAAACCCCGCCCGCGGGCACTTTCGGCGTAGCCGTAGAGTTTGTCGGGAGTGCGGTGGGCGCTCACCACCTCCGCTTCCCACCCGACACCCAGATCCTCCAGGGTGCGGGCGGCGTGCTCCATGGTGGGCCAGTCGGAGGTGCTGCCCATGATGATGCCGACCAGTGTGTCTGCCATGCCCGCAGCGTGGCCGGGAGGCTGGCGCGGGTCAATACCGCGCCCGGTCCGGCAGCGCGAGGAACTCGTCGATCAGCGCCGCCGCCTCCTCGCCGAGAAGCTGCGACGCCGGGATGGGCGAGTCACCCGCCGGGCGGGCGAAGCGTTCGTAGAAGGTGCGGTCGTCGAAGCCGCCGCGCTCGGCATCCTCGATACGGAACCCGTAGTAGATCCGCCCGATCCGTGCCCAGTGGATCGCGCCGAGGCACATCGGGCAGGGCTCGCCGGTGGTGTGGATCTCGCAGCCTTCGAGATGGGGGCTGCCGGCCCGGCGGCAGGCGTCGCGGATCGCGCTCACCTCGCCGTGGGCGGTCGGGTCGTTGTCCGCCCGCACGCGGTTCCAGCCTTCGCCGATGATTTCACCGTCGCGCACGATCACCGCACCGAAGGGGCCGCCGTCGCCGGCAAGCATGCCCTTGCGGGCGAGCTCGATGGCCCGCTGCATGAACTCTTCCCGGGTGCTCATCCTTTGGGCGGGTCGCCGGGACCCTTGAGGTGCTGCTGGAACATGCGGGACACGGCGGCAAACAGCGTCGCCGTCGAAACCCCGAACATCATCACGCCGACGCTGGCCTCGAGGGCCCCGGCGAGCCGCCACGGCGGCTCCATCACGATGTCGCCGTAGCCCAGCGACGAGTAGTTGACCGTCGAGTGGTAGAAGGCATCGCCGAAATGGTCGAACTGCCCGAAGGCCCGGAACAGCGCCGCCCACACACCGATCTGGAGGAGGTGACCGAGGAACAGCAGCGTGACCATGACGCCGAGCACGCGGATTTGCTCGATCAGTGTATGCTGCCGGTCGCGGAGTCGCGTGGCGAAGCGTGCCCCCGTGAAGATGGCCGCCAGCTGAATCAGGAGATTCAGCAGCAGCGCGCCGACGCAAAGGCAGAGAAGAATCAGCATGGGGTGGCCGAAGACTACGGGAAGGAAGCCCGAGTCGTCACGCATGGACCGCGAGCTTCAGCTCGCATCCGGCATGAAGAGGCGAGCTGAAGCTCGCGGTCCATCCGGCTTCGTGCTCGCCAGTGGGGCGGCAATCGCCTCATCTTCCCGCCATGCGATATCTGGTGGTTCTCGCGCTGACGGTTCTCTTGCTGGCCTCCTGTGGCAGTGGGGGTGGTTCGGGAGCGACGAGCTGGAAGCGCGACTACTGGGGGCATCGCCCGGGGCCGAAAGGGTTCTCCACCGTCTTTCTCGATGCGGGACACGGCGGGCGCGATCCCGGCGCGGTGGCGCGGTCGAACGGCGTCCGCGAGAAGGACCTGGCGCTCGACACCGTCAAGCGCGTCCAGCGCAAGCTCGGCGGTCGCGTGAAGGTGCGCGTGATCCGGTCGGGCGACGAGTTCGTCGATCTCGACGAGCGGGTGCGCCGCGCCAGTACGCGCGATGGCGCGATCCTGGTGAGCATTCACTACAATGCCGGACCCTCCGGCTGGAACGGCCCCGAGAACTACTACTGGCGGGTCGACAGCCACGGTCTCGCGACCCGCCTCCAGCGCGAGCTCGACAAGGCCTCGCCCTTCAGCGGACCCAACCGCGGCAAGGTCCGCCGTCGCCTGCGCCTGACCCGCAACCCGAACGTGCCCAGCGTGCTCGTCGAATGCGGCTATCTGAGTCACCCTTCCGAAGCGAGCCGCTGCGCCGATGCCGGCTATCGCGATCGCCTGGCCTCGGCCATCGCGAAGGCGATTCTGGACCAGCAGGCGCACGGCGACCCGCCGGGTCCGCTGCCGCCGCCGATCAACAAGCCACCGAGCCGGCCGACCGATCCTCCGGGGTCCTGAGTCATGACACCGGAGCTGGAAAAATTCATCACCCTCGCGACCCGCCCACTGGAGGGTCAGGAAGAACGCGATGAAGCCCGGGGCGAGCTGATGGGCCGCCTTGGCCAGAGCGGGGTGCCGCTGGAAATGATCGACGTGGCGGCACCGACCGAGCGCCTCGAGGCGGCGCGCCCCCTTCCGGTCCGCTGGCGGCGGGGTCTGGTGCTCGGCGTGCTGCTGGCGCTTTTGGCCTGCTTTCTGGTCGGGCTGTGGCGCGATGGTTCGATGCTCGCCCGGGCGATCTACTCCACCAGTCTCGGCTGGCGGGTGGCGTATGGTTCCTCGGTCCCGGCCGCTCCGCGCGGACGCTGGGACCAATTTTTCTACGGCTGGCTCGACCGGCGTTCGCCGGATCTGCCGCTGAGCGGGCGGAGTCGCGAGATCGAGGTGCTGCGCGAGAAACGACCCGGGGACCTGATGGTGCTTCAGGAGACGCTGGCCCGGCGGTCGATCAGCGAGGACGCGTTCATGACGCCCGAGGAGCGGGCCCTGGTCGAGCGCGCCGACCCCGGCAACGCCCTATGGCCGATGATGGAAATGTGGTGGGAGTTCAACAAGGGCAACGGCACCGATCCCTTCATGGGATACTATTCCGGATCGTCCTCGACGCCCGATCCCAAGGCGATCGACCGGGCCTGGGAGCGTCGCGCCGAGGCGGTGGCGCTGGAACATTTTCACTCCTATGGAGGCGAACTGGCCCGCCGCCAGGGCGAGGCCTACGGTCCGGACCACACCGTCCTCGATGGTTTGATCCGGTCCGAGTTGGTCAGCCTGCCGCGGATCACGATGGACCGGAACACGGTCTTCATTGGCCATGGTTCCGGCGGGATCACGAACATGGTGCGGCAGAGGATCGGGGAATTCGAGAAAGCGCGTCAGCAGGACGAACTCCTCGAATTCTTCGGCGGCTGGAAGAAGCTTCACCGGCTCCTGGTCGCCGAGGAGCATCCCGATGCGTGGGCCCTGATGGTCTTCGGCGATCAGGCGGCCGACGAGGCGCAGCTGTTCCGCAGCGCCTTCCGGACCCTCGGGATGGAGGAGGCGGAAAAGGAGGCGAAGGCCATCGCCGGACGATTGAGCCTGCATGCGCCCAAGCCATCCTACCGCCGCGACGGCGAGGCGGGCATGCGGCTGCAGTCGGCCCGCCTGTGGCGGGAGGTGCCGGTGGGCCCGGAGGAGATGCGGCCGGGCCGCAAGGCGGACATGGCGATGTTCCACCGCATGCTCGGCTGGCCGCTGGTCCTGATCGCCCTCCTGTTCGTGCTGATGTGGGGCTTCGAGTCGTGCCGCCGATCGCCTGCGGTGAAGGGCACCGCGCGGGGGCTGATGCCGCTGCTCGACGTGCGCGACCACGTGTTCATCGGCCTCTCCGGGATCGTGTTTCCCTGGCTCTACTGGTGGGCGGTCACGCGCCTGACCCCGGTGGGCGTCTGCGACAAGGTCTTCGATGAGGAATGGGACGCCCTGGCATGGGTGCTGCAGATGGCCATCGGGATGGTGCTGGGGCTGGTGATGCTCACCCACGCGGTGCAGTGGAAGTGGTCCAGGCGGGGAGGTTTTCTCGGCATTTCCAGCAACCTGCCGTGGCTCGGACGGCTGGTGGCGTGGCTGGTGGCCCTGTCGCTGCCGGCGGTCGGGCTGATCCGCTTCCTGCCGCTGCCGGGCGACGAGGAAAAGGCCTACTTCCTCCTGGGTTGTGCGGCGACCGGGGCCGTCGGGCTGTTGTGGCTGCTGTGGATCGGAATCATGAACCTCTGCACCCCGCGGCACGGGGCCCTGCGCCCGAACCTGGTGGCCCGCACGATGATCCCGTGGTCGCTGGCCGGCCTGGCAAGCCTGCTGCTTGCGGTCGGATTTCTGCGGGTTGCCGAGGGCTTCTGGTATCAGCGCGATCCGCTGCTTCCCGGTGGGACCAGCGAACACTATCCCAATGCGCTGGTGGAGCGGAGCGTCACCCGTCAGGCGGAAGTCCTCCGCGAGGTGTTCGGCGAGTAGGCGTGGCGCGAAGCTTTGCTTTGCGAGAGCCGGGCGAGCTTCCAGCTTGCCCCGATGCACAGCTCAGGGCACCCGCCGGAGTCGGGTGCATCACTCACAAAGCGGAGCTGTGCGCCACGCCGCCTCCATCACGTGGAAGCGGCTGCCGAGCTGGCCGGGGTGGGTGAGGGTCTGGAACTGGCGAAGCGACCTGGCGGCATCGGTCCGACCCTCGAGCGACAGCAGCCATGGCCGGGCGATTTTGGTGAGGAAGCGGCCCTGGTTTTCAAATCGCATCACCTCGCCGCCGGAGGCTTCGGTCGCTTCGCGCAGCGAGGTGAAATCGACGTGCGCGCTGATGTCGCGGGACCCCGGGGCGTCGAGCGGATCGTCTCCCGCACGATGCCGGGAAAAGGTCCGCAAGGTCCCTTCCACGCGGCCTTCGGCGTAGTAGTCGTCGCGCTCGTAGCCGTAGTCGATCCACAGCATGCGGCAGGGCGCGAGGGCCGGCAGGAAGCCCCGCAGGAACTCGTCGAGCCCCCGCCGGACCTCGGTGCGGTAGCCGGCGGGACGGCGGGGGAGATTCTCCGCCAGTTCACCGGCCGGTCCGAGCGGGACCCACTGGAAGCCGTCATCGAAGCCGACCCCCAGCTCGATCCAGCCGTCGCCGGTCGATTCGACCAGGTGACACGGCAGGGCGTCGAGCACCTCGTTGGCGATCAGCATGCCGGGCAGCGGATCGAGGTCGCCGGGCGCCCCGACGATCGTGACCCGCTCTCCAAGCCGTTCGCGCTGGGCGGCGGCGAGGGACGGCAGCGGCTCGACGATGGCATGCTCGACCGCACCCGCTGCCGTGGCATCCAGCTCCGGCAGCGCCGCCAGGATGTCCGCCGCGAGCTGGCCCTCGTGGGCCCCGACCTCGAGGATCCGCCAGCGCTCGGGACGCCCGATTTCCTCCCAGAAAGCCACCAGATGGCGGGCCAGAAGGTGTCCGAAAAGGGGCCCGACGCTGACGCTGGTGAAGAAGTCGCCCGCCCGGCCGACCTGTCCGCGGCGGCCGGCGTAGTAGCCGTGTTGCGGGTCGTAGAGCGCGGCCGCCATGAAGCGGTCGAAGCCGAGCGGGCCGTTTTCGCGGATTTCCCGCGCAAGACGCTCGCTCAAGCCCGCTATTGCCTCGGGGGGGCGATCCCTATATGCCCCTCGGGAGCCGGCGACTTGATTGTCGGCATTTTTCTCCATCATGGTTCTCTCCGAGAAATCCAAGCCCGTGAACCGCAACAAGCGGAGGAAGCGCCGCTTCTACAAGCGGAAACGCTTCTGGGGCAGCTTGCTGCTGCTGGGATTGATCGCTGCCGGGGTGGGCTACGTCGCGGTCGAGCGCTACACGCGGCCGCATCGCGAGCGGGCGGCCGAGTACGATCTCGAAAGGATCAACGAGCTGGAGGTGCCCAGCGTGATCCTCGGGCGCGACGGCGGGGAGATCGGCCGGTTCTTCGTGCAGAACCGCAGCATCATCGGCGTCGACAAGATCCCCGACCGGTTCATCGACGCGCTGCGGGCGGGCGAGGACAAGCGTTTCTATGACCACGGCGGCGTCGACTACATCGGCATCGCCCGCGCGGCGAAGAGCTGGCTGTCCGCCGGCGAGGCGGTGTCCGGCGCCTCGACCATCACCCAGCAGCTCGCCCGGGGTGCCTTTTCGCTCGAGGCGGACCGGCGCAAGCGGGGCGATTCGGCCATCGACCGCAAGCTCGTCGAGGCCTTCCTGGCGATGCGGATCGAGGATCGCTACCGCAAGGACCAGATCCTCGAGTTCTACCTCAACCGCATCTACTTCGGCAGCGGCTTCTACGGGATCCGCTCGGCCTCGCTGGGCTATTTTGGCAAGGAGCCGGAGGAACTCTCGGACATCGAGTGCGCCACCCTGGTCGGCCTGATCAAGAACCCGACCGGCCTTTCCCCGCTGAACAACCGCGAAGCCTCGGAGGGCGCGCGCAACATGGTGCTCGCCCGGATGTCGAAGCTCGGCATGTTCTCCTCGTCCGAAGCCCGGCGCCTGATGGCCAAGCCGATCAAGCTGAACCCGAAGCCGCTCCAGCGGGGCACCACCCACCTCTACGAGCGGATCGCCGACGAGATCCGGGCGCTGCTCGGTGAGGACGGACTCGCGGCGGGCGGCCTCCAGATCCGGACCTCGATCGACTCCAGGGTCCAGTCGGCCGCCACCACCAAGCTCGAGGAAATCCTCAAACGGGCCGAGGCCCGGGAAGGCTACAGCCACGTCAAGCATGGCGAGTTCTCCAAGGGCAGCCCCGAGGTGAAGGAGTACCTGCAGGGGGCCGTGCTGATGGTCGACCATCGCAATGGCGGGGTCATCGCCCACGTCGGCGGACGCGACTACGCCGAGGTGCCCTTCGACGTGATCGAGCTCGGTCAGCGCCCGCTCGGCACGGCGTTTCATCCCTTCCTCTATGCCGCGGCGCTGGAGTCGGGCATGACGCCCGCCAGTCCCGTCGACGACTCGGCGATGGACAACCGCGCGGTCATGGTCGGCGGGCGCGAGGGCATCCTCGGTGAATGGGGGCTGGAGAGCCCGACGCCGCGCTATGAGGGCGAGGTGACGCTCCGGCGGGCGCTCGAGGCGTCGAAGATCGCCGGCTCGGTGCGGGTCGCCAACGAGGTCGGTCTCGGGAAAGTGGTCGAGCAGGCCCGGAAGTTCGGGCTGCCGGTGCCCGAGGATGTCGAACTGCTGCCGCGGATCGCGCTCGGATTCGAGTCGGCCTCGCTCAAGGAGGCGGTTTCCGCCTACGCCGCCTTCGCCCGCGACGGGATCCCGGGGCCGCGCAAGGTTTGGTACGTCGAAAGCATCCGGGATGCGGGCGGGCAGGTGCGTTTCCAGCGGCCCGTGATCCACCCGGAAGTGCCGCGGGCGGTGAGCGACGCCACCGCCTTCCAGATCCACAGCATCCTCCGCAGCGGCATGCAGCGCGGCAGCGCCCGGGGACTCACCGACCTGATCGAGGCCACGCCCTTCAACGGGGCCGGCAAGCCGGGAACCACGCACGATTTTTCCGACAACTGGTTCCTCGGCTACAACGGCCGGGTCGCCTGCGGCGTCTGGATCGGTTTCCTGGAGGGCGACCGCAGCATCTACGAAGGCGCCTTCGGCCGCGACCTTGCCATGCCGGTGTGGGCCGAGGTGATGAATGCCGCCGGCAGGGACTTCGGCGGACGCGGAATTCCGCAGCCCCCGAGCGTGGTCGAGGCCGAGGTCTGCCGCGTGTCGGGCCAGAGGGCCACGCCCTACTGCTACGAGATGGTCGAGGATCCGGCGACCGGCCGCCTGCGCTCGCGCCCGGCGGGCATCACCGAGTACTTCCGCAAGGGCACCGAGGCGCTGCCCTTCTGCTCGCAGCATTCCGGCGCCACTCCCGTGGAACCCGGCCAGGGCGCCATGGACCTCACCGCGCTCGCCGTGATCGACACCTCGCCGGTGCGCCCGCAGGAGCCGACATTGCTCGGCGACGACCCCTACCACAGCATCCACGTCAACAGCGACAACGCGCCGCAGCCCCGGGTGCGCGCCGGGCGGACCAACGTGCTGGATTCCTTCGACCTCGAGGACACGCTCGACGGGATCGAGCTGCCCAAGCCGTCGCGGCTGGAGATCGTGCCGGAATGACGTGACTTGCGTCCCGCCCCGCATCCACCCCAAGCTTCGTGCGTGACCGCCACCGCCCCGCGCCGCTGGAACGGCTTCGTCTGCCCGACGTGCCGGAGCCTGTTCCGGGTGGTGTCCAACCACGATGGACGCGGCGTGGTGTGCCCGACCTGCCACAGCATGCTGCGTCTTCCCGCCGAAGGGGAGGAAACCCCGCCGTTGGTGATCAAGGAGCTGTCACGCCGTCGCCGCAGCCGCGGCGATCGCCGCCGCGAACAGCGGGCCGAGGCGATCTTCGATGAAACCTTCGCCAACAAGAGCGGCCCGGATCCCCTTTTCGCCCGGATCCTCATCGCCTCGGTGGTGACGATCGTGGTCGTCATCGCGGTGGGGGTCTTCTGGCCGCGAACCGGCGGGCCTCCGGCCGACTACGAAACGGTGAGCCTGGAGCCGCCCCCGGCGGACCTCCAGCCGGTGCCCGATGCCGAGCCGCGGGTGGTCTCGGTCGCGATGGTCCGGGACGAACTGGAGCCGGTGGTGCGGGCCTTCCTCGAGGCCCCCGACCTCGAGACCGCCGCCGGGTGGGCCGCCCGCTCCGGGCGGACACTTGAGCGGATGAAGGCTCACTACGGCGATGACTACCGGCCGGAGGGCCTCGAGTCGGTGCTCTGGAACCATTCGATGACCATGGGGGACGGCTGGGCCTCGTTCCGGGTGGAAACCCGGGACTTCAACCGCCGCACCGTGTTCCTGGTCGACGACGACGGGTGGAAGGTCGACTGGGAAAGCTGGGTCGGCTGGTCGCCCGTGACCTGGGAACAGCTCACCGAGCAGCGGCCGACCGAGACGGTGCGCCTGCGCGCGCTGGTCCGGCCGGTGGAGTACTACAACTTCCGTTTTTCCTCCGAATCCGAGTGGGCGGCCTTCACGCTCGCCTCGCCGGACAATGCCTCGGCCATCTACGGCTACGTGCCCCGGGGCAGCGAGCTGCATTCCCGGCTGACCTTTCTCGACGGCACCACCGAGCGCCGGCTGCTCCTCGACGTCCGCTATCCCAGGAACGCCCCGGTCGGCAATCAGGTCCTCATCGAAGGCCTCAGCGGCGAAAGCTGGCTCGATGTCGAGGACCTGCCGTGAGGGTTGCCTGCAAGACGCGACCGTCGCCTGATCCAGCGGCAGGCCGCGGGGCTTACATCGCCGCGCTCCTGAGCATCCACAGGGTCTTCTCGTGGACCTGGAGGCGGGCGATGAAAAGGTCCTCGGTTTCCGCGTCACCGGCCTCGCCGGCGGCATCGCGGCCCTTGATGGCGGCATCCACCAGCACCCGGTGATATTCGGCGAGGTGGGTGAGATAGCCGTTGGCGTCGAGCTTGCGCTCCATCCCCCCGATCTCCGACATGGTGTCGAGCATTGCCAGTCCGCCGGGCGCGTAGCCCCCGAGGGCGCGGATCCGTTCGGCGATCTCGTCGATGGCGGTGAAGAGTTCCTCATATTGCGTCTGGAAGGCGGTGTGCAGTCCGAAGAAATTCGCCCCCTCCACATTCCAGTGGGCCAGGTGGGTCTGCGCCATCAGCGCGTAGCTGTCGGCCAGCAACGTTTCCAGGTGGCCGATGACAACCTTGTTCATCTCGGGCGAGGTGGCTTGTGGATTCATAACGGCCCATCCTCGCCACGGGACGCGGCTGGCGCAACTCTCCCCGGTGAAGTTTGCGCATTCCTCAGTCATCGCCCGCATTCGGGCGTTGTGGATGGCCGGCGCGTGGGGGGAGGCACGCCCTGAATCCGCCCGGTGATCGATCCGGCCGGAGAAGCAGGGCCATCCCGGAGCATGAGCCCCTGACCGAAAGACGGTCGCGACCGGGATCGCCCAAGCCTGCCGACCCACCTCTGGCGGGATCGCCGGCGACCCGGGCAGCATGATATCCACCACCCATGACGACTGGCCGAACCTCCGCGCATCCCCCTGGATATCAACGGCCCGCCTGGAACAATTTCTTGAAGAATCAAGGATTCGCCAGCTACCCTGCCGACAAGATCATCCGGGATATCATTGCCCGAGGTGATGAGAACAAAACTGTTGGCCCGAAACTCAGTATGCCTCCAGACGCTGTAGTCGTTGAGAAGCCCTTGCAAGAGGCCCCGCATCCTGTCCTCTCGGTCCTTGCCTTGTGCTACTGGATCCCGTTCGGGCTATGGGTTGTCGCGCAGTTTCCCCTCCCGCTCGGCCATACGGAGGTCTCGCGATATGCGATTCGACTTGGCCTTTCACTGCTGGTCCTCTGTGGCGCGGGGATTGCGACGGCGATTGGTTTTGCTGGGATGCACCACATCCTCACCAACTACGGCGCGATGGGTCATTATGGCTACTTGGATTCGATCTTTTACTACGGGCGGGTTGGTGGATATGGAGCGGGATTGGCTGCCTTCGCGATTACCGCAACGACGGTTCGATTCGTCGTTCGCGCCAGGGCCTCGACCACTCCAGACAAGAAAGGCCAACAAGTCGGCGATGGCGACGCCTAACCGCGGCCTTGTTGAATTTCGTTTCCGGTGATTCTATGCCTTCAATCTGGCACGGAGCGCCGCCTTAGTTCGGGCGTCGCGCCATGCCTTTGACGTTGCGCGGAAATGAGACCTTGGATGAAAGTCGCTCTAACTACGCTCGCGTTCCTAGGGTGTCGAGATCGCGCATTTAGGGAACTCGACCTTCTCTGCACAGTGGAGGGCGGGGAGCCAATGGAGCTGGCAGGTCGCCCAGCCACCCAGGAAATGGCCTCCTCGCATCTTCTGGATTTCAACTATTACGCGACAATTTCCCATGGCTACTTCGAGTCCGAACCAGACACTGATGCGGACTACCTGGCAGTTTCCATCCGGTATCCGAGTGGCACCGGCCCACACATGAGCATGTCGAAGATGTTCTCACTGGAGGATCTCCCCGAGGACATCCTCTCAAGAAGGAGCACTGAGATCGTGACGATGACAAATGACGCCATCATTTTCGACTTAGGGACGATTACGGTGACATCACCAAAACCTTGGAGGCGCTAGCAGGGCACGGCTGCTGACGCGTGCCCGCACCCTTGTCGCAGACGCTCACGGCTGGTAGAAGGTTACCAACGAATCGCACTGGGCGCCATGAGTGTCAGGCCAGCAGCGTTTCGAAGTGACGCAAAGCATGGACCCGCGAGAGACGGCGCGTAGCTATGATGCCCTGGCGGATCACTGGAGTGGTGACGGCTTCCATCGCGAGAACGGCATCGATCAACACAAGCGGGCAATCCGTTTTTCGAGGAAATCCGGAGTCGCGATCGATATCGGGTGTGGGAGCAGTGGCCGGATCATCGATCTGCTTCGGGATAGCGGTTTCGCCGTCGAAGGCTTGGACATTTCACAGGGAATGCTCAAGCAGGCACGGGCGAGGCATCCCGACGTTGAGTTTCACCTCGCCGACATCGTCACTTGGGACTTCCCGAAGCAATATGATTTCATTTCTGCTTGGGATAGCGTTTGGCACGTTCCCTTGGAGCATCAGGAGGAGGTGCTTCGCAAGCTTTGCGCCGGTTTGGCCGGCAACGGGGTGTTGATTTACACCAGCGGGGGCGTCGACACGCCGGAAGAGGGGTCGAATCCCTTCATGGGGCAGCCTCTCTACCATGCAGCGCTCGGGATACCGAAGTTGCTGGAGGTTGTCAGCGAGATGGATTGTGTGTGCCGACACCTGGAATATGATCAGGCCTCCAAGGGCGACGTCGGGAAGCATCTTTACCTGATTGTCCAAAAATCAGAACGAGGAATCGCGTGACGAGTCTTGAGTCGTTCACCTCGCGGGAAAGGGGCTCGCAAGGGTTTCAAGGCCCGTGAGGGGCAGAGGCGGGAAGGCCGGCCCCGACGAATCGGGACCGGCGTTGCGAATTCAGGCCGGGCTGACGATCACGGGGCGGTCTCGGTGGCCTTCAGGCGCCCGAAGAGCTTGTCTCCGGCGGCCGCACCTGAATCGATGGTCGCGGTCACGCTGTTGAGCGGCGAGCCATCCGTCACCGAGAAGGTCACATTGCTGGTGGGTCCGCCTCCCGGGCCATCCGGCACCTCGACTCCCGGATCCGGTGTCCACGTGCCGAGGTCGTTGCTGTGCTGCACATACAACTTCGCCGTGCCGCGGTCGGCGACCGGCAGGCAGTTGAAGTCCAGCTGCAGTCCGCCACCGGTTTCGGTCACCGTCGGCAGCAGTCCCGCGGCATTGGCGTCGACGTTCGGATTCGCCGCTCCCAGCAGGAAGGCCAGGCCGT
>JAKZES010000120.1 GCA_022548915.1 Verrucomicrobiaceae bacterium E54
CCGCCCTCCCCTATCCGTTCATCAACTCCTCGATCTCGTCGGCCTCGATCGGGATGTTCCGCATCAGGTCGAAGTTCGCGTCCCTGCCGATCACGAAGTCGTTTTCGAGCCTCACGCCCATGCCTTCCTCACGGATGTAGATGCCGGGCTCGATGGTGAAGACCATCCCCTCGGCAAAGGGCTCGTGCGGCGGATGCACGTCGTGGACGTCGAGCCCGAGATGGTGCGCGGTGCCGTGCATGAAATACTTCTTCACCAGCGCCTTGTCCTCACCCTGCTCCTTCGCCTCCTTGGCATCGATCAGCCCGAGCTTGATCAACTCGACCTCCATCAACTCGATCACCTGCTTCTGGAATTCCAGCGGCGTGTTGCCCGGCCGGAGGATCTCGTTGGCACCACGGAAGACCCGCAGCACCGAGTCATAGACCGCCCGCTGACGGTCCGTGAAGCGCTCGTTCACCGGCACCGTGCGGGTCATGTCCGCCGCCCAGCCACCGTACTCGGCGGCCACGTCCATCAACACCATCTGCCCGTCCTCACAGACCTTGTCGTTCTCCACGTAGTGCAGCACGCAGGCGTTCTTTCCGCTGCCGACGATGGGATTGTAGGAGAACCCGCGCGAGCCCCGCCGCACGAACTCGTGCAGGTATTCCGCCTCGATTTCCCACTCACCGACTCCCGGCTTGATGAAACCGAGCACCCGGCGGAATCCCGCCTCGGTGATGTCGCAGGCCTTCTGCAGGTAGTCGATCTCCACCTGCTCCTTGATGATGCGAAGCTGGTGCATCAAGGGCGCGAGGCGCTCGTAGCGGTGCAATGGATAGCGCGCCTGACACTGCTTGATGAAGCGGTCGTTGGCGGTCTCCACCACCGTCGCGGCGCGCAGGTGCTCGTTGGTCGTCAGGTAGACGTGATCCGCCTGCGGCACCAGGCGGTGCAGCCATGCCTCGAAGTTCTCCACCCACTCGATGCGCTTGATACCGGTGTGCGCGATCGCCTGATCCTTGCTCAGCTTCTCACCATCCCAGATCGCGATCTGCTCGCTGGTCTCCTTGAGGAAAAGGATCTCCCGGTCCCGCTCGTCCACCGCATCGGGCATCATCACCAGCACCGTTTCCTCCTGGTCGACACCGGTCAGGTAAAAGAGATCCCGGTTCTGGTGGTGCGGCATCGTCCCGTCCGCATTGGTCGGATAGATGTCGTTGGAGTGGACGATGACGATGCTCTTCGGCTTGAGCAGCGCGCGCAGCTTCTCACGGTTGCGGACAAAAAACTGCGGGTCGATGGCTTCGTAGCGCATGTCGGGGAGTCCAGACCAACAACCGCATGTCGGCAAATCCATTCGGACCTCCGGCAAAAAAGGGAGCATCGGCTGGCCGATCAGCCGCCCCGCCAGTTCAACTTCTGGCGCAGTGCGGTGATCGCTCCACGAGGCCAGCCCGCCGCCAGCATCCCGCAGCCATCGAAGAGGTCGAGCGCATCCTTCTTCTTAACTTGCGCGAAGACTGACGCCGGCCTCCGCAAGCGCCTGCTCGATCTTGATGACCAACTCGGGAAACTTCACGTAGCGGGTGACGAGCCAGTGGCCCCGCTCGGCGAAGTCGGGCATGAACCCGAGCAGGCGCTCGACCGGCTCTCCCGTCTCTTCGACGCGCCCCCCGGCAACCAGCGCCACCACCTCCATCAAGGGCGTCCAGAAGTAAGACTCCGGCGCGTGCTCACGGGCGGCGGCCAGAGCCGCATCCGCGTCGTCCCGACGAAGCGCGTCCAGCCACAGGGCGCCAAAGCATGCCCGCCGGGGAAACGGATTGCTGTGCATGGCCTCGCGAAGAATGGCCGCCCCCCGCTCCCAATCCCCCGAAAGAATCAGCAGATAGCCGATCACATCGCGCCAGAAGACCGACATGCCACCTGCCTCGAGGGCCGCGTCCGCCTCGGCCCGCGCCTCGTCGACTTCATCGCCGAGCAGCAGAACGTAGGAGAGCACGGCCCGGCAGCGGGCATCCAAGGGGGAAAGTTCGACCCCTCGCCGGGCCGCGGCGATCGAGTCGTCGATCGGGATCACCTCGCCGGGCATGCCCAGGCTCCAGTGAGCCCCGCCGAGCCGCGCAAGATACGTCCAGCACAGCGCGCATCCGGAGTCTTCCTTGACGGCCTTTCGAAGGGCTCCAAGCGCTTCGACGAACGCGCCTTCCTCGCGGGTGGCGTCGAAATGATGATGCCGGAGGATCGCCTCGTAGGCGACGCCGACGACGTTCGGCCTCCGACGGGCCTCCCGCTGCAGTTGCGAAGCCAGGATGCCGCGTTCCTCCGTGATCATCGCCACCGTGGTCTGGACCACCTCGTCGAGAGCCGCCCCTTGCTGCGGGCCCTCGGGGCAGAAGAAAGTCTGGGCCCACGTCTGCCGGCCGGTCTCCCCGTCGACCAGATGGAAGTTGATCCTGAAGTCGGCTCCCCTCATGCCGAGGGTTCCGGAAAGCTCAAAACGCGCCCGGCACGTGTACTCCGCCGCGGGCGACAGGAAAACCTGGACGGCTGTCTCATGGCTCAGTTCCGCCGCCAGGTCGGAGGCGAGACCCTGGGCGATGAACTCCGCGTCTTCCCGGCCGGTCAGGTTGCGGAGCGGAGCGACCAGAAGCGTCGGCCAGGAGTCCATCTCGGCGGCATCCGACAGCGCCCCCGGAGAAGGCTCCTCCGCAGCCGTTTCACGGAAGCCGAAGACCGGCACGTAGGAGCCTTTCGGGAGCTCGATCGAAACAGAGTCGGCTGCACCCGCCGTCAGGTAGTAATGCTCCAGTGAACGTCGCACCCGACCCGCCTGCATGCGGACGATGGGGTCGGTGGTCGGGTCGAAGTCGTCACCACGCCCGAACACGCTGACCGCGATCGCATGCTGCGAAATCCGGTCCGTCCGCCCCGCCAGGGTCTCGCCCACCACGAATCCGAGGAAATCCACCGTGCGCTTGCTCGTGTCGAAGTCGGCACTGGCCGTGATCCGATCGAGTTGTTCCTCGATGGCCTGCCTCTCCGGGATTCTCTGATGACGGGGCGCTCGAGGCATGAATCAATGCGGTGGCTGACGGTTCTTCCGGGTCTCTCCCAAGTCCTGACGTTAGGAAAGATCGGACGGAGGTCAATGACCGTAAGTTACCTGCCTGTTACTGGCCCGCCCGCTATGCCCTGTGAAAACCTGCCGCCATGACCGTAATCGGGAGCACGGAGCCGCCACCTGAGGTGCTGTCCCGTTTCCCAAGGGCCGAGCCCACGATTCGGCGCCGATTCGGCGAGGACGAGAAGTTCCGCGAACTCTGCGACGACTACGTGGAATGTCTGCTCGTGATCGAAAGGCTCCGCCAGCAACAGCGGGGCACCGGTGAACAATTCGAGCAGTACTGCGAGTTGTCCCTGAATCTCGAACAGGAACTGGAGAGCCGGATTTCACCACGCAAAGAAGCCCACGTGACCCCGCCCGGCCCCGGCGAGGGAGCCGATCTTTCCACCCACCGGCACCCCGACACCGACCCCTTGACCGACCACCCCAACAAATCATGAGGCTTACCCATTTTTCCCGCCCTCTTCAGGACATGACTGCCGCAGCCGTGGCCGCCGGATTGCTGGTCTCCACCCCCGGTTTTGCCCAAGCCGTGGCGGCTTCGGCC
>JAKZES010000121.1 GCA_022548915.1 Verrucomicrobiaceae bacterium E54
CTCGAAGGCATAGACGACCGGTCCGCGCATGAGGGCGACCCGGCCACGGTTTTCTTCGAGCTTGGGATGGGCATGGATGCGGCGAACCGGCATGGGCAGATCGAGTTCGATCCGGTCGCCCGGTTGCCACTTGCGCTTCAGGCTGAGGTAACCATCCGGGCCGGGCGTGGTGTCGACCGGCTTTCCGTTGAGGCGGAGACCCACCGCGGCGGGTTGATTCAGCTCATCACGATAGAGCGTGCCGGGCACGGTCCGGCCGACGGCCCAACCGGGGATGCGAAGCTTCAGATCGAAGACGGACGCTTTCCCCGGGGTGACCTTGATCTGGATCCCGCCGTCCCAGGGGAAGTCCGTTTCCTGCTCCAGCTTGATGCTTCCGGAATCTCCGAGGTCCACGCTGGCCTGGCCGGCGGCGTAGAGATTGACGTAGAGTGCGTTGTCCTTTGTCGCATACAAGTATCCGCCTACCTGCGGGATGAACCGGGCAAGGTTGGTCGGGCAGCAGGCCAGGCCGATCCAGGGCACCCGTTCCTCCCCCTCCGCCGACTCCAGTGGATTCCGGTAAAAAAACGCATCCCCTGACAGTGCGACTCCCGACAAGGCGCCGTTGTAAAGAGTCAGCTCCAGGATGTCGGCGTATTTCGCCTCGGCGTCCATCAGGTTCATGCGATGCTGCCAGAAGACGTGGGCGATGTTCGCGCAGGATTCGCAATAGGTATCGTTTGGCAGGAGATAGGGATCGCCGAAGCCCTCGTCGCCGTATTGCGCCGTGCCGAGTCCGCCGGTGAGATACATTTTCCGGAACACGACATCCTCCCAAAGGATGCGGACGGCATCCGCATAGTCGGGTGCTTCATTGAAACGGGCGAGGTCGGCCATGGCGGAGTAGGTGTAGCCCGCGCGGACCGCGTGGCCCACCGCCTCCTTCTGTTCCAGGAGCGGTTTGTGATCCTGCATGCGACCGTTGCGGGTGCTCCACTTTCTCAGGCGGAATTTCCGCATCGTTTCGTCCGGTCTTTTCTCGGGAACGGTGCGTGGCGGCACGTCGGTGAACGCTCTGCGTTCGCTGCCATGGGCATGGCCGCGCTCCTCGAGGAAGAACCGGGAGAGCTTCAGGTAGCGTTCTTCGCCGGTCACGCGGTAAAGCTTGATCAGGGCCAACTCGATTTCCTGGTGTCCGCCGACGTCGTAACGCTTGCCCGGGCCGAAGTTGGCGTCGATATGGTCGGCCAGGCGCCTGGCGGCATCGAGTGCCTTGGTGCTGCCGGTGAGTTGGTGATGGGCGACGGCCAACTCCATGAAGTGACCCGCGTTATACATCTCATGGTTGAGCCGGAGGTTGCTCCATTTGTTCTCCGGCTCTTTGGCGGTGTAGTAGCTGTTCAGGTAGCCGTCCTCTTGCTGGGCGGCGATGATACGATCAATGATCGCATCCACCCGTTCGAGCAAGGCCGGATCCTCGTGGTTACAGAGCGAGTGGCAGGCCCCTTCCAGACCCTTGTAGGCATCCGAATCGTAGGCATGGTTGCCGACGATGGCGTTTCCCTTTTTCCTGTTATCGGAATGCTCCGTCGCGCCGGGGTCCCCTTCCAGGGGATTGTGCGCCTCGTCGGCGTTCCCGCCGTCGAGCATTCCCAAGTCCCCGCCGACGACCTTCGCGGCCAGATCGAAATTACTGAAATGATGCCTTTCTTCCAGTTTATCCAAAACGTGGGGAATCGTTATTCGATGGTGTCTGTCGACCCGGGTTCCCCAAAATCCGCCTGTTAATGTCACATTCCGGCCGTCGACCTCCCGCAGCCCTTTTTGTGGGGCAAGTGGAGAGGTCTGCGCCGTTGCCTTGCAGCTTGTGCAAGCAAGCATGAAGATGCAGGCGAGAACTGTGGTGGAATGAATTCTCATCGGTTTGTTTGCTGGTTTTAAAACCTTGATCGTAATCCTGGTCGATTTCCGCTCGGCAATGCCAAGCAGGTCAATCAGACGATGAGGTTCTGACTGTGAACCGGTGGCTGCCGGGAGGCACTTGCCCAAGACTGAAGCGGTCGCCGTTCTTCTCAACCGGAAGAGGCGGACCGGCCTGGGTCAACCTGCTCTCCGTTCCCATGGTGGGGAGAAATACTTCCGCAGTGGCGCCCTCCGGGATCGAACAAGCCAGGGTGAAGTTGTTGGCGTCCTTTTCCCATGCAACAGAGACCGGGCCATGAGGCGTGGGCACTTTGCCCGTCGCGCTGGTCAGGAATGCCGGATGGGGCTTGATGCGAATCCGTTTCCACCCGGCCTCGGCAGGTTCGACACCCAGCACATGGCGCGGCAACAGGTTACCCGGCGCGGCCCCCCATGCGTGGTTCCAGTCCTGATTCGGCTTGTATTTCTGGTCCCAGGCCTCCCAGGTGATCGTCGTTCCGCTTTCGACCATGTGCTTCCAGCTGCGGTCATTATCCGCCATCATCAGTTCGAGGGCGTGGTCCGCTGCCCCGTTGGAAAACAAGCCGTCCATCAGATATTGGGCGGCGTAAACGGAGCAGGCCATGCCCTTGGTTTTCAGGAAAGCCACTGCCTGATCCCGGTGGTCTTCGGGCACCAGCCCAAAGGCCAGGGGAAAGAAGGTGGCGTGTGCCGAGGCGTGGTCGGTGCCGATCCCGTCGCGGTAGCAGCCCTTGTCTTCCATCCAGAGCGCCTCGTGGAATCGTTTGATGCCCCGCTCGAAACGTTCCCGATAGATTTCCGCTTCGCCCTTCCTGTTGAGTGCTTCCGCCAACTCAGCCATCATCTGCACGGTTCTGAGGTGGAAGGCGTTGACCACTGTATTGATTTCCCGGAAGACGTAGCCGTCGCGCTCACCCTGGGGCCAATCCACGATATCCCGCACTCCCGGCATGCGGTTGCGTGTCTTCTTGTCACTATGGACCCAGCCGTCTTCGCCCACGCGATGCATCAACAGCTTGGTCTTGAGTCCGTTGTAGCGGGGGTGCAGCCATTGCGTGTCACCGGTAAACATCCAGTCGGTGTAGGCGACAAAGACCATGTGCGAGGCCCACTCGGTCGGCCAGGTCGGCTTGATCATCAGCCAGTCGAAGGTGTCGCGTGCGAGTTGCTTGTCGGCGTCGGTGTAGTAATGCGTCAACTGATTGATATAGGCATCCGCTTCGTAGGGGATGCGCTCGCGGTCGCCGTCCACGAAGATTCCGGTAAAACTGGTCGCCTTGATCGAATACTTGCACAGATCCCAGATGCGGTTGAGCAGCGGATCGGAGCACTCAAAATGAGCGGCGTCCTCATCCCATGCCTTGAGAAAACTGCTCTGGCGGACGACCTGTGCCGGGTCGAAAGAACCGCTCCACCCCTCGATCTCCACCCAGCGGAAGGGTGTGACCACGCCAAACGCCTCCGGAAGCGGCACGGTGACATGAGGCCGGGTATTCCATCCGATTCGCGGTGGAGCCACGACCTGCCATTCTCCGGCTGCCCCGGTTTCCCGGACGTCCGCCAAACGATAGCGCACGGAGCCCGGCGGGTCGCGATCGACACG
>JAKZES010000122.1 GCA_022548915.1 Verrucomicrobiaceae bacterium E54
ATTCGGGACACCGGGCCTGGAAGGCCCGGCCACGCCCACCCGATGATGCCGCTTCCTCGACAGAACCGCCCTGTTCCGCAAGTTTCATCGGCACGATGACTCCGAAATCCCCGGCCTTCCTCCTGCTCCTCGGCCTCTGCACCTTCGCAACTCACGCCAGCGCCGCCGAATCGGGCTCGCTCTTCGTCGGCGATCCGGTGGTCATCAGCGAGGGGCACGGGTTTGCCGAGGGCATGGCCTTCGATGCCGAGGGAAACTTCTACTTCACCGACGTCCCGGCGGGGACGCTGTTCCGGGTCGACGCCGTGACCGGCGAAAAGACACTCCTTGATGGTGAGAGCGGCAAGACCAACGGCATCGCCATCGGGCCCGATGGCATGCTCTACGGCTGCGCGGGCGGCGACCAGCGCATCCATCGGTGGGATTTGAAAACCGGCAAAAGGTCGGTGGTGGCCGAGGGTCCGCACTCCAACGACATCGCCATCACCGATGCCGGGATCATCTTTTTCACCGATCCCGAGACCCACTCCGTCTGGCGGGTCTCGCCCGCCCCGGAACGCCAGCTCACGAAGGCCGCGGCCCTCGAATGGAAGCCCAACGGGATCGCGCTCAATCCTGCCGGGGACGCACTCTTTGTCGCCGAATTCCTTGCGGATACCGTGCATCGACTTCCACTGGCCGACGACGGATCGCTTGGCGCACCCCGACCGGCCTACCGGCTCGCCACGGGACAAGACGGTCGCGGCCTGCTCGACGGCATGGTGGTTCTGCCCTCCGGCCATCTGCTCATCGGCACCGCCCTGGGCATCCAGCTCGTCCCGCCTCTCTCCGCAAAAGCGGCGAACTTCAGGCCCGTCGTTGTTCCTCCCTTCGGGGACCGGCCCCGCTGCAACTACGTCCGCCTGAGCCCGGATGGCAAAACGCTCTACGCCGCGTTCCGCGACGACATCCTCAAGCTCGCCGTCCGCAAGGGCGCGATCGAGTAGCACTCACTCCGCCTTTGAGTCCGGCACCTTTTCCGGCAGTTCGAGGGGAATGCCGTGCTCGCGCAGGCGCCTCTGCAACTTCGCCCGATGCGGCCCTCGTTGATGAAGTGGTCCTCGTCAACGGCGTAGCGCGCGCCGGGGATGCTCGGTCCAGTTGCTTGTGCGCCGCGATCGATTTGGGAACGGCGTCCAAGAGATCATCGACCCATGCGACGAAGCGGAACGACTCTTGGTGGACTTTGAGTTTGTCGTGGTCGAAGCGGGGCATGGGGGGAGAGAAAGATGATTAAGATTAGGATCAAGAATAAGAAAGGAGACCCTACTTCTTTCGCGCCCGCAATCTCTCGGACCTGGCTTTGAACTCCGGGGCGGCCTTCTTCGGAAGCCATTGGGAGAGCCTCTTCAGGGTTTCCTGATGAGCGGGATCTTCGGCAAGATTGCGAAACTCATCCGGGTCGGCCCGGTGGTCATAGAGCTCCTTGGCCCCGTCGTCGTAAGAAATGAGCCTCCAATCGC
This sequence comes from Verrucomicrobiaceae bacterium E54, assembly GCA_022548915.1. Classification (GTDB taxonomy): domain Bacteria; phylum Verrucomicrobiota; class Verrucomicrobiia; order Verrucomicrobiales; family Akkermansiaceae; genus Haloferula. Next base: position 1,503 of record JAKZES010000122.1, read on the forward strand.
GGGTGCGGATGGAGTGATTGCCATGGTAGGAGGAGGTGATCGCAGGCCGTTCCCGGGGCGTGGCCGGATCCTTCAGCTGGGGCACAAGCGAAAGGCCCTCGAGATGGTCATTCGCCGGCAACCCGCAGAGCTCGACCAGCGTCGGATAGATGTCGATCAGGCTCGCGGGTTCCGGACAGGGCTTGCCCGACTCGACCCCCGGCCCGGCGAAGATCAGCGGCACGCGCGTGGATTCCTCCCACAATGTGCGCTTGGCCCAGTGCTGCTTTTCCCCGAGATGAAATCCGTGGTCGCTCCACAGGACGATCACGGTGTTGTCCGCATGAGGGCTTTCCTTCAGGGCATCGAGCACCATCCCCACGCAATGGTCGACGAAGCTGATCGAGGCCAGGTAGGCGTGGGTCAGACTGCGTTGCTTGCCGTTCTCGACGACCTCCCTGTGGGTCGGAGCCAGAGCGTAGTCATTGATGCCGAGGAAGTTCGGCGGGACATCGTCGAGGTCGGAAAGCGGGTTGTTGGGAAGCGTGATCTTTTCCGCATCATAGAGCTCGAACCACTTGGGCGGGACGAAGAGCGGCACGTGGGGGCGGAAGAAGCCGACCGACATGAAGAAGGGCTGGTCGAAGTCCTCCTTGAGCGCCTTCGCCGCATTCTCCGCCAGCTGGATGTCAGCCATCTCGGCGTCGTCTTCCGGATACGCTCCCCAGTCCCACGCCGCGCTCCAGTCGTCAGGGCGGCTCATGGGTTTCACGGGCCGCGGGCTGCCCTTGCGGCCGAGCGAGCGGTCGATGTCCCCCGCGAGGCGTCCGCCGAAATCATGATGCAGCACCTTGCCGCCCGACAGGGTCAGGTAGCCGTGGTCCTTGAAGTGGCGCTGGATCGTCGGCGCGTCCTTCAGCGCGGGCAGGGCCTCGTATTTCGGCCCTATCTCGTAGCTCCCGTGGGTCGTCGCCGCCATCCCCGACATCACGCTGGCCCGCGACGAGGAGCAGACCGGCACCGCGCAGTGGGCGTTGGTGAAATTCCGGCCCTGCTCCGCCAGTGCATCCATACGGGGCGTCCGCGCATCCGAGTGGCCTCCGAGGAACCCGGTCCAATCATTCAGATCGTCGATGCAGATCATCAGGACGTTCGGCGGGGCCTTCCCCTCGGCCGGGACAGCGGGCGACAGGGAAGCGAAGAGACCGAGTGAGGCAAGCAGCTTGGAGGGCATGAGCAGATCGCGGTGTTGGACGTGGGAGCCTACGGCTGGACGATCGTGATTCCTTCCGCCCCGGCCGCACGAATCAGCGCTTGGTCGGTCGTGGCGAGGGGAGCCTTGGCATCCTTCGCGATCCGGAGGTGCTCCGCCTGGCAGGCACCCACCGTCTTCATCCAACCCGTCGATCGGCCGATCGACCCGTCGTGAATTGAAGGGACGGAACCAGGGCGTTTGTGTCGCAGGAGTTGCGGGGCCTCTGTTGCAAGGGATGTTTCCTTTTTGCTAGACATTGCCCTCAAAACCGGCAGGTTATCCGGG
>JAKZES010000123.1 GCA_022548915.1 Verrucomicrobiaceae bacterium E54
CAGGTCGAACCGGCCCGCCCGGATCGATCCGCTCCCTGACGCCCTCAAAACGACCTTCAAAAAACCCCTTGCCAAGCTCTGGTACTACTGACCCGCGCGACCTCTTTCACCTCGCCGAGGTCGAGAAAGATCGGCCCGGGGGTGGAAAGGTCGGCTGCGGTGAGCGGCACCACCGTCTGGTAGGTCGCCGTGCCGGAGAAATAACGCACTCCGGGATCTTCCGAACTCGTCCAGTCGATGAGCTTCGCTAGTTCCACCGAGGCGGGTGCCCCCCGGTCCGGCGGAAAGCTCAGGGTCCACGGTCCGGTCAACCCGCGGTCGGGCGGGACGTCACCGACGACCATTTCGCCGTTCCGACCCTGGGCGGTCTTGAAGCGGTAGGTCCCGCCTTCCCGGACCCGGGCCTTCAGCTCCGCGCCCTCCAGACCCGTGATCTCGATGCCGCCATCCGGGCCCTCGATCTGCACGCAGTGGTCCCGCGCCGCCCCCTCCGCAAACACGACGAAGATCGAGGAAGCGGGCGCAAGGTCCAGCGGCATCCGGACGAAGCCGTCGCCCACCTCGTAGTGGAAGCAGGGGGCGACCGTGCCGTCTTCGGCGCGCCAAAAGCTCGGCACCCGGTCCGCCTGCACGCGGAAACGGGCGGCAAAACGCTGCGGCTCCAGCGTCGTGTTGGCGACCAGATAGATGTCCTCCACGGCGGTCTCCCGATGGATGTAATCGATCTCCCGCCCGGAGTTATCGAAATCCTCCACCTCGAAGTCCGGCCGCACCTTCATCCCCGCGAGCACCTCGTCGAGCGGGACATTCCAGACCACCTCGCCCTTGCCGAAGCGATGACGCTTCACCGTCTCGCCGTCGCAGTCGCCCCAGATCCGGCCGGCCCCTTCGCGCACCCCGGCGTCGCATTCCGGATACCCGCTCAGGCTGTTCGAACGCTCCGGCTTCGGGCCGACGACCGTCGCCCCGGCCTCGACCAGCGCGCCGATCTTCCGCAGCACCGCCGGCGAGATCGCCTCGCGATCGGGCAGCACCAGCAGCCGGTAATTCATTCCATCAGGCAGCACGATCCGCCCGTCCTCCACCCGCATCCGCTCGAGGATCACCTCTTCATTCACGTAGTCGTAGTCGTGCCCGTAGCCGAGCGATGAAAGGTCGACCGGCTCGGGCTTTCCGCAGTGAAGGCAGTAACCCTCGCCCCAGCGCGGCTTCACCGTCGGCGCGATGCGCCGCGGTGGCACCAGGTTCGGCGCGTTGTCGCCGTAGTAGACCGCCACATCGGCAACGAACTGCCCCTGCTGCAGCAGGTGGCAGCTCCGCGACATGTCAGCGAGCATGGGCCCGGCGACGTCCCACCAACTCTGGTTCACGTTGAAATGTTCGCCGGCGTGGTAGGCAACGCCCGGCAGTCCGGACCCCGGCGGCTGGTGGGCGAAGGTGTGAAAGCTGACCTGGTTGAGCCCGGCGCACAGCGCGATGTCGAACAGCCGCTTGTAGGTGGCCGGTCCATCCTGCCAATGCTGCCAGCCGGTGAAGGACTCGGCATTGACCAGCGTCTTGCCGTAGATGTGCGCCGCGCTCGCCGCCTCCTTGGTCACCCAGTTCTTGCGGTGGTTCCAGAACTCACCCATCGGGATGTCGGCCGCCCCGAGCGCCTTGAGCGGGTCGACCCGGGCATGACCGCCGTGGCCGCCCTCGGCAAGCAGCAGCAGCCCTCGCTCATGGAGCAACTCGCGGGCCCGGGCGAAGTGGTCCTCGACCAGCAGGTCGCTCACCAGCTTGCGGTAGTCGTGAAGGAAACGGTCGCCGAGATCCCCTTCGCCGACCGTCACCCCGGCCAGCACCGGCAACCACGGAACCGGATCGTAGCCGTAGCGCTCGGTGAATTCCTCGACGAAGTCCGGCGTCCAGTCGGTCACAGGGCGCACCTCGTAGCTGTCGAGCATCAGCACCTTCAGCGGACCGTAGCCGTCCCGCCCCCGCGCCAGGGCATCGAGCATGTGCTTGAAGTGCGCGTCGGTCGCCTCCCGACTGAGATGATCGATCACCCGCCCGTCCGAATTCTCGCTCGGGCAGTTCAGCCTCTCGCCGGTATTGCCCGAGACAAAGCGCAGGATCCTCCAGCTTCCCTCCGGCACCTCCCACTCGAGGGTTCCTTCCGCGCCCAGCCGGTCGTCGAGGCGGATCCGGTCGGGCTCGCCCTCACGCACCGCGACCACCGCCACCTCCCGCTTTTCGGCGACGATGCCCTCCGGCAGCGGCAGGACTCCGGAAAAGCGCGACGGTCCCTCGGCCTTCACCTCGCTCCAGCGCAGCGCCTTGCTGCCATCCTCGGCTTCGATCCAATCGCCGCCGGCGTTCCAACTGCTCGACGCGAAAAGTCCCAGCTCCAGCCCGAGACGCTCCGCCTCGTCCATCGCATGATGGATCGACGCCAGCGATTCCGGCCCGAGAAAGGCAGGGCCGGCGGGGATGATCTTCTCCGGATCGATCAGGACCCCGATGTCCCAGATGATTGCGCCGCGCATCCCCTTGGCCTTCATCTCCTCCAGCTCGTGGGTGATCTGGCCGTGGTCGACGTGGCCGTTCATCCACGACCACAGCGCCGACGGTCGCGCCGCCAGGGGCGGATCCCGGAACTCGGACTCGGACAATTCGCCGTGGGCCACGCCACCCGCGAGGAGACCCAGGACAAGCACCCCCGTGGCCCGGGACCAGCGGGAGCAGCTCCCCCCACGACAAGAACGAAACGGCTGGAAAGGGCCGGCAGAACCTCGGGAGATCATCGGCAAAACCTACGCCGGCTCCCTCCGCAACATCTCACCCATGACGGGGATTTCCCGTCGCACGTTCGTGGGATGCCTCGCGTGGCACCGACCCGCCCGCCCCTAGCCCGCATTTCTCATACTCCCGGTGGCGATTCGCCGATGGGGGGCTCGATCTCGGTGAGAGATGAGATCAGCGGCTTTTGAGCACCCTCGGC
>JAKZES010000124.1 GCA_022548915.1 Verrucomicrobiaceae bacterium E54
ACGCTGGTGAGCTTCGCCGTCGAGCGTGGCGTGCTGCGGATGTACCTGACCGGCCCGAACGGGGAGGAGCTGGTGTATTCGGGAACCCAACAACTCTAGGAGAAGATGAAGACACCGAAGGATGACCGGAGAAGGCAGGGCGGCTACGTGTCGTATGTGATGGTGCTCTCGCTGGGTATCGTGGTGCTGGCGATGTTGATCAACAGCTACCGGACGTCGATCCGCTCGCATGAAAGCCAGAAGGAAGTCGGTCTCCGCATCGACTACTCCGAAAAGGAGGATGAAATCCTGAAAGCCATCGTGAACATCACACCCAACCGGGCGATCAGGGCGATGATGGGTGGCTCCAACGCCTCGTCCTCGGCGCGAGACCCCTTGCGCTGGCAGAATATCTTCGGCGATGCCCTGGATCAGGCAAACGCACGGCAGGCGGTCAGCGAACAGATGCTGGCGGGTCTCGACCTCGGCAGCTCGATTCTGGCGAATCCCGGCGACGGCTCGTTCTCGAATGTCGGGGCGGTCTTCGACGCCATTGAACCGGAGTCCGGCTATGTTGCGCCGGGCATCGGCAGGGCGCTGGGGGTGGGATTTCCTCCGCCCCTCGAATCGTCCAATACCACGCTGGTCTCGCGCGACCGGATCTATCCCATCATCAGCCGGGAGAAGGTCCACGGGCTGCTGGCCGCCACCGAGGTTGGATTGCCTGTCGACGAGTATCCGCAGTTCAACCTGATTCCCTTTCCCGAAATCCGCTTCGCCTATTGCGAGCCGGGCCAGCCCTTCGTCGCCAAGCGCAACTGGTGGGCCTTCAGCCTCGACCTGGCCGATGCCGATGACGGATTGACCGGAATGGATCGCAAGGAGCGGGACTTCATCGTGTCGATCTATGAGGTTCCCTCGCAGTTGGCCATTTCCGCCGAGGCCTTTGCGGTCCTCGGCGCGCATGAAGACGGAACCGCGTGGCAGAACGCGGTGGTGGAGGGCGGCGTCTTTGCGACCCGGGCACGCGTGGGTGCCGGGCTCAGCCTGCCGCGGCTTTCCGGCCGGCGGGGGGTGGAGATCGACTCCTCGGTAACCATCGGAGAGCACGATGTGGGTCTGGAACCCTTCGCTCCCGGTGTTCGCGAGAAGTTTGAACTCGATCACGGCGAATTCATGCCCGTGTCGCTGGCTTCGGAAGCGGGCCGGGCCGCCTTCCTTCCGATCAACCGCGGCAACCAGTTTTTTGATCGCCACGCTCATGCGGTCGAGTCGAACACGCTGTCCCCGACCACCTGGAACGACTATTCCGTCGGTGCCCTGCAGTGCGCGATGAGGCTTGATGTGACCGAAGTCGCGGGTGAGTTCAACCCGATGCCCACCGAGGTGGAGTTCCAGTATTTCAAGGGCGGCGCGCGCGAAATTCTCAAGGTGTCGCTCGTTCAGGATCCCTCGACCGGGTTGCCGCCGGGCTACATCTACTGCGCGAACGAGAACCAGACCGTGAACTTCCCGCATCCCGTCGACGTGGCCTACGGAAAGAACGGAAGCTACTACTTCCAGGAGGGGGTGTCCGGATCGATCACCTTCGACAACGCCCGCTTCGGTGATCCACTGGTGGGGACCTTCAAGGCCGGCTACTACCGGCCGAGCCTGCCGTTCCGAACCGAACTCCTGCACGATCAGAAATGGTGCATCGAGGTGCTGCCGCAGCGTTTCCCCGAGTTTCTTGAGTTGCTGGGAGCGGATGCCACCGATGTGAACCATTCCCTCGTGGTCAACGTCGACTACCCGGGGAATGCCTACCTGAGTGCTCCGTCCATCCCCTGCGCGGAGGAGGACTACGGAGTGATCCTGAGGGAGTGCGCCGACCTGACCTCGTTTCCGAAGGGGTTCTCGCTCGTGACCAACCTCCGGCTCTACATCGCGGACGACTTCAATTCGGTTGAAACGACGCCACCCGCAGGCAGTGGGCTGCCGCTGCCGTACTACCCGCCGGCCTCGCTGTTCGCGCCGGAGAAGCGCTATGGCGCCGAGGTCGATCCGCTCAAGCTCTCGATCACCGGCCAGGTTGGTAGCCTTGCCGGAGACGGGGGGGAGACCGGCAGGAAGGTCCATTTGCTCGACATGACCGCCGGCAGCGAGAAGGGCGTGGATCACGGAAGGATCAATGTGAACCTCTCCCAGATCCGCCACCCGGCGGCGCTTCCGCCGGTGGCGATGATGAACTGGCTGATCGTCGTCGAGGAACGACGGGCCGAGTTCTACACCGCGGCCGGGCCCTGATCGCCCTGCGCCCACCACGCGATCGCGTGGGTTGCCAGAAGAGAGCTGATTTGTTAAGTTCTCTTAGATGTTCACCCCAGCGTTCCATCCAGGAGCGGTCGGTCGGCCGCGCTCCGCGCCCCGGCACCGCCGTGTGCGGCGCGGTTGGGTGATGATCGAGGCCGCGTATGCGCTGAGCTTCCTCACGGCGCTGTCGCTGGTGCTGCTCAAGCTGTCGATCAACATCACCGCGCCCCGGCAGTGGACGCTGCAGCAGACGGTGACCGACGCCTACCTGACCTACGAGAAGGCCCTGGCCCAACGCCTGCCCTTCGCCGACCTGCTGGACGACGACTCCCCGTGGCCGGCCTACCCGGACAAGAGCGAGGAAGTCGTCTCGCTGGGCAAGCTTCCGGGAGGGGCTCCGATCGAGGGGCGGGTGATCCGCACGCGCATTCCCAACCGGGACAACTTTCCGGTCGATGGAGGCCGGGGTACGACGGCGGACAACCCGGCGGGAATGAGGGTGTGGAATTTTCAAAGCCTGCTGGTCTACGAGATTGGCGGACGTGACTACGTGAAGAGCCGGACGGTGGTGAGATCGCAATGAGGAACCACGCACCAGACGGAACACGGAAAGGGCGGGGTGGCTACACCCTGCTG
>JAKZES010000125.1 GCA_022548915.1 Verrucomicrobiaceae bacterium E54
GGAGGCACCCCTTCTTCCGAAGTTACGGGGCTAGTTTGCCGAGTTCCTTAACCAGGGTTCACTCTTGCGCCTTGGAATACTCATCCCACCCACCTGTGTCGGTTTACGGTACGGGTCGCTTAGCATACGCAGGGGCTTTTCTAGGCACGGGTTCAGACGATGCGGATCGGCCGTAGCCTCACCTCGGAATTCAATCACCTGGTCGTCATCCACCATGCGTCCCCCCTGTTTAAGGGTCGCGAGCGAGGGAATATTAACCCTCTGTCCATCACCTACGCATATCTGCCTCGGCTTAGGTCCCGGCTAACCCAGGGACGAAAAACGTAGCCCTGGAAACCTTGGGTTTGCGGCGGACCGGGATCTCACCGGCCTTATCGTTACTCATGTCTGCATCCTCTCTTGTCAGCGCTCCACTTTCAGTCGCCATCCAGCTTCAATGTACTGACAATGCTCCTCTACCGCGCCATGGCACATTTTTACTCACCACTCATCCAGCTTGATCATCTCCCCTCATTTTAATGGGGGTTTGAGCATCCTCATTCTTCGGATGCTCCGATCTTGCCGTTGATGAGCAAAAATGTGCCATGACACCCAGAGCTTCGGTATAACGCTTATCGCCAATCATTTTCGGCGCAAGGTCTCTCGATGAGTAAGCTATTACGCATTTTTTAAATGGTGGCTGCTTCTAAGCCAACATCCTCACTGTCTATGAAACCTCACTTCCTTTCCACTCAGCGTTATTTAGGCACCTTAGCTGCTGATCAGGGCTGTTTCCCTTTCGACGACGAAGCTTATCCCCCGCCGTCTCACTGCCGCGCTCCACCCACTGGTATTCGGAGTTTGATAAGGGTTGGTACCCGGGTATGGGCCCTAGCCTTGTCAGTGCTCTACCCCCAATGGTCAGCACGCGACGCTGCACCTCAATGCATTTCGAGGAGAACCAGCTATCACGGGGTTTGAATAGCCTTTCACTCCTACCCTCAGCTCATCCGAGAATTTTTCAACATTCACCGGTTCGGTCCTCCACGTCGTATTACCGACGCTTCAACCTGGCCAAGGGTAGGTCACCTCCGCTTCGGGTCCGACACCTGCAACTCAATTTCGCCCTGTTCGGACTCGCTTTCGCTTCGCCTCCGCCCCGGAAGGGCTTAGGCTTGCTACAGATGCCAACTCGCAGACTCATTAAGCAAAAGGCACGCCATCACCCCGACAAGTCGGGGCTCTGACACCTTGTAGGCACGGGGTTTCAGGTTCTATTTCACTCCGCTCGCAGCGGTTCTTTTCACCTTTCCCTCACGGTACTGGTTCACTATCGGTCGCCAACGAGTATTTAGCCTTACGCCGTGGTCGGCGCAGATTCATACGGCGTTTCACGTGTGCCGTATTACTCAGGGACTCCCTAGGGCCACCTCGGATTTCGGTTACGGGGGTTTCACCCTCTATGCCGGACCTTTCCAGATCCTTCACCTATCGTCGGTGGTCCCATGTCGGGGCCCTACAACCCCGGGAGCAAGCTCCCGGTTTGGGCTGTTCCGCTTTCGCTCGCCACTACTTACGGAATCGATTCTCTTTCTTTTCCTCCGGTTACTGAGATGTTTCACTTCACCGGGTATCGCGTGCTCTTCCCTATTTTATTCAGGAAGAGACGTCCCGATATTAATCGGGACAGGTTACCCCATTCGGAAATCTCCGGATCAAAGTGTGTTTGCCACTCCCCGAAGCTTATCGCAGCTTATCACGTCCTTCATCGCCTGTTGACACCTAGGCATCCACTCCGTGCCCTTTGAAGCTTGATCCCTCCCTTCTCAAAAACGTCAGAAAACTTATCTTCGATCTTCAATCAGGAGAGGCAACTCAAGCCTCCTCTGTTCTCTAGTCGTAACCCGGACAACTCACCCGCTTCATCCCAAGGCTCTCGCCCCGGGAATCGCAAGCCGTGCCGGGCCGCAAATTATTTTTGGATATTCGAGTATCTTCCAAGAACCGCAAGAAGCGCTCAATTCATCGCCCCGGATCACTCCGGAGCTGACGTGTTCAATTGCATCTCGCAGAACAGAAAAAACTTTCATTTCTCCATGTGGATGTCAAAGAGCGGCCAAAGACCCGTCGTCCCTCGCGGCACTCACAGTGCTTCTTCAATTCAGCCGGATTACAGGCGGAGAATGGTGGGCCAGACAGGACTTGAACCTGTGACCCCGCGCTTATCAAGCGCGTGCTCTAACCAACTGAGCTACAGGCCCCTATTGGAGTAAAAGCTGAAAATCTGAAATACTGAAAAGCTGAAATCTCTTGGGAGACGCTTTCCGGCACTTCGGACTGTTTGCGGGGTTTCGGCTTTTCAGCTTTTCCGCGTTTCAGCATTTACAAAATTGGTGGAGGTAACCGGATTCGAACCGATGACATCCTGCTTGCAAAGCAGGCGCTCTACCAACTGAGCTATACCCCCGTTCATGCCGCACGCCCTCTTCCAGATTATGGAAAATGGGCGCCGCCTGGCGGAGGATCTCCGCTGTGTTCCGGACTTCTTTGAAGGGAGAGGAAAAAGATTGAATCGCACGCCGCACATGACTCCGGCAATCCGTGAGAGATCTGCGTCTCCCCGGCACCTGGTTGAATGCGCGCGGTAGTTTGTTGTTAATTCAAACAGCGTCGGTCGTTGTTGTTGGTTCCCCAGGTCCCGAAGGACCAGGGGCTCGACCTTTTGCAATCCGTCCCGAAGGACGCCTGCAAATCGCTCCTTAGAAAGGAGGTGATCCAGCCGCAGGTTCCCCTACGGCTACCTTGTTACGACTTCATCCCAGTTACCAGCTTCACCTTAGGAC
>JAKZES010000126.1 GCA_022548915.1 Verrucomicrobiaceae bacterium E54
CCCCTGTGCGAGGCGGTCAAAGGTCACGCCGAAGCCCAGCAGAACAACTTCCCTTCCCGCACCACCGCCGAGGTCGCCGAGGAGTTCGTCGCCTCCCGCGCCGCGAGCGGGGTCAGCCAAGCCTACGTGAACTCCTGCCGCCAGAACCTCAAGCGCTTCACGAAACGTCTGCCCGGACAGATCTCCGAGATCACGGTGGCCGATATCAACGGGTTCCTGACCAGCCTCACCACGCTGGCACCGGTCTCGAAGAACTGCCTGCGGCGGACGATCGTGACGATGTTCTCGTTCGCCAAGAAGCAGGGCTACATCGACCCGGATCGGAAGACGGCGGCCGAGCTCAGCGAGACCTTCAAGGTGCCGGAGAAGGAGATCGAGATCTTCACGCCGGAGGAGATGGAGAAGCTCCTGCTGGCAGCCCACGCACGGATCCTCCCGCTGATGGCGATCGGGGCCTTCACCGGGATCCGCAACGCCGAGATCTGCAAGCTGCGGTGGGAGGACATCAAGTGGGACCGGGGCCACATCGAGATCTCCGGCCGGATCGCCAAGAACCGGGCCCGCCGGTTGGTGCCGCTCAGCGAGAACCTCAAGGCATGGCTCGCCCCGTGGCGCGACGAGCAGGGGCCGGTCGTCCCGATCCAGGATTCCTCCGGGGCGCTCGGCGACGTGGCCGTGAAAGCCGGGATCCCGGGCGGATGGCGTCAGAATGGGCTCAGACACTCGTTCATCAGCTACCGGGTAGCGGAGACAGGGGACGTCGCCCGGACGGCTCTGGAGGCCGGCAATTCCCCGAAGATGATCTTCCGCCACTACCGAGCGGTGGTCGACGAGGGTTCGGCGAAGGCGTGGTTTGCCATCACGCCGCCGGAGGGCTGGGTGCCGAAGGAACTCCCTTGGCCGATCCGGGAGAGGATCCGGCGGGCCATCGAAGCGCACCGGCGGAAGGCGGGGTGACGTCCGGAGATTGTTATATCGAACTAACAAACCCGGATTTATGGCCGGCCAAAAAATCTCCTGCCGGCAGGAGGAATTCTCGTTACGCGACGAGAATTGGGCCGCCACAACCCAGGCCCATGGAATTCCAGACGTTTGGTCAACCAAACGACCACACTTTGCGACGGCGCCGCTCTGTTGATCCGGGTCAACATTCGGCCCTCCGCGAGGTTCCCGTAGTCGTTCCGTCAACAGAACGACTACTCCGCAGATTTTGCGCTCCGCGGAGCCGCCGACTGCCCCCCTGATCTGACGTTCCGGAACGACAAGGTGGCAATTGTCTTGCCGGCCAGACAATTGCGCCGCCCACCTCCTGCATCCGAGCAGGCTGATTGTGCCAGCGTTGCAAGGATTCTCACCTGGAAGGATTGTCGTGGCGCCACGACGAAGGAGGCACTCGAATTGTTCATGCGAATAAACAATTCCAGCTCTGGTCCTCGGTCCCCCAGCTCACGAAACGTGTAGACGTTGACACGTTTCGGCTGGTCGCCCGCCGTTCCAGACCCAGTGCCCGATTGTCTTTGCGCACAGACAATCCTACTTCGGCAGCCCGATGGGAGATTGTTTGCCCGCGCAAACAATTGCCGCTCCCTCAGGCCGATCCGCCGCCTTGTCATCCCGGGACAGGCCGCCCCGCCAGTGCCCGAGGCGAGTTTTGTTTACGGAAACAAAATTGCAGCAGCCCCTCGCCGCGTCTCGCCGGCGGCTGTTGGTGCGCACCAACATTTTCGTTTCGTAACGAAACTTCCTGCCGTCAGGAAAATCGACGCGGTGCCGGAACCCGCCGAGAAACCTCGTGGCGCCACGAGACGGGCAGCAGGCTTTGACGGGCCTTGGAGCGCCAGAATCTACTTCCGTAAGTAGATTTACGACAGTCAATGCTGCCCCAGATTGTCATGCCGACATGACAATTGCCGTGCGAATCCCCGGGAAGCTTGTCCTGCCGGCAGGACAACTGGGCCGGAGCCTTCGAATTGTGTGACCGCTCACACATTTTCTGGGCGCCAAGAACCTCCGCTCGAGCGGAAAATTTCTGCGCGTGCGGAAAAATCGTGTGGCCGGTCACACCTTTTCGTGGGGCCTACCATGTCTGCCCGGGAAGGAATCTCCCGCTCGGACCGAGATTTTCTGCGCGTGCAGAAAAATAACGGAGGATGCACCGCAGGGGGCGACATGTCCCGACGTCGGGACAGTGTCTTCCCGGGAAGAAATTCTGGCGCGAACCAAGAAACCCTGCCGGATCCAGGCTGGCGGAGGCCCGCTTTTCATCCCGGTATGAAAACCCGGCCCTACCTCGCCAGTTCGTCCGGCCCTGAATTGTCGTTACGGAACGACATTTGACCGGGTGCCGGAGGCCCGTCCCCGGCTCGTCGTGCCCAAATCTCTTTGCGCAAAGAAAATTCCCCCGCCCCCGGAAACTTGTGAACGTTCACGGATTTCCCCGCCGGAAGGTTCATTACGCAATGAAATCCACCCCTCTGCAGCCCACGCAAGTTGACACGCGGCCGGTGGCATGTCCAAGCAACCTGATTCCGACCGCCGTGCCGACCGGCTTTTGACCGACCTCGAAGCCTGCGAATACCTCCGCATCCGGCCCCGCCAACTCTACACCTGGCGCATCCAGGGGCTGA
>JAKZES010000127.1 GCA_022548915.1 Verrucomicrobiaceae bacterium E54
CAGGTCGAACCGGCCCGCCCGGATCGATCCGCTCCCTGACGCCCTCAAAACGACCTTCAAAAAACCCCTTGCCAAGCTCTGGTACTACTGACCCTGGAGACTATGACCCGCCAGGGAACGGGTGCTGCGTGGAGCGCTTACGATGAAAGCACAGAACGCGCCTTCGAGCTACACTCATCGCAAATCCACCCAACATTCTCCGTCGGGTAGTCCAGCGGAAAAAAGAAACCTGGGTGAGGGCAGTTCCGCACGACCCAATTCACGACAGAAGGCGGATAATTCTCACGATCTTTCATCTCCAGAATACCGCGTCGCATTTGTTTAGAACAATTCTCACAAATACTAAAATCTGCAAGAACTTGGCCATGGTCGAACACCCTAACTAATTCTATTCGCTCTGATCGCTGAATTCCTCCAGACAAACCACTTTTCCGCACAGACACTATGATATCCATATCCACCAATTTGCCTTGAACGGCCCCCAACCGATGGACCCCATCCGGACAGTGGATCTTTGTGCCATCTCCGATCAAAAGGCAATCACTCGAAATTGTTATGATCCTAACATCAACAAGCCTCTTCTCCTTTTCAATAATCCTCCCCCCAGCCATCTTCAGTGGGTATACATCGTGTCCCAAATGACTACATGAAGCTAGCTGGTAAATGCCAAGAACTAGCACAATTGAATACCTCATAATATTTTACCTCTTTATCAACACTACGCCGCGAATCTCTCTATTCAGACTCCCACTCTTCCGGCTTCCAATCCTGGCAACACTCAGGCTCTACCACATCATCTCTCTTCTTCCAGCTCTTGGTGCCAACCCAATTAATAATCGACCTACCGGTCACAACAACGCAACAGTTATCCTTCCACTCCCTCAATAGGATCTTCGTATCCTCATTCGCCCTTGCGTGGGCTTCGTTATCAAGGTCAGGACTCAGGTAATACTGACCATTCAGCACAGAATGGTAATTTCTGGTAGTTTTCATATCTCCCGTTCGCCAAATGACCCCGGGCGATTTGTGGCCATTTATGAATCCTTTAGCCCAATGACTATGGTAATCCTGAACACCGTGCATCTCGAGTTCGAACTGACGTTCATCACAAATATTTATCGCTTTTCTAGCTTCTGCAAAGTTTGTCGCACGATTACGAAAATGCACTCCAAGACTTCCTGGCCTTGCGCGGAACTCATCATTGTCGGCTCGATTAAAGTCAAAATCCGGTTTCTTGATCTGATTGAAGTTCACAAAATCGCTGTGTCCCTTAAAGTTGCCGTTCCTGACAAATTGCACTGCATCCTGTCCAATCTTGCCCGCGCCCGCCTGCTCTTGAGCCCATTTTGTGTTCGTTTCTGCATCGGGCCCAAAAAGACCTAAGTAATCAATAGAGTCGACGCTTCTATTTCCAGCAAATCCATACAAATTAACTCCACCCTCTTCCTCAATTGGATCTCTTGATGGCCACCGTCCTGTCACGGGGTCATACCAACGGTAACCGTAGTAGTAGAGTCCAGTTACTCCGTTGTGCTGCCAACGGGTTTATGAGCGCTTTTGAGTGGCGAAAATGGGTGACGGTTTTGGGGTTCGGGAGACGGTGACCAGGCCCTGGCAGCGGAGCCAGGCTTCCACGGCGCGACGCCAAGCGGCGCTGCGGGCGTGGTGATCGGACGTTTCCCATGGCATTCCGAGTGTGGCTTCGGCACGGGCCGAGATCCACTCGAAAATCTGTCTGCGTATGAGCGCCGAGGGCGCGAAGTGCGGGTGGTGGTGGTAGGCGGTGGCGGGGCTGATGCCGCCGAGCGAGCGGCGGCGGCGGGTGTTGCGCAGGTGGGTGACGGCGTGGACGAGTCGTGGGAGCGCGGGCTGATGGGCGATGGGCAGCGAGGGATCGAGGAGGCCGGCGAGTTCGCGCTTGAAGGCGCCGATGCCGTGTTCGATGGCGCCGTTGTAGGTGGGCTGGCAGATGGGGCTGTTGAGGGGCAGGATGCCGTATTGGGCGAGGAGTTCGTTGATGGGATCGGTGTTGAAGGGGCTGCCGTTGTCGCGCTTGAGGAAGAGCGGCGGGCCGTGGAGTTCGATGAGATGACGGAGCCATTGGAGGTTGGCGTCGGCGGATTCGGCTTCGAGGAGCAGTGGCTGGAAGTGGAAGTGGGAGGCGAGGTCGCGGGCGAGGACGGGGTGGACGCCGGGGTCCTGCGGGGAGGTGCGCAGGTGGGTGGCGTCGATGGCCCAGACGAGGTTGGGACGGTGCCAGGTGAGGTGGAGGGTGTGGTCCTTTTGGTGTTGGTGGTGGCGCTCGCGGAGTCGGGCGACCAGTGCGTCGGTGTCGCGGCGCGAGAGGCTGTCCCGGAGTGCGTCGTGGAGCTTGCCGGTCCCGGCGCTGCGGTGGTTGCCGTGGTGCAGGGCGTGGAGGTGTTCGCGGAGTCCGGCGATGGGAAGCGGGCGAGGTTTGGCGAGGCCGGGCTTGCGGCGGATGGTTTGGCCGCGGCGGTGGCGTGAGCGCCACCGCCGCAGCGTGGACTCGGGCACGGCAAGGTGGCGGGCGAGGAAGCGGGTGCCGCCGTGCGGAAGTCGCTGGCGGAGTTCCTCG
>JAKZES010000128.1 GCA_022548915.1 Verrucomicrobiaceae bacterium E54
CTGCCGCCGGCGGTTGGAGTACCAAGGCTGTTCCAGTGCTTTCCGTCGCCCGCAGGAGACGAGACGCTGGCTGAGGTCGACCAGTCGATGAGGACGGTTTCGGCGCAAGCCGAGGAAAGGGCAGCGGCAACAAACGGAACAGTGAGGAGATGGTGGGTTCTCATGAAAAGATGGTTTCCTTTCAAAGAGCCCCATCCACCGATCTGTGACAAAAGCCCCGTGAAAAATCTACGATGCGGGTCAGAAAACGGGATTCAGCACGATTCCCGAAATGTTCGAGAGACGCTCAGCTCCATCGAAAGGAGGCGCCTTCAGCGTCAGGGAATCCGCCTTGAAGACCATGGGGAACTCCTGCACGACCCGGGCACCCAAGCCTCCTGGTCCGTCCGGGTAGTTCCCGGGTAAGTAGGCCTCAGGCTGCGTTTCAAAAACACCGACTGGAGTGCCGGTGCCGCTTCCGCCCTCGAAGACCGAGATCGGGAAGAAACGAACTCCTCTTTCATTGGAGTTCTGTAGAACTGTCAGCTTGTAGCCAACAGCGCCAATCTGCTCCATCCAAGTGGCGAGGTTCTGCAAATGAATGGTGATTCCGACCGACTCGTCTTCTGCCTGTTGATCACCTCCTGGAGCGTCAATTCTGAATTTCCGCCATGCCGAGCAGCAGAGGTGGGTGTGCAGCACGTCGGCCTCGGGAGCCTTCCAGGCCCCCGTGGAGAAAATCGATCCGCCGCTCCACCGGATCTCAACCGGGCTACCCGGCAGCTGGGCGGTTCCCGTGATGCTCGAACCGGTCGCCCAAGCAGCTCCGAATGCCAGTTTGGAGGAGATCCGGGCGGCCTCAGCCTCGTCTTTCACAAAGGACAATCCGATGGGCCGGCGAATCCCCGAGGTGTAGCGTCCAGCATCGGCCTCTCCCCTTTCCGGAGTCCACTCGGCCCCGGATGAGACAAGGCTCTCGCCCTTCTCTGCGTTGGTCGTTCGACCTGCATCGTCCGGGTTCGTGAATCGCACCTCGCCATCGAAGACATCGATCCGCGTGGCGAAGGGGGAGGATTGGTCGATGCCAAAGGTGGTGCCCAGGTCGGTGACCTCGCCGCGGGGCGTGATAATTTTGACCGGATCGCCCTTGAGATCGGCCCAGAGGCGACCGGATTCGAGAATCAGGCGGTCGCGGCTTTGAATCTTCAGCTCGCCCGGTCCCTGGAAGGTCAGGGTGTTTCCATCCGCCGAGCGGATCTCCACGGCGTTGTCCTTGAGTTCGAGGGTGTCACCGTGGCGGATCCAAGTGCCTTTCGCCGGAACGGCGGAGAGTCCGGTGCCATGGCGCGCGACGACCTCGAAGGCGGGGCGGTGGAGGAAGCGATCCACCGCAAGGAAGCCGAGGCTGATGGCAACCAGAGCGGCAGCCGCCACGAGCCACTTCCGCCATTGCGGTTTACTGGATGCTTGTGCCCGGGTCGGGGCCTGTGCGGCAGGGCAGGAGTGACCCGAGAAATTCACCAGCCGCCCTTCGATCGAGTCCAGTTCGGCTGGAGCCGCGTCGAACGCATCCTCCAGCGAGCAGTGCAGCATCCGCATCTCGACGAAGTATCGCAGCGCCACCGAATCCTTCGGAAGCCGGGCGTTGAGATGCGCGATATCCTCCAGGCTCGCCTCGTGATCAAGGACGCGCTGGACGAGATCGACAAACTCGCGGTCAGGTTGGGGTTCCGGTTGCAACTTCATGAACATAGAGCGGAATGGGACGGATTGTGACGCTTCGGCTCAGCTTTCAGTTTGATATTCGATGCAGGCCTTCAAGGTCTGTCGGATTCGGGAAACGGTCTTCCGCATGGCGGCATGGCTGCATCGCTTGGCGCGGGCGAGATCCTTGAGGGAGGTGCCCTTGGCGTAAACGGCATCAAGCAGCTGCCGCTGGTCATCGGAGAGCTTGGATAGGCAGTGGCCGAGTTTCTGCAACCGGGCGTGGTTTTCATCGAAGCGGAGCACGACCTCCTCGACGATCATGTCGAGCGCTTGCTCCGAGAGGTTCACCATTGGCCGACGCTTCTTGCTGCGGAAATAGTTGAGGCTGCGGAAGCGGGCGACCTGCCCCGCCCACGCCCGGAAGTTGGTGCCCGGGAGATACTTGGCTTGGTTGGCGATCAGGTAGACATTGGCGTCCTGGAGGACATCCGCCACATCCGAGGCTGGAACACCAATGGTCCGGAGCAATGCCCGAAGGAATTCCTGCTCCCCAGTGAGAAGTTGATTGAAACTCTTCTCTTCGGGAAAGGGATGAATGTTGTCCTGTTCCGCTGCAGCCATGCCTCCTTCAATGCGAGACCCTATGGCTGCGACTGGAGCCAGCCACGCGCCTTCGGGGTGGTTTGAGGGTTGAAAGGGAGGTGCCGTGTCTGGTTCAAGTCGTGGGC
>JAKZES010000129.1 GCA_022548915.1 Verrucomicrobiaceae bacterium E54
ACGGAGACCGGAACCTCAAAACCTTCGACATCTCCTATTCAACGGACGGAGGAATGAATTTCAGCACGCCCGTTCCGGCGGCGTCACTCGGCATGGCGGATTGGTCCATCGGGCCCAGCGACCGCAGCAATGCCTACGTGGAGAGCCGCACCTTCGGCACCTTGTCCGGTGTCACGCATATCCGGTTCAGCAATCTGAGCAATCACGGGGACACAAGCTACTTTGCGATGACCGAAATTTGCTTCGGAGGCACGGCCGTTTCGACCAACAGCGCACCGACCTGGACAGCGGATCCGGTCAATGAAATTGATGCCACAGAAGATGCGCCCTACGCGTCCACGCTGGCCGACAACGCCAGCGATGCGGAAGATACGCTTACCTTTGCCAAGGTGAATGGACCTGCATGGTTGACTGTGTCTGCCGATGGCGCGCTTTCGGGTACGCCGGCCAATGCGGATGTCGGCGTCAATGTCTTCACCGTGAGTGCGGATGACGGCACCAACCCGGCCGTGGAGGCCACGCTCAATATCACCGTGATCAATACCAACGACGCACCGGTCTTTACGGCCGATCCGATCAACGGCTCGGATGCCTCCGAGGACGTGGCCTATAGCGGCACCCTTACCGGCAGTGCTTCCGACGACGATGCCGGGGCCTCGCTGAGCTACGCGAAGGTCGCAGGCCCGGCCTGGTTGAGTGTGGCCACGGATGGCACGCTCAGCGGCACACCGACCAACAGCGATGTCGGCGCGAACGCCTTCACGGTGAGCGTGACGGACGGCGTCATCGCGGTGCCTGTGGAAGCGACCCTGAATATCACAGTGATCAATACCAACGATGCGCCTGCCTGGATTTCCAATCCTGTGGATGAATCCGCCGCGACCGAGGATCTGCCCTACAGCAGCACGCTGGCGGACGATGCCAGCGATGTGGATGATGGTGCCTCGCTGACCTATGCCAAGCTAAGCGGTCCGGCTTGGCTGAGCGTGGCTGTCAATGGTGCACTATCGGGCACACCGAGCAACGCCGATGTGGGGGCGAACGCCTTCACCGTCAGCGTGACGGATGGCATCATCGCGACTCCCGTCGAAGCAACCCTGAACATTACGGTCATCAACACGAACGATGCCCCGGCATTCACCTCCGACCCGATCAATGGTTCGGATGCGACCGAGGATGCGGCCTACAGTGGCACGATCGCCGGCACAACATTCGACGATGACGGGGATGCGCCGATTTACTCCAAGACCGGTGGCCCGGCATGGCTGAGCGTGGCGGCGGACGGCACCTTGAGTGGCACCCCGGCGAACGCCGACGTGGGGCTCAATGTCTTCACGGTCAGCGTGACCGACGGCAACGGCGGCAGCGACACCGCGACGCTCAATGTCACCGTGATCAACACCAATGACGCGCCGGTCTTCACGGCTGACCCATTTGGCTCAAGCGACGCGACCGAGGATGCGGCTTACAGTGGCACGATCGCTGGTTCTGCAACGGACGACGACGCTGATGCTGCCCTGACCTACGCGAAGGTCAGCGGCCCGGCCTGGCTGAGCGTGGCCGCCGACGGCACACTGTCCGGCACGCCGGCCAATGCCGACGTCGGCGCAAACAGCTTCATCGTCAGCGTGACCGACGGCATCATTGCGACCCCGGTCCAGGCGACCCTGAACATCACGGTGCTCAACACCAACGATGCGCCGGTGTTCGCCACCGACCCGATCGCGGGCAGCGACGCGACCGAGGATCTGGCCTACAGCGGCACCATTGCCGACAGCGCAACGGATGACGACGGCGACACCCTGGCCTACGCAAAGGTCTCCGGCCCGGCCTGGCTGGCCGTGGCCGCCGACGGCACGCTCAGTGGCATTCCGACCAATGCCGATGTGGGAGCGAATGCCTTCACGGTGAGCGTGACCGACGGGGTCATCGCCACGCCGATGGAGGCGACCCTGAACATCACCGTCAATGCGGCGGGAGAAAGCATTGTCATCACTCCCATATCGGCGACCTCGACCACCACCATCGGCAGCCCGCGCACCATCGACAAGGTCATCGACGGTTCCGGCCTGACTGATGTTTCGGACCCGTTGAGTGAATTGGATGATTATCATCCCTACCAGTCGGACGCTTACTGGTTGAGCGGCTCCGGTGCCCCCTCGGGCGGCACCGAGGAGCTGACCTTCGAGCTGGGGGGTGCCTATGATGTCGACAGGGTGCATTACTGGCTCTACACCCGAGACGGAGACCGGAACCTCAAAACCTTCGACATCTCCTATTCAACGGACGGAGGAATGAATTTCAGCACGCCCGTT
>JAKZES010000012.1 GCA_022548915.1 Verrucomicrobiaceae bacterium E54
GGCCGATTTCATCATCGGCGGTCCTCCACGGCGATGGAAGTTGCCATCTGCCCACTCCGTAAGGGACCGATCATGATTCTCCGCAACCTGGTTCGCGTCCTTCCCGCTATGGGGCTGCTCTTGCTATCGCAAGTTCAGGCAGACGTTTCCTCTCCAAAACCCAACATCCTCTTCATCATGGCCGATGATCTGGGGAAGGAATGGATCAGCTGCTACGGTGCCGAAGACATCGAGACGCCCCACATCGACACCCTGGCGGCGGGTGGCATGAAATTTCACAACGCCTGGTCGATGCCGCAGTGCACGCCGTCGCGGGCAAGCCTGCTGACTGGCACCTACCCCTGGCGCAACGGCTGGGTGAACCACTGGGACGTGCCGCGATGGGGAGTCGGCTACTTCGATTGGAAGCAGCCGGAGAACATGACCTTTGCCCGGCTGATGAAGGATCTCGGCTACGCCACCTGCGCGGCGGGCAAGTGGCAGATCAACGACTTCCGGATCGAGCCCCAGGCGATGAAGAAGCACGGCTTCGACGACTGGGCGATGTGGACCGGCTACGAGACCGGTGTGAAGGCGAGTGCCGATCGCTACTTTGATCCCTACGTCCACACGCCCGAGGGGAGCCGGACCCTGGAGGGCGAGTTCGGTCCGGACGTCTTTGCCGACCGGTTGATTTCCTTCATGAAGGATCATCGGGACGAGCCGATGTGCCTGTATTTTCCCATGGTCCTGCCTCACGGGCCCTTCACCACGACGCCCGATGAACCCGATGCGGAGGGCAATCTCCCCAAGCACAAGGCGATGGTAAGGCACGTCGACAAGCTCGTCGGCCGGCTGGTCGCCGCATTGGACGAACTCGGGCTCCGGGACCGGACGGTCGTCATCTTCACCACCGACAATGGCTCGGGCAGCGGCGTGACCGGCACGCGGAACGGCCGCAAGGTCAAGGGCGGGAAGGCAAAGGAGAACGAGGCCGGCGTGTGTGCGCCCTTCATCGTGAATGCACCGGGCCGGGTTCCGGCCGGGGTGGAGACCGATGCGTTGACGGATTTCTCGGACCTGCTGCCGACCTTTGTCGAACTCGGAGGAGGCAAGGTGCCGGAGGAGTTGGACATCGACGGCGTCTCGATCGCGCCGGTGATTCTCGGCAAGGCGAAGGACAGCGGCCGCGAGTGGATCATGGCCCTCGGGCATGGTCCGGCGGTGCTCGACGCGGAGGGAGTACGGGGGAAGGTGGATTTCGCGACCCGCGTCATCCGTGACAAGTGCCACAAGGTCTGGGTGTCGAGCGAACGAAAGATCATCCGGCTCCACGACCTCAATGAGGATCCCTTTGAAGAGACCAACCTGATCGACAGCGACCAAGCCGCGCACCGGGCGGCACTGGAGAAGTTCCGCAAGGTGGTGGCCTCCCTGCCGGAAAAGGATGCGCGGCCCCGCTACGAACCCCGCGCGGCGAATCCGTGGGACCGGAAGCGCAAATAGGGAGAAGGGGCTTCCTGCCCCTTTGCAACGGTCGAGGGCGCATCAAGTAAGGGGTTGGAAACCCCTTCTCCCTATCACCTCGGCAGCAGGATCTCGTCGTCCTTGAGGCCGGTGAGTGCGGACAGTCCGCCCATCAGGCGCTTGAGGATGAGGAACATGATCGCGAGCAGCGGGATGCCGATGATCGCGAAGCCCCAGCCGGTGAGCTTGCCGATGATGCCGTTGTAAACCTCGAGGGCATCGGTTGCGGAGCGGTCGAAGCCCTTGAAGAACCAGAGCGCCATCACCAGGTTCAGCGCGGAGCTCAGGAAGAACGATCCGGCGAACATCGCGTTGGCCTGGTCGAGCAGCTTTTCGTAGCCCGGCTGATTGTCGTGCTCCTCGACGCGTTTCTC
The DNA here is from genome assembly GCA_022548915.1 of Verrucomicrobiaceae bacterium E54. Taxonomy (GTDB): domain Bacteria; phylum Verrucomicrobiota; class Verrucomicrobiia; order Verrucomicrobiales; family Akkermansiaceae; genus Haloferula. The sequence continues at coordinate 1,881 of JAKZES010000012.1, forward strand.
GATTTTCGGGATGTCGAAAAGCGAGTCGTTGTAGAGGAAGACGTTGAGCAGGGGCGTCGCGCTGCGGCGTGAGAGGAAGATCGCGACACCGAGCACCAGCGGGATCATCGCCTCCTTGAGTCCGAAGAGCAGGCCGGCGTGTTCCTTCACGCTGCCGTCCTTGTTCCAGAGGTAAAGCGTGAGCCCGCCGGTCAGCAGGACGGAGAACAAGCCGAGGCCGGAGAAGAAGTTCGCCTTGCGGGTCTTGATGAAGTGCCAGACGCCGTAGCCGAAGGGCAGCGCGATCGCGACGAGCATCGCCTTGAGCGGGCCGATGTGCCACGGCTTGGCGTCCTTGCCAAGCTGCTCCTGCAGCGCCGGGTCCTTGCTCAGGTAGCTCAGCACGAGCACCGGGATCAGGACGTTGATGAGGATGTTGGCGAGCGGATGCTCCTGGTGGGTCTTGGGGTCGTGCATGGCCTCGGGCGGCAGGCAAGGGGACGGCGGTGTCCGTGGCAAGGAAAAGGGGTGGCGGCAGGGCGGTGCTTGGCGCCCCGGTCAGCGTCCCGTGCCCGGCTGGTCGCCCAGCTTGGCCTCGAGTTCGGCGACCCGTTCGGAGGTCTTGTCGAGGCGGCGGGCGAGCAGTTCGCTCAGGAAACGGTAGAGAACCAGTTCGTAGGCGGTGCGCTGGCGGCCGGAGAGGTCGTCGAGGAACTCCGGCTTCACCTTCAGCAGGAAGCAATGGGTGGCGGCGGTGAGCGATGCCGAGCGGTTGCCGCCCTTGAGCGCGGCCTGCTCGCCGAGAAGCTCTCCCTGCCGGCTGACCAGGGCAACCGGCCTGCCGTCCTTGGCCACCTGCACCTCGCCCTTGAGGAGGATGTAGAATTCCCGGGAGTCGTCACCCTCGCGGACGATGGTTTCGCCGAACTCGAACTCGACCAGCGCGCTGTTGTTGAGAATCGCGTCGAGCGCCTTGCGGTCGACCTCGTTGAGGAAATCGATCCGGGCCAGCGTCGGCGGGAGCTTGCCCTTCTCGTGGTTGTAGGCGTATTCGCGCATGCCTGATCCAATCCGCTCGATGCGGTCTTGGCAAGGAGGCGGGCCGGCTCGCCGTCAGCCGAATTTCGCCGGTTGTCCAGTGGCGGCCAGAACGGCGGCCCAGCTCAGGCCGTCGGGGTCGAGTTGCTTCTTCTCGGTCGCCAGCATTTCGATCGGGACATGGATGAAGCGGTCGTGCAGGCAACCCACCACCAGTCCGGTCTTGCCGGCCATCGCGGCGTGGGCCGCGTTGCGGGCGAAGCGGTCGCAGAGGATCGAGTCCTCGGCGTCGGCGGGCGTGCTGCGGATGATGTAGCTGGGATCGATGTAGCGCAGCACCACCGGGATGCCGCGCTGGCGGAAGTGCTCCTTGATGCGGTCGCGCAGGAACGGTCCGATGTCGCCGAGCTTGAGGTTGCCGGAGGCATCCCGCTCGGTGGCCTCCTGTTCGAGGAGGTCCTGGCCGGCGCCCTCGGCCACCGCGATGAGCGCGTGTTCGCGACGCAGCAGCCGGTCCTCGAGGGCCGCGAGAAATCCGCGCTCGCCCTCGAGTTTGAAGGGGACCTCCGGCACCAGTGCGAAATTCACGTCCTGCGAAGCCACGGTGGCACCGGCGGTGATGAAGCCGGCGTTGCGTCCCATCAGCTTCACCAGCGAGACCCCGAAGCGCACGCTGCGGGCTTCGACGTGCGCGCAGTTGAGCACCTTCTCCGCCTCCTCGACGGCAGTGAGGTAGCCGAAGGTCCGGGCGACGAAGGCGACGTCGTTGTCGATGGTCTTGGGAATGCCGACCACTGCCAGCGGATGGCCGCGTCGGCGGGCTTCCTGGTAGAGGGCGTTGCCGCCGCGCTGGGTGCCGTCGCCACCGATCGTGAACAGGATGTCGACGCCGAGGCGGATCAGGTTTTCCACGGCCTTGCCGATGTCGACCGGCCCGCGCGAAGTGCCGAGCGCGGTGCCGCCCTCGGTGTGGATCGAGTCGACGAAGTCGGTGTCGAGTACATAGGGTTCGAGGCCGAGGTCCGGATCCAGTCCCTGGTAGCCGCCGCGGAATCCGAGCACTTCCTTCACGCCATAGGCGTGATGGAGTTCGAGGTAGAGCGAGCGGATGACGTTGTTCAGTCCGGGACACAGGCCCCCGCAGGTCACGATGCCGGCGCGCGTCTTCGCGGGATCGAAGAACAGTTTCTCGCGCGGCCCTGCGATTTCGAAGGAAAGCGACGCCTTCGAAGGATTCTTCGGGTCGAGAACGATGTCGGCCGGCAGACGCAGGTCGTCGCGGACCGAGCGGCGGAGGGGTGAGGGAAAGCGCGGCTCTCCGAGGGTGGTGATTTTCACGGCTCGACCGCCTATTCCGGGTATTCGGGATGGTGAATCAAGCTTCGTTTTCGGGTGTTCTCAGAACTCGTCCCGCCGGGCACTTTTTTCCAGGGTCTCAAGCGCCTTCAACGTGCCGGCCACCGTGCCGAAGGTCGGGGCGAACATCCAAGCCAAGGCTACGGGGGCCAGGGAAGTTCGCGGTCCGTACGGAGAAAGGCCCGGCGGGTGCCGGGCCTTTGAAAGAGGGGAGAGCGGGTTTGACCTGGCCTGCCGTAGCCTTGGCGGAGGAGGTAACCCGCTGCCGCAGGCTGTGGAAGCGGCTTGCATCCTCCGTCGCTCTGCGAGCTCTGGAGGACAAGAAGCCGCGCTCCTCAGACCTTCCCGCAGATGGTGTGGCCGGTGGACTTGAGTTCGTCGCAGGCCTGCTTGAGGCGGTCGCAGACGCCCTGTTCGCCCTTCTTGATGTAGGAGCGGGGGTCGTAGACCTTCTTGATGCCGACTTCGCCGTCGATCTTGAGGACACCCTCGATGTTCTCGCACATGTGGGTGACGATCGGGCGGGTGAAAGCGTACTGGGTGTCGGTGTCGATGTTCATCTTCACCACGCCGTAGTCGAGGGTCTCCTGGAGGTCCTCGCTGGAAGTTCCGGAACCGCCGTGGAAGACGAGGTCCATCTCAGCTTCGGCACCGTGCTTGTCCATGACCACCTTCTGGCCGTCGCGGAGAATGGTCGGCTTGAGCTTCACCGCACCGGGCTTGTAGGCACCGTGGACGTTGCCGAAGGTCGCGGCAAACATGAAGCGGCCGATCGGCTGCAAGGCCTCGTAGACCTCGAGCATGTCGCCGGGAGTCGTGTAGAGCTTGTCGATCGGCAGGCCCGAGGTGTCGTGGCCGTCTTCCTCGCCGCCGACGCAGCCGGCTTCGACCTCGAGGATGATGCCGAGTTCGGCGCACTCCTTGAGCAGCCCCTTGGAGATCTCGAGGTTTTCCTCAAGCGGGACGACCGAGCCGTCGAACATGTGCGACTGGAACAGCGGGCCCTTTCCTTCGGCGATGCGCTTGCGGGAATACTCAAGCAGCGGCTTGAGGAAACCGTCGACCTTGGCCGGGTGGCAGTGGTCGGTGTGGAGGCCGATGAGGACGTCGTATTTCTCGGCGAGCATGTGGCAGGCCTCGGCGAGCACGATGGCACCGAAGGCGGCGTCCTTGACGGCGGTGCCGGAGGCGAATTCACCGCCACCGGTGGAAACCTGGATGATGCCGTCGGATTTCGCCTCGGCGAAGGCCTTGAGGGCACCATTGATGGTGGGCAGCGAAGTGACGTTGATGGCCGGGTAGGCGTAGCCACCCTTCTGGGCGGCATCGAGCATTGCAGCGTATTGTTCTGGAGTAGCGACTGGCATGACGGGGGCGAGTTAGCGACCAGGGCGGTGATTGTCTAGGGTTCAGTAAGGAATGCGCGGTGGCTGCCGGGGATTGCGGACTCCGGCGGGCTGTGGTTCGGTCATCGGCATGATCGCAGGCATTGAAATGGGAGGGACCAAGACCGTGGTCGCCGTCGGGGAGTCCGACGGGACCGTTTTGGAGGAAAACCGCTACCCGACGACCGACGGTCCGGAAACCTTCGCGACCGCGATCGATTGGCTGCGGGAGCGGGGGGTGCCCGGGGCGATCGGGGTCGCGGCCTTCGGGCCGGTGAGCGTGACGAAAAACCGGCCGGACTACGGTTCGATGCTGGCGACGCCGAAGCCGGGCTGGGCCGGGTTTTCGATCACCGGGGCTCTGGGCAAGGCCTTTCCGGAAGCGCGGGTGACGATCGAGACGGATGTGAATGCCGCCGTGCTGGCGGAGGCGGATGGGTTGGAGGATGTCGTTTACATCACGATCGGCACCGGGCTCGGGGCCGGGATCCTGAGCGGCGGGCGCCTGATTCATGGCGTGCTGCACTCGGAGTTCGGCCATTGGTTGCCGAGAAAATCGCCCGGCGATGACTTCGAGGGCGTGTGTCCCTTCCACGGCGACTGCCTGGAGGGACTGGTGAGCGGTCCGGCGATTGCCAAGCGCTGGGGAAAGGAAGCCAAGGACCTGCCGGCCGACCATCAGGCCTGGGATTTCGAGTGCGACTACCTGGCCCAGGCGGTGCAGGTGCTGCTCGCGACGGTGAACCCGGCGCGGGTGGTGATCGGCGGTGGGGTGTCCCAGGCGGAGGGATTCCACCGGCGTGTCGAGGAAATCGTGCGGGAACGCACGGCCGACTACTTCCCGGCGCTGGCGGAGAATCGTCCCTTCGTCGTGCCGCCGATGCACGGCCAGCAGGCCGGCATCCGCGGGGCGCTGCTGCTCACCCGCCGGGATTGACCGCGCTTACTTGCTGCCGGCGTAGCCCTGCTTGTAGCCCTCGGTGTAGCCCCAGAGGTAGTCCTTGCGGAAGGCGGCGGGCGTTTCGTGAGGCTCGTTGATGTGCGGATTGTGAGCCCGACCGGCGGCCCGGTCGGCGCTGCCATCGCGGAAGCCGAGCTTGTAGGCGTCGCGGGCGTCGTAGCCGGAGGCCACGTAGGCATTCTCGGTGTAGGTTTTGCAGGAAATGCTGCCCAAGGCAAAGATGGCGGCGACCAGGGCGTAGAAGGGTGTCTTCATGGCGGAGTATGATTAGCTTTTCTGAAACAATGCGTCCAGACTGGATTCTTGCACTGTTGCTGGCGGCCCCGGTCCTGGCGGAACACGGCGGCACCGAAGCCTTCAATCGCAAAACCGGGGACTGGTTTCGCATTTCGGAGACAAAAGTTCCCAACGCGCAGGTCGAAGTGGCGTGGGCTCCGGGCGGGAGTGACCTGGTCATCGAGCGGGAAACGCCGGAAGGACGGGTGCTGGTGCCGGTCGATCCGCTGCAGGGCAGGCAGGGTGAGGTCATTGACCCGGGCATTCCGTGGAAGTCGTTTCGGCTGGAACCGGGAGGCTCACTGCTGCTCGAGACGAAGGATGGCTGGAGGCGCTGGAGCGAGGGGAAACTGGCTGAGGCCGAGGCACCGCCGAAGCCGGCCAGCCAAGAGCCGCGTGCAAAGACCGGTCGACCCGGCTGGAAGTCGCCGGACGGCACACATGAGCTGAAGGTCGAGAAGGGGGCGCTGGTCCGGATCAGCGGCGGCGATCGCGTGGAGGTGATCGCCGCCGAGGAGGGCTTCGTGTTCCGCGACGAACCGCTGTGGACGCCCGATTCGTCGCGGTTCGCAATCTGGCGCACCCGCGACTTCGATGACCGGCAGGTCCACTACGTCGATTCGGCACCGGACGACCAGCTCCAGCCGAAGCATTTCACCCGCAGCTACCCGAAGCCGGGCGACGAGATCGACACCCGGGCGCCGTGGATCGGCTTCACCGACGGGCGGGAACCCATCGCGCCGGATCCCTCCCTGATCGCGGATCCATTCAGCTGCCGGCATCTCGCCTGGCGGGCCGACGGGAAGCGCCTGAGCTTCGAATTCATCGAGCGCGGCTTCGGCACGTTCCGGGTGATCGAGGTCGACAGCGAAACGGGCGGGCAGCGGATCGCGGTCGACGAGGAGAGCGAGACCTACGTCTTCGTCTTCGGTGGCAGCTTCCGCCACGACCTCGATGACGGGGCCGAGGTGATCTGGATGTCCGAACGCGACGGCTGGCGGCATCTCTACCTGCTGGACGGGGCAGACGGCTCGGTGAAGCGCCAACTCACCAAGGGCGAGTGGGTGGTCCGGGAGGTCGTGGACGTGGACGAGGAGGCCCGTGAATTGCTCATCATCATCGGCGGCTACCATGAGGGGCAGGATCCCTACTATCTCCACTATGCGCGGGTCGGGATCGATGACGGGAAACTGACGGTGCTGACCGGGGCCGACGGCACCCACGACCGCTTCGAGCGTTCACCGGACGGGCGGTTTTTCACCTGCCGCTGGTCGCGGATCGACCACCCGCCGGTGACGGAACTCCGGCGGTGGTCGGACGGCGGACTCGTCATGGTTCTGGCAGAGGCGGACGACGCGGCACTGCGCGAGGCCGGCTGGGAAATGCCCGAGCCGTTCGTCGCCAAGGACCGCGAGGGGAAGTTCGACATTCACGGCATCATCGTGAAGCCGCCGGACTTCGATCCGGGCAAGCGCTATCCGGTGGTCGAGCACATCTACGCCGGACCGCACGATGCCTTCGTGCCGAAGTCTTGGCGGCCGTGGATGCGGCCGATGCACGAGGTCGCGGCCTACGGCTTCATCGTGGTGATGATCGATGGCCGGGGAACCAACCACCGCAGCCGGGAGTTCTCCCATTTCTGCTACAAGAACCTGAAGGACTCCGGCTTTCCCGACCGCATCGGGTGGATGAAGGCGGCGGCGGAGAAATACCCGCAGATGGACCTGTCGCGGGTCGGGATCTTCGGTGGCTCGGCGGGTGGCCAAAGCGCGTTGGCGGCGCTGCTCTTCCACGGGGGGTTCTACCGGGCGGCGGCGGCGGACTGCGGCTGCCACGACAACCGCATGGACAAGATCTGGTGGAACGAGCAGTGGATGGACTGGCCGGTCGGGCCGCACTACGCCGACAACTCGAACGTGACTCACGCCGGAAAGCTCGAGGGCGCGCTGCTGCTGACCGTCGGCGAACTCGACACCAACGTCGATCCCTCGTCGACCGAACAGGTGGTCGATGCGCTGATCAAGGCCGACAAGGACTTCGAGTACCTGCGCTTTCCCGGCGCCGGGCACGGTGTGGGCGAGTCGGGATACGCCAAGCGCAAGCGGGTCGAGTTCTTCCAGCGCCATCTCGGCGGGCCGACGAGCGCGAAGTGATCCGCAGGCGGGAGAGGAGCGGGCGGGCTCGCGCCCGGGGCTGTCAACCGTCGCCCCGTTGGGGTTGTTCCGGTGGGCTCGGCCGTTTGCTGGTGATCAGGATGACGACCCCGGCGATGACTAGTCCGAGTCCGACGAAGCCGCAAACCATGCCGATGCCCATGCCTCCAAGGAATCCACCCACGCCCGCCATGGTCCCTCCTTCCGTCACCGAGAAGATGCGTGGCTCCGGACCGTCAATGCGGATTTCGTAGCTTTGGGCCTCCGGGGTTTGAAAGGATCCCACGGCCATGCGCTGGACCGAACCCGAGGACATGGTTGCGCTCGAGTGGTAACTCAATGACTGGGGGCCGCGCACCGGGTCGATGAGTTCGAAGGTGAAGCCTCCCGGAAGCGAGGAGGGGTGGTTGACGGTCGTGCCGTTGTGGATCGTTTCGAAATCATGCCACAGCGTGACGGTGCCCGGCTCGGTCACCTCAAAGAGGGTCGAGCCCGGCGCTTCAAAGGTGGCGATGGTCTGAAAGGACGAGACCATCTTCGAGATCCCCCAGCCGATCGAGGTGATGCCGCCCATCATGCTGAGGCTGCCGATGGCGAGAAGGGTGATCCCGACGGATTTCCGGCTCATGGACCCATCTTCCCGCATCGCCCGCCACTGTCAATGCGGGGTGGATCGACACGCAAACGGCCGGGGCGAGGCCCGGCCGTTCGTGGGTTTTCTGAAGCAGCCCTGCGGCCGGTCAATCGATCAGTTCGGGCCAGTCTTCGGTGTGGAAGAACTCACCCTCGGGCTTGTCGAGGCGCTCGTAGGTGTGGGCGCCGAAGAAGTCGCGCTGGGCCTGGAGCAGGTTGGCCGGCAGACGCTCGCTACGGTAACTGTCGTAGTAGGCCAGCGAGCCGGAAAACGACGGCGTCGGAATCCCGCTGCGCACCGCGAGGGCGACGACCTCGCGCCAGTTCGCCTGCGTCTGGGTGAGGATGTCGGTGAAGAAGGGCGCGAGCATCAGGTTGGTCAGCCCGGGATCGGCCTCGTAGGCCTCGGTGATGCGGTTGAGGAAGCGGGCCCGGATGATGCAGCCGCCGCGCCAGATGCGGGCGATCGCGCCGAGGTCGAGGCCCCACTTCTTGTCGGCGCCGACCTTGGTGATCAGGTCGAGGCCCTGGGCGTAGGAAACGATCTTCGAGGCGTAGAGCGCGTCGCGCACCATGCCGACCAGCTTTTCCTTCGACACCGAGTCGAGGTCGAACTGGGCGTTGCTGGGGCCGGTGAGGATCTTCGAGGCGGCGATCCGCTGGTCGCGCATCGACGAGAGGATGCGGGCCTCGACCGAGCCGCCGATGCACGAGAGCGGCACCGCCTGCTCGACGGCCGCCATCATCGTCCAGCGGCCGGTACCCTTCTGACCGGCCTTGTCGACGATCAGGTCGACGATGTCCTTTCCGGTCTCCGGGTCCTTTTGCTTGAAGATGTTGGCGGTGATCTCGATCAGGAACGACTCGAGGTCGCCGGCATTCCAGTCGGCGAAGATGTCGGCGAGTTCCTCGTTCGAGAAGCCGGCGGCCTTGAAGATGTTGTAGGCCTCGCAGATCAGTTGCATGTCGCCGTACTCGATGCCGTTGTGGACCATCTTGACGAAGTGGCCCGCGCCGCCGGGGCCGATGTGGGTCACGCAGGGGACTCCGTCGACCTTGGCGGCGATGCTCTCGAAGATCGGCTTCATCACCTCCCAGGTGGAGGGCGGGCCTCCGGGCATGATGGACGGACCCTTGCGCGCGCCTTCCTCGCCACCGGACACGCCGGCGCCGATGAAGCGGAGGTTCTCCTTCGAGCACCACGCGTCGCGGCGCTCGGTGTCGGTGTAGAGCGAGTTGCCGCCGTCGATGATGATGTCGTCGTCGTCGAGCAGCGGGATCAGCGACTCGATCACCTTGTCGACCGGTCCCCCGGCCTTGACCATGATCATCACCTTGCGCGGCTTGGCGAGGGACTGGACGAACTCCTCGAGGGTTTTCAGGCCGACGATCTGCTTGTCCGGGTGGTCGGAGACGAATTTTTCCATCGTCTCGGTGGTGCGGTTGTACACCGAGACCTTGAAGCCGCGGGATTCCACATTGAGGACGAGGTTTTGGCCCATCACGGCCAGGCCGATGAGGCCGAAGTCACTGTTACTCATAGGTCGAAAAGCTGTATGACAGCTCGCGGGGTTTAGGGGACGGGCGGGCCGGGCGCAACCCCTTGTTGCCATCGGGGCGTGCATTTCCCACAGTCCGGGCCGTGAACCTGCCGAATGCCATCACTTTGTCCCGGTTGGTCCTCACCGCGGTGTTCGTCGTGGCGATGGGTTTCGAGGGCCTCGGCGGGAAAATGACGGCCCTGGTCAGTTTCTCGGTGGCCGCCGCCACCGACTGGCTCGACGGCTACCTGGCGCGGAAAATGGGGCTGGTCACGCCTCTCGGAAAGCTCCTCGACCCGCTGGCCGACAAGATTCTGGTCTGCGCCGCCTTCGTCTTCATGTCGGTGGAGGGCTTCGCCCCGGTGTGGGTGACAGCGGTGATCATCGGCCGCGAGTTTCTGGTGACCGGCCTGCGCCAGATCGCGATCGAGGCGGGTCAGGTCCTCGCGGCGGACAATCTCGGGAAATGGAAGACGACCTTCCAGCTGATCTTCATCATCACCGCACTGGTCTGGATGGCCTTTTCGGAAATCACGGAGCGCGGGCCGGTGGCGGAGTTCCTCTGGAAGCTCGCCGACCCTTCGGGCTGGCTGATCCCCACCTCCTTGTGGCTGGCCCTGGCGCTTACGGTGATTTCCGGCGCCAACTACCTCTGGAGCGGACGGAACCTGCTGCGGACGGACTGAAACTTTTCTCCAAAACCATGAAGACGTTGATTCAGAACACCCACCTGATTTCTCCTGATCGGGAAATCGAACAGGCTTCATTGATGATCGAGGACGGCCGGATTTCGGCGGTGATCGAGGATGGTTCGGCACCGCCGGCGGATCGCGTGATCGATGCCGCCGGCCGGATGGCGATGCCCGGCTTTTTCGACATCCACTCGCACGGCGCCGATCGCCACGATGTCTGCGACGACGACCTGCAGGGCATCCGCCACATCGCCGAGCGCAAGCTGCGCGAGGGCGTGACGACCTGGCTGCCGACCACGCTGACCCAGCCGAAGGAAAAGCTGCAGAGCATCGTGGGCACGGTGGCGGAGTACATCGCCGACCCGAGCTTCACGCGGTGTCCGGGGCTGCATGTCGAGGGACCCTTCATCAACGTCGAGAAGGCCGGGGCACAGAATCCCGAGTTCGTGCGCGAGCCGGATTTCGAGGAGCTGGCGGCGCTCCACGCGATCGCGCCGGCCCTGATCGTCTCGGTCGCGCCCGACGTTCCCGGTGCCGTGGATTTCATCCGCCAGGCTGCCGGTGCCGGGATCACCTGCTCGGCCGCCCACACCGCGGCGACCTGCGCCCAGGTGATGGAGGCCAAGGACGCCGGACTGCGGCACCTGACCCATTTCGGCAACGCGATGACCCCGCTGCACCACCGGGAGATCGGCGTCGTCGGTGCCGGTCTGCTCGACGACTCCCTGATGATCGAGCTGATCTGTGACACCATCCACCTCTGCCCGGACATGCTGAAGATGCTTTTCGAGCGGGTGGACATCGACCGCTTGATGATCATCACCGACTCGATGGCCGCGTCGTGGATCGATCACGGCGAGGTGATGCTCGGTGGCCTGGAAGTCGTGGTGAAGGACGGGGCCGCCCGCCTCAAGCAGGGCGGGGCGCTCGCCGGCTCGGCGCTGCGTTTCAACCACGGCCTGCGGCACGTGGCGGAAATCACCGGCATGCCGCTGCACCAGCTCGTCAAGGCGACCTCGTGGAACCAGGCCCGCTCGCTGGGTCTGGAGGGTTTCGGGAAACTCGAGCCGGGATTCCATGCGGACATCGTGCTGCTTGATCCGGACTTCGGCGTCTGGAAGACCCTGGTCGGTGGCGAGGAGAGGTAGGGGGGCGATGATGAAATCGGCACCGCCCGGTCACCCGGCCCCGCGCCGTCCGGGAGGGGCGCACCGCACCCGCATTCTCCATCGATTTCCCTGCGCATGCCGATTTCATAATCGGCGCTCCTCTTCCCCGAGGCTTGCACCCGGAGCCTTCCCGGGCACACTCCGCCGCAGGTGAAGCCGATCCCGATCGAACCGTCGCTCGAGGAGTTCGCCGAGCTGTCGAAGCAGGGCAATGTCGTCCCGCTCTACACGCAGCTCGCCGCGGACTTCGAGACGCCCCTGTCCGCGTACCTCAAGGTGCGCGACGGGCGGGCGTCCTTCCTGCTGGAAAGTGCCGAGAGCACCGACAAGAGCGGGCGATGGTCCATCCTCGGCAGCGGCCCGCGCCGCATCATCGAGGCCCGCGGCAAGGAAATCACGGTCCGTGAGGATGGGGAGGCGACCACCGAGACGGTCGGCGACGACGTGCTGGCCGCCCTCGAGCGCCACATGGCACCCTACAAGCCGGTCGTCCATGGCAACCTGCCACCCTTCTGCGGCGGACTCGTCGGCTACCTCGCCTACGATGCGGTCCGCCAGTTCGAGCCGACCATTTCCGAGCCGCCGGCGGATCAGCTCGGCGTGCCGGACGCCGTCTTCATGCTGGCCGACACCCTGGTGGTCTTCGACCAGAAGCTGCGCCGCGTCCAGGTCATCGCCAATGCGATCCTCGATGAGCACGAGGACCCCGAGCACGCCTACGTCGCCGCCCGCGAGCGGATCGCGGCCATGGTCGAGATGCTCAACCGTCCGCTCCACGTGCCGGCCCTGAACGGTCTCGCCGCGGTCGAGCCGGGCGAGGCCGCCAGCAACACGACCCAGGCCGAATACGAGGCCATGGTGCTCCGCGGAAAGGAATACATCGCGGCCGGCGACGTCTTCCAGTTCGTGCCGAGCCAGAGGTTTGAGACGCCGTTCACCCGGTCGGCGGTCGACCTCTACCGCTCGCTGCGCCACGTCAATCCCTCGCCCTACATGTTCATCCTCGAACTCGAGGGCTTCTCGCTGGTCGGCAGCTCGCCCGAGGTCCACGTGCGCTCGATCGAGGGCCGCATCGACATCCGCCCGATCGCCGGCACGCGCTGGCGCGGGAAAACCCCGGAGGAGGATGATGCGCTGGCCGCCGACCTGCTCGCCGACCCGAAGGAGCGGGCCGAGCACCTGATGCTGGTGGATCTTGCCCGCAACGACGTCGGCCGCATCGCCGCCCACGGCAGCGTGGTCGTGGATGATTTCATGATCGTCGAGCGCTACAGCCACGTGATGCACATCGTGTCGAACGTGCATGGCACGCTGGCACCCGGCCACAGCGCCTACGACGTGCTGCGCGCGACCTTCCCGGCGGGCACCGTCTCGGGTGCCCCGAAAATCCGGGCCATGCAGATCATCAACGAGCTCGAGAAGTCCAAGCGGGGCGCCTATGCCGGGGCGGTCGGCTACTTCGGCTTCGACGGTTCCCACGATTCCTGCATCACCCTGCGCACCTGCCTGCTCAAGGACGGCAAGGCCTACGTCCAGGCCGGTGCCGGCGTGGTGGCCGACTCCGACCCGACCTACGAGTACAACGAGACGGTCAACAAGGCGAAGGGCATGCTCCGCGCCATCGCCCTCGCCGAAACCCTCGACTGAAGTTCCAAGTAAGAAGTTCCAAGTTCCAAACTCAGAGCGCCGAACTCCCGCGACCATGTTGCTGATCATCGACAACTACGACTCCTTCACCTACAACCTCGTCCAGTATTTCGGCGAGTTGGGGGTGGAGATGAAGGTGGTGCGCAACGACGCGCTCGACGTCGAAGGGGTCAAGGCGCTGGGTCCCGAGCGGATCTGCATTTCGCCCGGCCCGTGCACGCCGAACGAAGCCGGCATCTCCTGCGACGTGATCCGTGAACTGGGTGCAAGTACGCCGATCCTCGGAGTTTGCCTCGGCCACCAGTCGATCGGCCAGGTGTATGGCGGCGACGTGGTGCGGGCCGACCGGTTGATGCACGGCAAAACCTCGCCCATCCTGCACCAGGGCGGCAGTGTCTTCGCCGGGCTGCCGAGCCCCTTCGAGGCGACGCGCTACCACTCGCTGATCGTGAAGCGGGACACGCTGCCGGATTGCCTCGAGATCACGGCCTGGACCGGGGAGGGGGAGATCATGGGCCTGCGCCACAAGCAGGATCCGGTCCACGGCGTCCAGTTCCACCCCGAGTCCATCCTCACCGAGCAGGGGAAGAAGATGCTGGAGAACTTTCTGAGGTTCTAGAGTGGGCTACCTTACAGAGGAGCTATGATCTACCAGAGCTGGATCCTGCAACCTACCACGGATTGGGGGGGTTAAACGGATTGCGCAGATTTTCTGGTCTCTGGTTAATCTGCGCAATCCCCCTAATCTGCGGTTTCTAAAACTACCAGTTACACTAACGAGGCTACCTACTCCACCGTCACCGAGAGATCGGCGCCGAGATTTTCGATGGCGGCGATCAGGTCGCTGGATGACAGCCCCTCGGGCAAGGCGACGGTGCCCCGGGCCTGGAAGATGGGGTGTCCGGCCATGGGTGCGCTCTCGAGGGTCGTCTGGAGTTCCTCGAGATTCGCCCCGGTCGCGGCGATCGCCGCCGAAAGCTCGCGGACAATGCCGGGTCGGTCGTTGCCGACGACCTCGAGCTTCACCAACTCGACCTCGGGGGTGGATGCGGGTTCTTCGCGGGTCGCCTGGATCGAGACCCCTTCGAGGGACTCGAGCGCCTTGATCAGGGCATCGGCACGGTCGTCCGGGCATTCGACCCGGAGGATGCCGGCGAAGTGCCCCGCGAGGCGGGCCATCCGGCTTTCGAGCCAGTTGCCGTCATGGGCGGCGACGGTTTCGGACAGGGCCTTCACGATCCCCGGGCGATCCGGAGCGAGGACGGTCAATACGACGCAAGCATTCATCAGCCCCATCAAGCATCGCCCGTCGGTCCGCGTCAGGTCTTTTCCCGAAAGAAATCGGGAGCGGAGCCAATGTTTAAGATAAATTGATCATTGACCCTGCCGTATGTTTGTTCGTATTTTTGAAGCAATCAGACAGGCGATGATTCTCCCCAATGATCTTCATCCGCTCCCGGTCTCCTCCGACGAGTTGGATTCCCATGTGGATCGTGCTCCCCAAGGGTTCGTGAACGAGTCCGCGGTGCGCCATCTGCTCGTTGGGCCGCTGACGGTGGGCCATGCGACCAACTGCTACCGCGGCCGGGACGGGGAGTTTGCCGGAACGGTGGAGGAATCGCCCTTCGTCTCGCTGGCGATCGCCGAGTTGCATGAGGAGGAGCCCGCCAAAGCCTTTGGGGCCCCGGCCGGCGAGCCCCGGACAGCGCGGCGGGCCGCGCCGCCGAGGCCACGCCGCCGCGAGCCGCTCGACGCCGCGCCCTCGACCCGCCCCTGGGTGATCTCCGCCGCCATGCTGATGGTGGGTTTCTTCGTGGGTAACGTGATTTTCGCGCTGCAGAATCCGATTGCAAAAGATCCGCCGGCTCCCGTGGTGCCCACCGCGCTGCAGGCCCCGTCGCCCGAAGAAGCCGGTCCGGCGCTGGTATCGGCGCATTCGACACTGCCCTGAGGCTTGGCAATCGCCGGTAGGTGGGTCTGAATGCCGCCCGCCATGGCCCGACCCGGACTGATCCTCAAGCTGAGCTGCCCCGATCAGCCCGGCATTGTCGCCAAAGTCTCGAACTACGTCGCGAGCTATTCGGGCAACCTCGTCGAGTTCGCGCAGTTCTCCGACAAGCTGAGCTCGCGATTCTTTGCGCGCCTGGAGATCGAGACCAGCGGCCTCGAAGTCGAGGTCGGCGACTTCATCGATGGTTTCGGCACCCTGGGCCGGGCGCTGGATGCCCAGTGGCATTTCCGCCGCCTGCCCTACAAGATGCGCACGGCGGTGCTGGTGACCAAGACCGACCACTGCCTGCGCGAGATCCTGTGGCGCACCGAACTCGGCGAAATGCCGGTCGAGATCACCTCGGTGATCGGCAACCGTGACGACTGCCGCCCGGTCGCCGAGCAATCGGGGCTGCCCTTTCACCACATCGAAATGGCGGGTGAAGCCAAGGCCGCGGGCTTCGAGAGGATCCGGGCGATTCTTGCCGACGAAGATGTCGAACTGGTCGTGCTCGCCCGCTTCATGCAGATCCTCCCGGAGGATTTCTGCCGCGACTACGAGGGCCGCATCCTCAACATCCACCACAGCTTCCTGCCGGCCTTCATCGGGGCCAATCCCTACCGCCAGGCCTACGAACGCGGCGTGAAGCTCATCGGGGCCACCTGCCACTACGTCACCAGCGATCTCGATGCGGGTCCGATCGTCGAGCAGCAGGTCGAGCACGTGCAGCACTTCCACTCGCCGCAGGACCTGGTGCGCCTCGGGCGCGATTGCGAGCGTGCGGCCCTGGCGCGTGGCATCCGCTACCACGTGAACGACCGCACGATCATCGATGGCAACCGGGCGATTGTCTTTCCGGATTGAGCTGTCGCCGCATCCGGCGGTGGGGAATGCCGACTTCGGTGAATTCGGGGCCTTCTTCCCGGAAGCCGCACTTTTGGTAGAAGCCGAGCACCGGTTTCCGGGCGTGCAGCACCACCTGCCCGATTCCTTCGGAGGCAAGTCTGGCCAGGACCCCCTCAAGCAGGGCCCTGCCGAGTCCCATCCCGGCGAGATCGGGTTCCACCCACATCTGGCGCAACCGCACTTCCCCCGGCTCCGTGGCCCTGGCCACGACCCCGGCCAGGGGACGGCCATGGTCCAGAATCACAAAGTGGCGCTGGGATTGCTCGCCCCGGGTGTCTTCCTCGGTGAGCCGCAATCCGAGCGGCTGTCGCAGGATCCGGTTACGGGCCTCCAGCGTGGCGAGATGGATGTCGCCGCCGTGCTCGATTTCCTGAATGGACGGCTGCCGGGGCATGAGGGTTTCCGGTTTGGAGAACCATCGACCCAATCGGGGGCTTTACAAGAGGCGAGGGGTTGCTAAAACCCGCGCCCCGTCCAACGGGACAACGGAGAGATGGCTGAACACGCTTGCCGCGTTCAGCGGCTTTCCACATATTCGCGAAGCGCTGTCTGGTGTGGTCTTGCCGAAGGCGAGACAATCCGGGAACCGGACGAAAGGCAGCACGGAGTGAAACGGAGAGATGGCTGAGTCCGGTCGAAGGCACTCGACTCGAAATCGAGCGTGGCAGTGATGTCACCGTGGGTTCGAATCCCACTCTCTCCGCCATCTGGTCCCATAATGGGGCTCTGTGCGTCTTTTTTCGTGTTCATGGGGATTCTTGCGGGTCGTGGTTTGGGCGGTGACGCATGGTGGCGCACCGTTTGACGTGAGATTGTCCGAAATCCGTCCGAAATGCCGGATCAAACCTGTCGCGGATTGGCCGGGCCAATCGTTCCTCCATCGACGAACTCGGCCTTGGTCAGCGTCTGGCGCCGGTCGTCCCTTCCACGGGCTATGCTGTTGGCCCAGCGCAGAATGCGACGCTCGATGAGGTCGCCATCGTGGGATATGTGGGCCACCGAGGGGGTGAGCCAGGCGAAGGTCGGATCGGGCTCCGAACAGATCACGGAAACCTGCTCCGGGATGCCGACTCCACGGCGTTCGAGGTGCTCCTTGACCGCATGGAAGAGAAAGGGTTCGTCGATGATCAAGGCGGTGGGCGGGGTGACCCGGAACAGTTCGTCAAGCACCCGGCGCAAGTCTTCCGCAGAATCCTCCCAGTCCGGCAGGTTGTACGAGCCTGTCGGCACTCCGTGGGACTCCATTTCCTCGAAGATGGCGCGTTCGGCGGCCCCCGGCCCTCCCGCCCGCTGGCTTTCGCGGGCGAGAACGACGATGCGGCGATGTCCCAGTTCGATCAACCGCCGGACCGCCTCGCGGCATGCGGCAGGATGGTCCGGGCCGGCACCGGCGATGGGCAGTGTTCTGCGGCGCCCGAACATCGCGAAGACCGGAGTCTCCCGCTCCGCGAACCACGCCAGGACGTCCCGCGATCCGCTGTGGACGATCCAGGCATCGGCCGGAGTCTGCGCCACAAGCCGGGCAATCCTGGGCACGTCGAATCTGAGCTCCATCTGGGATCTCTCGGCGAAGAACGCGGTGTGCCCCTCATCGATCAGTTTCTGCTTCAGCAGGAAAACCTTGGCTTCGACCTGCGCCAGCGGTTCATAGTTCAGGATCGCCAGCCGCAGGGACGGCGGTGCGACGTTCGCCGGCAGTTCGATGCGCCGCCGCCGGCCCGGCCCTTGCCGAACCAACAGGCGCTCTTCTTCCAGCAGGCCCAACGCCGCCTCGACCGTCTTCTTGTCGATTCCCAGGGCCGCCGCCAGCGACGGCCCCCCCGGCATGGTTTCTCCCCAGCGCCCCCGCAACAGCTCCTCGCGCAGATGCGCCGCCACTTGTTCGGAGGGCGAGAGAATCGTCAGCTCGGACATGTGCCAAACCTGCCCAATGATGGGAAAGTGTCGATGCAAATGAAGATTGCGGGAGTGCCGCAACAAGGACCTCGATGACGCCCGCGACGTGCACTCCGTTCGGGGCCCGGAAACCTTCGACACCGCCTACATCGAAAACGGGTTCTCGCAACACGGCACCCGCCCGCGGCTGCGCGAGGCGCTCGTCGGGATTCCGCCGCCGGGTTGAGCACTGGGGTGATCCTACCCCCAATCCGCCGCTCAACCCATAACCGAGCCGACTGTCATCGGGGAGGCCGGCGCCGAGGTGGCCGAAGGCGTTCTGATGGTCTCCATTGCCCGCCGAGGGAAGCATGGCCGTGAAACGGCGGTGCGCCGTCGCCGCAAGGTTGATGATTGACGAAAGAAGCCGGCTTCGAATGACCTGGTCCACGCGGAAACAGGCACCGCATTTCGAGCGCATGGCCGGGCCCTTTCCATGGATACGTGCCGACGCCGACGCCTGCCCGCACTTGGGTAGGCGGTCGTCAGAATTCTTGGAAAATCCGACGGTCGGTCCGGGTAATGTGGTTTGGCTCGATCGAGAACCACATCATCCATTCACCGTCCACCATGAAACAGCATCACATCCTGAGAACTTGCGGCATCGTTGCCGCGATGAGCCTCGCCATCACCGCCGCCACCGCGGCTGAGAACCAGCTCCCCGATCCGGACGGCAAGCCGGCCGACATGACCAAGCCGGTCCAGGTTTACATCCTGATGGGCCAGTCGAACATGGTCGGCGCCGGCAACGTCAATGGCGACAAGGACGGCACTCTCGCGCATGCCGTGAAGGAGAAGGGCAGGTATCCCTATCTCGTCGATGACCAGGGCAAGTGGACCGAGCGCAAGGACGTCCGCTACGCGCGCGTCATGAACAACCGCCACTTCAACAACGAGTGGCTGAGCATCGAGGGCGACGGCAAGATCGGCCCCGAGTTCGGCATCGGCCACCAGCTCGGCCACGCCATCGACGCCCCGGTGCTGATCCTCAAGAGCTGCATCGGCAACCGCTGCCTCGGCTTCGACCTGCTGCCGCCCGGCAGCGAGCCCTTCGAGTTCGAGGAAAAGGGCAAGACGATGGTCCACGCCGGCTACAAGGGATTCGGAATCTGGGAAAAGGGCACCGAGCCGCCGACCAGCGGCTGGTATGCCGGCACCCAGTACGACGCCGATGTGGATGCCGCCAAACGGGTGCTCAAGCAGCTCGACAAATACTACCCGGATGCCAAGGGATACGAGGTCGCCGGTTTCTTCTGGTGGCAGGGCGACAAGGACCGCTACCGCGATGTCTGGGCAGACCGCTACGAGGCCAACCTCGTCCAGCTGATCAAGGCGCTTCGCAAGGAGTTCGACGCGCCGCAGGCGAAGTTCGTCTGCGCCACCCTCGGCCAGACCGAGAAGGGTGCCGAAGGCAACGACGGGAAGATCCTCAATGCCATGTTCGCGATCAGCGATGCGGAGAAGCATCCCGAGTTCAAGGGTCACGTCGCCACCGTGTACAGCCACCCGCTGAGCATGGGCGGCAGCTCGAACGGCCACTACAACGGCAACGCCGAAACCTACATGAACGTCGGCGAGGCCATGGGCGCGGCGATGGTCGGGTTGCTCGGGGCCGAGTGACCCCTTGCCGTTCCGCCGGGGGAATGCCACAAGATTTCATGGCACTGGAATATGAAGCTTCCCGCGCCGCTCGGGAGGGCGGCTGCGGGGAGTTTCTCACGAGAGAACGCGCGGAGCATCCGGCGCGGGGCACCGGTTTCCTGGCCGCGCTTATCCTGCCGGCCCTCCCTTGCGCGGCCCGGACCGCGGCGGACCAGGTCCGGATCATGACCTTCAACATCGTGCCCCGTGCGGAGAATACGGATGTTGGCCGCAAATGATCCCGGAGCCGAACCACACGCGCCGCGAAGTGCCCGAATCTCCACCCAGCCATCCAAGCCGATGAATTCCGGATTTGTTCTTACCTTGATTGTCGCATGGCTCTTCGTGCCACTCGTCCCCGTCCACGCCGCCACCTTCAACGTCACCGACTACGGCGCGGTGGGTGATGACAGCACCGACAACACCGCCGCGTTTGCGAAATGCATCGAAAAGGTCATCGCGGCGGGCGGCGGGAGGATGTATTTTCCCGACGGCGTCTACCGCGGCCGGATCATCATCCCGCCGCAGGGCGGACCGGGCTGGATCACGATCGAGATCGTCGGCGAGAGCGAACCGACGCCGGTCTTCGGTACCATCGGGTCGTTTCCCCCTCAGAACGGCGGCACCATCGTCAAAAGCCTGGAGACTTCCGGCGCCGCAGTAATCTCGGCACCCCCGGGGAATCTCTACATGGGCTTCTCCGGGGTTTACGTGGTGATCCGTAACCTGAATGTCCGGACCTACGACAATCCTCGTATCAGCGGCATCGACCTCAACCACGCCGCGCAATGTCGGCTGGAAAACGTGGTGGTTTCCACCGGCGTGTACAACGTGCAGGCCTCCCAGCCGACGCACGGCAAAGCCGGCCTTGTGACGCCGGCCAACAACAACGCCGCACTGACCATCCTGCGCAACGTCCTGGTCACCGGCTACGACACCGGCATCGTGGTCAACGAGCACACCGACGCCGACAACATCGTGGTCGCCAGCAACATTCATGGCATCAAGTTCAATACCGCCAACCACGCCTCGCGTTTCGGCCGGATTGGCACCTACCGCAACACCCACCATGTCACGGTCGCGGGCCGGCACGGATTCCTGATCCAGCAGATGAACACCGAACAACCGGGGCCGCGTCAGACGAATGAGCGGAACGCGTGGCAAAAGCTGGTCAGCGACGTCAACGACCCCGCCAGCCTCGGAACCGGCGACATCAACTACTGGGTCGTCGTCGGCAACGTGGGTCCGGTGGACACCTTCACGAAGATCGGTGGCAGCGGCATCCGGGCCCGGCGGATCGGTTCCGCTCCCTGATTTCGGGGGAGTTGGCGGGTTTCTTCACCCCGCCAGCAACGGCCGGGCAAGCGAGATCCAAAGCTGGCAGGGCAGGCCGGTCAGCGGCTACGACATCGGCACCGGCGCCGGCGCCGGTTGTATCGGCGCGACGCCCTGAGCTTCAAGTGTCGGACTGCGCACCTGCCGCGACCGCCCCGACGATTTCCTTCCTGGGGTAGGGGAGATGAGGCCCACCCTGCCCAAACAGGGGTAGGAAACTTCGGAAATTTTTTGGGAAAGTCGGTTCTTGAGCGGTGTATGAAGTTGGTAACCTTCGCCAGCCTTGAACCCCGCTGCCCCCGGCAGGATGGTCAATCGGTGAGGGCAACCCACCAACCATGAACATGATCAAGAATCTCTTCCTGACATTCCTCACCCTCGCGGTCGGAGCCGCAAATGCCTGGGCCGCCGACGAGGCCGAGTATGCGCGCATGCTCGAGCAGTTGCGCACGGAACTCACCGCCAAGCTGCCGGATACCGCGAAGACCGATCAGGTGAACGCGTTCCTGTCCAGTGACAAGCTCGACCCGAAGTTGGCGAAGTTTGTCGTCCTGCACGAGGCCACGCCCAAGGGCTTGGCGGAATTTGCGCAGCAGGGCAAGGAACAGGCGGCGCTCATCGACAAGTTGCTCTCGGACCCGCAGCTCATGAAACGCATGCTGGTCGCCGATGGCGCCAAGGACGGCAACTACGGTCGCGCGATGGAGATCTACACCGACATCCGCAAGGCCAGCGGGAAGGCCTCAAGTGGCGTGCTCGAGCGGCTGGCGCTCGCGATCGCCCTGGAACACGCGGTGCCGGTCAAGCAGGACAACCCGCCGGCGCTCACCGACGCGCCGGACACCGTCGATCCGGTGAAGCGCTACCTGCACTACGAGAAGGCCTATCTCGCCGGCGAACTCGACCCGGCCTTCGACACGCTGGATGTCTGGAGCCTGCGCATGGTCGTCGATGGCGACGAACCCGACGAGACCCTGACGTGGGGACGTGAAATGCTGCGCAATTTCCGGCCCGATCACATCTACACCTCGAACCACGGCTGGCGCTACACCGGCCTTGTCGGCAGCGACGTCCGCTACGGCTCCGGCGACGTGAAATATGACCGGCCCGAGTTGCAGCGCTACCAGAACATCCTCATGAATGGCGGAGTCTGCGGCCGCCGCGCGTTCATCGGGCGCTTTATCCTCCGCGCCCACGGCATCCCGACCATTGCCAAGCCCAGTCGCGGCCACGGCGCGCTGGCGCGCTGGACGCCCGATGGCTGGGTCGTCAACCTCGGCCCGAATTGGGGCGGCGGCTGGACGGGCACCCGCTATAAGAACGACCACGATTTCGTCGCCACCACCCAGGCCCGTCCCCACCGCGACGCCTTCCTGAAGGTCAAGCGGGCGCAATGGGCCGGCGACGTTGCGGGGGAACCGCGGCTCTACGGCGAGAACGACCAGGGCACGGCCGGCCCCTGGTATACCCTCTCGTTCCGCACCCAGCGCGCGATCATCGAGAAGGCCGGCACCAAGACGCTGGCCGCACTCGGCACCGAACTTGGCGAATCCAACTCGCCGCTGTCGGTCGCCGAGGAACTTCTCGCCACCGAAATCAAGCCTGAGGACAAGCAGATCGCCTACGGCGCGGACGGCACCATCTCGATTCCCAGCGCCGCCTTCAGCAAGCCCGCCGGCAGCACGCGGGACGTGCTGGTGATGCGCAGCTTCGCCGGCGGCCAGCAGATTTATCTGCCGCGTTTCGCCCGCCAGGGTCTGACGATCCTGCGCGGCGGCACCTGGAAGGACGGCATCGAGCGCTGCTCTCCCGGGGCGCGCCTGCTCAGCGGTGGCTACGGTCGATACAACGATTGGGGATTTCGGGCCGCGGTGACGCCTGCTGACGGCGCACCGCCGAAGGAATTGAGCCTCGACCTCGCCAACGGGGTGAAAATGGAACTGGTGTACATCAAACCCGGCACCTTCACCATGGGCGGCGAGCGCACGACCGATGGCCGCTTCGAATGCGTCGAGGTGCCGAAGCACGAGGTCAAGCTCACCAAGGGATATTACCTCGGCAAGTACGAGGTGACCCAGGCCCAGTATGAAGCGATCATGGGTTCCAATCCCAGCCGTTCCACCAAGGGCCCGGACCATCCGGTTGACAATGTCGGCGAGCAGGACGCCCGCGAATTCTGCGAGAAACTCGCCGAGAAAACCGGTCAGGAAGTGCGCCTGCCGACCGAGGCGGAGTGGGAGTATGCCGCCCGCGCGGGCACGGACACCAAGTGGTTCTTCGGCGACGACCCCTCGGCGCTCGGCGACTATGCCTGGTTCAAGGAAAACTCGGGCGGCAAGTCGCATCCGGTCGGCCAGAAGAAACCGAATCCGTGGGGGCTCCACGACATCTACGGCAACGTCTGCGAGCGGATCTCGGACACTTATGCCAAGGACTACTATGCCAAGGGCCCGAAGGTCGATCCGACCGGGCCGAGCCAGGGCGACAGTTCGCGTTTCGAATACCAGGTCAACGCGCCCCGTGCCGGCACCTATTCGCTGACGGCCAAGGTGGTCACCGCCAACTACGACCAGCGGCTCAACGTCGCCGTCAATGACAGCGGCTCCGCGACCACGCTGACGCTGCCCTTCACGCTCGGCAAGTGGCAGGATTCCGAGCCGGTCACGGTCACGCTGAAGGAGGGCGTGAACACCCTGCGCTTCTGGCGCGACAACCCGCCGCAACAGGGCATCTCCGTCAGTTCCTTCACCTTGAAGCCGGTTTCAGGCACCTGAGACGGCCGACAAACCCGACAGGAGCCTTCTCGGAGGAAGGATCCGGTCGACCGCCAGCTTTACAACGACGCCAAGCGCCCCTTGATGGTGTTTCCGGAGATCTTGATGTATCGGAACCACCGCGGCATGTTGGTCAAGAAGGACTACTGGAAACAACTGCAGGACGAGTTCAACAGCTACGATGCCGCGCTGATGAAAGGCGGCTGGCCCTACGCCGAGCGCTGGAACACCGACATCGCCTCCGTGATGTTCCTGTCATGGTTCCGGGATCCTTCCCAGTCCGTGGATGCGATTCTGAACGAATACGCCGCGACCTACTTCGGCCCCGCCACGGAGACCGGCAGGAAGCTGCTCGATCTGCTTGACGACGGCAACGCCGATCCGGAACGCAAACAGAAGATCCAAGCCACGCTCGCCACTCTCGAACGCACCGCCCCCGAATGGGTCAAACACGACTGGCGCTGGCAGGAAATCGTCACCGCCTGCGCCACGAAGAGCCGATGATGGGATCCGGGCGACTCGAGAAGAAATGAACGGCAAGAACCACCCTCCATCCATCGCCCACCGTTTCCCCTTCGCCCTGCGTGGCCTGATCGGAGTGGCCTTGGCCGTGCTTTGTTTCCAGCCCGCGGGCGCGGCGGGGGACTCGGTCCGGCTGATCCTTCGCCCGCAGGCGGACAAGGTGCTGGGAAGGCTCGGCGAGGTGTTCGAACGGCAGCTCGGACAACGCTGCGAGGCCAGGGTGAATCGTGAAGGGGAAGCAGCGCTCACCGTGGAGTTGGCGGTCGCGCCGGGGTTCGGCACGGAGGGATACCTCATCAAGGACCGGCGGGGCGGGGGAGTGCGCATCGTCGGCAACGACGTGCGCGGCGTGGTCGCAGGCACCGGGAAATTCCTCCGCACCTCGCGCTACGACCAGGGCGGCTTCACCGCCGGTACATGGCGCGGCACCTCGGTCCCGCAAAAACCCCATCGCGGCATCTACTTCGCCACCCATTTCCATAACTATCTCGTCTACAGCCAGTTATACTGGAGCGACCGCCCGGCGGCGGAAACGGTGGAGGAATACATCGCCTTCGAGTTCTCGCCGGATGTGGTGGCCGAGGTGGCGGAGGTCATCCGGACGCTCGAGCGGAACCACCGGATGCGCTGGTGGCCGGGGAAACTGGAAGGAGTACCGCTGCTCATGAACTGGTTCCCGTCACGGGGCGCAGAACCGAGGGACGATCCAGGCGCCGAGGAGGCTTACGCCACGATGCGGAAGGTGGACGCCGCCATGACGCCCCAGGCGAGGAAGTCATGGCGCTGGCGGCAGCTCTACCTGCGCGCCTTGCTCGATTCCGAACTGAAAACCAATGGCGGCAGCCCGAACGACCTCTGCAACGAGGCATTCGCCGAGTTGATCGAAATCTATCATGCCGAGAACGCCATCGGCACCGTCCGGCCGCCCCTGCCAAAGGGCTGGAAACGATCGGAGTGAGTCGCGCTCCCAACCCGGAGCAACCGTGCTTTTGCAGGGCCGAAAATTTCCAAATGACGGAGCACCAGATTCCCAAGGAGTCCCAAGTTTCCGAATCCTGAAATCCGAATCCCATGAATGCGAAACCAATCATCACAGGAATCATCAGCGCGACCTTTGCGGCGTCTTGCCTGGCGGATGAACGGGTCGATCGAACGGCACCCGGGATCGATGATGTCATCTGGGATTCGCCGAGCGACGATTCCCTCGGCTCGATGCCGCTCGGCAACGGCGATGTCGCCGCCAACGTCTGGGTCGAGCCCACCGGCGACCTCGTGCTGCTGCTCTCCAAGACCGATGCCTACGACGACTTCGCCCGCCTGCTCAAGATCGGGCGCGTCCGGATCCAGACCGACCCGCCCTTGGTTCTTCCCGGCGTGCCATTCAAGAAAAGCCTGAAGCTGCGCGACGGGCACATCGAGATCGCGGCCGGCGAGGTGATCGTCCGGGTCTGGATCGATGCCCACCATCCGGTGGTGCAGGTGGACCTGCATAGTCCGCAGCCGGTCTCGGCCAAGACTTCCGTTGAAATCTGGCGCACGGAAACGCGGATGCTTGACCGGGTCGAGGGGCGCGAGAAGGAATCGCACAGCAGCTATGAGAATTTTTCCGACCTGTGCAAGGTGCACCCCGACACCGTCCTGCCACATGACGGCTTGGGCATCGCGTGGTGCCATCACAACACCGAGTCGATCTGGGAGCGCAACATGCGGCACACGGGGCTGGAGGAGGAGATCTCCAAGCATCGCGACCCGTTGCTGCAACGAACCTTCGGTGCGGTGATCCGGGGCGAGGGCATGCGGGCGGAATCCGACCTGGTGCTGGCAAGCGCGGAACCCTCCACCGACCAGCGCATCCAGATCACGGTGCTCACCGACTTCGCGGACTCGCCCGCCGAATGGCGGAAGCAGGCGGACGCCCTGGCCGCGCGGATACCCGCCGACCACGCGGCCCGCTTTGACGCGCACCGTGAATGGTGGCATGCGTTCTGGGATCGAAGCTGGATAGGCATCGGCGACGACTCAAGCGGGACTGAGCGTTCTGACCCGCAGGTAGTCAGCCAGGCCTACGCCCTGCAACGTTACATCAATGCCTGCGCCGGACGCGGCAAGCTGCCGATCAAGTTCAACGGGTCCTTGTTCACGGTGGATGAGGTGTTCGATCCCGACTACCGGCGCTGGGGCGGCCCGTATTGGTTGCAGAACACCCGGCTGCCCTACTGGTCCATGCTGTATTCGGGCGATTACGAGCTGATGCGGCCCCTGTTCCGGATGTACCGGGACCAGCTTCCCTTGAGGGTGGCGGCCACCAAGACCTACTTCGGCCATGGCGGCGCCCAGTTTCCGGAGACCGCGCATTTCTGGGGCAACTACGCGGATGGCAATTACGGGTTCGAGCGCGGGGACCTGCCCCACGGGACCACCCAGAACCAATTCATCCGCCGCCATTGGGTGGGCATCATTGAAATCGTCGGCATGATGCTGGATTACTACGAGGCAACCGGGGACACCGCATTTCGCGACGACACGCTCATTCCCATGGCGGTGGAAACCTTCCGCTTCTACGACCAGCATTGGCAGCGGGACCAAGAGGGCAGGATCCGCTATGATCCTGCCCAATCGCTCGAAACCTATTGGGATGTGGTCGACCCGACGCCCGACGTCGCGGCCATGCGGTATCTGATCCCCCGCCTGCTGACCCTGCCGGTGCCCGGCGCCGTCCGGGCGGAGTGGGAACGACAACTGGCCGACCAACCGGAGATCCCGATGACCGGGGAGGGCGGGGAGACCCGGATCGCCGCGGCCAGGGAGATCAAGAGCAGGATGCGCAACTTCGAGAATCCCGAGTTATATGCTGTTTTCCCGTTTCATCTCTTCACCCTGGCCACCGCCTCGGAGGACGGGTTGCGGACCGCCATCCGCAGTTTCCACGCCCGTCGCCACAAGGTCAACATGGGCTGGCAGCAGGGCCCCATCTGGGCGGCCATGCTCGGGCTGACCGATGAGGCGCGGGCGATGGTGGTCGAACGGGCGCGGGACAAGGCCAAAGGATACCGTTTTCCGGGCTTCTACGGGCCCAACTACGACTGGACGCCGGACCAGGACCAGATCGGCGTGTTCCAGATCGCGCTTCAGCGGATGCTGATGCAATGCGAGGGCGATCGCATCCTGCTGCTCCCTGCCTGGCCGGAGGAATGGGACGTCCATTTCAAACTCCATGCGCCCCGGCAGACGACTGTCCAAGCGCGGGTCAAGGACGGCAAAGTCGTGGCTCTGAAGGTGCATCCCGAATCGCGTCGCGGCGATGTGGAAATCCGCAAGCCGTTCGTGATCGCTGAACCATGAGACCAATGAGGAAGTTCGCATTGACGGTCATGCTGGCGGCGCTTCCGGCGACGGCGGCGGAAGTGAATACCGTTTTCGAGGCCGCCTTCGAGTCGTCGAAGGTCCGCGGCAATCCCTTCCTGGAAGTCGAAGTCGATGTGTTTTTCAGCAAGGACGGAAGGGAGTGGAAGGTTCCCGCCTTCTGGGATGGCGGCAAGACGTGGAAGGTCCGTTTCGCCGCTCCGGAGGAAGGGGAATACCGTTACCGCGCGCTACGGCGCCTACCCGGTGATCTGGATCCTCGGCGGTGAGACGGAGAAGAAGCAGGGGGCATGGCATGAGCTGGCGGAATATGTCGATGCCATCGATCCCTTTGGCCGCTTGCTGACGAATCACAGTTCCCATCTGCGAGGCGCGCTGGAGGGGCATGCGGTCTTCGACTTCGACATGGACGCGACCGGTCATGACTCGTGGAAGACGGTGAGTCAGGTGCTCGCCAAGCTCAGGAAATCGGCGGACGACAGCCCGCTGAAACCATTTGTCAGCGGTGAGTCGTGCTATGAGCTCCACATGCAGCAAAACCCCGACTACCTGCAGCGGTATCAGTTCTGGGCCCTGATGCTGGCCGGCGCGGCCGGTCACACCTACGGAGCCGCCGGCATCTGGCACATGGGCACGCCGGAAGAGCACGGCAACTGGGGAGGCTGGGATCATCAACCCTACGACCTGACGACCTGGAACGAGGGCATGCACTTCCCGGGCTCCGCCCAGCTCGGTCGGGGCAAGGCACTGCTCGAAAGCCTGCCGTGGCAGCAGTTCGCGGAGCATCCCGAATGGGTCGGGAAAGATGCCTTTGCCGCCGGGATCCCAGGCAGGGTGCGGGTGATCTATCAGCCGATCCGCGGCGTTTACCAGTGGGGCGGCATTGCGATGAAGGGAATCCAGCCCGGATCCTGGTCGGCCTTCTATTTCGACCCGGTTTCCGGACGACGCTACGATCTGGGCGTCCACAAGCTCTCCGGCGAGTGGAAGTCACCGAACGTGCCATCACCGCAGGACTGGGTGCTGGTCATGGAGCGGGTGAATCGTTCCGACAAGATATCCAGCCCCGCCAAATGACCGCACGCATTCTCTTCCCCGTTCTTCTCGCCTCTTCCCTGCTTGCGGCAGGGCAGGAGCCGTTCCAGCCGCTTGAACGCATCGGTATTCAACCGGGCGGCGACAGGGCGCGGTTTGTTCACGCCGGCTCCAAGGCGCCTTTCTTCGTGAAGGGCTTCAACTACGTGCGCCTGCGGGGTGACCACGCCACCTTCAATGCCGATACCGAGAACACCAGGGCGCACTACGATCCCGAGCAGGCCGAGGCGATGTTCGGTGCCTTGAGCCAGGCGGGCTACAACACGGTGCGGGTGTTCATCATCGGCCGCACCAAGGTCAATCCCGGCATCGCGGGGGACTTCGGGACCACCGGGGCGCTCTACGAACCCTACATGGAGAACGTGCTGGATTTCCTGCGCCGGGCGACGCGCCATGGGATCCGCGTGTTTCCGACCTTCGGCGACGGTGGCATTCCGCTCAATGCTTACTATCGACACCGGAATATTCACGGCAACGGTCACAACAAAAACGCCCTGATTCTCACCAGGGAGGGGATCGATGCCCGCGTCGAACATGTCACTTCGTTCCTGACCTACGTGAAGGAGAAGGAGCCGCGCCTCCTGCCCACCTTGCTGGGCTTGCAATGCCAGAACGAAGCCTATCTGCGTGCCGACCAGTGGCCCTTCACCATGAAGGAGGGAGCGTTCACCGCGGCCAACGGCAGGACCTATGACATGGCTTCCACCGACCAGCGGCAGGCGCTGATGGACGAGGGGTACCTTCACTATCATGAACGCATGTTGGCGGCCGTGAAAGCGATCGATCCGGAGATGCTGGTGGCCGAGGGGGTCTTCGTCCCGCGGGCCGTCGGCAAGGACCCGGCGGTTCACGCCGGGGTGTGGCCCGGCAAGACCAAGGACGAACGCTACCCACCCACTTTGACGTCGCTTGGCGCCGGGCCGCTCGATTTCCTCGATGTGCATTTTTACCGGAACAACCGGAACGAGTCGGTGGACGAGGCCTTCCGCCTGAATCTGGCATCGACGGGGTTCTTCACGCCGGAGATGGCTGGGATCCTCAGGCGAAAACCCGTCATCATGGGCGAACTCGGAGCCTTCGACCATGTCGAGGAGACCTTCGGGGAGGCCGTCGACAGCATGGTGCGGGTGCGCGACCTCGCGCTGGATGCCGGCGTTAGTGGCATGTTGTTCTGGACCTACGACTGCTTCGAACAGCCGCGGCTTCATCATGCGGCCACGGATTGGCCCCTGTTCGTCCGCAAGATGGGTGACTTCGGAGAGCCCGACAATGGCGTGCTGGTGGGTGTCAACTACTTCGCCGGCTGGTGGAAGGAGCTGCCAAACAAGTGGCACGGACAGGGCTGGAGTATCGATCAGCCGGACTGGCGTCCCGATTATCCGGAGCGCGTGCCGCTGCTCGGCGAATACAATGACCAGGCCACCATGGATCGCGAGATCGTGGCGGCCGCCGGCCACGGCGTCGATTTCTTCGCCATCCTCTGGTACTTCCCGAAGCCCGGCGGCCGGGAGACCCAACACGCGCCGCGGCTAAACCGGGGCCTCGAAACCTTCCTCACCTCACCCGAGGCCGGGAAGATGCGTTTCTGCATCGAATACTGCAACTCGCCCAATTTTTCGGCGGTGGGTGAGGAAGAGTGGGCCGCCTGCATTACTCCTTGGGTGGAAGCGATGAAGCACCCGAGCTACCTGCGGGTTGACGGTCGTCTGGTGTTCAAGATCCACGGCATCACCGAGTTCCTGCGGGCGAATGACAACGACCTCGACCTCTGCCGGCAGCGTCTCGACACCCTGCGGGCCGCGGTGCGCGATGCCGGCCTGGGCGAGATGATCATCGGGGTCGGGATTTCCGGCCAAACGCCGCCGCTGGGTGCCAAGTGGCCGCCGGCCGCACTCTTCGATTTCACTGGCACCTACATGTGCGTCCCGGAGGTCGAGGAACGAGCCGCCGAGCACTCCTACGCAACGCTTGCCGCCCAGGCCCGCGGGACGCTTGCGAACCGCGTCGACGATCCGCTTCCCTGGATGCCCTACCTCGCCGCCGGCTGGAACCCGCGCCCGTGGACGTATCCCAAGGCACCACCGCACTACCAACGCTTTTTCAGCTTTCCGACCCGTGACGAATGGGCCGGGGAACTCCGGGCAATGAGGGATGCGCTGGCGGAACACCCGTCACTCGGGTTGCCGCGCAAGGACGGCACCATGCGCAAGGCCTTCACGATCTATGCATGGAATGAATTCGGAGAGGGAGGCATCGTCGCGCCGACCCAAGGCAATAAAACTATGATGCTGGAGGCGATCCAGGACGTGTTTGAAGAAGCCGAATGAACAACCCGGGAATGAAATCCGGATCCACACCTTTCGTTCCCCGATTCTCCGAACGGCAACCCCGGAGCGGAGGAGCCGCGCCGGGTGCGACTGGGCATCAGGCCTGAGGAGGTGGAAGCCAAACCGGTGCAGGAATCCGCCTTTTTTTCCCGTAGTCCACCCGTCCCGTTGGGCGAATGAGTTCCACCCAGCGCAACTCCCTCATGTCCCTGTCCCGCAGAAAATTCATGGCGATGGCCACTGGCACCGGCGCGTCGGTCGCCGGATTCCGCTCCGCCCGGGCCGCCCGGCCACTGGCGATCAAGGACTTTCCCGATGCGGCATCCGGTCCGGGCGCGGGATGGACGACGGTGGTGTTTCCCGACACCCAGAACTACGCCAAGTTCGCCAAGAACCAGCCGATCTTCGAGTCGATGACGCGCTGGGTCGCGGATCACGCGAAACCCTGGAACATTGGGCTCGCCCTGCACGTCGGCGACCTCGTCGAACAGAACGACATCGCCGTGGGCGGCGGCCGGGGCTGGGGCGACCGGAATGGTGCCGAGCAGTGGGCATCGGCGAAACGGGCTCTGTCGATCCTCGACGACCGGGTGCCCGTGATCATCGCGACCGGCAATCATGACTACGGCGAACGCAACGCCGAAGACCGCCGCACCCGCTTCAACAACCATTTTTCCCTCACCGACAACCCCCTGGTCGCCGACGGCCGCGGCCGGGGGATCTGGATTGAATCCGCGCCCAACTCGTTCGGCGCGCGGACGCTTGAGAACGCGGCCTATGTGATCACTCCGCCGCACGGCCCGCCGTGGGTCGTGGTCGCCCTCGAATGGGGCCCGCGGAAGGCGGCGGTGGAATGGGCCTCGCAGCTTATGGCCCGCCCGGAGTTCGCCTCGCACCGCGGCCTCCTGCTTGTCCACTCCTACCTGAACGATGACAACCGCCGCTGTGGCGACCACTCGCGCCCCGGAAATGCCCATTGGTATCCCACCGGGAAATCCGGCGACACCCACGACGGCGAGGATCTTTGGAGAGCCCTCGTCAAGCCTGCCAGGCAGATCGATCTCGTCTTTTGCGGGCACGTCATGGGACGCCACGTCGGCTATCGCAGCGATCCCAACGACCACGGACGGAGCGTCCACCAGATGCTCTTCAATGCCCAGGGCCTCGGCGGCGGCTCCGACGAGCGGGGAAACGGCGGCGACGGCTGGCTGCGCCTTCTCACCCTGCGACCCGATGGTCACACGCTCGATGTCAGGACGTTCTCGCCCCACTTCCTCGCCACCGGCAGGGACCCTTGGCGCCGTGGAGTCGACCACTCTTTCACCCTCCGCCTCGATCCGGTCTGAGAGCCGGTGTGCCGTTGATGTCGTGAAGGAAGGCGTGCCGCTGGCGGAGGATCCCCGGCCTGCCCGCTTTGGGTGAGCTTGTCCGGAGGATTTCATGAAGATCCCGCGTCCCGGTCCTGTAGCAATGGGAGGGCCCGGACGGGATGCCGGGCACCGGGCATTTCCAACGAATCAAAACCGAAACTCTCGATGAGACCATTTACCAAGAGCTGTTCCTTCAAACTCCTGATCGCCGCTGTGCTCGTCATCCCGGCGACGCAGGCCGAAACCGTCCTTTACCGCTCGGGTGGCGGCAAGTGGGACGCGACAACGAAATCCTGGAGCCCCGTTTCCGGTGGCCCGTATGACGCGGCGTGGGTTGACGGCGGCAAGGCTGTCTTCGAGGGCACACCGGGCACGGTGACGCTGGGCGGCGACGTGAGTCTCAAGGCGCTCGAGTTCACCGCGGCCAGCTCCGGATTCCGGATCGAGGGACACACCCTGAAGTTCGGGCCCGGCGGCACGATCACGAATGCGGTTCCGAACGTGGACCACACCATCACCTCGGCGATCACCGGCAAGCCGGCCGTGCGGATCGCCGACAACTCCGGCGGAATCTATCTCGGCCTCACCTTTGCGCCCACCGAAGGCAGCATGGCGCTCGGCGGCGTGATGCTGCCCTATGAAAGCGGCAAGGGCGACAAAGGCGGGATCACCTTCGCGGGCTCCACCACCGGCAACACCATCGGCGAGGTCGATTTCGAGGGCGGCAACCGCTACGCCGATTTCCGCAAGGAGGGGCCGGGCACCTGGACGGTCGAGGGCGGCACGCGGATCGGCACCATCAAGCTCGCGGAAGGCACCCTCGCCCTGCACGGACCGGTCGAGTGCGTCTACTCGGGCTTCCAATTCACCGGAGGCACGCTGGCCGGCACCGGTCCGATCAAGAACGATCTTGTGGTGCCCGCCGGTGGAAAGCTCGCTCCGGGAGCGCCGACCGGTCCGCTCGGCATCGTGGGAACGCTTGACCTTTCCGCGCTGGCCGCGGGCGAAGGCACGATCGAACTCCAGCTCGACGCCGCGGGCCGGCCGAGCGACCGGATCGAGGTCACCGGCACGGTCGACATCGGCGATGGGGCGCTCGGTTTCAGCGATTTCACCTTCACCGATCTGGGTGGCGTCGAGGCGGGAGCCTACGTGCTCGTCAGCGCCACCGGGGGCATCACCGGCACCCTTGATCCCGACGACCGCCTCGGCACCATCGGCGGCCTGAACGGCGCCTTGCAGATCAACGGCAAGCGCCTCGAATGGGCCACCGACGCCGACGGCGACGGGATTCCCGATCCCTTCGAGCTGGCGCACACCCGCCCGGCCTCCGCGACCGCGCTCAAGCCCGGCGACGACCCGGATGACGACGGTCTCGACAACCTCGGCGAGTATCTCCACGGCACCGATCCCAACAACCCGGACAGCGACGGCGACCAACTCGAAGATGGCGCGGAAGTTGCGGGTGCCGGGGGGCGTCCGGCGACCGATCCGACCCTGGCCGACACCGACGCCGATGGCTTGAGCGACCGGGCGGAAACGCACACCGGCAAGTGGATCGATTCCTCCAACACCGGGACCAACCCCGCCGTAGTCGACAGCGATGGCGACGGCCTTTCCGATACGGTGGAAACGAACACCGGGAAGTTCGTCGACGCCACCAACACCGGCACTGACCCGAACCTGTCTAACAGTGATGGGGACCGGGCGGGCGACTGGTATGAGGTGGCGGCTTCGTTCACCGACCCGACCGACCCGCAGGACCAGCCCGGCATCCCGCTGCCGCTGCCCGATCCCGACCCCGCGGACCAGGGTGCCACCGGCAAGCCGGTGAAGGTTTACATCCTCTCCGGGCAGTCGAACATGGTCGGCTTCGGGCGAGTTTACGGCGAGGGCCCGGGGACGCTGGAAACCGTGACCAAGGTCCAGAACCGCTTTCCGAACATGCTCGACGAAGCGTCCGGAGGCTGGACGGTGCGCAACGATGTCTTTTACCGCGGCGTGGTCTCCGACATCGGTGCCGGACCGCTCAAGCCTGACGTGGCGGGCGACAGCTTCGGGCCCGAACTCGGGTTTGGCCATGTGATGGGATACCACCACGACGCGCCGGTCCTCCTTATCAAGAGCTGCATCGGCAACCGCAGCCTGAGCTGGGATTTCCTGCCCCCCGGCAGCGGGTCTTTCGACCGCACCGAGGACGGCGAAACCTTCACCTATGCCGGCTACGGCCAGTCGCCCAACCGCTGGCCGGCGGACGGGGGGGCGAGTCCCTTCGTGTGGTATGCCGGGAAGCAATACGACGACTGCTTTCTCGACGGGGCCGATATGGGTGCGCCCGCTTGGGCGGCCGACCTTTCCTACCCGAAAGGCTCGCAGGTCCGCCATGGCGGCGTGGTTTACCTCGCCACGGCGGAGCATCGATCCAGCAAGACCAACGAACCCGGGTCCGGCGCGGACTGGAAGAAGAACTGGGAGGTTTACTCGGTCTTCAACGTCACCGACATCCTAGACCACTTCGCCACTGAGTATCCGCAGTGGGCGGACCAGGGGTTCGAGATCGCCGGCTTCGTCTGGTGGCAGGGTCACAAGGACGGCGGCGAGCAGGGTTCCGGCGAGGCCGGTGCCGCGGCGTTGCGATACGAGCAGAACCTCGTCAACCTGATCGAAAGCCTGCGCAACTACTATGAGGACCGTTATCCCGGGAACACCGTCAAGGATGCGCCCTTCACGGTGGCCACGGTCGGCTTCGGCGGCGGTGGCTGGGACCCGGGCAGCAGCGCCGACGTCATTTTCAAGGCGCAGCTAGCGGTGAGCGATCCCGAGCGCCATCCGGACCTCGCGGGCACGGTGGGCTCGGTCGATACCACTGGCTACTGGCGCGATGAGTCCGTGTCACCGAAGGGCCAGGGCTTCCACTACAATCACAACGCCGAGACCTACCTGCTCACCGGTGACGCCCTCGGCCGGGCGATGATCGAACTCGAGAAGTAGGTTATCCAGGAATGCAGATTCGCCCCCCTGGCGCACCATCATGAAAGCAACCACGGACAAGAATCCCCACTCAACTCCCAGAACCATGAACTTCCGCCACCTCCGCATCGCCGCCGCCCTTGCCATCGCCTGCCACGTCTGCCCCGACACCGTCCGGGCGGCCAAGCCTGCGGTGCCTGACAGCATCAAGTCCTACTGCCTGGACTTCAACTGGGGTGGCAGGCGCCAGTTCGCTGCTCCCGGATCGTGGAGCCAGGCGGATCCCGCGCAGCATGTCGCCTGGTACAAGGCCATCGGCGCCAATGTCATCCAGACCTTCGCGGTGTCCTGCAACGGATACGCCTGGTACAAGAACGGCTTCGTGCCGGAACAACCGGGACTGAAGCACGACTTCCTGCCCGAGATGGTCCGTCTCGGTCATCAGGAAGGCATGCTCGTGTTCGGATACTTCTGCATTTCCGCCAACCCGAAGTGGGCCGCGGACCACCCCGAGCTCAGCTACGGCGCGCCCGCCGACTATCACATCCCCTACACCGACGAGTATCTCGACTACCTTTCCAAGTCGATCACCGACGCCGTCAGCAAGACCGGGATCGATGGCTTCATGATCGACTGGCTGTGGCAGCCGAAGCGGCTCTCCACCGGGGGCAAGTGGCTCGATTGCGAAAAGAAACTCTACCAGCAGTTGATGGGTGAGCCATTTCCCGGCGAGGGGAAACTCACGAAGGAGCAGGACCTCGCCTACAGCCGCAAGGCCATCGACCGTTGCTGGAAAGCCATTCGCAAGGCCGCCAAGGAGGCGAACCCGGACTGCATCATCTGGGTGACGAGCAACCACATGGACCATCCGCATGTCATCAACTCCGACATGTACAGGGAGGCCGACTGGCTGATGAACGAGTCCGGCGACATGAAACGCATCCAGGGAGCGAAGAACATGGTCGGCGAACACACCCGGCTCATCACCTGCCTGGCGCTCTGGAACCGCATGGACGCCACCAAGGTGGTTCCCGAGGCCCAGGCGGCGGGTGTCGGGCTCTACGGCTTCACCAAGCCTCGCAAGCATGGCAGCGGCCTGGTTCCGCTGGAGCCCATCCTCAGCCGTCCGGTCCGTGAACTGAGGGGCGACGACCGCAACATCGCCACCCTCGCGCGGGCTTACCATGGGCTTCCGCTGGACGCGGCATGGACCGCGGAGGAGGGCTTCATCAAGTGAGAAAACCTTCAGTGAAAGACATGAAGCACTACCGTCACTCCCTGTTCCCTTCGACGTCCCGTCCGCGTGGAACCATGGTCTTCAGGCTCGCGGATTCGCTCCGCACCGCCTGGTGCCGTCTTGCGGCCATCGGCCGGCTCCTGTCCGCCGTGACGACGCTCCCGCTCATCGCGCACGCCGAGGTGGCAAGGCCGAACTTCATCTTCGTGATCGCCGACGACCACCGCTGGGACGCGATGGGGGTCGTCCAGCGCGAGCAGGGCGACAAGGCGCGCTTCCCTTGGTTCGAGTCGCCGGCGATGGACCGCCTCGCGGCCGAAGGCGTGCGTTTCCGCCAGGCCTTCGTCGTGCACTCGATCTGCTCGCCCGGCCGCGCGGCCTTCCTCACCGGCCTCTACAACCATGTCAACGGCATCACCAACAACCACACGCCCTTCCCCGAGGACTCGGTGACTCATGCCACGCTGCTGCGCGACGCCGGCTACCGCACCGCCTACTTCGGCAAGTGGCACATGGGCAACCAGAAGGGTCGCCCCGGGTTCCAGCACTCGGCCAGCTTCATCAACCAGGGCATCTATCAGGACTGCCCGTTCCAGATCAACGGCGAGATGGTGCAGACCAAGGGCTGGGTCGATGACGTCAGCACCGACTTCGCCATCGAATGGCTCAAGCAGAACCGGGATGCCGCCAAGCCGTTCTCGATGGTGCTCGGCTTCAAGAGCCCGCACAACCGCCGCGGCGGGGCCAACCTGCCCGAGCGCCTGCGCGAACTTTACGCCGGCGAAACCAGCCGTCCCGTGCCGAATCTCAAGGTCCCGGCGATCTATCACAAACCGGACCCGGAAACCGGCGAATACCCGCGCGGCCTCGCCGACAACGCCGTCCACCTCGACTACCTGCGGCATATCAAGGGCATCGACGAGAACCTCGGCCGCCTGCTCGACACGCTCGACGAACTCAAGATCGCCGACGACACCGTGGTCGTCTACACCAGCGACAACGGCTATTTCCTCGGCGAACACGGCTGCGGCGACAAGCGCGCGCTCTACGAGGAATCCTTGCTCATCCCGTTCCTCGTCCGCTATCCGCGCGAGTTCCCGAAGGGGCTCGTCGTCGATGAAATGGTCCTCAACATCGACCTCGCGCCGACCTGGCTCGACCTCGCCGGACTGCCGGCCCGGCCGGAAATGCACGGTGTCAGCTGGAAGCCGCTCGCCGCGGGCAACAAGCCGGCCGACTGGCGCCAGTCCTTCCTCGCCTACTACTACAAGGACCTCGGCGACACCCCGACCTGCGTCGGCGTGCGCACCACCACCGCCAAGCTCGTCCATTACCACGGCAAGCCCGAGTTCACCGAGGCCTTCGATCTGGCGAAGGACCCCTACGAGACCCGCAACCTCGCCAAGGATGCAGCGTTCACCAAGCCGCTGCGGGCCGAACTCAACCGCCTCGCGGCGGAATACGAATATCAACTGCCGCCCGAAGCCGTCGTGACCGGGCCCTGAGAGCACTCCACTCATCGAGCATTATGAAATCCCTGGTGCTCATCCTGGCCGCCGGCGTCCTGCATGCCGCCGAGCTGCCGGAGATCGATGCGGCGACACTCGCGAAGTGGTCGGCACCCTACCGCGGCTGGCATTACCACCCGGATCATGTCATTCCCGCCAAGCCCGGAATCGAGGGCTACGGGGATGTCAGGATGACCGATGTGCCCACCGTGTTCCAGCTCCCCGGTGATCCGAAATGGTATCTGTCGTTCATCGGTTTCGATGGCAGGGGCTACCAGTCGTTCGTGGCCGAAAGCGAGGATCTCGTGAACTGGACCAACCCGCGCCTCGCCATGGGCTACGGGCCGGAGGGCGAATTCGACCACGGCGGAGTCGTGCTCGGTGCCTACCTCTACGAGTCATACGATATCAGGGCCCCGCGCACGCTGAAGAGAAAGGACGGGAAATTCTGGTCGCTCTACGGCGCCTATCCGCGCCAGGGCGGCTACGAGCTGCGGCCGGGATACGAGGGCGTCGCTGTGAGCGACGACGGACTGAGCTGGCGGCGCGCCAAGGACGAGCCGATCCTGTCGATCCACCAGGATGACTGCGGCGAATGGGAGCAGGATTGCATCTATCAGCCGTGGCTGGTCGAGCATGGCGGGCGCTACCACAACTTCTACAACGCCGCCAACGGCAAGATCGAGCAGCTCGGACTGGCGTTTTCGGACGACCTTCTTGAATGGCGGCGCCACCCGCAAAACCCGGTGATCCCCCACGGTCCCAAGGGCAGTTACAACCAACAATTCTCCGCCGACGCGAAGGTGTTCCGCGACGGCGACCACTGGACCGCCTTCTTCTTCGGGGTTGGCCGGGGCGGTGCGCACATCATGGCCGCCTTCTCGCGCGACCTGCTCCACTGGACCGTCGATCCGGAGCCGCTCTACAAGGCCGGCGGGAATCCGTCCGGGCTCGACAAGCAGTACGCCCACAAGATCTCCTTGGTCTGGGACCCGGCCAACGAGACCTACTACCTGTTCTACAACGCGGTCGGCAACGAGGGCCGCGGCATCGGCCTCATCACCAGCAAGCCGCTTGCCCAAGGCTCCTGACTTTTGTGAAGGAAGCAGGTGGGTGAGCGGGAGATCATTTTTCCGTGCCGTGACGGGGTGGGGGTGGGACGCCGGCGGTGCCGGTGCCCCAGGCCTTGTTGGGTTGGGCACCCATGGTCAACACAAGATGTCCGCCGGCCAGCGCCTCGCTGGCGTAGAACCATGGTTGGTCGAGCGGTTTGCCGTTCAGGGTGGCGGATTGGATGTAGATGTTCTTCGGAGAATTGTTGCGGGCCTCGACGACGAACCGCCCGCCTGGATGGTAGGCGGGATCCAGCCGGATCACCGCGCGGTCGAAGAGCGGTGAGCCGATTTCGTAGATGGGATCGACGCGGCACCCGCCGTCGGTTTGGAACAGGCCCAGCGCACTCATGGCGAACCAGGCTCCGCCCTGACCCTGATCCTCATCGCCGGGCCAGCCGTCGTGCGGAGTGTCGCCGTAATAGCGGTCCATGATCGAGCGCGTCCACTTCTGGGTGAGCCAGGGCTCCCCGGCGTGGTTGAACAGGTAGGCGACCTGCATGCTCGGCTGGTTGCCGTGGTTGATCGGCACCGTGGACATGCGGTCATTCGGGGCGTTGAAGTCGTGCCGGGAGGATGTTTCGAGGCCCTCGTTGAGTCGTTCCACGAAACGCTCGCGGCCCATGAGTTCGATGAGTGCGGGCAGGTTCTGCGGCACGAACCAGGTGTATTGCCAGGGGTTGCCCTCGACCCAGCCGCCCTCCCTGCCGTAGGGATTAAAGTCCTTCTGCCAGCTCCCGTCCGGGTGACGTGCCCGCATGAAGCCGGTTTCCTTGTCGAAAAGGTTCCGCCAGTTTTCCGCACGTTTGGAGAACTGTTCGTATTCCCGTTCGCGGCCCACTGCGAGGGCCATCTGCGCGACGCACCAATCGTCGTAGGCATACTCCAGGGTATTGGACGCGAAGCCCTTGCCGATGGGGACGTAGCCGTGCTCGAGGTAGGGTTGCAAATCCCTGTTGCCGACATGTCCGCCGGCCGGGTGGTTGCGCGCCGGTGTCGTCTGGCTATGCAGCATCGCCTCGAAGGCCTTCTCCACATCGTATCCACGGATGCCGTGCTGGTAAGCCGCCACGATGAGCGGAATCGCGTGGGAGGCCTCCATGATGGATGAATACTCGATGCCGGTCGGCCCCTTCGGCAGCCAGCCGCCCTTGTCGTGGATTTCGAGCAACGAGCGGACCCATTTTTCCGAGACGTCCGGCGTGACGAGGTTCCACAGCGGGTTGAGGTTCCAGAAGGTGTTCCAGAGGGCATCGCTGCCATACACCGGGGAGTCGGGATCGGGAAGCTGTTGCACCCGCTCATACATGTCCGTGTATTTCCCGTTCACGTCCGACCAGATGGTCCGGGCGCAATACGCCCGGTAGAGGTTGGTGTAGAATTTCAGGCGGTCGCTCTCCCGGCCGCCCTCGACCGTGACCCGTCCGAGCAGGTCGTTCCAGGTCTTGCGGGCGGCCTTGCGGCAGGCGTCGAAATCCCATCCGTAGGGTTTCATCTCCGTATCGAGGTTCAGCCGGGCCTGCTCGATGCTCACCAGCGAGATGCCGGTTTGCAGCAGGATATGCTCGCCCCGCGCCGTCCTGAAGTTGAGGCAGACGCCGTTGTCTCCCCGGCCGTTCAGCGCCTTGACATCCCGTGACACCGCATCGCGCTGCCAACGGTCCATGCTGTCGAAGGCCCTGTTGGTGCGCGCCACGAAATGCAACGTGTAATCCTGGTAATGAACGGCCTTGTAGTGGAGGCCGGCAGACATCTCGACGGAGCCGGCGATTTCCGTGTCGCTGACTTTTTCCACCACGGCCTTGGTGACCTGCGTGCCGTATTCGGTGGGGATCCACAGATCGAACAGGATGCGTGCCTCCCGGGATTCGGGGAAGGTGTAGCGCTGGAAACCCGCGCGGGTGGTGCAGGTCAGCTCGGCGCGGATGCCGTGGTCGTCGAGGGTGACGGCGTAGTAGCCAGGCTCGGCGGTTTCCGTCTCGTGCCGGAACCGGCTCCGGTAGCCGGCGTCGGGATCGTCCTCCGGCCCCGGCTGTGTTTGCAGCGGGCCGGTGGCCGGCATGGTGAGCAGCCCGCCCATCGTCCACGAGTGGACGTGGCTGAAGCCCATGATGTTGTCGATGGTGTATTCGTAGCCCGCCTTCCAGTGCCGCCGGGCCGGGTCGTCGCCCTGGTTGTCCGGGCTGAGTTTCACCATCCCGAAGGGCATCGAGGGCCCCGGATACAACATCCACCGCGAC
This sequence comes from Verrucomicrobiaceae bacterium E54, assembly GCA_022548915.1. Taxonomy (GTDB): domain Bacteria; phylum Verrucomicrobiota; class Verrucomicrobiia; order Verrucomicrobiales; family Akkermansiaceae; genus Haloferula. The sequence continues at coordinate 43,036 of JAKZES010000012.1, forward strand.
GAGGAGGTTCCAATCAGGCAGTCCACCCAATCGACCGGCTCACGCGGCAGGGCCGGTGGCGCATCGGCGAACTTCGCCGCATCCTCCGCGGCGCTACCCGCAGCGATTGCTAGCATTTGGCAGAGGGCCAGGACGAGGTGTTTCAACGGATTGGAGCTTTTTTGGGCGGCAAGTCAGCACGTCCCGCGTGGCAAGTCGGATGATGGATTCCAGTCTAACGGACAGTGGATGGGGCGCTTTTCAGCATCACTTCCTCGCCGCGTTCGAGTTGCAGTTCATAGACTCCGGGGGCGACTTGGACGGGTTGCGGGTTGCCGGGGCCTTCGGCCATGATCTCGCCCTCCATCCCGGGCCGCACCCGGCACGGTTCGCCGGCCAGGCTGCGGATGCGGATCCACTCGGTCTTGCCCTTGCTGCGCTTGGCGCTGACGAGGAAGGCCCCCTCTGCACGAAGGTCGCGGAACTCGACGTCTTTCCATGCCGAGGGCAGGGCAGGGAAGATGCGGATCGGGCCCGGTTCGTCGCGCGCCGGGTTGCTCCAGCTCTGCAGCAGCATGTCCTGGATGATGTTGGCGGCGGCGAGTGTCGATTCGATGCAGGGGCTCTCATACCAGAGGCCGTTCGGGTAGAGGTCGCCCTGCAGGCGCTCGAGGCTGACCAATGTCCGGTCGCCGAGGCCGAGGGCGGCACCGATCGGGCCGGCGTGGGCCTGGACCATGGCCTGCCGCTGGCCGGGGCCGGCGGTTCCCAGCGCGCGCTCGAAGGAGCGTTCGAGGACGTCGCGGGTGCCCTCCTGCTCGATGTTGACCAGGAACAGCGGATAGATCATCAGCAGGTTGGAAAAGTGCTGGTGGTTGGCCGAGGAGGTCCGGTCGCGGCCGAGGCGGTAGCCGTGCTCGTCGGCCGGGTAGTCCGGCAGGTTTTCGGCGACTTGTTTCCAGCGGGGGATCAGCGGGTCGTCGATGCCGAGGCGCTCGCTGGCCTTGAGCAGGGTGAGGCAGCCCCATTTGAGCAGCGCGAGGTCGAAGTTGCAGTCCTCGAAGACGCCGGTTTCCGGCGAGTAGGTCGGCGGCAGGCGCAGGGTCCCGTCGTCTTCCTCGACGACCATGTGGAGGTAGAGGTTGACCGCCCGGCGGAGCAGCGGAAAGACCTTCTCGCGCAGCAGGTCCTCGTCCATCGAGTAGCGGTATTGCCACCAGGCGTTGTGCATTGCCCAGGGCAGGTTGCCGACGAGGTGGAAGTAGCGTTTGTCACCGTCGCGTTGGCCGCGCATGTCCCAGGCGACGGCCAGCGGCAGGTAGGCCGAGTCCTGCTGCCACTCGACCGGGCGTACCGCTTTGATGAGTTCATCCCGCTGTTCGTGCAGGCGGTCGATGAGCGCCCGGCCCTGCTTGAGGCGGTTGGCGGTGTAGACCGGCCAGTGGGCGCTCTGGATGTTCCAGTCGGTGGTGAAATAGGGCCAGGACTTCCCCTGGAACCAGATCCCCGGCGTGTCGACCATGCAGCGCCCGGCCCGGCTGGTGCAGCCGAAGCGGCAGATCGTCTGCCAGTAGAGCGACTCGAGATCCTTGTCCGGCAGGGTGACGAAACTACGAGGGTAGTAGTCGTGCCACCACGCCCGGTGGCCGCGCACCCGGGCATCGCGATCGAGTGCGAGGACCCGCCGGACCTCGGCCACCGCGGTGTCGGGAGCGGTTTGTTCGGGATAGCTGTTGGCAATTGAAGCGACGAGGGTGCGGGTGTTGCCCTCGGTCCGCTCGCCCCAGGCGGTGGCGTAGCCGCCGCCGGCCAGCAGGTCTTGAATCCAGACTTGGGTGCCCCGGCGCGTTTCCAGCCGCCCGTCCGGGTTCGGCTTCCACGGGACGTGCATGTCCTGGTAGAGCTCGCCGTATTTTTTGACGAAGCGCTGGAGTTCGGCCTCGTTCTTCGGGTAGCCGGGTCGGGTGGTGCGGGCTTCCTCCGGGTGCCAGGTCCAGCGGCAGGCACGCTCGCCGTCGTCGGGGGTCAACTCGGTGACGATCGCCATGTCCTCCGCGTGAACGTAGTGGCGGATGCGGATTTCTCCCTCGGTGGTGGTGATGGTGCCGGTGAGTTCGGCATTCCAGAGGTCCTTGCGCCAATGGCAGCCGGTGAGCTTGCCGACCGGGTGGAGAGAGAAGTGCCCGATTTGCAGACGCGGACGGCTGTAGGCCGTCCAGCCCCAGCTGTTGTCGCGGTGGTCGTGAACGTCGGCGCGGAAGACCTGAAGCCGCAGCGAGTCGTCGGCTTGATAGAGCATCGATCCGAGCATCGCGTTGCCGAAGTGCGGCGCCTCGGTCCAGCCGGCCGGGAGTTGCTCGAAGCGCATGTCGTGGCGGGCGATGAACTCCGGCCAGTCGATATCCTCGACCTCGGCATGGGCGGCGGTAAACAGGGCGCACAGGGCCGCTGCGCTCAGGGTTCGGCTGAGTGTGCCTGGATCGGGAGTGGTCATCATGAAGTCCGGGTGAATTGCTGTTTCAGGATCTCCGCCAGCCGCTCGAACTGGGCCAGATGATTGTAGGCCTGGGCGCTGATTCTCAGGGTCTGGCGTGGTGGTGCCGGCCACGGTGAGACCGGAACGTCGATGTTGTGTTCGCGAAGCAAGTGGCAGTAGAGCGGCAGGCTGGGGGACGGGCTGGTGGTGAAATCCATCTGGTCCGGCTGTGACTCGTCGGGCAGCACCACGGTGGCCATCGTCCCGAGCATCGAATTGGGAGCCGGGGGATCGCCACTCAGGGCCCGGCACAGCAGGTCGCGGGCGGCCAGGGCGAGCCGGCGGTTGCGCGCGGCGAGCCCCGCCGCCCCGCCCGGGAAGGCAGACTCTAGGAACTCGATCGAGTCCTTGACGCAGATCCACGGGGTCGGATCGATCGTGCCGATCCAGTCGAAGAGATCGTGGAACCGGGAGCGGCCGGGTCGCCGCATGTTCATCCCGTGGCTGATCACCGCAGGCACGATCGGCTCCTGCCGGTCGCGGCGCACGTGCAGGAATCCCGCGCCCTTCGGTGCGCACATCCACTTGTGGCAGTTGCCGGTGTAGTAGGCCGCGCCGAGGGCATCGAGGTCGAGCGGCACCATCGCCGGTGCATGGGAACCATCGACCAGCACGTCAATCCCCCGGCCCTGGATTTCGGAGACCAGACGGTCGATGGGAAAGATCAGCGCCGTGGGGCTGGTGACGTGGTCGAGCATCACCAGGCGGGTGCGGTCGGTCAGTGCCCCCAGCACCGCCTCGACCACCTGTTCGGCGTCACTGAGAGGGAAGGGCACCTCGGCGACCCTGAGTTGGGCACCGCAGCGTTCCGCGACGTAGCGCAGGGCGTTGGTGCAGGCGTTGTAGGCGTGGTTGGTGGTGAGCAACTCGTCGCCGGGTTCGAAGTCGAGCGACCGGACCACCGCGCTGACGGCGCTGGTCGAGTTCGGCACCGGCACGATGTCCTCGAAGCGGGAGCCGAGGAAGTCGCATAGCGCCTGCCGCGCTTCGTCCTGCAAGGGGCCGCGGCGGGCGGTCATGAAGCGGACCGGTTCGCGCTCCATTTCCTCGCGATACCGGGACTGCGCCTCGAGCACCGGCCTTGGACAGGCACCGAAGGAGCCATGATTCAGGAAGTCGACGGACCGATCGAGGATCCAGTGTTCCGGATCCCCTGCCGGGGACTCGATGCAAAGACTGCTATTCGTGGTCATTCTGTCTGTCCTGTGGGGTTGAGCACTTGTTGGCCCGCCGGGTCGTACTCAAGCGACAAGGCTGATATGCCAGGCATGCCGTTGGTACGAAAATTGAGAAATCGAGGCTAGTTTCCGGGAGCCGGTCCGCTCGACTCGCGGGCGATGAAGGTGGTCGGGAATTCGGCGCGACGCGGGGCGTCATCGATGCCTTCGATCCGCGACATCAGAAACTCCACGGCCCGGGCGACCATGCCGGCATGGGGCTGGGCGATGGTCGAGAGCGACACCGGAAGATGCGCCGCCATCGGCACTCCGTCGATGCCCACCACCGAGAGGTCTCCGGGCACCTTCAGCCCGGCGTCGATCGCGGCCCGCATCACCCCGATCGCCGTGAGGTCGTTGAGGGCGACAACCGCGGTCGGGCGATCGGGCCGTGCCAGCACGGGCGCCATGGCCTGGCGGGCCTCGTCGATCGCCGGACCGCAGTGGAGGGTCTCGAGGGTCGCGCCATCCAGTGAGCTCACGTTCTCCTCGAAGATCGCGGGTCGCCTGCCGGCCCGCTGCCCCCGGGAGCGGGCATCGAGCATGGCGAAGCGGCGATGGCCGTCGGCATGCAGGGCCGCGGCGGCTTCGGCGAGGCCGGGCGCGAAGTCGGGCATCACCAGGTCCACCGGGACCTCGCCGGCGCCGGGCATGCCGAGGGCGACGAAGGGGACGCCGGCGGCAGCCTGATTCCGGAAAATCTCGTGATGGGCGCCGACGTCGCTGACGAAGGCCAGCACGCCGTCCACGTTGCGCTCGGCAAAGTCTTGAAGGAGTTTCTTTTCCCGCTCGAGGTCGGTGCGCCAGCTCTCGATCACGAGATCGTAGCCGAGCGTCTCCACGGCCTCGCCGAAGAGTGAGGCGACGTGGGTGAAGTAGGGGTTGTTGAGGTCGGCGACCAGCAGCCCGATGCTCTGGAACCGGCCCGATTGCAGGGCCACCGCCGCCCGGTTGGGGCGGTAGCCGAGGGCTTCGGCCGCCGCGAAGACGCGCTCGACGGTGGCCTCCGAAGCCCACGAGTTGGGACGCCGGTTGAGGATGGTCGAGGCGGTGTTGACCGCCACCCCGGCGCGTTCGGCCACGTCCTTGAGACGCACGCGCTTGCCGGGGCCGGGACCTGTTGGCTTTCCGCTCATCGAATGCTTTCCGAATCAACCTGAGCGCAAGGCGGGTGGGGCGGAAGCCCAAAAATCGCCTTCAAGAATCGTTTCATGATTGGCTTGACGGGGAACGGGCGTCTGGCCATTGCTCGCACGACCCAATTCAACCCATGGCCGAAGAGCAACACGCCGCCACCGAGGAGTTCGAGCGCCGCCCGGTGCCGGATTCCGCCCTCAAGGGCCCCGGAAAATTCTGGGGCATGTATTCCGGCGAGCACGCCGCCGGCACCGAGTTCATGATCGGGCCGCTGTTCCTGCTGAGCGGGGTGGCACTCAAGGATGTGTTTCTCGGACTGTTCGTCGGCAACCTGCTGGCGGTGCTGAGCTGGCGCTACCTGTGCGCGCCAATCGCCGTGCGGGCGCGGATGACGCTCTACTACCAGTTGGAGAAGATCGCCGGCGGCAATCTGGTGAAGCTCTACAACCTGGCGAACGGAGTCCTCTTCTGCTTCCTCGCCGGGGCGATGATCACGGTCTCCGCCACGGCGGTGGGCATTCCCTTCAACATCGAGATGCCGACCATCGACTCGGTCTATCCGAACAACGCCGCCTTCGTCGTGATCGTCCTGCTCGTCGGCGCGGTGATCGCGCTGGTGGCGGCCAAGGGCTACGACCTCGTCGCGCGGTTTGCCAATGTCGCCTCGCCCTGGATGGTGCTGGTCTTTCTCGGCTGTGGCCTGGTGGCCCTCAAGCAGATCGGTGCGGCTGACTGGGAAGGGCTGAACAAGGTGTGGAACGCCTCGATCACCACGGCCCAGGGAGGCGAGGCCAAGAGCACGATGGGCTTCTGGTCGATCGCACTGTTCGCCTGGTTCTGCAACTCCGCGATGCACATCGGCATGGCCGACCTCTCGGTGTTCCGCTACGCGCGGAAGGCCTCGTCCGGATGGGCCGCGGCGGGGGGCATGTATGTCGGCCACTACATGGCGTGGATCGCCGCCGCCTTCATGCTCGCGGCGCAGATCCAGGCGACGGGCGATGCTAACCCGGTTCCGGGTCCGATGGCGGCCAATGTCGCGGGGCTTGCCGGAATCGTCTGCGTCGTGGTCGCCGGTTGGACCACCGCCAACCCGACGATCTACCGTGCGGGTCTTGCCTTCCAGGCGATGATTCCCAACTCGTCCCGGACGACGATGACGCTGGTTGCCGGGGCGGTGGCGACGATTGCCGGGGTCTTTCCGGCCTTCGCCTGGAAGCTTCTGGGCTTCGTGGGTTTCTACGGCACCGTGCTGGCCCCGATGGGTGCGGTGATCGTGGCGGATTGGTATTTTTCGAAGAAGGCGGGCTTCCAGCAGTTTGCGGCCGAGCACAAGGGCTCGGGATTCAATATCTCGGTGGCATTGGCCTGGCTGATCCCGGTGGCGGTTGCGACCTACTTCATCAAGTTCGCGCCCGAGGGCGATCGCATCGACTCGTGGTTCTGCATCCTGCCCTGCTGGATCGCCACCGCCATCCTCCACGTCATCTTCAGCAAAATCTTCCACAAGACAGCCTGATCCCATGAAGAAGCTCCTTCCGTTCATCGCCTTGGCGGGCCTTGTGCTCACCATCGCCCCGCCCCTCATCCACCTCTTCGGCGACCTGCCGGTGAAGACGACCTTCCATCTGATGACGGCGGGCATGGTTCTCTGGTTCGCCGCCGCCACGCCGTGGCTCGGTCGCCGCAAGCTCGAGCCGACCGACACAGAGGTTCAGATCTAGTGAAACGCTGATCTCCGCATCAGTCCTTTGCCATTTTCAGTCCATGTACGATCAAGCCCGCGAACAATACGCCACTCTTGGCGTCGATACCGAAGCCGCGCTCGAGCGTCTCTCGAAGATCCCCGTTTCCATCCATTGCTGGCAGGGCGACGATGTCGGGGGATTTGAAAATCCCGACGGCCAACTCGGCTCGGGTCTTGCCGTCACCGGCAACCATCCCGGCAAGGCGCGGACGCCGGACGAGCTTCGCTCCGACCTGGAGAAGGCGCTTTCGCTGATTCCCGGCGACCACCGCCTCAACCTCCACGCGATCTATCTCGAGACGGATACCAAGGTCGAGCGCGACGCGATCGAGACCCGCCATTTCCAGGGGTGGATCGACTGGTGCAAGAGCCAGAATCTCGGCCTCGACTTCAATCCCTCGTGCTTCGCCCATCCGCTGGCCGACAGTGGCCTGACCCTGGCCTCACCGGATGACGGGGTCCGCCGGTTCTGGATCGATCACTGCAAGGCCTGCCGCGTGATCGCCGACGACATGGGCGCCCAACTCGGCGACAAGACGGTCACCAACATCTGGATCCCGGACGGCTACAAGGACACCCCGGCCGACCGGATGGCACCGCGCCAGCGCCTGAAGGCCTCGCTCGACGAGGTGCTGGCCTCGCCGACTCCGAACAATCTCGATGCGGTCGAATCCAAGCTCTTCGGCATCGGCTCGGAGGCCTTCGTCGTCGGCTCGCACGAGTTCTACCTGGGCTATGCCGCCGAAAAGCAGATCGTGCTGTGTCTCGATGCCGGCCATTTCCACCCGACGGAGATGATCTCGGAAAAGATCAGCTCGTGCCTGCTCTACGTGCCGGAGTTGCTGCTCCACGTCTCGCGCGGCGTGCGCTGGGATTCGGATCACGTCGTCACGCTCTCGGACGAACTGCAGGCGATCACCCGTGAGATCGTCGCCAACCGGGTGGAGGATCGCGTGCACATCGGACTCGATTTCTTCGATGCCTCGATCAACCGCGTCGCCGCCTGGGCCATCGGCGTGCGCAACACCCTACGCGGGTTGCTGATCGGACTGCTCGAGCCGACCGACCGCCTGCGAGCCGCGGAGCTGGAGGGCGACTACACGACCCGCCTCGCCCTGCAGGAGGAGATGAAGAGCTTTCCCATCGGCGCGGTCTGGGACGAATACTGCAAGCGTCGTAGCGTCCCGGTCGGCCCCGCCTGGCTGGACGAGGTCCGGAGCTACGAGGACACGGTGCTTTCCAAGCGTTCGTAGTTCCCCGTTCACGGGGTCTTCTGGCAGCGTGTTCGACTCCGCATTTCACCGTGATCGCCAGAACCCGGGTGCCGTGGTTTCCGGGTCCTTCGGTGAAGACCTCCCAAAGGGGGAACTACGAACTGAACTTCCGGACATTCAAGGGGGATCAGAAGGCGGTCCTGCCCGAAGCCATGCGCCGGGCCATGGCGGCGACGAAGCGCCACTTGCGAACGATGACCGGCTTGTTGGCCAGGCGCAGGGGGATCCGGCCCTTGTGACGGAGGAAGAAGTTGAAGACTTCGGCGAAATCCTCGGCGGGCATCTCGGCGGCGTATTCGGTGACGTGGTGCGATGGATCGTAGGCGCGCGCGGGCCGGGGGTCGTGGTAGTCGCCTCCGAAGGCGCGCAGGAAGCGGAGCGATGCGGTGAAATCGGGAAAGCAGGCCGCCACCGCGTGCGACCACTCGTGGCGCAGGATGTCGGTGAGCAGGGTCTGGCGGCCACGGCGGTCGCAGAGGTCGCGCAGGCTGAGCCGCGAGATGTGGATGTTGCCGGGCGTGCCACTATGCCAGCCGTAGAAACTGCGGTCGCGATGACCGAGGTAGAGGCCGACCTGGTCGAGCGGCTCGACCCACATTCCGAGGCGGAACATTTCGCCGGTCACCCGACGGTTCGCGGCGTCGAGGCTTTCCAAGGTGATCAGGTGTCGCGTGGCCGGGCGGCGCGGCCTCTGGGCGTAGGGCATGGCGGTGTCCGGAAAGGTATTTTCCGCCGTGCCCGGCGCAAGTCCACGGGTGGGTCGATGGAGAAAATTTTCAGGCCTCCGCGCGGCGCCGGGCGAGGCGCTTGGCGACCTTCACCAGGACGAAGAAGGCCAGCAGCAGGGCGAGGCCTCCCGCCAGCATCGGCAGGAAGATCGTGAGCACCGATCCGAGCAGCGACCCGAGCAGTTCCAGCGTCGCGACGGCGAAGTTGCCGAGGCCACCCGTGGTGGCGGTCGACGCTCCCCGGAGGGCGACGGAGCCGCTCTGGATCAGACCGGCGGTACCGCCTCCGGCGATGGCGGCCAGGGCCCAGTCGATGGCCTGGTTTCCCCCCGGGAAGAGCGCAAACGCGACCAGGGTGCCGGCGACCAGGGCGGCGGGCGTGGCGATCGTGTCGAGGGCGTTGTCGAGCCAGGGAACGTAGTAGCCACCGATCTCGAGGACGGTGGCCACGCCCAGGGTGATGATGGCCGGCGTGCTGCCGACCCAGGCCAGGTCCTCCCCGAGCAACGAGGCGAGTTCGAATCCCGCCACGCCGTCGATCCCGGCACGGACCGCCATGCTGGCGATGAACAGCGGGAGGAAGATCCGGAAGCCGCAGGCGGCGGCGAGTCCGATGCCCGCGAGGATGGCGAAGGTTTCGTTCATGGACCCCCGAAGGCTGACCCGGAAGTCACTTCAAGGGAATGGGAAACCCGATCGCAGATTGGAAAGGCCGTCAGGCCGTCAGGCCGCCACCGGAAGCCGCTGGGCCTTGAGCTCGGCGATGTGGCTCAGGATCTCGCGGATCTCGGAACTCCAGCGATCGATCGCCTCCCGGGAGAGCTGGACCTTCTCGGCGACGATCCGCTCGAGTTCCTGGTAGCTGGCGGTCAGCCTTTCATTGAGGGCCTCAAGCGCCTTGGTGGCCGACTCCCTCCATGCCGCGTCGTCGGAGGCGGCGACACGGGCCATTTCCGCATCGGCACGGCGGCGGGCTTCCTGCAGTTCGGCAAGAAGGATCTTCTCGTGGGGCACGCGCCGCAGGTTGCTCGCCAGCCCGACCTTCGACAGGCACCAGATCGCCCACTTGGTCGGGTCGAAGTTCCACGGCTTCACGCCGTTGCGATAGTCGTGCTGGAACTCGTGGTGATAGTTGTGGTAGCCCTCGCCGAAGGTCACGAGCGACATCACAAAGCTGTCGCGGGCGCTGCATTTCGTCGAGTAGGGCTGGCTGCCGATGGTGTGGCAAAGCGAGTTGATGAAGAAGGTGCACTGCTGGACGACGAAGACCCGCAGGACTCCGGCGATGAGGAAACCGCCGAGCGCGCCGATCGGCCCGCTGTGGAGGTAGCCGAGCACCGCCGGCAGCATGAGCCCGACGGTGAGCGCGATGACCTTGTCCCACTTGGCCTGCCACACCACCAGCTTGTCACGGCGCAGGTCGGCGACGTTGTCGAGCGGCGGCTCGGGGAGCGTCTTGAAGAGAATCCAGCCGATGTGGGCCCAGAAGAAGCCCTTCGAGATGTCGTAGGGGTCGTCGTCGTGGTCGGTGTGCTTGTGGTGGCGGCGGTGGTCCGAAGCCCAGTTGATCACCGAGTTCTCAAAGGCGCAGGCGCCAAAAACCAGGGTGAACAGCCGGACCGGCCACTTGGCCTTGAAGGACAGGTGGGAGAAAAGGCGGTGGTAGCCGAGGGTGATGCTCATGCCGGTGGCGAGCACGTAGAAGATGAACATGCCGAGCTGGAATCCGTCCATGCCGTGGTGCCAGAGGTAGATGGGGGCCGCCACCAGGGCCAGCAGGCTGATCATCAGGAGGAAGACCGTGTTGATCCAGTCGACACGCTTGGGAATTTCCGGAAACTTCATTGAGGGCGGATGCTTAGGCCGGAAAAGGCCTGCGGTCAACCTCCGCCGACAATCATTCGCCGCCCGGTCCTTGGCCTTTCTTGCGCATTTCTTCGAGCAGCGGGCTCATGTCCTCGAGGCTTTCCCAAAGATCCGCGACCACAAGTACGGGAGCTCCCGTGCGTACGCAGAGGGCCAGGCAATCGGATGGCCGGGCGTCGAGCTCGACAATCTTGCGCTCCATGATCTCGTTTTCCGCCTCCAGGATCAGCCGCGCGTAGTAGACCTCGTCCTCGACGGCGACGATGACGGCCCGCGAGACCTTGGCCCCGAAGCCCTCGAGGGCGTGGACGAAAAGATCGTGGCTGAGCGGTCGCGGAGGGGTCTGTCCGGCCAGGACGACGTTGATCGCCGATCCGATGGCGATGTCGATGTAGAAGACGATCACTTTCTTCCCATCGCCGAGAAACACCGCACATCCCGCCGGCGTGGGCATGAGGGCGATCGGTTCGACGCGAACGGTGGCAGCCATCGCGGGCACGCTCGCCTTTCCCCGGCGGGCTCACAAGGAGAGACTTTCGGTCGGGCGGGGTTGAGGGTTGTAAGGTCTGGAAGGGCGTACATACAGTGGAGGGACAGATGAGAAACGAAGTCCGCCAATGGATTCTCCGTGGCGAGCCTTTCCAGATGAATGGAAACGGCTCGGTGGCGGGATTCCCGGCGATCCTCGGGCATCTGATCGAGCAGCGCGGCCTGCCCGCAGGGGACCAACTGGAGGGCTTCCTGCGGCCGCGCCTCCGGGACATCGGCGACCCTTTCGAGATCGTCGACATGCAGCCGGCCGTCGAGCGGGTGCTGCGGGCCGTCGATGCCGGCGAGCAGGTCTGCATTTTCGGCGACTACGATGTCGACGGGGTGAGTTCGGTGGCGGTGATGCGCCGGATGCTCAAGGCCTACGGGCTCGATCCGAGGCATTTCATCCCGCGCCGCAGTTCCGAGGGCTATGGACTCAGCAAGGCGGCGCTCGAGCGCTGCATGAGCGAGGGGGCGAAACCGGATCTCCTGATCGCGGTCGACTGCGGAACCGTGTCCGTCGATGAAATCGCCGGCCTGCGTGCCGATGGCATCGATGTGATCGTGGTCGACCACCACGAACCCGGTCCCCGCGGCCGACCGGATGTCGTCGCGCTGGTGAACCCGAAGTGCGGCGGCGGGCCCGAATACCTGTGCGCCGCCGGAGTGTGCTTCAAGCTCTGCCACGCCCTGCTCAAGACGCGTCCGATCGAGGGCTTCGACCTGAAGTCGCTGCTCGAATTCGTGACCCTTGCCACGGTGGCCGACATCGTGCCGATGGTCGGGGAAAACCGGCTGATGGTGCGCCACGGTCTCAAGCGGCTGCCGGGCACCCTCAATCCCGGCCTGCAGGCGCTGCAGAAGATGGTCGGCATGAATGGACGCGCGACGTCGATGGACATCGGGTTCCGGATCGGCCCGCGGCTCAATGCGGCGGGCCGCATGGACGTGCCCGAGGATGCGCTCGGCATCCTGCTCACGGACTGCCGGCGGCGGGCGCTCGAGCTCGCCGAACGCCTGGAGGGCTACAACCGGCGCCGCCAGCAGCACGAGGCGAGGATCCGCAAGGAGGCGCTGGAGATGCTCGCGCAACGTGACCCGGACGAGCCGGTGATCGTGCTTGGATCGCGCGACTGGCACCCCGGCGTGGTCGGGATCGTCGCCTCCCGCCTGATGCGGCAGTTCCACAAGCCGACCTTCATCGTGGCGATCGACAAGGACGGGGTCGGCAAGGGCAGTGGCCGCAGTGTCGAGGGCGTGTCGCTGGTCGAGGCGATCGATGTTTCCCGCGAGCACCTGGTGGCCGGTGGGGGGCATGAAATGGCGGCCGGAATCTCCGTTGAGGAGTCGAAGATGGACGCTTTCCGCGAGAGCTTTTCGCGCTACGTGATCGAGCAAACCGACCCGGAGGCCCGGCTTCCGCGCTTGTATCTCGATGCCGAGATTCCGCTCGACCAGCTGTCGCTGGACTTTCTGAAGGACTACGAACTGCTCCAGCCTTTCGGCAACGGCAACCCGCAGCCGATCTTCATGGCCAGCGGCGTGCACCTGTGCCGGTCACCCATGAGGCTGAAGAACCAGCATCTGCGACTGCAGTTGCGTCAGGGCTACCACGAGGTCGACGCCGTCTTTTTCGGCGGGGGAGAGCAGGATCTTCCCGACCCACCCTGGGACATCGCCTTCACGATCGACCGCAACCACTTCCGCGGCCGGACCAGCCTGCAGATGATCATTCAGGACGTGCGGGCGGCGGAGGGGAGGTCAGGCACTCCTGTCTGACATGCATGGTCTCGGTGTTCAAGGAGGGAGGCGATGGCGCTCTGGCTGCGCGGTCAGACAGGAGTGTCTGACCTCCTATCCAAACACCGTCGCGATGCGTTGGCAGACTTCTTCGACGTTCGCGCGCGAGTTGAAGGCCGAGATGCGGAAGTAGCCCTCGCCCGCCGCACCGAAGCCGGCGCCGGGGGTGATGACGACCTGCGCTTCCTGCAGCATCTTGTCGAACATGTCCCACGAGCCGACGCCCTCGGGGCAGGCAACCCAGACGTAGGGAGCGTTTTCGCCGCCGTAAACGCTGAGCCCGGCCTTCCGGCAGGCCTCGCGCAACAGCGCCGCATTCCCCATGTAGTGCTCGATCAACGCGGCGACCTGAGCCTTGCCCTCCGGAGAAAAGACCGCGGCCGCGCCCTTCTGGACCGGGTAGGAGGCGCCGTTGAACTTGGTCGAGTGGCGGCGGCTCCAGAGTTGATGGAGCGGCACGCGGGTGCCGTCGGCGGTGCTGCCAGTGACCGTCTTCGGGATCACCGTGTAGGCGCAGCGCACGCCGGTGAAGCCGCCGTTCTTCGAGAACGAGCGGAACTCGATCGCGCAGTCCCTCGCGCCCTCGATCTCGAAGATGGAGTGGGGGATCGCGGGGTCCTGGATGAAGGCCTCGTAGGCGGCGTCGAAGAGGATGATGGCGTCGTTGGCCTTGGCGTAGTCGACCCAGCTCTTCAGCTGCTCCTTCGTGGCGACGGTGCCGGTCGGGTTGTTCGGGAAGCAGAGGTAGATCAGGTCGACCTTTTCCTGCGGCAGGTCGGCGACGAAGCCGTTTTCGGCGGTGCAGGGGAGGTAGAGCAGCCCTTCGTAGGATCCGCTTTCGTCGGCCTCACCGGTGTTGCCGGCCATCACGTTGGTGTCGACATAGACGGGATAGACCGGATCGGTCACCGCGATGCGGTTGCCGGCGCCGAAGATGTCGAGGATGTTGCCGGAGTCGCACTTCGAGCCGTCGGAGATGAAGACCTCGTCGGCATTGATGCCGAGGTCGGCATACTGGTTCTCGACGATGGCCTCGCGCAGGAAGGCGTAGCCCTGCTCGGGGCCGTAGCCCTTGAAGGTCTCGCGATTTCCCTGCTCGTCCACCCCCTCGTGCATCGCCCGGCGCACGGCCTCGGGCAGCGGCTCGGTCACGTCGCCGATGCCGCAGCGGATGATCCTGGCGGCGAGGTCGGGGTTTTCGTCGGTGAAGGCACCGACCCGGCGACCGATTTCGGGAAAGAGGTATCCGGCTTTGAGCTTGAGGAAGTTCGCGTTGATGGAGGCCATGGCGGCGGTGGTTTAGACCCGCGGGCCGGACGGCGCAAACTCAATCCAACGCCAGCTCGACCTGATCCTCGAAGGTCTCCAGCTCCGGATCGTCGACCTTCTTCATCCAGTGCCAAAGGGCCTTGGTCATGGCGCTGGTTTGGCCGGAATACTTGCCGCCCGGCTCATCGAGCAGGTTGTGCAGGCAGTCGGGGTCCTTGCGGATGTCGTAGAGTTCCTCGCGGGTGCGGTGGAGGTAGAAGTCGGCGCGGGCGCGGATCGCCGGGTCGTCGGCGTTGTTCATCGCCTTGAAGGTGAGCCCGCTCATCGATTCGTTGCGGAACTGCGTCTCGCCGTCCGACCAGCCGTTCCAGATGTAGAGGTAGTCGCCGTCGTTGACCGCGCGCATCGGCAGGCGTTTTCCGGAAAAGGGTTTCTGGTGGAAGGTGAAGACCTTGTTGCGGGCGGGTTGCTCCCCGCCCTTGAGCAGGGGCAGGAATGAAGACCCGTCGGCGCCCTCGAGGTTCCCGAGGCCGGCGGCGTCGAGGAAGGTCGGGGCGACGTCGATGCCGCTGACGAAGTGCTTCTTGTCGCTCGAGCCGGGATCGATGTGGCCGGGCCAGCGCAGGATCCAGGGCGTGATGTTCGAGGTGAGGTAGCAGTTGGTCTTGGCGAAGGGCAGCGGCATGCCGTGGTCGCTGAGGAAGAGGACCAGGGTGTTGCCGGCCTCGCCGCTCTTTTCCAACTCATCGAGGATCGTGCCGACGACCTGGTCGGCGCGGGCGACGGACTGGAAGTAGGTCGCAAGCTCGGTGCGGATGTCGGGCAGGTCCGGGAGAAAGCCGGGGACGGGCACATCCTTCGGATCGATCTCCCGCGGATACGGGACTTTCTTGAAGGCGTCGCCGCTGGACCCGGCGAAGGGCCGGTGGGGGTCGGCGGCGTTGGCCGTGATGAAGAAGGGCTTGTTGGCCTCGCCGGCCTCGCGGATGGCGCTGCGGACGGCTTTGGCATAGGCCCCGGCACTCCGGCCACCGCCGAGATCGCGCTGCTTGTCGATCCGGTCGAAGGCCGCATGGCGCGAGGGGACGACGTGGGCTTCCTTGGCGATCAGGCTGTTGTAGTAGCCGGCCTTCTTCAGGGCCTCGGGGAGGGTGGGGACTCCCGGCTTGATCTTGTCGAAGCCGAGCGCGCCGCTGGTCTGCGGGTAGCGTCCGGTCATCAGGACGGCGCGGCAGGGTTGGCAGATGGCGACGTTGACAAAGCCGCGGTCGAACTGGATGCCCTGGCTGGCGAGGCGGTCGATGTTCGGGGTGATGTCCGGAATCGGGCAGCCGTAGGCGCCGACCGAGTCGCGGTTCATGTCGTCGACCGTGATCAGCAGCAGGTTGGGCCGTTTGGCGGCGAGGACGGGAGCGGCCAGGACCAGGGCGAGGAGGAATTTGGCGATCATGGGATGGTGAGGGAGGATTCTTGTCAGAGGCTGGAAACCCCGGCGATGGCCATGCAAGTGCCGAAGCCGAGGGTGGGCGTGAGCAGGAGCTGGCCGAGGAAGAAGAAGCCCGCCTGCTTCCAGGCCCGGGCATTCCGTCCTTCCGGGCCTTGTTTGACCGCATTGATCCATCCGCACAGCCAGCAGCAGCCGACGACGAAGGCAAGCCACACGGCAGCGACGGCGATGGACGAGGGCGCGACGTCGCTGCCGGCCGAGTAGCTGAACATGATGAAACCGAAGACCGCGGCCGGGGAGGTGAGAGCCGGCATCAGCAGGCCGATCCAGAAAAGCATCCGCTCGCCGCGGGTCAGGCGTCGCTCGGCGGCCACCGGCTGGGGCTCGAGATCGGGGGGTGGCTGGGGTTCCATGACCATGGGTTCGAGCCTCGATGATTCCCGGTCCGGCCACAAGACGGCAGCTTGGAAGCTGTGACCCTACCGCTGCTGATAGATGCGCACGTAGTCGACTTCGTAGATCTGGGGAAAGTCGGTTTCCGAGGGATCGCCACCATTCGAGCCGATGGCAAGGTTCAGGCGCATCCGGTGGGGTTCGTGAAACGGATGGGTTTCGCCGGGGCCGGTCTTCGGGATGGGGGTGAGGTCGACCTCGTTGAGCAGGCGTCCATCGAGGTAGAAGGCGATGCGTTTTTCGTCCCACAGCATCACCCATTCGTGGAACTCCGCGTCCCAGGTCTCGACGTTGAATTCGTCGATGGGTGTGCGTGAGCTGTTCCAGACCTGTTCGCCCGATTTTCCCGCGTGAACGGTATTGGCGAGGATCAGGCCGCGGTAGAATTCCATGATGTCGATTTCCCCGGCGCCCGGCCACTTGCCGTGGCCGGTGCTCCAGATCGCGGGCCAGAGTCCGGCCTTCGCCGGGAAGCGGGCGCGGATTTCCCAGCGGCCGAATTTCCACGAGTGCTCGGGGCGGGTGATCAGCGATCCCGAGGTGTAGCGGGCAAACCGGCGGGCCTTGCGCCACGACCGGTGGCCTTTTTCAAAACCCGGGTTCGAGACCTGCTCGCGCCGGCCCTCGATGATCAGCTTGCCGTTGCGGCACGAGACGTTGTCCTGCCGGTACCACTGGAGTTCGCGGTTGCGCTTGAATCCCGTCTCGAGCTCCCAGATGGCCGGGTCGAGGCCTTCCACGGTGTCGAATTCCTCCGACCAGACGAGTTTCCAGGAATCGTCGCGGTCCGGGAGATCCGGTTCGGCGTGGAGGATGCCGGCGAGGGCCAGGTAGGGGAGCAGGCGCATGAAGGTGGATTCTACGGAGCCATCCGCGCCGGCTTTCGTCCGACTCCGGGTGACGCGGAAGCCTGCCAGAATGCATGCGGGAGCCAAGACCGGCGTGACTGCTGAGGCTTTTGCTTGCAGGGGCCGGACGAGCCGGGGGAGATTGTTTCCCGACGATGACCACTCCCTCCTCCGTCAACATCGCCCGCCTGATCTACCTGCTGGTCTGCGAGGCGGCCGGGCTGGTGCTGGCATTCAGTACCAGCGGGACCGGTTGGGAGATTCCGATGTGGGCCGGCCTGCTGGGCGGGTTGGTGGTCGCGGCCTTCTTCATTTTCGTCGAGACGCTGATCAAGAGCTTCACCCTGCGTGGCTTCTCCACGGCGACCTTCGGTCTGCTGGTGGGTTTGTTCTGCTCCTTCCTGCTGACACGGATCGGGTTTTCCGACGTGCTCGCCGCGGCGCTCAACCGCAACTTCGAGCTCGACAGCGGCGCGGTGATCGTGGGGCCCGACGTGGCGACGACGATCTCGCTGGGAGTCAGCTCGCTGCTCTATGCCAGCCTCGGCTTTCTCGGCGCGGTGCTCGCGCTGCGCAGCAGTCGCGATGACTTCGCCTTCATCCTGCCGTATGTGCGCTTCCGTCAGGACGGCACCACCGGCCAGCCGGTCGTCCTCGATGGCGAGGCGATCATGGACGGCCGCGTGCCCGTTCTGGTGCGATCCGGGTTTCTCGCCGGGCGACTGATCGTGCCGCGTTTCGTGCTCGATGAACTGCAGGTGCTGGCGGAGTCGCCCTCGCAGAACAACCGCCAGCGTGCGCAGCGGGGACTCGACCTGCTCGAGAGCATGCAGTCTTCCAAGGAGGTGCCGATCTCGATCGAGGATGCCGTCGGGATTTCCGACGACGAAACCATCCAGTCGCGATTGCTCCAAAGCGCCCAGTTGTATGGCGCGCGCCTGATGACTTCCGACGAGAGCCTGAGCAAGGTCGCCCGGCTGCGCGGCGTCGAGGTGCTCAACCTCGAGGAGCTTCTCGAGGCGCTGCGCCCGCAGGTGGTCGTCGGCGAGAAGATCCGCATCGCCCTGGTGCGCCCGGGCAAGGACGATCATCAGGCGGTCGGCTATCTTTCCGACGGGACGATGATCGTGGTCAATCATGCCGTCGACAGGATCGGCAGCAGCTGCGACGTGCGGGTCGTCAGCACCTTGCAGACGGCCAACGGGGTGATGGTGTTCACCGAGTTGGAATCGTAGCGGCGCGACTCGTCCGCAGGGAATTGACATCGGGGTGGAATCCGGATGGGTTGCGAGCCGTGATTTCCGCCCTCGAACTGTTCACAATCGGGATCGGTCCGTCATCGTCCCACACCGTGGGGCCGATGCGTGCGGCGGCGCGCTTTGCCCGGTCGCTCGAGGGTCTGGCCGTCGCGCGGGTGCGCTGTGATTTTCATGGCTCGCTGGCGGCGACGGGAAGGGGGCACGGGACGGATGGGGCGACGCTTCTCGGGCTGATGGGAGAGACGCCCGAAGACGTGGATGTGGACGCGGTGCCGGCGCTGCTCGGGCGGATCCGTGAAACCGGGCGGTTGATCCTGCCGGACGGGCGGGAGATTTGTCTGGATGAGAAGCAGGACCTGTCGTTCAAGCGTCTCCGGCCGCTTCCGGCGCATCCCAACGGCATGCATTTCGTCGCCCTCGATGCGGAGGGGGCCATTCTGGTCGAGGAGGTGTTCTATTCGCTGGGAGGCGGGTTTGTCGCCACCGAAGCCGAGATGGAGGCCGGGCCGGTCCCGGGCCTGAAGGTGATCCATACTTTCGCCTCGGCGGCCGAGCTGCTCGAGAACTGCCGCTCCACAAGATTGTCCATCAGTGAATTGATTCTCGCCAACGAGGAGGCCTTCCGGCCGGAGGCGGAGACCCGCGAACGACTCGACCGGATCTGGAAGACCATGCAGGCCTGCGTGAAGCGTGGATGCAGCGTTTCCGGCACCCTGCCGGGCGGCCTCGCCGTGGCCCGGCGGGCGAAGAAGATCTACAAGACGCTCCGCAGCAAGCAGGAGTCCGCCCTGTCGGACCCGCTGTCGGTGCTGGACTGGGTGAATCTCTACGCGCTGGCGGTCAACGAGGAGAATGCGGCGGGTGGTCGGGTCGTGACCGCTCCGACCAACGGGGCCGCGGGGATCATTCCCGCCGTGCTTCACTACGCGGTGAGGTTCAAGCACTCGCCGCATGCCGACGGGGTGCACCGGTTTCTGCTGGCGGCTGCGGCGATCGGCATGCTCTACAAGCGGAACGCCTCGATTTCCGGTGCCGAGGCGGGATGCCAGGGTGAGGTGGGGGTGGCGTGTTCGATGGCGGCGGCCGGCTTGGTCGAGTATCTGGGGGGCACGCCGCTGCAGTGCGAGAATGCCGCGGAGATCGGGATGGAGCACAACCTGGGCCTGACCTGCGACCCGGTGGGTGGCCTCGTCCAGATCCCCTGCATCGAGCGCAACGCGATGGGATCGGTGAAGGCGATCAATGCGGCACGACTCGCGATGAGCGGCGACGGCAAGCACCACGTCACCCTGGACAAGGTCATCAAGACCATGCGCGACACCGGCCGCGACATGAAGAGGAAGTACAAGGAGACCTCTCGCGGCGGGCTGGCCGTGAACGTGGTGGAGTGTTGAGCCGCCTGCGGCGGCAGTGCCGGGTGATCAGTGATCAGTGATCAGTGGATGATGCACCCGGGTCACTCGGGGGGTGATGCCGGTGAGGATCTCCCAGGCAATCGTGCCGGCCTTGGCGGCGAGTTCATCGACCCGCAGGTTGGTGCCGAAGAGTTCCACTTCGTCGCCAACCGCGATGCCGGCGTCGGTGGCATCGACCATGATCTGGTCCATCGTCACCCGGCCGATCACCGGCAGGCGCTTGCCGCCGACGACCACCTCCGTGCCCTTGTCCGAAAGCGAGCGCGGGTAGCCGTCGCCGTAGCCGATGCCGATAGTGGCGACGGTGGTCGGCCGCCGGGTGACAAAGGTGCGGCCGTAGGAAACGCCGTGGCCGGCTGGCAGTTCGCGGATCAGGGTGACCCGCGATTTCAGGCTCATCACGTTGCGCAGGCGGTCCTGGTGGCCGGGCAGGGGCGAGATGCCGTAGAGCATGAGGCCCGGGCGGACCAGGTTGCACGGTGAGTTGTCGTAGCCGAGCAGGCCGGCGCTGTTGGAAAGGTGGATCCACTCGAAGCGCTCGCGACCGCCGAGCTGCCCGACGATTTCCGCGAAGCGCTCGAACTGGTCGCGGGTGAAGGTCTCGTCCTCGTCGGCGCTCGGCAGGTGGGACCCGATGCCCTCGATCTCGATGCCGCCCAGCGCCTCGAGCTGCGGCAGGATGCCGGGCAGGACGTCGGGGACAAAGCCGCCACGGCCCATGCCGGTGTCGACGGCGAGGTGGCACTTCAGGCGGGTCCCGTCAGCGGTGGCGAGTTCGGAAAAATGGCGGGCCTCTTCCAGACTGGAAAGACAGGGCGTCCAGCGGCGGGCGACGACCTCGGCGCGCTCGGCTTCCCAGGTCGCACCGAGCAGATAGAGGCGGGTGGTCACGCCGGCATCCGCGATCCGGCGGGCCTCGCCGACATTGGCGACCCCGAAGAAGGCGATCTCTTCGCCGGCGAGGGTCCGGGCGATCTCCTCGAGGCCGTGGCCGTAGGCGCCGGCCTTGACCACCGCCATGACACGACAGCCGGAAATCTCGCGGGCGATGGCGAGATTGTGGCGAAGGGCATCGAGGTCGATCTCGGCCCAGGCGCGGGGAGGTGAGGGGGCGGGCATCGCTTGCTTGGACCTAGGGGAACCGCCAGAGGGCCCGGGTGCAAAGCAATTGTGATGGAGTCATGGGATGGAGCGCCGGGTTTACCCGGCTGGAGCCCGGGTGCCTGTTCTCAAGTGCCTTCGAGCCTTTGCATCCATCACGAATCCATATCGATGGAGGAAGAACGTGTGCCGGTGGGTTGGCTCGCCGAGGCTCCCTCCTTGGGCGGCCCCCGGCGTTCAATTCGGAAACTCCGGATGCCGGATGTCGATGGGGCGATTTTGCCAGATGGGACGGGCGGGGTCGAAGAGCAGTGTGCCGTCGGGGAGGAGGATCTCGCCGTGGCGGTTGACGGTGCAGGGCAGGGTCGAGCTGTCGATGAAACGAACCACCACCTTTCCTCCATAGGTCCGATGGGCGAGGTGGGAGCCGGTCCTCATTGGCGCGATGAGCAGGGGATACTCTGGATCGAGCGAGGTGTTCAGGCCGTAAACGTAGCTCAGGCCAGCTTCGCCGGGCTTGAGGGCCTCGGTGGCGAAAGGTTGGGTGAGATTGTCGGGCTTGCTGCTGCCTTCGGGATGGGTGGCGAAGAAGATGTCTTCGCTCTGAATTCCGTAGGCGATGAGTTGGCGGAAGCAGTCGTTGGCCGAACCGGTCGGTGGGCCGGGATCCGTCCCGGTCGCGTCCATCACGAGCGATCGGGTTTCTTTGGTAGGGAAGCTTCCAAATTCCTGGTCGAACTCAAGAAAAGCGCAGGAGAGTGAGCGGGTGTTGCTCAGAGCTTCAGTGTAGTTGGCCGACTTCTGTTGCCCTGTGATCAACGGAACCGAGACCATCACCACGATGGCGAGGACCAGGCAAAACACCACGACCTCCACCCGCTTGATCCGGCGTTTGGCAGGGGTCATGGGGGCATTGAAACCCCTTCAAGCCCTTGTGGACGAGGGGAAAACCGCCCTCAGCCCCGATGGTTGACCCCCGGGGGGCGGGTTGCTAGCGTCCGCGCCCTTTTCCACAGTCCCATGAGCGCCGACTACAAAGACACGATCCTGCTGCCGCGCACGGATTTCCCCATGCGGGGGGATCTGGTGAAGCGTGAGCCGGAGCGACTCGCCCGCTGGGAATCCGAAAGTCTTTACGAGCGAATTATCGCCCGGCGTCGCAAGCAAGACGCGCCGAAGTTCGTCCTCCACGACGGCCCGCCCTTCGCCAACGGCGATGTGCACATGGGCACGGCGCTCAACAAGGTGCTCAAGGACCTGGTGGTGAAGTCGAAGACGATGGCCGGCCACGAGGTGCCCTTCATCCCCGGCTGGGACTGCCACGGGCTGCCGATCGAGTTCAAGGTGGTGCAGCAGACCCAGGGGCTGGAGCCCGCCGAGATCCGTCGCCGCTCGACCGAGTTCGCCGAGAAGTTCATCGAGATCCAGCGCGGGTCCTTCAAGCGGCTCGGCGTCTTCGGCGACTGGGAGAATCCCTACCTGACCATGGATCCGGCCTACGAGGCCGAGGTCGTGCGCGTCTTCGCCAAGCTGGTGGAGGATGGCGTGGTGTATCAGTCGAAGAAGCCGGTGCAGTGGAGCTACGGGGCCCACACCGCCCTGGCCGAGGCCGAGGTCGAGTACCAGGACAAGATCAGCCCCTCGATCTTCGTGAAGTTCGCGCTGACGCCGATGGCGGCGTCGAAGCTCGGCATCGGCAATGCCTCGATCGCGATCTGGACGACCACCCCGTGGACGCTGCCGGCCAACCTGGCCGTGGCGGTGCACCCGGAGTTCACCTACGTCGTCGGGCAGTTCGACGGCAACGGCCGCAAGGAGATCCTCGTGGTCGTCCGCGAGCTGGTCGACGAGCTCTGCGAGAAGACCGGCATGCGCCTGGTCACCACCCTCAAGGAGCTGAAAGGCCGTGAGCTGGAAAATCTGGAGGCACGCCATCCCTTCCTCGACCGGCCCTCGAAGATCATCCTCGGCAACTTCGTCACGACCGAAACCGGCACCGGCGCGGTGCACATCGCCCCGGGTCACGGCGCGGACGACTACGCGGTCGGGCGTCAGTATGACCTCGGCGTGCTTTCCCCGGTCGATGACGACGGCAACTTCACCGACGAGTGCGGCGTGCCGGACCTGGTCGGCAAGCACGTCTTCGAGAGCAACGAGCGGGTGATCGAGATCCTCACCGAAAAGGGCGTGCTGCTGGCGCGGGAGGACTACCATCACAGCTATCCGCACTGCTGGCGCTCCAAGACGCCGATCATCTTCCGTGCGGTCGAGCAGTTCTTCATTTCCATCGACACGCTGCGCGACACCGCGCTGGCGGAGATCGGCAAGACCGAGTGGCTGCCCTCCTGGGGTCGCAACCGGATCCATGGCACCGTCGAGGCGCGGCCCGACTGGTGCATCTCGCGCCAGCGCACCTGGGGGGTGCCACTGCCGGTGTTCTTCAAGGACGGCCAGGCGGTGCTTTGCGCCGACACCGCGCGCAAGGTGGCCGATCTCGTCGAGAAGGAGGGCACCAACGTCTGGTTCGAGCTTTCCGACGAGGAGATGTGCGAGCGGCTGGGCCTCGAGAAAGGCCTGACGAAGTGCCGCGACACGCTCGACGTGTGGATCGATTCCGGATGCTCGCATGTGGCGGTGCTCGAGAAGCATCCGCAGCTGGATGCGCCGGCCGACCTCTATCTCGAGGCGACCGACCAGCACCGCGGTTGGTTCCAGAGCTCCTTGATGATGAGCGTCGCCTGGCGTGGCTGCGCTCCCTACAAGTCGGTGCTCACGCACGGCTTCGTCGTGGACAAGGACAAGAAGAAGCTGTCCAAGAGCGAGGCCGAGAAAAGCGGCAAGCCGATCGATGCGGCGCACTTCTACAACAAGTACGGCTCGGACATCGTGCGCCTGTGGGTGTCGTCGGTCGACTGGCAGAACGAGGTGCCATTCGGCGAGGATCTCTTCAAGCAGGTCGCCGAGCCCTACCGGCGCCTGCGCAACACGCTCCGCATCCTGCTCGGGAACCTGGAGGGTTTCGACCCCGGGGACGACCGGGTGGCCGCCAGCCACATGCCGGCGCTGGACAAGTGGATCCTCGAGCGCCTGCACGACGTCGTGGGCGAATGCCGCAAGGCCTACGAGCGCTACGAATTCCGCAAGGTCTTCAACGAGCTGAACCAGTTTTGCGCGACGGACCTCTCCGCCGTTTACATCGATGCCACCAAGGACCGGATGTATTGCGACGCCGCCAAGTCGGTGCGACGCCGCGCCACGCAGACGGCGATGTACGACATCTTTAGTAGCCTGACCCGGCTGCTGGCGCCGATCCTGGCGTTCACGGCCGACGAGGCCTGGGAATTCGCCCCCTTCACCGAGGGCAGCGTGCACGAACAGGACTTTCCCGAGCCGGATCCGGCCTTCGCGGGGGGCGAGGCGACGAAGAAAATCGCGCGCCTTCTCGAGATCCGTCACGACGTCCAGCAGGCGATCGAGGAGCGGGTCAAGGCCAAGGCCTTCAAGAAGAACAACGAGGCTTCGGTGAAGCTGGTCGTGAAGGAGGGAGAACCCGCCTACGACCTGCTCAACGACGAAACCTTCGCCAAGGAGTTCTTCATCGTCGCAGGATTCGAGGTGACGGTGGGGGGCGAGTTCTCGGTCAAGGTCGAGAAGGCCGACCACGGGATGTGCCCGCGCTGCCGGCGCTACGAGCCGCTGGTCGATGAAGTCTGCGAGCGCTGCGCCGGAGTGGTGGCTCGCGCCTGAAGTTCCAAGTTAGAAGTTCCAAGTGCCAAACGAAGTGCAGCCGGAGGCTGGGGAGGGGAGGATGAGGCTCTGGCCGTGGCTGGTGGGGCTGACCCTGCCGCTCTACATCCTCGACCAGGTGACGAAGTTCTGGGTGATCCGGACCTTTCCGGTGCCGTGGGCCGACGCGCCGCTGGACGAACGCCGGATCGAGGTCATCCCGGGATTTCTCAACTGGGTGCGGGTGCACAACCAGGGAGTCGCCTTCGGCATGGGCAACGGTACCGAGTGGGCGCCGCTGGTGTTTCCCTTCGTCTCGCTGGTCGCCTTCGTGCTGATTACCATCGGGCTGAAGACGCGGTTTTTTGTCGGCAAGCTCGGCATGCTGGCGGTTTCGCTGCTGATCACGGGCATCTGCGGGAACCTGACCGACCGCCTGATCCAGGGATCGCTGCTGGAGGAAATGGAGGGGGCGCCGCTGTGGGAGCGCCTGAAGGAGGGCTACGTGGTCGATTTCGTCGACGTGGTCGTGCCGTTCACCGGTGGCTGGCATTGGCCTTCCTTCAACGTGGCGGACTCGTGCATCTGCATCGCCGCCGTCCTGCTCTTCATCGTCGGCTGGAAAGAAGAGTCGAAGCGCTGACGGCAGGCTTGCCACGGTGCCGGGGGATTGGGAAGGATGCGAGCCGTGAGGAGCGGGTTACTTGCGCTGATCCTGCTGTTGGGCGTGTCGGGTGCCCAGGAGCTCGGGATTCCCGTCCCTCCGCGGCCCGTAGGCGGGGTGCTCGACGAGGCGCGCTTGTTCGACCCGGTGCCGGAGCGTCGTGAGGCGCTCGAGCAACGGGTCCGAGCCCTTCGCGAGTCGAGCGGCTTCAACGTGTATCTCGTCTTTGTCGACAGCCTGATCGGCCGGACCGTTTTCGAGGAGTCCCTGCGATTGCGGGACTCGTGGCTCGAAGAGGATCCCGGCCTGGTGCTGGTCTATGAGGTCGACAGCGGAAAGTGGGAAATCAGCTGGACGGACCGCTCGATCCGGGCCGAAGGGCTGGAGCTGCCCGCCAGCGGGCCTTCGGAAGTCGGGCCGCGGAAACGGGTGGCCATCATGAGTCGGCTCAAGGCGCTGCCGGAGCCGACCGTGCGTTCGCGGGAAGACGCCGAGCAGTTGGTCGCCACGCTTCTGAGCTCGCTTGAGGGGTCGACGGTCGAGTTGCCCCTGCCGCGCCGGCATTTCGGCCGCTTGATCCTGCTGGGGGTGGGCCTGGCGGCGTCGCTGCTGCTGCTGGCGATGCTGATTGCCGCTTCGGTGCGGCGCGCCGACCGGCGGGCGGAGGACCGCCTTTATTTCCCCGAGATCGAGGTCGGCGAGCGCCTCAAGGCACCGCGTGGCGGTGGGGTCGTCAGTTCGCGGACTTTCGGGCCTTCCTCCTGAGCGCCGGGGGACGGATCGGCAGGGTGTCCGGAAGGATCGCGGAAAACGCGTGCACCAGCGGGTAGGCGATGAATGCCAGGAAGATACCGGCCAGGAGGAATCCGATGATGAAGTCGGCGACTCCCTGGGGCAGGCTGAGCTGGCCGACCCGGGGAACCGTGACATCGAGGTTTTCCCGCAGCCAGCCGCCGAGGCGGAACTGGGAGATGCGGATGAAGGGCTCGGTCAGCGGGTTGCTGACGAAGCAGGCCGCCACGGCGAAGGGGACGTTCACGCGCGAGCGGACGGCGATGGCCGCGGCCGCGAGCGTCTGCATGGGCATCGGCATCATGGCGAAGAAGAAGCCGATCGCCATGCCGCCGGCCACGGTGTCGCGGCAGGGGTGCCACAGGGAGCGGTCGAGCAGGCGGTTGCGGATGCCGTTCCACCACTCGAAGCGCCGCAGCCGCCGGTGCCGAATGAGCCGGTGCACCTTCCGGACAAGGCGCAGGTAGCGGACTTTCCAGATCCGGGGCGGCATGGGAGAGAGTCCCTCCATCCATGTCCGGAATCAATGGCAAATGCCTTGCCCCCGGCGATGCGCGCCGCATGCTGCGCCCCGCGCACATGAATCCGCTTCAAGCCTTCATCCTCGGAGTCGTCGAGGGTCTCACGGAATACCTGCCGGTCAGCTCGACCGGGCACCTGATCGTCGCCCAGCGATTCATGGGCATCGGGATGGAGGGGCAGGCGAAGCAGGCGGCCGATTGCTTCGCAATCTGCATCCAGGCCGGGGCGATCCTGGCGGTGCTCGGGCTTTACTGGCCACGCGTGCAGCAGATGCTCAAAGGTCTGCTCGGCAAGGATGCCGAAGGGCTGAAGCTTGTCGGTGCGATGATTGCCGGCTTCCTGCCGGCGGCGGTGATCGGGATCCTCCTCAACGACGCCATCGAGGCGAAACTTTTCGGCCTGAAACCCGTGGTCGGGGCCTGGCTGGTCGGCGGCGTGGCGATCCTCTTCGTCGACCGCTGGATGAAGCGCGGCGGCGGATCGAAAGGGGTCGATCTCGCCGAGATCACCTGGAAGATGGCGCTGGTGATCGGCTTCGCCCAGTGCGTGGCGATGTGGCCGGGCACCAGCCGCAGCCTGATGACCATCCTCGGCGGCGTGCTCGTCGGCCTGAGGTTGGCCGCAGCGGTGGAGTTTTCGTTCCTGCTGGGCGTCGTGACCCTGACGGCGGCGACGGCGAAGAAGGCGGTGTGGCCGATCGAGGGGATCGATGCGAAATACGACACGGCCTTCGGGGGTGCGCTGCTGATGTGGGAAAGCTACGGATTTCTCCCGCTCCTGATCGGGGTCGTCGCGGCCACGGTGTCGGCCGCGGTCGCGGTGAAATGGATGGTCGGCTACCTCAATCGCCGGGGCCTCGGGGTCTTCGGTTGGTACCGGATCGCGGTCGGAATTGCCGTGGGCATCCTGATTTTCACCGATTTCCACGGTTTTGGCAGCATTTGAGGTGAGGGGATTTCGCTTGCCCGGGGCGCGGTGGGGGCGTGGACTTGCGGGGTGATTTCCCTCAGGAAAACCGGGATCGCCCTCGTTCTCATGCTGGCGCTCTCCGCAGGCTCGGCCGCGGCCAAGACCGTGCGGATTCCGATTGCCGATGGTTTCGACTTCCCGGTCGGGAAACCGGATGCCGCGGGCTACTACAAGGCGCGGGGGCTGAGGCTGCGCTCGCCCACGCATTTCGGCGATGACTGGAACGGCAGGGGCGGGGGGAACACCGATCTGGGCGATCCGGTGTATTCGGTTGCAAACGGGATCGTCGTCTGGGCCTACGACCTGCGCGGCGGATGGGGCCGGGTGGCGATCATCCGCCATGCCTATCGCGAGCCGAAGACCGGCCAGGTGCGCTACTGCGACTCGCTCTACGGCCATTTGCGGGATATGAACGTGAAGGTGGGTCAGGAGGTGAAGCGGGGCGACCAGATCGGCACCATCGGGTCGAACCGCGGGATGTATGCCGCGCACCTGCACTTCGAGATCCGGCACAATCTGAGCATCGGCATGCACCGCAACAGCGTGGCCAGCACCTTCGACAACTGGGCCGATCCGACGGCGTTCATCAACAAGTACCGGCGTCTCAACCGGGAATGGGGCAAGCAGGCGGTGCCGACCGGCACCTTCAAGGAATACAAGGGATTCCGCGGGCTCTGAGACATGGCGATCCGGGCGAAGTCACCGAGCTGGCCGTTCGTCGCGCTGATGGTCATCGCGCTGGCGGTGTGGGGCGTCGAGCGATGGAAGCCCGGCCTGCTCCGCGGCCTCCGCGACCAGCCGGCCGACGTCGAAACGGGGGAACCCGCGGTGGTCGGCGGATACGAAAAAATCGAGGGCTGCACGTGGGTCGATCATGGTGGCAACGATGGCGACAGCTTCAGGCTGCGGCTGCCGGACGGCCGGGTCGAGGAGTTCCGGCTCTACTTTGCCGATTGTCCGGAGAGCAAGTTCCGGAGCTACGGTGGCGGCCGGAACAACCACGAGCGCATCCACGACCAGGCCGTGGATTTCGGCGTCGGTGACACGGAGGTCGTGGAGATCGGCAAGGAAGCCAAGCAGCGGGTGGCATCGATGTTCGAGGGCCGGTCGATCACCCTCTTCACCGAGTGGGATGATCCCTTCAACGACCGGCGCTATCACGCGTTCGTGAAGACCCCGGACGGGGCATGGCTGCACGAATGGTTGGTGAAGGAAGGTCTGGCACGGGTTCATACCAAGGGCGCGATGCTGCCGGATGGCACGCCGGAGGCGGAGCAGAGGCGGCGTCTGGAAGCGCTGGAGGGGCGCTAGGAGTCTGTCGGGATTTTCGACTGTGTTGAAAGTTCGGGACAGCGAAGCTCGGGGCTTTGTCTGGACGACGGGTGAAGACGGCGGTTAGGTTTAAGAACCCTCACCCCCCATCCCCCCATGAAGCTGATGAACTTCGTTCTCGGCGTTCAGGTGTCGGCCCTGGTCGCAACCCTCGACGCCCAGAATCTCGTCTACGAAATGCCCGCCCGGGGCACCTACTTTCAGATTACCGAAGGCACGGAATACGCCGACAGCGCCACGCTTGGAGGCACGGACCGCTTTGTCACCGAAGCCTCGCTCTTCGTGTTCTCGAATCTGGGACGAACGGGCGATGTGACCTTTTCGATCTACGCCGCCATCCCCGTGAGCTCGATCCAGCCCGGACAGCCCGGGGTGATCCCGGGTGACCTGGCGGCCTTCCAACCGGACGTCAACCCGCTGGCATCGGTCACGCTCGAGGACTTCGTGTTTGCCGGCGGCGTTTCGACCGAGGTGGTCTTTTCCGGAATCGACACCCTGGTCGGCGACGACATCTTCTGGGCGGTTGAGTTCGAAGAGGTTTCCAATCTCTCCGGCTCCGGACTTTTCGGACCCTTCCTCGGGAATGCCGGAAGCCTCACGGTTCCGGGATCCGAAACCGATCCGAGTCGGCTCTACAGCCGAAGCGAAGGAGTTTTTGACAATGCCTGGGTGGTGACCTCGGTTTCGGGACAGCCCCCCGTGACCAGTTCGCTGGCGGTCAGCATCACCGCCATTCCCGAGCCCGGCACCGGATTTCTCGTCCTCGCCGGTGCGATCGGATTGCTTCGCCGGCGTCGGTCGGCTTGAGTGCCGGCGTGAGCCGGAAACTGATCGAAGTCTCGCGCGAGTTGACCGCCGCGTTGAAGCCACTGCGGTTTTCCACGGCGAGCCACGTCTATCTGCCGACCGACTACGCCCGCAAGCCGCATGAGGCGTATTTGCGGCGCTTCGGCAAGGGCCCGAAACGGGTGCTCTTTCTCGGCATGAATCCCGGCCCCTGGGGGATGGCCCAGACGGGGGTTCCTTTCGGCGAAATCCCGGCGGTGCGCGACTGGATGGGAATCGACGAACCGGTCGGCAAGCCCGACCCGGAGCACCCGAAGCGGCCGATCACGGGCTTCGACTGCGAGCGCTCCGAAGTGAGCGGCCGGCGCTTGTGGGGATACTTCGCGGAGCGCTATCCGAAGGCGGAGGATTTCTTCGCGGACCACTTCGTGGCCAACTACTGCCCGCTGGTCTGGATGAGCGGGAGCGGGGCGAACATCACGCCGGACAAGCTGCCGAAGCCGGAGATGGAGCCGGTGGAAGAGGCGTGCATGGCGCACCTGGCCACGGTGCTCAAGCTACTGCGTCCGCAGTATTTGATCGGTGTGGGTGCCTACGCCGAGGGCAAGCTGGCGGAGGCGGCGGAAGCGGTGGGTGCCGATTCCATCATCGGGCGGGTACTGCATCCCTCGCCCGCGTCACCCGCGGCCAACCGCGGCTGGGCCGGGGCGGCGGAGAAGCAGCTGGGGGCGCTGGGGGTCCTCTGACGGCTTGAAGGTTGGCGGCATCGGAAATGCGGGCTTTCGGCGGACCGGTGCGCAGCAAGGGAGAGTCGGGTGGTGCGAGGGTCGGATACGATGAGTGCGAAACCGTCTCCACGGACGCGGGTGCCGAAGGTGTTCAATGGGCTGATTTGGCTGAACTTCTGTGCCCTGGCCGGCACCGGACTCCTGCTGGCGTGGCGTCTGCCGCCCGGATCCCGGGGAGGCCGCGGTCTTTCGGCGCTGGGCTGGGGGCGCCACGACTGGGGCGACCTCCACACCTGGCTGGCCTACGCCTTCCTCGCGCTGATCGTCGTCCACCTCGCGCTTCACTGGCGCTGGTTCTGGCAGATCGCCGCCCGCAAGCGCCGCTGGCCGCTGCTTCTGGGCGTCGGAGGGGGGCTCGCCCTCATCGTCGCCATGGTCTTTCTCCCGGTGAAGCATGGACCGGATGATCACGACGACCATTCACCCCGGCAGGAGCAGCGAAGGCACCGGGGAGGGCAGGAGTAGATCTCACTCGTTCCAATCTTCCCACCGCAGACCCTCGATCCGGGAGAAGTCGCGGGTGTTGAGCGTGGCAACGATCAGTTCGTGGCGGATCGCGGTGGCGGCGATGATCATGTCGAGATCGGAGACCACCTGGCCGAGTTGGCGCTGCCGGGCCTTGATCACCGAGAACTGCGACCACACGGCTTCGTCCGTTGGCAGGCATTCGAGGCGGCTCCTCAGTTGCTCGCGATAGAGTTTCCAGCGCTTCGGATTGCCCTCGAAATGCAGGCCCCATTCGACTTCCGCCCGGGTCGCGGCGGAGATCCGGCAGGCCTCGTCGCCGTTGGCCTGCCAGCGCTCAAGGGCGGGAAGAACGGCCTTCCTCCGGAGCAGTTGCGAGTAAACCGAAGTATCAAGAAGCCAGGTCATCGTCTTCAAAGGGATGATCCACGCTCGTGCTGCGCTCCTTCCAGACCTCCGGGAAATCCGGCCCCTCCTCTGGTTCCCCGGCCGTCCACGCTTTCCACGCCGCAAGGACGTCCTGGGCGGGTCTCTCGACCGGCTCCGGGGGCGAAATGACCACCAGCGGTTTTCCGCGTCGGCACACCAGCACCGGAGCACCCGTGCGGGCGACCCTTTCGCAGATGCTGCTCAACTTGGTCTTGGCCTCGAAGATGCCGATGGATTCCACCTCACAAACCAACCAGACGACTAGTTGGTTGTCAAATGTCTCATGCCTTTTTCGCACTGCTGGCGCTGGCCTTCGGTGACTGGCTGATGCAGGGCAGCGGGGCGGCGACGGCGATGACATGTTTCATGGCCCTGTGGTGGTCGGTCCGGCTTTGGTTGCAGTTCTTCGGCTTCGATCTGACCGAGACCGACGGCGATGGGCGCAAGCGTCTCGCCAAGCATGTGCTGACGCTGCTTTTCGTCTGCCTCGTGATCCTGAACCTGGCGCTGGTGGCGTGGAACCTGGGCTGGCTGGCAAAATGATGGGCATCGTGGCGGTATTGTGGGTGGCCGACGTTTGTGCCGGGCCGCTTCTTGCGGGGGTTCGCGGTGCCGCTTTCCGGCGGGCGGCGGGATGGGGCGGGGTCGTCGCCTTGGTGGCGGCCACCCATTCTGTGCTGGCTGACTTGGATGCGCTTGAGCGGATGGTCGGCATCTGCCTGGTGCTCCTCGGCGGGATGAAGGGCATGGTGTACGCCGAGTGGGCGCAGAAGCAGCGGCTGTCCTTCATGCGCTATCTTGCCTTCGCCAGCCTCTGGTTGGGAATGAATCCGGGGGACTTCCGCAAGCGGCTCGCCGGGCTCCAGTGGAAAGAGGACGCGGTGATGGGGGGCATCCTCTTCCTCGTCGGAGCGCTGGCCTGCGGGTGGGTGTGGTTCTGCGGCTGGAGGCAGGCTCTCGTCATGTTCGTGCCGATGAGCCTCGCCTTCCATTTCGGGTGGCCGACCGCTTATTTCGCGGTGCAAGGTCTGGTGACCGTTGCCGAGCGCCGCTCGGGTCGCGCTCTTGGTGCCCTCCCAACGCTGGTCGTTGTCGCCCTGCCGGTCGGCTGGGTGTTCCCGCCGGAGTTCCGGCAGCAGATCATGGAACGATGCCTTGGGATCTTTTTCCCGGCATAGCACCAACCCCAAGCGAGCGAGGAAGCTCGGACTTCAGCTCCCGAATCGGTCGTGGATGACCACTTCCGAGTCGGGCAGGCGCTCGCCACGGGGCCAGGCGTCCTGGGTTTGCTTGCCGACGGCGATCATGAAGCTCAGCGCGTGGTCGTCGGGAAGCCGGATGAGCTTGGCCACGGCCTCGGCATCGAAGCCGACCATCGGGCAGGAATCGTAGCCGAGGTCCTTGGCCGCGAGCATCAGGGTCATGCCGGCGAGGGCGCTCGAGCGGATGCCTTCGTCGCGGATGAGTTGATCCTTGCCGTCGTAGAAGGGCAGGATGGCGGGCCCGAGGATGTCCTGCACCTCCTGCGGGGCGTGGGACCAGTACTTCGCCGGATCGGCGCGGTGGGCACTGAGGTCCGCGCACATGATGAAGAGCACCGAGGCATCGGTGACCTGCGCCTGGTCCCAGGCGACCGCGCGCAGCTGCTTGCGCAGTTCCGGATCGCGGACGACCACGAGCCGGTAGTTCTGCATGTTGAAGGACGAGGGTGCGAGCTTGGTCAGC
The DNA here is from genome assembly GCA_022548915.1 of Verrucomicrobiaceae bacterium E54. Lineage (GTDB taxonomy): Bacteria > Verrucomicrobiota > Verrucomicrobiia > Verrucomicrobiales > Akkermansiaceae > Haloferula. Next base: position 75,841 of record JAKZES010000012.1, read on the forward strand.
TCGATGAGCCTGGCGAGGTCGGCTTCGGGCATCACGTGCTTCGGATCGTAGTGCTTGATGGAGCGGCGGGCTTCGATGGCTTCGGTGACGGTCATGGTGGAAGTCGTTTGAGGTTGGAAATGATGAATAAAGATCGGGAGCGGAAAGGCGCAAGCAGTGGTTCCGGATGGACCGGGCTGCAGAACTCGGCGATGCGCGACAGCGTCGCGCGCTCCACCTGGCTAGCGCAGCAGGTTCCAGGCGGTGACGAGGGCCTTGAGGCCGGCCATTTCGATCGAGGGATCAATGCCGCAGCCCCACAGGATGCGGCCGTCGTCGTGCTGGACCTGGACGTAGGAGGCGGCGGTGGCGTCGGAGCCGCCACGCACCGCGTGGGAGCGGTAGTCGGTGACCTTGAGGTCCTTCAGTCCGGCGTTCTCGAGGGCGTGGACGAAGGCGTTGATCGGCCCGTTGCCGTTGCCGGAGATCCGCTTCTCCTCGCCGTCGATGACGATGGCGGCGGTGCAGTCGACCCGGCCCTTTTCCACGCTGTGGTGGATCAGCTCGTAGTCGGTCACGCTGAGCGGGGTCTCGACGTTGGCGAAGAACTCGTGGAAGGCGTCGCGGATCTCGTCGATGGTGAGCTCGCGACCGCGTTCGTCGGCGAGGTCGTAGATCTTCTTGCCGACCTGCGGGTGCATGGTCTTCGGCAGGTCGAGACCGTGCTCGCGGTCGAGGATGTAGGCGACGCCGCCCTTGCCCGACTGCGAGTTGATGCGGATGATCGCTTCGTAGGAGCGCCCGATGTCCCGCGGGTCGATGGTCATGTAGGGCACGCCCCAGGCGAGGCCGGGATCGACTTCCGCTTCCTTGGCGCGGCGGTCGAGGCCCTTCTTGATGGCATCCTGGTGGGAGCCGGAAAAGGCGGTGAAGACGAGCTCGCCGGCGTAGGGCAGGCGGTCGGGCACGCTCATGCGGGTGACGCGCTCGTAGGCCTCGCGCAGGCGCGGCAGGTCGGAGAAATCGAGGCCGGTGTCGATGCCGTGGCTGTTCATGTTCAGCGCGACGTTGACGATGTCGAGGTTGCCGGTGCGCTCGCCATTTCCGAAGAGCGTGCCCTCGACGCGGTCGGCGCCGGCCATCAGTGCCAGCTCGGTGGCGGCGGTGCCGGTGCCGCGGTCGTTGTGGGTGTGCAGCGAGACCAGCAGCAGTTCCCGGGTCTTCAGGTGGCGGCACATCCACTCGATCTGGTCGGCGTGGACGTTGGGGGTGGTCCACTCGACGGTCGCCGGCAGGTTGACGATGAGCTTGTTGTCCGGGGTCGGTTGCCAGACCTCGGCGACCGCGTCGCAGCACTCGAGCGAGAAGTCGAGCTCGGTGTCGGAGAAGGATTCGGGCGAGTACTGGAGCGTGACCCGGGTGTCGGGAATGCTCGGGACGAGTTCCTTCACCAGCCTTGCCCCGGCGACGGCGATGTCGCGGATCTGGTCGCGGGAGGCGTCGTTGAAGGTGACGCGTCGCTGCAGCGGCGAGGTCGAGTTGTAGATGTGGACGATGGCCTGCTTCGCCCCGGCGATCGCCTCGAAGGACCGGCGGATCAGGTGCTCGCGGGTCTGGACGAGGATCTGGATGGTGACGTCGTCGGGGATCCGGCCTTCCTCGATGAGGCGGCGGCAGAAGTTGAACTCGGTGTCGGCGGCGGAGGGGAATCCGATCTCGATCTGCTTGAAGCCGACGCGGCAGAGCAGGTCGAAGAATTCCAGCTTCTCCTCGACCGACATGGGCTGGGGCAGTGCCTGGTTGCCGTCGCGGAGGTCGACCGAGCACCAGACGGGGGCGTGGTCGATCACGGCGTCCGGCCAGGTGCGGTCGGGCAGGTCGACCGTGGGGAAAGGGCGGTATTTTTTCAGGGATGACGGGTGCATCTTGGGAAAATGACGAATGAGGGATTTTCGAATGACGAAACAGGAAGGAGGCCGCGGGAAGAGCGGCGGCCGGGGAAACGGCGGTTAGGAAAAAAGAAAACTCAGCGGGTGGCCAGCCCTAGAAGGAGGGCGGGAAGCAGAAGACGGCCGCGGAGGATGAAACTCATCGGCGCGAGGGATGCGCGACGGGAGACGCTTTGTCGAGGGGGAAAGTGGCAAAGAGCCGGTGTTTCCGCCGCCGCCAAGGCTTTGGCGGGCAGGTCGGCTCTTCGGTGTTTCGGTGGATCGGTCGGGGCGCTATGGATCCCACCGTGCGCGAGCTGCTGCTGAACGAGGAGATCCACAGTCGGGTGATCGAGGAGATGGTGCCCGGGGCGCGGCGCTTCGTCTGGATCGTGACCGCCGACATCAAGGACCTGCACGTGGTCCGGGGGCGGCGCTCGGTCCCGCTGCTCGCCGTGCTCGCCGACCTCGTCGAGAGCGGGGTGGCGGTGCGCCTGATCCACGCCAAGGAGCCGGGCCCGCGCTTCCGCGAGGACTTCGATCGTTTTCCGGTGCTGGTCGAGAGCGACCTGTTCGAGCGGGCGCTTTGTCCTCGGGTGCACACCAAGGCGGTGATCGTGGATGGAACTCAGGTCTTCGTGGGCTCGCCGAACCTGACCGGCGCGGGGATGGGGGCGAAGCATCCGGACCGCCGGAACTTCGAGGCGGGCTTCATCAGTGATGAGAGGGCGGATGTGCGGCGGATGATGAACTGGGCCGACGAACTCTTTCTCGGGGATTTTTGCGGTAACTGCCGACTCCGCGATCGCTGCCCGGATCCGCTGGGGTGAGGGAGCGAGGAGCGCCGATTATGAAATCGGCAAGTCCCGGGAGGTTCCAGGTCGGGAGCTTGGAATGCCTGGAGCCGGGGCTTTCCATCTGGGAAGCACGGGGCGGAGGGCTGGGCGCTGCCGGTTTCATAACCGGCGCTCCATGCGCAACTTGGCACTTGGCAGCTTGGGCCGGGAACCTAGCCTCCTGCCCGTGTTCCAGATCGTCTTCAACGAGATCAGCGCCGCGGAGATTTCGCAGCTCGACACCCTCGAGCAGTTGGAACTCTTCGATGAATTCAAGGTGAGCCAGACGGACCTGGATTCCTTGGATGGCGACCGATTCGGCAAGATCGAGCGCGACGGCAAGACGCTCTACCGGTTCCGGACCAAGGACTGGCGACTCTATTTCGAGGTCAAGGACGAGGCCGTGGTCGTCCACCGCGTGCTCCACAGGGGGACCTTCTCCGATTTCGTCTTCCGCTCGAACATTCCGCTCGCCGAGGACGAGGAACTGGCGGAGTCGAAGCATTTCTGGAAACTGATCGATGAGGGCCGTGCGGCCCGACGGGTGTGAGTCCGGACTTTTTCGGTTTCGTCGGTTCCTTTGCAGCTGCTAGAACCCCGCCAGCATGAAGTGGATCTTCTACGTCACCTTCGGGGCCCTGATCGCCATCGGCTGGGTGCTTTTCATGCACCAAGGGGATGACAAGATCGACGAGCTCCAGCAGAGGATCGCCGAGATCGAAAGGCTCGGGTATCAGGAGGACATGGAGGCAATCCCCTCGCTGAAGGATCAGATCGAAGAGGTTCAGGGCGGCAAGGTGCTGACCGGCATCCTGATGGCCTTCCTCACGGCGGGGCTGGTGGGCATCGTGTTTGTCATCGATATCCTGCCGACGATCGCCCACAAGTTCACCCACGCCGTCTATGACAGCGGTGAGGAGCTGGAAGAGGATCCGATGCACGATGCGAGGGCACTTCTCGCCCAGGGTGAGTATGAGGCGGCGATCGGGGCATTTCGCGATGCGGCGGCCGAGGATCCGCTGAACCGGCTGCCCTATGTGGAGATTTCGAAGATCCAGCGCGACCACCTGCATGACCCGCAGGCCGCGATCGACACTCTGAGGCAAGCGATTGAAGGTCAGGAGTGGCAGGTGAGCGATGCCGCCTTCCTGATGTTCCGCCTCGCCGAGGTTTACGACCAGGCCATGGAGGACCGCGCTTCGGCTGCGGCGATCATGCAGCAGGTGGTCGATCAATTCCCGGAGACCCGCCATTCGGCGAATGCCCGCCACAAGCTTCACGAGTGGGGCCTGGCCTGAGCGCGTGCGCCGCTGGGTCGAGCGGCGGCCACTCCTGTGGCTGGCCTGTCTGGCGCTGGGCGCGGTGCTGATGGCCGATGGAATGGTGGCACCGGGGTTGGCTCTCGCGGGGCTGGTCGTGGTTGTGCTGATGGTGGCGGGAAAGCGTCGCCTGCTGGCGGGTGCCCTGGTGGTCGCGGCGGGCGCGGGATGCTGGCACCATCACGACCTCAGCCAGAGGCGGGCCATGGCTTCGGCGCTTGGCTCCGGCCGCCATGCGGAGCTTGAACTTCGACTGCTGGAGGAGCCCGCTGCGGCCGGTCGCGGCTGGGCGGCGGTGGCCGGGGTCGTCGATGGGCCGGGCCGGGTGCGGCTCCGGGCGGGCGGCGTGGCACCGGCCCGGGGGGCGGTGGTGCGGGCTTCGGGTCGGCTGGTGCCGCCCGGTGGCCCGCGGAATCCGGGCGAGTTCGACCGGCGGCAGTGGCTCGATCGGCGCGGGGTGTTCGCGGAAATGGAGGGCGGTGGAGCGGTCGAGCTGGTTCGGGATCCCCCCGCCTGGCGGCGGGCCGCGGAGGGAGCGCGAAGCGGATTTCGCGAAGCGGTCATCCGCGGGCTGGATCCCTTGTCCCGCGAGGCGGCGGTGATCCGGGCGGTGGTGCTCGGGGATCGCCCGGGCGACGAGATGCTCATCGAGCCGTTCCGCTTCACGGGAACGTTGCACGTGTTCGCGGTCAGTGGCCTGCACGTCGGAATGGTCGGACTGCTCGGGTGGGGTATCCTGCGCCTGCTCGGCGTGCCGCGGCGCGCGGCCTTGATCCCGCTGGTGCTGATGATGTTCGGCTACGCCTGGCTCACGGGCTTCAAGCCACCGGCGGTCCGCGCCGCGTGGATGGCGTCGGTCGTGCTGGGGGCCTTCTGGTTCCGGCGGCGGCCCGATGTCGCCAATGCCCTCGGACTGGCGGCGTTGCTGGTCCTGGTGACCGATGGCGATCTCGTCTTCACCGCCGGTGTGCAACTTTCGTTCATCGTGGTCGGAGCGATCGGGCTCGGGCACCGGCCGGTCTCGAAACTCTGGGCCTGGATGCGCCGGGAGGAACCCTATCTGCCGCGCTCGCTCTATGGTCCATGGCGCGAGCGCTGGCTGAAGCTCCGGAGGGGGACGGCGGACTCGCTGACCGTCTCGACCTCGGCGTGGGCCGGGTCGGCCCCGCTGACGGTCTGGCATTTCGGCATCGTGACGCCGATCTCCGTCATCGCCAGCGTGGTGCTCTCGCTGCTGGTGCTGCCGATGCTCGGCATGGCGCTCGTTTCCGGCGCCCTTTCACCGGTCCCCGCGGTGCCGGAGGCCATCAACCGTCTCAATGCCGTGTTTGCCGGTGGGCTGATGGACCTGGCGGGGATGGGTTCGGAGATTCCCGGCGGTCACCTGGAAATTCCCCGGGATCGGCCGGCGGACGAGTTTCTGATCGTCTTCGACCTTGAGGACGACGGCGCGGCCTGCTGGCACGGCGAGGGGGGCTCGGTGATGATCGACGGAGGCTCGCGGCGGAGTTTCGGGTTCGTGGTGATGCCCGCTCTCCGGCACATGGCGCTCCGGCCCGGCTCGGTGGTGGCGACCCATCCCGACGGAGGACACGTCGGTGGGTTCATCGACATGCTCGATGCCTTCCCCGTGCGCCGGGGTCTGGTCCCGGTGCAGCGGGCGCTGGGGACGAACTACCGCGACTGGATCGAGGCGGCGGACGGGCGCGACGTGCCGCTGGTGCTCGGGCAGGCGGGGATGAGCTATCCACTTTCCGACGCGGCGTCCCTGGAAGTCATCCACGCTCCCGATCCCTGGAACTGGCACGACCTGGCGGACAACCGGACCATGCCGGTGCGCCTCCACTGGCGGGGCTGGCGAATTCTCTTCATGGGCGACGCCGGATGGACGACCGAACGGCGGATGCAGCGTGCCGGAATCGACTTCGGTACCGACGTGATCGTCGCCGGCCGGCACGGTCATGATCTCGCGCTCGGCTCGGCCTTTCTCGAAGCAAGCGGGGCGCGGGCGATCGTCGCCTCACACGCGGATTTTCCGCCGGACCAGCGGATCCCGCCGACTTGGCGGGCCGCCTGCGAGGACCGGGGCATCGCGGTATTCCATCAGGGTGAGAGTGGCGCGGTGAGCTTCACGATCCTCGGCGACCTGCTGCGCCTGGAGGGCTTCGTCGACGGGCGGGTGGTGGAATTGGAGCGTTGATGGCGTAGAGCGTTCCGATCGGCTCATTCCACCTTCCGCAGGCGCATCGACTGGAGCACCTTGCCCTCGCTCTCCCATTGAACCTGGAAGTCGGTCTTCGGGTAGAAGAAGGCATCGTCCGGCCAGTCGAGCCGCTCGAGGCGTCCGAAGGCGGCGACTTCCTCCTCGGCCCATTCGAAATACTCCCCGTGGTCGGTCTTGAAGAGTAACTCGCCACCCGGCTCAAGGACCCGCTCGACGGCCTCCAGGAAGTTGCGCTGGACCAGCCGCCGCCGGTGATGCCGCGCCTTCGGCCACGGGTCGGGACAAAGCAAGTGCAGCCGCGAAACGCTCGCCGGACCCAGCAGCCATTCCACGGTGTAGCGACTTTCAAGACGCAGCACTTTCAGATTGGCCAGCCCCTCGCGCTCGGCCTTGCGGCAGACCTTGCGGACGCGGCCGAGCAGTCGTTCGACGCCGAGGAAGCTCCGCCCGGGGTGCTCGCGGGCCATTTCGACGAGAAAGGAGCCGTCACCACAGCCGAGATCGACTTCCAGCGGACGTTCGTCGGCAAAGATCTCGGATTTCTCCACCTGCCGGAAGTAATCGTCCGGCATGAACTCGTGCGCTTCGGGTTGGCGGGGGGCGCTGACAGGCTCGCTCACGGGCCCCAGCGAAGCGTTCCGGGGCCGAAACGCAATCCGCAATGCGCTTGACGCAATTTCAAACGGCTCCCTAGCCTTGCCAAACGCAAGACCTCCCTTCACTCCCAACCTTCCCAGAACCGTGGACCTCAAAGAAATTCGCAGAATCGTCGAGCTCATGAACGAGCACGGGCTCACCCATTTCGACATGTCGAAGGACGGCTTCCACCTCAAGCTGAAGAAGGGTCAGGACCTCGACTCGCTGCGCGACCTGATGGCCTTGATGCCTGCCCAGGCAGCCCCCGCCCCGGCTTCCGCCGCTGCGGTGCCGGCCGCCCCCGAGGCGGTTGCCGCTGCCGACGGCGAATCCATCCTGTCGCCGATGGTCGGGACCTTCTACCGCAAGCCCTCCCCGGATGCGGCGGACTTCGTGAACGTCGGCGATGCCGTCAGCGAGGGCCAGGTGCTGTGCATCATCGAGGCCATGAAGGTGATGAACGAGATCAAGGCCGAGCGCTCCGGCACGATCACCGCCACCGTCGCCGAGGACGGTGAGCCGGTGCAGTTCGGCGACGAACTCTTCCGCATCAAGTAAGCTCATTCCGCGTGCCGTCCACCCCGTCCCCGGAGGAGACGGACACCCGTTTCCAACTCCGCGCTCCCACCCATGTTCAAACGCGTCCTTGTCGCCAACCGTGGTGAAATCGCCCTGCGGATCATCCGTGCCTGCCGCGAACTCGACGTCGAATCGGTCGCCGTCTATTCGGAGGCCGACGTCGATTCGATGCACGTCCAGCTCGCCGACGAGGCGGTGTGCATCGGCAAGGCGGCCGGCAAGGACAGCTACCTGAAGGCCGACCGGATCATGGCCGCCGCCGAGATCACCGAGGCCGAGGCCATCCATCCCGGCTACGGATTCCTCTCGGAAAACGCGCGCTTCGCCGAGATCTGCCAGAGCTGCAACGTCCGTTTCATCGGTCCCTCGCCGGAGGTGATCACCCGCATGGGCGACAAGGCCACCGCCCGCGCCACCGCCGTCGAGAACGGCGTGCCGATCACGCCCGGCAGCGGCATCATCCTCGACCCGTACGAGGCACTGGAAAAGGCCCGCGAAATCGGCTTTCCCGTGATGATCAAGGCCACCGCGGGCGGCGGTGGAAAGGGCATGCGGCCCTGCCTCGAGGAGGCGGATTTCCTGAAGCTTTTCGAGGCGGCTTCGAACGAAGCCCAGGCGGCCTTCGGCAACGGAGACTGCTACCTTGAGAAGCTGGTCCTCAACCCCCACCACGTCGAATTCCAGATCATCGCCGACCAGCACGGCAATTTCCTCCAGCTCGGCGAGCGCGACTGTTCGATGCAGCGCCGCAACCAGAAGATCATCGAGGAATGCCCGTCGCCGCTGCTCACGCCCGAGCTGCGGAGCCGCATGGCCGAGGCCTCGGTGAAGTTGATCGAGGCGATCGGCTACGAGAACGCCGGGACCATCGAGTATCTCGTCGATGACAAGGCAGAGAATTTCTACTTCATGGAGATGAACACCCGGATCCAGGTGGAGCATCCCGTGACCGAGGAAGTGATGGGCTGCGAGCTGATCAAGGAGCAGATCCGCATCGCCGCCGGCGAGCCGCTTTCCGATCATGTGCTGGCCGCCCAGCCGCGCGGCCATGCGATCGAGTGCCGGATCAACGCCGAGGATCCCTACAACAATTTCGCCCCGAGCCCGGGAACCATCGACCTCTGGTACGCCCCCGGCGGCAAGGGGGTGCGCGTCGACACCCACGTCTATTCCGGCTACAGCGTGCCGCCCTACTACGACTCGATGATCGCCAAGCTCATCGTCACCGCCGCCACCCGCGAGATCGCCATTTCGCGCATGAAGCGCGCCCTCGGCGAGTTCATGATCCGCGGCATCAAGACCACCATTCCCTTCCAGCAGGAGATCCTCAACCACCCCGACTTCGTCGCCGGCAACTACGACATCGGCTGGGTCGAACGCTTCATGCAAGAGAAGAAGCTCTGAGCGGGCGCGGGCTGTTGAGGCATCGCTTCCTGTCCGGGCGCATCCGGCCTGTCCTTCGGGGGAAAACTGAGTAGCATCGCCGTCGTGGACACCGCCGAGCGGCAGGAACAAGGCACCCGCCGGAATCGGTCGATCCGTTTGGCGGTGGTGACCTCGTTCCTTTCGAAAGCCGGCACTGGATTGCTCCAGTTGCTGGCGATCCCGATCGCCGTGCGGGTGATGGGCCGCGAGGAATTCGGGATCTACACCAGCATCAGCCTGGCGCTTTCAACCGTCGCGCTGCTCGAGGTCGGCATCGGCCCGGCACTGGCCCACGGCATCTCGAAGGCCGGAGCTGAGGGCGATGGCAGGCGCCGCCGGGTGCTGGCCTCGACCTCGTTTTTGCTGATGCTTGGCCTGGCCCTCGCCACCGCGATGGGCCTGGCGGCGGTGCTGCTCTCGGTGCCGATTCCAACCCTGTTCGGCGACGACTTCGCCGGGCGCGAGCAGGTGATGCGTCCGGCTCTGTGGATCGGGCTGGCCACTTTCACCGCGTTGTTTCTCCTGAATCTGACCGACCGCATGCGCGAGGGTCTGCTCGAGGTGGCCATCACCAACGTCTGGGGGGCGGCGGGGAATGTTCTGGCAGCCATTGCGGTTGCAGGGGGCATCTGGTTTTTCCCCGAGATCTGGTACCTCGTGGTGGCCATTCATGGCTCGGTCGTCATCGCCAAGGTGGGCAATACCGTGGCGCTTTGGCGGAAGTATCCGGATCTGATTCCGAGACCCCGGTCGTTCGACGCGGCGACCGCCCGGCATCTTTTCGGCGACGGTCTGGCGTTTGCCTCGGCGATGCTGCTCACCGGCGTGGTGGAGTACAATTTCTGCGGCTGGCTGGTCGGGCGCATCGAAGGTCCCGGGCAGGTCGCTCTTTATGGTCCGCTGACCGCGCTGACCGTGATGCAGCTCGGCTTCGTGATGATGGTGAGCACGCCGACCTGGCCGGCGGTGGCAGATGCGCTCGCCCGCGGCGACCGGGACTGGGCGCGCACGGCCTCGAAGAAGCTCTATCTGTATGGCTGTTGTTTCGCGCTGGCGGCGGCGACCGGCATGATCGTGGTCGGGCCGTGGGGATTCCGCATCTGGCTGGGTGAGGAATTCGGCGGGGTCGAGCGCGGCTTGCTGGCGGCCTACGCCTGCTACTTCGTCGCCCACGTCTGGCGACATCTCAACCACATGCTGATGATCGGCACCGGCCAGGTCACGCGATTGGCGAGGATCCAGCTCATCGAGACCCCGGTTCTCGCCACCGCGGCGGCGGTGGCGCTGTGGCAGGGCGGCATGGACGCGATGCTGCTCGCGATGGCCGCTTCGATCCTGCTCGTCACCGGCTGGATGCTGCCGATCCGGGTCTGGAAACTGCTGCGGGAGTAGGTGCGAGTGCCCGGCAACGGTCACCCAACGACCCGCGAAGCCCCCGCGGACCGCTGCAAAGGCCCCGCACAGCTCTGCAAAGCCCCTACGCAGCGCTGCAAAGCCCCATCCCGGCCCAAGCAAAGCCTCCGACAGCGCATGCCGAGTTTCCGCCAGTTCGGCCGGAAGTTGGCTGACCATCGCGCGCGGGATACGCTCATGGCGGGCTCGGGTTCGTTCACTGCCCGCACCCGACGACCAAAGTTCCGGCAACCGTATGGATGCCACTGTCGTCCTTGCAGGAGATTGGTCATTTTGAGAACCGCAGACTCTTCGGGATCTCTCCGATCCCAAAGACTCAGGAAAATCCGCGTAATCCATTGAATCCCCATAATTCGAAACGAATGGCCCCGCCTGGCCCTTCGAGATAATCGCTCGTCTGTAGGGCGTGCTACACTAGGGGTACTGCACCTGTTCAAGCGGAGGACCTGAAAGCTCGACAACACGCCCAATATACGCCCACTCGCCATACGGGTTCTCGCCAAACCTTGGAGGCCTTGATCTCCAATCCACAGGGAGTGAATCACCATACAGCGTATGAGTGATGAACGAATCCACCGGGCAATCGAGGGGACCCACTGTGGCCACGCAATCGACAGTGTCCTCGGTCTGCCCCGGGATCCTTCCCTGCACCAAGAAGTGGCGAATCGGCTTGTCCATCGCGCCGAGAAGGATCTTCCGCGAAGGTCGAGTTTGCAATCAAAATGTTCCAGTATGGAACATTTCTCTAGACTCGGAATGATAAGAAGCCCGGATGGAGTCAGGCAGAGCAGGTCCGGAACCAGAGCGCGGTCATTCAAAGAATCTGGTGGGTGAACGGGTGAGGCTGGCTCGTCGGGCGCTCAGGGGGAAGGTGACTCAGGACGAACTCTCCGGGCGGCTTGCGGCAATCGGCACCCAGCTTGACAGGGCTGCGATTGCGAAAATCGAACTCGGGCTTCGACACGTTTATGACTATGAAATCATTCCGATCGCGAGCGTGCTGAAGGTTGATGTCCTATGGCTTCTCGGAGCGGAATCCCAAAGAGGGGCTTGTCATGGGGAAGGGGGTGAAAAATGACGTTCGATTCCTCAAGGGCTCTTCGAATGGCTACAAGTCGATCCAAATCAGATGTAGCAAACAAAATTGTTAGTATGTTTCTGCACACTCTCAGCAAGAAGGTGTGTGCGGAGTTCGGGCTGACTGTAGGCGATCAGGCTTACACGGAACACGTGTCTTCGGTATTCAAAGACAAGTGCATCTATTGCCAGGATTTGTTGGAGAAAGATAAGTTGGCGGTTGAGCACCTGGATGGGATGAACAGGATGAGGGCAGGCCTTCACATACCTGGAAACGTGGCGGTTTCTTGTCGAAAGTGCAACAGCGAGAAGAGACGCGACGATCAAGCGAAAGATTTGATACATCCGGGTTCGGGGTGGATGTCGTTCCTGTCCCATGACGAAACAAGGTGTAAAACAACGTGTAAGACCTGCGCGTTCTGGGCTGGCAAGTTTCCGGAGAGCCAGAGTCGAGTGGAGTATCTGTTCATGATTCGGACGAGGATCTCGGGTTTTCGGGATCGCTACAAATCCGTCATCTCGTGGAATATGGAGAACAAGGATGTCATTCGAAATCAATCTGAGAAGCTGTATCGCCTGTGCCAGGAGTTCGCCACGAAGGAGATCAAGGATCTGGCGGACCAAGTGAATGTTTCACTTGGGTCCGTTTATCAAGCAACAAGTCGCCTGAAGAGGTCTGGTTGAATGCACGTTGCTGGTGCCAGGACGGCAACGAGCCTTTTCCGCATGGCGTTCTCTTTCTCAAGCTCCTGGAGGCGCTTGGCCGTCATCATCTTCGCTCCGCCGTATTCCTTGTTCCAGAGGTGGGAGGTTGCCACTCTGATCTCAAGCTTGCGGCAGACTTACTCAATTCTCACTCCGCGGGCTTGATCCGCACTCGCGGCCCTCAGCTTCTTGAAAATCTGTTCCGAGGTGTGTCGTTTTCTTTTCATCATGAGAGTCTGCGCTTTGCCGGGGTACGCGACGAGATGCCCGGACTGAACTTCGATGATCGCTGAACCGTGAAGTTTTTTCCTGATCGCCGGAAACTGTTGGACCGACTCAGAAGCTGTGGAGCGGCGCTTCAGACCCGCGTCGAACGTCGCGTCTATCGTTTTGTGAAACCGCAGTACACCAGCACTGCGGATCAGTTCGCGGGTATGGGGGCGAGGTTTGCCGATGGCAGGTGGCTTTTGCACGGCGGAAGACTGGTAACCTACACCTCGCTCTTGCCAGAGACCGCACTGTCCGAAGCACTGGCGGCGAACCGCTACTATGGCTTTCCCGACGAGCGGGCCGCACCTCTCGTTTTCGTGACGGCGGAGGTGAGGCTCCGGAATGTGGTGGATCTCCGGAACGGGTCGGTTCGTCAACGGCTCCGACTCTCGGAAGCGACGATCATCGAAACGGATTGGCGGGCGGACAACCTAAGGGGCCAAGAATCCATGACCGAGGCCTGGGGATGGGCGTTTGGCGAGTGGGGAGTCGAAGGCTTCCTGTGCCGAAGTGCCGCGGCTCGGGGCGGATCCAACCTGATCGTGTTTCCGGAGAATCTGCGCGCAGGCTCGCGGGTCAGGGTGCTGAATGAGGTGGAATGGCCTCGATGAAAAGCTGCAATATTGCAGGATTCCGCTTGTCGCGCCCGAGGCATGCTCGTAGCTTGAGGATATGAGCACGATGTCCATCAAGCGAAGAGCGACCGACAAGGAGCTGCGGGTCGAGAGCGGTCCGGCTCTGATGAAGTGGCGTCAGGCGCAGGGAATCCCCCGACCGCTGTTTGCGAAGATGGCCGACTTTTCAGAACGCAAGCTGGCGACCTATGAGAAGGCCCTGACCATTCCCCAGCCCGTGCGCCGTCCGATCAAGGAGACGGTCCGCTTGATCCAAGCGCTGCGCGAACTGGCCGACGACGATGCCACGCTCAGGGACTGGCTTGAGCGCCCGAACCCCGCTTTCGGCAAGCGCCCGCCCTTGAAACTGATCACGGACGGCGAATCCGACGTCATCTGGCAGATGGTCCATCAGATCCGACAGGGGGCGTTTTCGTGAGATTCGGCCATCGGTTGCAATCGAAGTGACGAACCTCGGAGGGGGGCGAGTTTCGGAGGTCCGAGGATTCCCTGGCAGTCAGTATGGACCGGGAAAACGGAGATGGTTTTCCGCCATGTTCAATGCTCGAAGAAACTTCCGGCAAGATGCCGAGTGCTGCGGGCGAGGCCCAGCCTACGCCAAAACCACGAGGACATTGACTTCGCCTCTTTCAGGGCGTCGAAGCCCGACTACGACGACTCCAAACTCGGCAAGGGTGCCGTGGCCTGGATCTACGTGCGCCCGTTTACGGGCCAATACCTGTTTTACTACCTCTGCATGCTCGTTCCGCCGGTGGTGTTCACCTTTTTCGCGATTCTCACACGGGTCACGGAGCAGGCTCCGGGGTGGCGAGTCATTCAGAACACTGTTAGATGCTTCCGGAAACTCACCGCCGCTCCGGCTGTAAGTCGGGGCGGCGTGATATTTTACCGTCGCTCCCACTCATACCCCTTCCGGTAGCCGCGGGCGAAGTCTTCGGCCTCTCCGCCGGAATACTCGGCCTCGTAGCGGGACGGGGTGCACGACAGGCCGGCAGCGGCGTCGGCACCGCCCTTCATGACTCCCAACTTGTAGCCGCGGAGCGTTTGTTCGCCGCCGACGTTGCCGCATTGGCAAAGAAAAAGGGAGGCGAGGGCGAGAAGCAGGGGGGATTTCATGCAGCGATGCTAGCGAAGAAATCGCCGGAGTCGATCCAGCAGGTTGCCGTACGGAGGAGGCTGGAAAAAGGGGTCCTTCCACTGCGGCCGCCGCATCACCGGGCGGGTGAGACCGAAGGCTTCGAAGCCGGCCCGGCCGCGGTAGCGCCCGTGGCCACTGGACCCCACGCCGCCGAAGGGCAGCTCGTGATTGAGCGCCTGCTTCATCACGTCGTTGATGCAGGCCGATCCCGAGCGCACGCGGACCATCAGTTCGTCGGAGAACTCCCGGTCGCCGGAGAAAATGTAGAGCGCGAGGGGCGAGGGCAATTGTGAGAGCCGGTCAACCAAAGTCGCCCGGTCGGAGTAGGGCAGGACGGGCAGCAGGGGACCGAACACCTCCTCCTGCATCGCGGGATGATCCCAGTCGACCCGCACGCGGCGCAGCGCCAGTCGAAGGGCGTCTTCATCGTCCTCCCCGAAGGCTTTCACCTCGCCGGTCGCGAGGCCCCGCACCCGGTCGAAGTGATGCCGGTTGGGAAGACGTGCCAGGTCGCTTTTCATCGAGGAGCAGGCACTGGCCATGAAGCCGTCGAGGTGCTCGATGAACTCGTCGTATCGATCCTCCGGCACGGCGACGAAGTCCGGCGCGATGCAGGTCTGGCCGGCATTGAGGAACTTGCCGTTGCCGATCCGCTCCGCGGCAAGCTTCAGGTCGGCGGTCGAATCGATCACCGCCGGGCACTTGCCGCCCAACTCAAGGACGCAGGGCGCGAGGTGGCGGGCGGCGGCGGCGGCCACCTTGGTGCCGACCGTTTCGCCGCCGGTGAAGAAGAAGATGTCCCACGGCTGGTCGAGCAGCGCCGCACCAAGTTCGGCTTCGCCCTCGACGACGGTCATCAGGGCCGGGTCGCAGGCCTCGGCGACCAGCCCCGACAGCAGCGACGAGGTGGCGGGGCTGAGTTCGGAGGGCTTGATCGTCACGCAGTTCCCGGCGGCGATCGCGGCGATGGCGGGGCTCAGGGCGAGCTGGAGCGGGTAGTTCCACGGCGCCATGATCAGCGCCGTGCCGAAGGGCTCGCGGTGGATGCGGCTGCTTGCCGGAAGGAAATAGAAGGGGTGTCCGGCCCGCCGGGGTCTGGACCACGAGGGAAGCTTCTTGATGGCCAGGCGCAGATCGGAGCGGAGGAACTGGAACTCCGCGAGCCAGGCCTCGACGGGGGGCTTGCCAAGGTCCGCCCGGAGGGCGTCGAGAAGCTCGTTTTCGCGTTTTTCGAGAGCCGCCAGCAGGGATTTCAGCGTGTCGAGACGGGCGTCCAGGGGACGCGTGGCCCCGCGGTCGAAGTGGGCCCGCTGACGGCGCCGGGTCGACAAGGCCAGCGCGGCCCAATCTCCTGTCTTGCGTTCCTCCGACATGCGTCGAATCTAGCATGTCGGCGCGAGGGAGCACGCCCTTGCCGAAGAAATCTGATGAAGACGGACAAGGGGAACATCGTGGTGATCGGGGCGGGCCTCGGAGGCCTTTCGGCAGCCATTTCGCTGCGCGCGAAGGGATACGAGATCGAGATCGTCGAGAAGAACGCGCAGGTCGGCGGAAAGCTGAACGTCCAGGAGATCGACGGCTTCACCTTCGACCTGGGTCCCTCGATCTTCACCTTGCCGCAGATTTTCGAGGATCTCTTCCAGCGGGCCGGGAAGAAGATGAGCGACTATGTCGAGTTGACGTCGGTCACCCCGCACTGGCGGAACTTCTTCGAGGACGGACTCGTGCTCGACCTGCTCGAGGATCCCGAAGAGATGCGCAAGGAACTCGGCAAGCTCGACGGACGGGCCGAGGATCACTGGAAGGATTTCCAGAGCTTCCTCGCCTACGGGCGGAACCAATACCGGATCATCGACGAGGGCTACTTCGACGCCGGCCTCGACTCGACCTGGGAGATGATCCGCCACTACGGGCTGTTCGGCCTGTTCAACGGGATGGACTGGAAGCACTCGATGTCGGAATCGGTGGCCCGGCATTTCCGCAGCCAGCACCTGCGATGGATCTTCGAGTATTTCATCAAGTATGTCGGCTCGTCGGCCAAGGATGCGCCCGGCTACATGAACATGATGTCGCTCATCCAGTTCGACCACGGGCTCTGGTATGTGAAGGGAGGCATGTATGAACTCGCCCGCGGACTCGAACGACTTGCCGCGGATGTCGGGATCAAGATCCGGCTGAATACTCCGGTCCGCGAGATCGCCAAGGAGGGCAAGCGCGTCACCGGGGTGGTGCTCGACGACGGTTCCGTGCTCTCCGCCGGCCACGTGGTCTGCAACATGGAGGTGATCCCCGCCTACAAGCACCTGCTCAAGGAGGACGACCGCTTCATGAAGAAGTTGGATCGGTTCGCTCCGGCGTGCTCGGGCATCGTCCTGCATCTCGGCACCGACCGCATCTACCCGCAGCTGGCGCACCACAACTTCTTCTATTCGAAGGACCAGTCGAACCACTTCGACACCGTCTTCCAGAAGGGCGAACTGCCACCCGATCCCACCATCTACCTCGTGGCGCCGACCCGCACCGATCCGAGCAAGGCGCCGGAGGGTTGCGACAACATCAAGATCCTGCCGCACATCCCGCCCATCGATCCGGAACGCCCGCTGTCCGAGTCCGACTACGAGGCCTTTGCCGAGCGGGTGCTCGAGAAGCTCGAGCGGATGGGCCTCACGGACCTGCGCAAGCACACGGTGGTGCGCGACATGCTCACGCCGGTGGACATCGAGAAGATGTATCTTTCCAACCGGGGCTCGATCTACGGAGTGGTGAGCGACTGGAAGAAGAACAAGGGGTTCAAGGCGCCGAAACGGAGCAAGAAGTATGCGAATCTCTACTTCACCGGCGGCAGCGTGAATCCCGGCGGCGGCATGCCGATGGCGGTGCTCTGCGGCCAGAAGGTCTGCGACCGGCTGGTCGCCCACGACGGCGGGTGATGAGTGTGGCCATCGCGATTACCGCGTGGGTCGGCACGCTCGTCGCGCTCGGGTCGGCGGCCTTGCTTTTTGCCAGGATGCGCGGCCTGCCGAAGGCGGGCCGCCGCGACGATGTGCCGAAGGTTTCGGTGATCATCCCGGCCCGCGACGAGGAGTCGAACCTGTCCAAGCTGCTGCCGGCCCTGAATGCCCAGTCGCTTGCTCCGCATGAAATCCTCGTGGTCGATGATCAATCCGAGGATCGCACGGGGGAGATCGCCCGGGCCGCCGGGGCACGGGTGATCGAGGGACAGCCGCTTCCGGAGGGATGGTTCGGGAAGCCCTGGGCCTGCCAGCAAGGGGCCGATGCCGCGAGCGGCGATTGGCTGTGTTTCCTCGATGCCGACGTCGAACCCGAGCCCGATGCGCTGGAGCGTTTTGCGGCCCTGATGGACGAACGGACGGTGGTGTCGGTCTGTCCGTGGCACCGCATCGAGCGTCCCTACGAGGAGCTTTCCGTGTTCTTCAACCTGCTGATGATCGGTGGGATCGGGGCCTCGACCTGGGAGGGCGACGAGGCGCGGGGGATCGGGCTCTTCGGTCAAACCCTGCTCTTGCCGCGCGGCCTGTATCGTGAAGTCGGCGGTCATGCCGCGGTGCGGAAGGCGGTGCTCGAGAACCTCCACCTTTCGAAGCAACTCGAGGAGCGGGGCATCCGGAGGATCTGCCGGGTCGGGCGAGGCACCATCGCCATGCGGATGTTTCCCGCGGGTTTCGGGCAATTGGTCGAGAGCTGGAGCAAGGGGTCCGCGTCCGGGGCCGGGTTGTCTTCGCCCCGGGCCATCGTGCTGTCCTCGACCTGGATCACGGGGATGATGATCAACCTGGTGTCGACCGGGTTGATGCCGCTGGCCGAGGGGCTGCATCGTTCACTGGTGGGTCTCGCCTATCTGGTGCTGGCCATCGGTCTGCTGCCGCTCATGCGAAAGGCCGGGGGTTTTTCCTGGTGGAGCGCGCTGGCGTTCCCGGTGGGCCTGCTTTTCTATCAGGGGCTGTTGTTCCGGTCGATCATCCGTCAGCGGCGCGGAGCCATTACCCGATGGAAGGGGCGCGATGTGGCTTGAGCTTTCCAACTTCTGGGTGGCGATCCTGAACGTCACCGGCATTCCCGCCGCCCACTTCGGGCTGTCGTGGGCGTTCACCAGGATGCCCGCCGGCTGGTTCCGGCCCGACAGCATGATGTTCCGCGCGTGGCCTGGGGAATCCACCGGGTTCCACGAGCGGGTCTTCCGGGTGAAGGCGTGGAAGCACCTGCTGCCGGATGCGGCGGGTTGGTTCGGGGGCTTTGCCAAGCGCAGCCTGCGCGGCCGGGATCCTGAATACCTGGCTGTCTTCCGGATCGAGACCTGTCGCGGTGAGGCGGCCCACTGGGCCCAGTGGATCGTCATCAGCGCCTTCGTCGCCTGGACTCCCTGGCCGTGGGCGCTGGTGCTCCCGGTGTATGCCGCCCTTTCGAATCTCCCCTGCATCGTCCTGCAGCGTCACAACCGCCTGAGGCTGCAGAAGGTGCTGGGCGGGAATAATTTCTGAGAATCTTATCGCTTGAAGTCCTGCGGAGGGTTATGGGGCTGTTCTGGTTCGTGCTTCAGGCTCGATCAAGGCCTGAAGTTCAATCCCATGGATGCCCGCATCCGGTGGTGCGCGAGCGACCCGATTCCCGGGATCAGTCCGATGCGACGGCGCAGCGCGCGAACCACCGAATGAATATGAAAATGTATGTAGGCAACCTGTCGTTTCAGACGACCAAGCAGGAACTCGAAGACCTGTTCTCCCAGTACGGAACCGTCACCGACGCGCACCTCCCCGAGGATCGCGAGACCGGTCGGCCCCGTGGATTCGCGTTCATCACCATGGACAGCAAGTCCGCCATGGAGGATGCGATCAAGGCCCTCGACGGCACCGAGTTCGGTGGCCGCAACCTCAAGGTCAACGAAGCCAAGCCCCGCGAAGACCGCGGTGGCGGCGGCGGTGGTCGTGGTGGCTACGGCGGACGCCGCTGATCCCTCAGGCTCACTTTCCCAGGCGGCTCCCGGTTCTCCGGGCGCCGCCTTTTTCGATCCCGGGATCAGGCCCGAAGCCGGTGCTGCCGACGGGCCGGTGATTTGCAAAAAGCCCGCGGCACCTTCCGGCACCGCGGGCGATTCAAATCAAAGCGGAACGAAGGCCCTACTCGATGAGCTTGCCGTTCTCATCGAAGGTGGCGCCGGCGTAGTCGTCGGGGTTCTTCGAGATCAGGAAGGCGGTCAGTTGGGCGACCTGTTCGGGAGTGAGCATCGCACCACCCTTGGCGACCATGGGCACGCCGTTGTAGCCGCCACTGCCCTCGGGCGAGCCGTTGTTGATCATCTCGAAGATCGCCATCGGGGCCTTGCCGTACTGCCATTCGCCATCATTGAGCGGGCGGCCGGAGAGCGGGATGTCGCCCATCTTGGCATCGAGTCCCGTGCCGTGGCAGGCGATGCAGACCTGCATGTAGGTTGCTTCGCCGGTGGCCACGATTTCCGGGTCGGTGGCCCATTTCTCGATGAGGACCTGATCATTGATGCTCGCCAGGGCGTCGGCCAACTCCCCTTCCTTCCGCTCCTGGATGGCCTCCATCTTCTCGACGATCTTCTCGGAGTCCGTCTTGTAGGCATCGGTGTGGTAGTAGATCACCCAGTAGACGACGAACCAGATGATGGCGAAGTAGAAGGTGAAGAGCCACCAGTTGGGGAGTTTCTGGTCGAACTCCTGGATGCCGTCGTATTCGTGCTCGCGCAGGATGACCTCGCCTTTCTTTTTCGCAAAGGCGCCGCGCTTCACTTCGGATTCGGAATTTTCTTCGGACATGGGATTTAGCGGTCGGAATCGTTGAGGGGCAGGGTGGCAAGATACTCGCGTTCAGACTTCTTGAGACGCAGGGCGCGGATGGTGGTGACCACGAAGACGGCGAACATGAGGCCGAAGGCGATGATCGGGACGATGGTCGTCCAGTCCTCGTGGACCACGCGTTTGAACATTTCGGACATGGCTTAATCGGTGATGTTGGCGGTGTCTCCGGTTTCAGGTGCCACGGTGACCCCACGATAGGAATCGGGATCGAGCGGGGTGCCCTCCGGTGGGCCGTCCTTTTCGACGATCTTGTAGGTGCCGAGCTTCTGCATGTAGGCGATGAGCGCCACCACCTCGGTCTCGGAAATGTATTGGGCGAACTCGTCCTCGCCCATCTCGAGGCCGGCGGGTTGCAGCACCTTGGCCTTGGCCAGGCTCTTGCCGATCTCAAGCGCTTGGAATTGGGCCTTGTCGATGATGTCGTGTTGATTCATCGGCGGGTAGGGAACACCGAGTTGTCGTTGTTTGGCGATCTTGGTCGGCAGTGCCTTGAGGTCCGCCTTCTTCTCGAACAGCCACGGATAGGCCGGCATGTTGGAGCCTTCCGAAGTCTGGCGCGGGTTCATGAAGTGGTTGTAGTGCCAGACGTTGTCCCGGGCACCCGAGCGCATGTAGGTGTGGCCGTCGACGATATCACCGCCCTCGCGGGCGAGGTCCGGGCCGGTGCGCTTGGAGCCCCACTGGAACGGGTGGTTGTAGATGGACTCGCCGAGGTGCGAGAAGTCGTCCTTCTCGCCCGCACGGCCGTAGCGCATCACATCCGGCATGAGCATCCGGATCATCTGCGAGTGGCAGTTGTAGCAACCTTCGGAGACGTAGATGTCGCGTCCGGCGAGTTCCAGCGGCGTGTAGAGTTCCTGCAGGCGGCCCTCGACGTTCTCGTCGCGGTTGACGATGAGCGAGGGAATGATCTGCACCGCGCCACCGATCGCCACCGCGATGAAGACCAGCAGCGTGAAGGGCAGGTAGTTGTGGAGCAGGCGTTCATGCCAGTCGATCCACTTGGTGCCCCGGGTGCGGAAGCCATGCACGGCCTTGACGGCGAGCAGGGCCGTGACGATCAGCGCCGCGATGTTGGCGTGCGGGGGCAGGAAGAACCACAGGCAGAGGGTGAAGCAGCCGAGGATCGAGTAGGCGACGGGATCGTTGATCAGGGTCTCGCGGACCGTCATCGTGTCGTGTTTCTTGACCGGGACCGCAACCTCGACGGTGTCGTCGTGGGGTTGGCCGGAGCGGGCGGTCTTCCACAGGTTGATGGCGCACAGGACGAATCCGACGAGGAACAGCGTGCCGCCGATGGAGCGGAGGATGTACTGCGGCTGGATGGCCTTGAGGGTTTCGACGAACTCATACTTCAGCGTCGTGCCGCCTTCCGCGACCTCGCCGAGCATCAGGCCCTGCATCACGCCGGCCGTCCACATCGCGGCGACGTAGAGCAGGATGCCCACCGTCCCGATCCAGAAGTGCATGTTGGCCAGGCTGACCGACCAGAGCTTGGTTTTCCACAGGCGCGGCGCGAGCCAGTAGAACATGCCGGCGGCCATGAAGCCGTTCCAGCCGAGGGCGCCGGAGTGGACGTGGCCGATGGTCCAGTCGGTGTAGTGGGAGAGCTGGTTCACCGCGCGGATCGAGAGCAGCGGGCCCTCGAAGGTGGCCATCCCATAGAAGGTCACGCCGGCGGCGAAGAACTTGATCACCGGGTCGGTGCGGAGCTTGTTCCACGCGCCGCGCAGGGTGAGCAGTCCGTTGAGCATGCCGCCCCATGAGGGAGCCCAGAGCATCAGCGAGAAAAGCATGCCGAGCATCTGCAGCCAGCGCGGCAGGGAGGTGTTGAGCAGGTGGTGCGGGCCGGCCCAGATGTAGATGAAGACCAGCGACCAGAAGTGGATGATGGAGAGGCGGTAGCTGTAAACCGGGCGGTTGGCCGCCTTCGGCAGGAAATAGTACATGATCCCGAGGATCGGGGTCGTGAGGAAGAAGGCGACGGCGTTGTGGCCGTACCACCACTGGACCAGCGCGTCCTGGAGTCCGCCGAAGATCGGGTAGGAGTGGGTCAGGGAGGTGGGCAGCGAGAGGTGATTGACGATGTAGAGCATCGCCACGGTGACGATGGTCGCGATGTAGAACCAGAGGGCGACGTAGATGCTCGGTTCGTTGCGCTTGGCCAGCGTCCAGAAGAAGTTGATCGCGAAGATGACCCAGATCAGGGCAACGGCGATGTTGATCGGCCAAATGAGCTCGGCGTATTCCTTTCCGCGGGTGAGACCGGCGGGAAGGGTGATGGCCGCCGAGACGATGATCAGTTGCCAGCCCCACATGTGGATCTTCGACAGCAGGTCGGAGGCGGTGCGCACCTTGCACAGTCGCTGGGTCGAGTAGTAGACCCCGGCGAACATCATGTTGCCGACGAAGGCGAAGATGACCGCATTGGTGTGCAGCGGACGGAGGCGCCCGAAGGTGAGCCAGGAAATGCCGTCGGCCTGGATCGCGCCGAAGCTGATGGCTTCGAGAAACTTGCCGTTCATCTGCCACCACGAGAGCTGGGTGGCGCAGATGACGCCGACGAGCATGCCGACCAGTCCCCAGAGGACGGAGAAGAACATGAATTGCCGGACGGTCTTGTCGTCGTACTGGATGGTCGCGGTTTGCGTGGCGGGTGTGCTCATGGGAATCGAGGTCTTTTGGAAAAGGAATCAGGAGGAGGGATCGTCCGAGTCGTCGTCGCTGAAAGGCAGCAGCGAGTCGCGCTCCGGAGAGGAGTGGCGGGAACGTCGGAGTTCGCCGATGAAGCAGAAGATGAAGATGCCGGCGAGGCAGGTGCTGACAAGAATGGTCAGGGCGAGGACGTTCATTCGGTTGCGCGGAGGGAAGCGGATAGGGGGAAGGGAGTCCCCGCGTGTTTTGACGGGGATTGTGCGGATTTTATCAGAGAATATGCGGAGTCGATCAGGCGGCGCAGGAGGTGGCGGCCCATTCGAGGTAGGAATCCGCGATCAGCGAGGCGAGGCACTGCGGCGGGAAGCAATTTGGATTGAGGATCAAGTGGAAGGGTTCGATGCCCGCCAGCGGGCTGCCGATCGCCGCACGAAAGCCCTTCGGATCGGTGGTGAGGACACGGGTGGCTTCGGGGTGGTTGACGACGAAGCGACCGCGCTTGGCGAAGGCGGAAAGAACGCGGCGGATGCCGCAGGTGCTGGTGGGTTCGCAGGAGGGTTCCTGCTCGTCGATGCCGAGCATGCGCCGATATTCCTTGCTGGACGAAACGGCCCGAACGATCTCGGCATTGATGTGGACCCAGCGGGCGTCGTCGGCGTCGTCGAACTCGTTGAGCAGGTCCACAACCTTCCGGGCGCAGCCCTGAATCGGCGTGGCCCCGGTATCCACGAGAACATACGGAGAGCCCAAAAGGGTGGGATTCAGGAACCAGTGGTGGAGGGAATCGAGGACGCGCTGTTGCATGGCAGTATGCCTCGCACTGTCGATGATCCCGCCCGCACGGCGCTCCGCGCTCCCTCGTCAACTCTGCGCGAATTCTCGCGAAGTGGGTGGACCTGACGGCTTCCACGGAAGCGAGAGCGGGGAGGGGGCGCGTCCCGCTCTCGCGGATGACCCCGCCACAGGCCACCGCAGGAATCCGCCCCGGAAGTCACCCGGGGTCCGGACCGGGTAGGGGGGCGATTCTTGCATCCGGGGTTCTTCCCGTTGAAGTGTGGCGTCCGGACCCGCCCTGCGGTCGGATGCATCTCTCACGCGTCAGAAGTGCCGGCCAGTCAGGCCAATCGTACCCCGCCGTACACTCGCCCTTTCAAAAGTACACCAGGTGATTGAGAAAATGGCGAAAATGGGCTCTCAAGGCACCATGAATTTCAAAAATCAGAGCGTTTTGGCCTTAAAAATCTTAAAGAATCTTCTCGGAGGACACCCCAATAAACTTGTTAACCCATTGATTTTAAGTGATTAAACAGGAAGACTAAGAAAACTTCAATTTCTCTTGCGCATAAGGGTGTACTTTGGTGTAGTTCGAGGCACGTCAGCGCACTGACGCACCGCAATGTCCGCCCAAGGCAAAATTTACGAGAGTCACCACGACTACAAGATGGACCCGAAGTTTCGGGTTTCCGTCCCGGTGGCTTTCCGTCCCGACGGGGACGAGCCGGTGCGGCTTCAGGTTTCCAAGGAGCATGAGGAGCGGGTGGTGAAGGTGTTCAGCGTGGCGGCCTTCGAGGACAAGTTCCGCCAGATCGACGAAGCCGACATGCCGCGCGCCAAGAAGACCCGGCTGGCCGGTGCGCTGCGGATGACCTCGAAGGAGGCATCGATCAGCAGCCAGGGGAAGCTGAGCGTCCCCAAGGACTGGGCCGAGGACATCGGCCTGAAGGCGGACGGACCGGTCAAGGTCGCCGGCCGCGACAGCTACTACATCATCTGCTCGGAAGACAGCTTCCGGCGCATCGTTGAGGCCGACCTCAACATGGACGACGACGAACTCGGCGTTCTCTGATCCCACGAATTTACACCCAAACGAACGACGACATGCTGTTCGCCCCACCAACCCCGGCATCCGGATCCACGCATCCGGTGGCACCCACCGCCGCGATCGCGCCGGTGTCGGGGTTGGGCGTTTTTTCCACGAGGTTCGGAGCATTCGGGACAGTGCTCCGCGCCACGCTACAAACGGTTGTCCGCTCCGGTTTCCATGGCTGGTTTGCGGAGCGGCGACCGCTGTTTTTCCAGGCTGAGCGGAAGGAGTTTCTCGGGACAGTACTCCTTTCGCCGATCAAACTGCGTTCCCGTGCCGGTTTCCATGGCTGGTTTACGGCACGGGACGCAGCATCGGATTTCAACAAAGGACCCCGCGCCGCTTTCGGGACATCGCGGCACGGGGAACATCAGACGGTCGCACGCTCCGGTTTCCATGGCTGGTTTGCGGGGCGTCGACCGGGGCTTTTCCAGGCTGAGCGGAGGGAGCAAATCGGGACAGCGCTCCTTTCGCCGATCAAACTGCGTCTCCGTGCCGGTTTCCATGGCTGGTTTGCGGCACGGGGCGCATCGATTTTCAACACAGGACTCCGCGCGGCTTTCGGGACATCGCCGCGTGGGGGACAACAGACGACCTTGCGCTCCGGTTTCCATGGCTGGTTTGCGGAGCCTCGGTCGGGGCTTTCAGAAAAGGGAGACCGCTATCATGTGCCGGTGCTGCCCGGGGAGACCTGCGAATGGATGGCGGCCGGTCCTGGTCGCTTCATCATCGACGGCACCCTCGGCGGCGGCGGTCACAGCGAGCGATTCCTCGAAGCCGGCGCGGAGGTGCTGGGGATCGACCGCGATCCCGAGGCGCTGGCGCATGCGCGGGAGCGGCTCGGTCGTTTCGGTGCGCGCTTCCGGACGTGGGAAGGCAACTTCGCCGACTATTTCCGAGACAACCCCGGGGTCCAGGGGGGAGAGCAGGCCGATGGTCTGCTCCTGGACCTCGGGGTGTCGTCTCACCAGCTCGACGCGCCGGAGCGCGGCTTCTCGTTCCAGAAGGACGGGCCGCTCGACATGCGCATGGGGCCGTCCGTCGAACGAACCGCCGCCGAGGTGGTCAACGAATGGCCGGAGGCCGAACTCACCCGGATCCTCCGCGAGTTCGGTGAGGAGCCGCAGACACGCCGGATCGTGGCGGCGATCACCCGCCGTCGTCAGGAGCGTCCTTTCGAGACGACGCTCGACCTGGCCGACTGCATCGAGAGCGAGATCGGGCGCCGGGGTCGCACCCATCCGGCGACGCGGACCTTCCAGGCCATCCGGATCGCGGTGAACGATGAGCTGGAATCATTGCGGCAGGCGCTCGAGCGATCCGTGGATTGTCTCCGGCCCGGCGGACGTCTGCTGGTCATCACCTTTCACAGCCTCGAAGACCGGATGGTCAAACAATTCATGCGGGATCGATCGGAGCCATGGCTGGATCGGCCCGAGTGGCCCGAGCCACGACCCAATCCCCGCTGGGCATTCCGGCTTCCCCAACGCAAGGCGATCGCACCCAGCGACGCAGAAATCCGAGTCAACCCGCGGGCCCGCAGTGCAAAACTGCGGGTCGCTGAGCTTCTGGACCCCGACACTCCCCGACCATGAACCGCCGCCGTTCTTCTGAATCCAAGCCTCACACCGCCGCCTTTGTCGCGCTGATCCTGATGGTCGTCGTCGGCACCTTCGGCGGTGCGATGCACGCCATCTATCGCAACGGCCAGATCAAGGCCGAGCGCGAAATCGTCAAGACCCGCGAGCGCATCGAGGAGCACCAGCTCGACATCCAGATGATCGAGGTGAGGAAGGAACGGGAGCTCGACCGCTACGAGATCCGCCTCCAGCTGGAACTCTACAACTCGGCGCTGGTGGCGGTCGGCCACGGCATCGTCGAGAAGGTTCATCCGCTTCCCCGGCCCGAAGATCCGCCGGTCGCCCTGCGGCCCTGACCCATGTCGTCGCGCGCCTTCCAGCTTCGCTGCCTGCTGCTGTGCTCGGTCCTGGTGACCGGGCTCAGTTTGCTTTCGGTAAGGCTGATCCAGATCCAGATCTGGGACCGGAAGAAGTATGCCGAGCGGGCCCGGGCGGCCTATGATCGCAGCGAGATCCTGCCGGGCTTCCGTGGCAAGATCGTCGATCGCCACGACGAGGTGCTGGCCAAGAGCATCGCGCTGAGCACCGTGATGGTGGATGCCAAGCTGCTCGAGGATCCGGTCGTGGTGGTGAGGGCCCTGGCTTATCGCGAGGCTTCGACCGAGGACGACTGGGCCGGGCTCGATGAAGCGGCCCGGGAAAGGAAGCTCAAGGCCTACCGCAGCATGATCCTCGAGGAGGAGGATCCCGAGATCATCGTGGCCAGGCACCTCGACCAGGTGGTCCGGACCCTGGCCCGGCCGCTGGGCCTGAGGACGGTCGATCTGCGGGAGCGGATCGAGGAGCCGATGTCCCGGGGCCGGCTCTATTTCGCGATTGCCAAGGACCTGCCCGAGGATGATGCCGACCGTCTGCGCCGGCTCATCGCGGAGAACCATCTCAAGGGCCTGCGTTTCGAGAATTCGATCCGCCGCTGGTACACCTCGCCCGAGCTCGCCACCCATGTGATCGGCTACACCGGCGAGGCCGAGGTCGAGGGCCCGAAAGGCAAGCCGGTGTTCCGCCAGGTCGGAAAGTTCGGGGTCGAGGCCGCGATGGAGGAATACCTGCGCGGGCAGGACGGCGTGTGGGATCACCTCAAGCTGCCGATGCCGGGTGAGGAAGGCAGCATGGTCCCGCCGGTGCACGGGCTGAACGTCCGCCTGACCCTCGACATGGGGATCCAGGCGATCGTCGAGGAGGAGCTGGATGCCGGACTCAAGGAGTTCATCAGCGGGCGCGGTTGCGTGGTCGTGCTCGACCCGGACAACGGCGAGCTGCTGGCGATGGTGAACCGCCCGCATTTCAATCTCAACTTCAAGAAGGGCCTCGAGCAGGGGGCGATGAACTACGCGCTCCAGGGAATCTACGAGCCTGGTAGTACTTTCAAGGTGATCGGGGTGGCCGGGGCTCTGAACGAGGGGCTGGTGTCACCGCTGACCTTGATCGACTGCGAGTGGGGACACTACGTGGAGGGAAGCTTGAGGATTCCCGACCACCACCCCTACGGCATGCTTTCGGTTTCCGACGTGCTCAAGAAGTCGAGCAACATCGGCGCCTTCAAGGTCGCCCGCCAGCTCGGCACCGGGCGGTTCTTCCGTTACGCCGAGGACTTCGGGTTCGGCGAGGAGACCGGCATCCTCCTCAGCGGTGAATCCGCGGGCATCGTCCGCAACACCAACAACCTGGTCGATTTCAGCCGGGCGTCGTACGGCTACGCGCTGAACGTGACGCCCCTGCAGGTCGCCGCCGGATACAGCGTGATCGCCAACGGGGGTGAGTGGATCCGCCCCCGGGTGGTCCGCTCGATCGTGGCGAGCGACGGCACGGTCATCGAGCGCTTCAAGCCGGAAGTCGAGCGGAGGGTCATCAAGGAGAGTGTGGCCGAGCAGCTTCGCGAGGCCTTGACGACGGTGACCGAGGAGGGCGGCACCGCCACTCGTGCGGCGGTCCCCGGGTTCAAGGTTGCGGGCAAGACCGGAACCGCGATCCGGATCGTCGACGGGCACTACCAGCATGGTCACTACACGGTGTCCTTCGCCGGCATGATGCCCGCGCAGGACCCCAGGTTCGTCTGCCTGGTGGTGGTGGACGATCCGCTCACGGAGGAGGTCTCCCGCTTCGGAGGAACGGTGGCCGCTCCGATCTTCTCGAAAATCGCCGGACGCATCGCGACCCATTTGAACCTGACCCCCACCGAACCGCTGGAGGAGGACGACGAGGAGTCGTCGCTGGCCGGCACCCACGAGCCATGACCCTGCGCGATCTCATTCCCCGGCTGCAGCGTCCGTTGGTCGATGGCGACCCCGGGGTCGAGGTGACGTCGGTGACCGCCGACTCGCGTTCGGCGGAGAAGGGCTCGATCTTCGTCGCCATCCGCGGCGGCAGCGTGGATGGTCGGCGCTTCATTCGTCCGGCCGTCGATGCCGGGGCGGTGGTGGTGGTGAGCGACGCCGCCCGGGAAACGGGAGATCCGACCGGTGTGGTGTGGATCCAGGTCGCCGATGTGCGCGCGGCCCTTTCCGCGCTCGCCGCCGCATTCGAGGGCGACCCCTCCGCCGATCTGAAGATGGCCGGGGTCACCGGGACCAACGGCAAGACGACGACCGTCTTCCTCCTCCATCACCTGATGAAGTCCGAGTGGCACCGCGCGGGAATGCTCGGCACCGTGACCATCGACGACGGTGAACGGCATGTCGAGGCGAGCCACACGACGCCCGATGCGGTCGCCTTGCAGGGAATCGTCCGCCGCATGCTCGACAACGGCTGTCGCGGGGCGGCGCTCGAGGTGTCGTCCCACGGCATCGACCAGAAGCGGGTTGCCGATCTGGCCTTTGACGCGCTGGTCTTCACCAATCTCTCGCAGGACCACCTCGACTATCACGGCACCATGGAGGCCTATGCCGAGGCGAAGTTCTCGTGGTTCGAGGCCACCGCGGCGAATCCCCGCGGCAAGAAGCCCGTGGCGGTGATCAACGGCGACGACCCGCGGGGCGTGGAGCTCGCCGAGCGGCTCGAGGGCCGGATGCCGGTGGTGCGCTTCGGCTTCGGCCTGCACAACGACCTGCGGGCGATCGATTTCCGGCAGTCGGCCCGCGGTCTGGAGTTCAAGCTCGAGGCCAAGGGTCGCAGCTATTTGGTGCGGGCGCCGCTGATCGGGCGCTTCAACGTGCTCAACGTGCTGGCGACGCTCGGTGCGGCGCGGGCGATGGGAATTTCGATGCGGGCGGCGGTCGCCGCGGTCGCCGACGCGCCCCAGGTGCCGGGCCGCATGGAGAACTGCGGCACCCGCGACCGGATCACGGTGTTCGTCGATTATGCCCACACGCCGGACGCGTTGGAGCATGCCTGCCGCACGCTCAAGGAACTTGAGCCGCGCCGGTTGCTGACCGTCTTCGGCTGCGGCGGGGACCGGGACCGCGGCAAGCGCCC
This sequence comes from Verrucomicrobiaceae bacterium E54, assembly GCA_022548915.1. Taxonomy (GTDB): domain Bacteria; phylum Verrucomicrobiota; class Verrucomicrobiia; order Verrucomicrobiales; family Akkermansiaceae; genus Haloferula. The sequence continues at coordinate 105,415 of JAKZES010000012.1, forward strand.
GCTGATGGCCAAGGCGGCGGCACGCCACAGCGACGCCTGCGTGATCACCTCCGACAATCCGCGCAGCGAGGATCCCGAGGCCATCATTCGTGAAATCGAAGCCGGCATGGGAGGCGCGCGCCATCGCAGTGTCACCGACCGTGCCGAGGCGATCCGCATCGCGATCCACGCGGCCGGACCGGGAGACATCGTGCTGATCGCCGGCAAGGGCCACGAGACCTATCAGCAGTTCGCTGACCGGACCATCGACTTCGACGACCGCAATCAGGCCCGCATCGCGCTCGAGGAGCGTCCGGATCCGGAAAGGAGGAGTCGCTCATGAACCTGGTGGACGCGGCAACCCTGTCACAGGTCACCGGCGGATCGCTTGTCGGCGGGGATCCGTCGTGCACGGTTTCCGGGGTCTCGACCGATACCCGCACGATCCAGCCGGGTGACCTCTTCGTCGCCCTGCGCGGGGAGCGTTTCGATGGCAACCAGTTCGCCGCCTCAGCGGCGGCCGCCGGAGCCTCGGTCCTGCTGGTGGAACGCTGGGAAGGTGAGATGCCCGCAAGTGCGGCGGTGGTGCAGGTGGCCGACGGGCTGCTGGCCCTCCAGCGCCTGGCGCACTGGCATCGCCACCGTCTCGACCTGCCGGTGCTCGGCATCACCGGCTCAAACGGCAAGACCAGCACCAAGGACTTCGCCCGGGCGGTCCTTTCCCGCCGCGGACCGGTCCTGGCGACGAAGGGGAACCTCAACAACCACATCGGGGTGCCGCTGACCGTGCTTTCGATCGACGATTCGCACACGGCGGCCGTGGTCGAGATGGGGATGAACCATGCCGGTGAGATTGCGCCACTGTGCGAGATTGCGATGCCGCGCTTCGGCATCATCACCAACATCGGCACCGCTCACATCGAGAACCTCGGCAGCCGCGAGGCCATCGCCGAGGAAAAGGGGGCGCTGGCGCGGGCGTTGCCCGGAGATGGCACCCTCTTTGTGCCGGCCGGCTGTGATTTCTTCGACTACTTCAGATCCCGTACCAAGGCCCGCGTGGTGCCGGTCGGGAACGGTCGGGGGTTGATCCGTGCCGAGAACCTGGCGCAGGCCGACGGCCGCACCCGTTTCACCCTGGTGATCGAGGATGACTCGGCCGCGGAGGTCGACCTTCCGGTCCTCGGACGCCACATGGTGAAGAACTCCCTGCTCGCCGCCGGCTGCGGATGGGTGCTTGGCATGGATGCGGAGGAAATCGCCGCCGGTCTGTCGTCCGCCTCCCTGACCAGTGGCCGCCTGCGCCAGTATGAGTCGGGCGGGGTCATCGTTTTCGACGACACCTACAACGCCAACCCCGAGTCGATGGCCGCGGCAATCGAGACCCTGGCCGAAACGCCGCTTCCGAACGGCGGGCATCGCTACGCGGTGCTCGGGCCGATGGGCGAACTCGGTTCCCACGGCCCCGCCGCCCATCGCGATGTCGGCCGGCTCGCCGCCGAGGCCGGGGTGATCGTGATTGCCGTCGGCGAGGCTGCCGCAGGTATCGCCGAAGGCGCGAATGCCGATCTGATCGCCGACCCCGCGGAAGCGGCCACCGAGATTGCGCGTCGCACGAGGCCGGGTGACGCCGTGCTCTTCAAGGCGAGCCGCAGCGCCGCCATGGAACAAGTGATGAACCAGGCCTTTCCTCCCCAAGACTGATGCTCTACTGGATTTACGAATGGTGGCATGAAGCCTTCAAGGCCGAGAACCAGGCCAATGTGGAGGGCTGGGCCCATACCTTCAGCTTCCTCAACCTGCTGAAGTACATCACCTTCCGCGCGGCTTTCGGCTGCCTCCTGGCCTTCGTGCTCAGCGTGATCGCCGGCCCGCGTGTCATCCGCCGGCTGATCTCGCTGAAGGTCGGCCAGCCGATCCGCACGGCCGACGAAGTACACAAGCTCGCCGAGCTCCACGGCGGCAAGGTGGGAACCCCGACCATGGGCGGGGTGCTCATCCTCGGTTCGGTGCTGATCACCGTGCTGGTCTGCGCGCGGCCGTTGAATCCCTTCGTCGCCGTCTGTGCCTGCACGATGGGGGCCATGGGACTGCTCGGCTTCTGCGACGACTACGCCAAGGTCAAGGCTAGGAACTCCGACGGCATCAGCGCGCGGGCCAAGCTTTTCTGGCAGTTCCTGATCGCGCTGGTCGCGTCGTGCTTCATCTTCTTCAAGCCCGAGATCTCGGGTTTCGGTGCGACCATGGCGGAGATGGCCGACCCGAAGACGGCGCCGGGCTTCCGTCTCGGCGAGCTCCCGCTGCGGATCAGTGAGGTGACCTTCCCCCTGATCAAGGCGCCGATCATCGACATCCACTGGCTCATCATCCCGTTCTTCGTGGCGATAATCATCGGCTGCTCGAATGCCGTGAACCTCACCGACGGGCTCGACGGGCTCGCGACCGGGTGCACGATCACCGTTTCGCTCGCCTACGGCATCCTCGCCTATCTTGCGGGTCACATGTTCATGGCCACCGATTACCTGACGATTCCCTACAATCGATTCGTCGGCGAGCTCGCGGTGTTCCTGATGGCGCTGGCCGGTGCCGGATTCGGATTCCTCTGGTACAACTGCCATCCGGCCAAGGTCTTCATGGGGGACACCGGTTCGCTGGCCATCGGCGGCGCGCTCGGCACGGCGGCCATCTGCGTCAAGCAGGAGCTGCTGCTGGTGATCATCGGCGGCGTCTTCGTCATGGAAGCTCTCTCGGTGATGCTCCAGGTCGGCAGCTTCAAGCTGCGCCGCAAGCGGATCTTCGCGATGGCGCCGATTCACCATCATTTCGAGCTGCGTGGCTGGCATGAAAGCCAGGTGATCATCCGCTTCTGGATCATCTCGATCATGCTCGCCCTCTTCGGCCTCGCCCTTCTCAAAGTCGTCTGATGACCCTCTCCGGAAAACGCGTGAACATCCTCGGTGCCGGCTCCAGCGGCCGGGCCGCGGCGGCGCTCGCCCTGCGCGAGGGGGCGGACGTGCACGTGTTCGACGGCCGCGAGAGCATCGATGTGCCGGTCGAGGGCGCGACCCTTCACCCCGGCACCACGCCCGAATCGGCGGAGCCGGGTGATCTGCTCGTCGTCAGCCCCGGGGTGCCGACCTTCGGCAAGCTGGTGGCGGCCTTTTCGAGGGTGGCGGGCGAAACCATCGGCGAGATCGAGCTGGCGAGCCGCTACTATGAAGGCCGTATCATTGCGATCACCGGAACCAACGGCAAGACGACCACCACCGAGCTCGTCGAACGGGTCGTGAAGGCCTCCGGTTTCACCACCGTGGCCTGCGGCAACTACGGCACGCCGGTCTGCGAGGTGGTGATGCGCGACCCGGTACCGGAGGTGCTTTCGCTCGAGGCCAGTTCCTTCCAACTCGAGACCGTCGCCTCGTTCCGGCCCGACGTGGCGGTGTGGTTGAACTTCGCGCCGGACCACATGGACCGCTACGAAACCGTCGAGGACTACCGCGCGGCGAAACTGCGCATCTTTGAAAACCAGCGGGCCGGAGACCTGGCCGTGGTGCGCCATGGCGAGCCGCTTCCGGAACTGGCGGCGGAGGTGGTGACCTTCTCGACCGAATCCGGCGATGCGGATTGGTTCTCGGATGGCCGGCGCATCCTCCATCGCGGCGAGGAAATTCTGGATCTGCACGAGGGCACGCACCTGCGGGGCATGCACAACGCCGAGAACGCCATGGCGGCGATCGCGGCGGGGCTTGCCGCGGGTGCCGATCGTGATGCGGTGGTGCGTGCCTTCCACGGCTACGCGCCCCCGAGGCACCGGTGCGAGCTGGTTCGCACGCTCGACGGCGTCGAGTGGCTCAACGACTCGAAGGCGACGAACCTGCACGCGCTGGAGAGTGCGCTCCGCTCGCAGGACCGTCCGCTCGTCCTGATCGCCGGCGGCAAGGAGAAGGGACTCGACTACACGCCGCTGCTGCCGATGCTGCGCGAGCGCGTGCAGGCGGTGGTGACCTTCGGCCAGATCGGGGCGGCGCTTGCCGAGACCCTCGGTTCGGCGGTGTCGACCGAATGCGTGCCGACGCTTGCCGACGCCGTTCCCGCCGCCCGCGGCCGCGCCGTTCGCGGCGGCACCGTTCTTTTTTCGCCCGGCACCTCGTCCTTCGACCAGTTTGGAGGCTACGAGGAACGCGGCGACACTTTCTGCAGACTCGTCAAGGAACTCCTTTAACCACCCTGAAATCATGAGAACACAACGCCTGACCGTGAAACGACGCTCGGCCCGCAAAAGGGGGCTGACCACGCTCTTCGCGAACGTCGCGAGGAAGAGGAACAAGCGGCATCGTGCCGCCACCACCGCGAGTAGCGCGGATTTCGAGGGCGACGTGCCGAACCTCGGCATCGCCCGTGCCCTGATCGTCATCCTTGCCATCCATGTGGTGGCGATCGCCGGCATCTTCTTCCACAGCCACTGGCTCGAGGGGGAGAACGACAAGATGATCCAGAAGCCCGCCGCCAAGCCGGTCCAGCCGGCGGCTCTCGCCGTAGTGGCCGATGAGCCCGACCTGCCGAAGATCCGCTCCGGCGACTCGCTCTACACCGTTGGCACGGGAGACACCTATGAAGGCATCGCCTCACGCTTCGGCATCGACGAAACCGAGCTTCGTTCGGCCAATGACAACATTCCGCTGCGCCAGGGCCGCTACCTGCGCATCCCGCCGAAGACCATCACCGCGGTCGAGCCGGCGGAATTTGCCGAGATCCGTGCCGGTGGGCAGCCGACCCGCGTCGAGCCGGTGGCACCGGTCGTGCAGGAGACCGGGTCGTCCGCGCCTCCGGCAGCCGGACTGGTCGTCACCGATGCCGCGCGCCAGGTCGATGCCCGGGCGGCGGGCGAGGACGTTCCGGACAGCACGACTTCTACCGGGGGCTACAAGGTCAAGCCCGGCGACACCTTCTGGGCGATCGCCCAGAAACACGGCACCTCGGTTGATAAACTCATGGCCCTGAACGGTATTGATGATCCGAAGCGCCTGCGCGTCGGCATGGACCTGAAGCTTCCCTGAGTAAGAGCTGAAATGCTGAACTCTGAACTCTGAACTCTGAACCTCGACCGTGACCCGTTACCTGAACCTGGCTCTCTGCACCGCCGTGGCGGCGCTGGTGGCGCTGGGTCTGGTGATGCTGGCGAGCACCAGTGCCTGGGTGAAGGGGGCGGAGGAACCCTACTACTTCTTCGTGCGGCAGAGTTGGATGGCGGTGGCGGGGGTCGTCGGCGCGTTCTTCCTCGCCACGCTGAATCCCGACCACCTGCGCAAGATCTGGCCGTGGCTGCTGCTGGCCGGCTGCCTGCTGCTGGCATTGTGCTACGTGCCCGGGGTCGCGGCGGATATCAATGGCGAGCGGCGCTGGATCCACTTTCCGGTGGTCAACCGCTTCCAGCCGTCCGAGGTGGCCAAGGCCCTGACGATGATCGGCCTCGCCGGGTGGTTTGCGCGCTGGCAGACCGAGATCCCGACCTTCTGGAAAGGCTTCGTCGTGCCCGGGATCCTGCTGGGAGTGCCCTTCGCGCTGATTCTCTTCGAGACCGACATGGGCACGGCCGTCGGTCTTGGTGCGGCCGGCTTTGCGGTCCTCTTCACCGCCGGCGTGCGCCTGATCTATCTGATTCCGACCGTCCTCGCCGGAGCGACCGGGTTCTACCTGCTCGTCCGCGCGAACGAGAACCGCTGGAGCCGCATCGAGGCGTGGTTGAATCTGGAGGATCCCTATCACCAGATGCACAAGGGCCTGCAGCAGTGGCGGGCGCTGCTTGCCTTCGGCAACGGCGGAACGAAAGGGCAGGGGCTGGGCAACGGCTTCGAGAAGTTCGGCCACATGCCCTATGCCCACACCGACTTCATCTTTCCCAACATCGGCGAGGAACTCGGACTCTATGGCACGCTCGCGACGGTGCTCTGCTACGTCGTCATCGCCGTGGCCGGCATCGGCATCGCGCTGAATGCCTCGAACGTCTTCAACCGATGCCTCGCGATCGGTCTGACCGCCGTGATCGTGGTGCCGGCGATGATCAACATCGCCGTGACCACGGCGGTGCTGCCCAATACCGGTCTGCCGCTGCCCTTCGTCAGCTACGGTGGCACCAACCTGGTCTTCACGCTGGCTTCCGTGGGCCTGCTCTGCGGCATCCATCGCCGCTCGAGACTGGATCGCCGGCCCGACTCCGGTCTCACCGCCCGGAAGACCTACGAGGTCCGGCTCTGACGAGGTCCTTCTTGTCGAGCCCGGGAAATGATCGATGGTCTTCACCGATGATTGAGATTCTCCGCGAGCCGGACCTGATTCGCATTGCCCCCTTGAGCCAGATGCTTGAAGCGGCAGGGATCCGGACCTTCATCCGCAACGAGCATGTCTCGGTGACCGAGCCGACCCTGCCGGTCTTCTCGCCGGCCCTGTGCATCATGGATGAAGGCGACCACCAGCGGGCGCTGGAGCTGATCCGGGAGTTCGAGGAGGCACCGTCGGGAAATCCCGACGAACTGGTGAAGTGCCCGGCCTGTGGCGAGGAATCGCCGGGCACCTTCGCCCAGTGCTGGAGCTGTCATGGCGAGCTCGGGCCGGCGGGTTCACCACCGCCTCGGTGAGAGCCCCAAAGGGGCTTTTTCTCAGAAACCCTTCCGCCACAGGAAGTCCATCCCGTAGGTCGGGTAGTAGGTCTGGACGATGAAGGCGACGAGGAAGTAGTCGACGACGAGGTGGACGATGAGGACCCACAGCAGCCCCTCGGATTTTTCGTACATCGCGCCCTGGGTGAGGGCGAAGAGATAGACCACTGCCACACCGAGGCCGACGAAGGCCATGTCGTAGAGCACGGCGGTGTAGAGCACGGCCTGCAGGGCATTGGCGACGCGGTAGGAGAACAGGCTCCGGAGCAGGGCGTAGCCGGTGTTGATGAAGAACAACTCATCCCAGATGCCGACGAGATTGATCCCGATGAACAGCCGCCGGATTTCGCTGTCGTCGGCCTCGGCGGGCATGCTCCACTGGCGGAACAGCTCGTTGTCAAAGAGTGCGAGGTTGCCCCACTCGTAGCCGCGCAGGACCATCCACGCGAGGGGGACGGAGAGAATGGTGTAGATGATGTCCGCCTTGCGCCAGCGCAGCGGCTTGAAGCGGTAGCGGATGATCCTGGCGTCGTCCCACCGCTGCACGATCAGGGGAACGATCAGGACCAGCATGAAGACGATGCCGAGTCGGATGAAGTTCTCGTTGGAAAGGTCGGGTGTGATGTCGGTGATGCCGAGCAGCAGGACGCAGCCGAGCAGCACGCCCAGACGCAGCCGCAGGCGCTTTTCCGGGTCCCTCGCCAGCAGCACGACCGTGGCGACGAAGAAGAGCCCGCCGAGCACGAATTGGTGGGCGGGAATGAGCAGGATGATCGAGGCCGCGAAGCAGACCAGCAGCGCGATCCGGCTGCGGGTAAGGGTCAGCTCGAGACTTTCCATGGCGGTGGATCATTGATGGGGGCCGGGAGGTGCGCAAGTCGGGCATCGACACCGTGTCGTCGGAAGGACCCGTGGATCGGTCGCAGGTGATTGTCTCGCGTGGGTGACGTGAGGCCGACGCCGGAGGCGTCGCATGATGGCAGCCGGGGGTCGAGTCCGCGCAGCGGACGACCACCCCCGGATTCGTCGAAAGTAGAGTTGCACCCCGGGAGGGGTGCCATGGTGGGGGCGCTTCGAGTCCCAAGGGCAGGCATTTCCGGGTCCCATGGCATGCCTCCAGCATGCGGTTTTCCGGCGGGCGGGAATCCGGTGGTGTCGCTCGTTCCTCGCTCAACCACCGGCTACCGTCATGCGACGCCTCCGGCGTCCAGCTTGTCGGGACCACCCACGCCTGTGATCATTGCGCTTTGACCTCCTCGGATTTGGCGAGGGCGGGGAAGCGCTCAAGCAGTCCTGGATGAAAGGGGATCTGGCCATGATTGGCTTGGTTCGGGCCGGGGGTGGTGCGGCCATTGTTGATGAGGGTGACGAGCTCCTGCACCAGTTCCTCGACCTTGTCGGGGTGTTCCGCTTCCAGGTTCTTCGTTTCGCCGAGGTCTTCGGTCAGCTCGAACAGCTGCACCCGTGGCAACTCCTTGTTCTTCCACGCTTGATTCGGCTTCGGATCCGACCAGCCGCCGGATCCCGGGCAGAGGCAGAGCTTCCAGGGGCCCTTGCGGATGGCGAAGGAGCCGTTGATCGAGTGATGGACGGTGGCGGGGCGGGCCTGCTGATCGGCCCCGGTAAGCGTCGGGAGAAATGACACGGAATCGGGCGCATCGGCTTCTCCGAGCGGCTGCGAGATGGCTTCGGCGACGGTGGCGAAGATGTCGGTTTGGCAGATGGTGCGATCGCTGGTCGACGTCGCGGCGACCTTGCCGGGCCAGCGGACCAGGAAGGGCACGCGGTGGCCCCCCTCATAAATGTCGGCCTTGTGGCCGCGGAGGTTTCCGCTCGGGTGATGGTCGTGCTTCGCGAGGTCCTCGAACTTCGCCTGCGGCGAGCAGCCGTTGTCGGTGGTGAAGATGAGCAGCGTGTCCTCGGCGAGCTTGCGTTCATCCAGTTCGGTCATCACCTCGCCGACGACCCAGTCGGTCTCCATCAGGAAGTCGCCGTAGGGGCCGAGATGCGACTTCCCCTGGAATCGCTCGGACGGGGTGATGGGTGTGTGGGGCGATGTGAGCGGGAGGTAGAGGAAGAAGGGTTTTCCGGCTTCGGCGGCGCCTCCGATGAAGGCGCGGGCCTCGCGGGCGAAGTCGGGGAGGCACTGCTCGGGTTCCATGCCTTTCACGGCGGGACCCCAGCGGTTGCTCCAGAAGGTGGCGGAGATGGTCGGCTGCTCGATCACCTCGTCGTTGCGGAGATAGACGTAGGGCGCCATGTCGAGCGAGGCGGGAAACAGAAAGTCCTCGCTGAAACCGAGGTCGGTCGGGCCGTTGGAGGCCTTCTTGGAGAAGTCGATGTCCCAGCCGGCACCCTTGGTCGGGCCTTCGGCGGCCTCGCCCTTCTTCGGGAGCTTTGCCCAGTCGAGGCCGAGGTGCCATTTGCCGATGACGGTCGAGTGGTAGCCGTGCTTTCCAAGAAAGGCGGCGATGGTGGTTTCGCCGTTCCGGATCAGGGTCGGGCTGGGGCCTCCCAGCACCCCCTTCTTCAGCGGCGAGCGCCAGTTGTAGCGGCCGGTGACCAGCGCGTAGCGGGTGGGGGTGCAGACGGACGACGCGCTGTGACCGTCGGTGAAGCGCATGCCTTCCTTCGCCAACCGGTCGAGGTGGGGAGTCGGCGCCTTGCCGCCGTTGTGGGAGACGTCGCCGATCCCCATGTCGTCGGCGAGGATGACGATCACATTGGGCGTTGCGGCCGTGAGCGATGAGGCAAGGGCAAGGAGCAGAATGAGGAACGGGCGGAACATGTGTGAGGGAAACGCTGTGATGGGTGAAAAGCTATCTGGAATCCTTCGCCGTGGCTCATTGGCCCGCTGGCGATCTGACTGCCGGTGGCGTGAGCGTCCCGGTCATGATTGGTCCGGGTGGGACCGGCTCCCGGGGATGGAGGTTTCGGATTGGCGCCCCGGGCATCGGCGTTCATGACCGGGACGGTCATGCCACAAGTGGGTGTTTCAGCGTTCGCTGCCTTCTTCCTCCGGTCGTTCGACGCGGACGTTGGCGCTGCCCATCAGGCTTTGGACCCGGTCGCGCAGCGTGGAGTCGACAAGGTCGAGCGCCCCGCTTTTCGCGGCTTCCATGCGCATCTGCTGGCGTAGCTCGCGAAGCAGCGTGGCCCGGTCCTCGGCGGTCACCTCGTTCCACCAGCCGTCTTTCTCGCTGAGTACCTCGAAGTCGATCAACTCGACGCCGAGGATCTCGGGCTCGGGGAATCGTGCGACCGGGATCCCGTCCTCGATCTGCAGCGAAACCCCGGGCTTGAGACGGTAGCCGGCGGTCACGCGGTAGTCGCCGCGGATGATCAGGCGTTTGGTCCCGGCTGACAGGTATTTGAGAACGAAGGCCTCGTTCTCGAAGCTGCGGGTGGCGGACATCCGAAGTTCGAGCAGCGAGAGTTCGTGGATTTCGTTGCGTTGGACGACCTCGGCCCGGCCTTCGATGATGGTGGTGTCGGAGTGGGTCAGCGCGCCCAGGACCTTGTCGAGCCCCTCTCCCATTCCCGAGGCGGCGCCGCCGACCGAGCGCTCGAAGGCGCGGAAGCCGAACAGGACGAGGATGACGACCGCCGCGAGCAGCGAGAGCCAGCGGACGGTCTTCCAGAGTTCGGGATGATGGGACATGAGGGATCAGGAGGCCGGGCGTTCGCGGCTCGGAAGCGTCGCATAGGCGGGGATGCCTGTCACGAAGCTGTAAACCAGGGCGATCGCCAGCATCCGCAGGCTGACGGTGAGAAGCGTGAACGGGAAGCCCGCGAAGAGACCGATGATCAGGGCACAGACCCCGATCAGCGCGCCGAAGACCAATGGAAGCACGGTGGCATTGAGCAGCATCGAAACGAAGACCCCGCCGCGGAAGGCTCCGTCGGTGGAGCGGGGGTCATCGCGGTCGCGGGGCAGGAGGCCGGTGACGAAGCTTCCCACCATCAGGCAGCCGATGCCGGCCCAGGCGGTGGGCCAGTCGAGTGGAAGCATCCCGCCGATGAACAGGATCATCCCCGCCACCAGCAGGAGCCAGGCGAGCTTGAAGGGCACGGACATGCCGCGCAGAAGTTGGCGGGTCTTGGAGAACACCACGGGGGATCCTACGGTGCCGGGCGGGGATTTCTGAGTGGAAACTGACCGAGGTATTGGAGCGGGGTCGCGATTGCATTCGGGAGCACCAGCACGTAGCAGTCGTCGCGTGTGGGAAGCGATCACGGATTGGGGCGGTTGGTATGGCTTGAGCGTCGGTGGCGCCTGGGCCGTTACGGTCGGTCTGCTCGTCGTTGGCTTTGCCGGTTGTTTCATTCCGGTGATTCCCGGGCACCTGATGATCCTGCTGGCGGCGGTTTCGCACCGGCTCACCCTCGGGTGGTTGCTGGAGCGCGATTCCGGGGTGGAATGGTGGACCTTCGTGATTCTCGGCATCCTTTTGGCGATCGGTCAGGCCTTTGATCTCCTGAGCGGCGCGGCGGGGGCCAAGTGGTTCGGCGGCACCAAATGGGGGGCGGCCGGCGCGATCGTCGGGGGCATCGTGGGGATGTTCTTCATGCCCTTCGGCCTGCTTCTGGGGCCGCTGGCCGGGGCCTATGCCTTCGAGGCCTGGTTTGCGAAGCAGGAAACCAAGCCGGCGATGATTTCCGGCGTCGGATCGGCCGTCGGCACCCTGGCCAATTTGGTGGTCAAGGTGATCATCGGCATGATCATGATCGTCTGGTTCCTCATCGACATCTGGTTCATCGGGTAGGGTGGGGCATCCAGTGTCCCGCGCGGCAAGAGCGTTGACTTTCGCGCGAGAGATTTTTTCCAAATGCAAGGCGTGACGAGGGAGCAAATCGAGATTTGTGACCGAGG
>JAKZES010000130.1 GCA_022548915.1 Verrucomicrobiaceae bacterium E54
GCTACCAGGCCGTCTCTGAAATGATCTTCCAGGATGAAGACGGCCAGCCCCACCAGTTCACATGGCGCACCATCCAGACCTGGTGGTACTACTACCGCAGACACGGCATCACCGAGAATCCCGTCCGTTCCGACAAGGGCACCGTGCGCAAGGTCTCGCCCGAGGAAGTCCTCGCCGCCATCGAAAAGGCACTTCCATCCTTTCGCCAGAGCACCGGAAAGGGATCGCCACGCCCCCTCAACATCCAGGCCCTCTACCGCGCCTGCATCGAGCAGGGGCACCTCATCCGCAGCCGCATCGCGCCCAACACCTTCCGCCGCATCGTCAACCGCTACGAGCTGCTCAAGCCCGATACCCACCAAAGCCCCAAGCGCCGGCTCGCCTTTGCCAAAGCCCACGCCAACGACCTCTGGCAGACCGACACCCTCCACGGACCCTACCTGCGCTTCCACCGCCACCAGAAGTCCGTTCAGGTCTTCCTCATCGCCTTCATCGACGACGCCTCGCGCGTCATCACCCACGGCCAGTTCTTCGCCGCCGACAATACCGAAAACCTCATCGAGTGCTTCCAGAACGCCCTCTACAAAAGAGGCGTCCCCCAGGCCATCTACGCCGACAACGGCTCCAACTACTCCTCAAAGGAGTTCGCCCAGATCTGCACCCGGCTCGGCACCGTCCTCATCCACACCCCCGTCCGCGACGGCGCCTCCAAAGGCAAGATCGAACGTTTCTTCCGCACCGTGCGTGACCAGTTCCTTGAGCGGAACCTCGACTCCATCTCCTGCCTCGAGGAACTCAACGAGCACTTCACCCGATGGGTCGAGGACGAATACCACACCCGCGAACACTCCACCCTCGGCATGCGACCGCTCGACCGCTTCGGGCTCGACCTCGGCCGCATCCGCCACCTCCAGCACTGCAGCTTCAATGAAGAACTCTTCTTCCTCGAAGCCACCCGAAAGGTCCGCACCGACAACACCTTCCACTTCCAGAAGATCCGCTACGAAGCCCCGCGCGACCTGCGCGGCAAGACCATCACCATCCGCTACTCACGCTTCATCGGCACCTCCGGACACCCCATCGCCTACTTCGAGGGCGAGCGCCTCGGCAGTGCCTCCCCCGTTGATTTCATCGACAACGACCGCAAACCCCATCTCGGCCGGGACGGCGACTTCTAACACCCCAAGCACAACCATCCACCACCATGATCCGCCAACACTTCGGCCTCACCCGCGATCCCTTCATCATCGATCACGACGCCCCGCTGCTCGCCCACCAGCAACGCCACTTCGACATCCTCAAGGTCCACTCCCAGCAGGGCGGCTTCTGCCTCATCCTTGGTGAACCCGGCACCGGCAAGACCGTCCTCAAACACCACATCATCCACCATGACACCAAGCACTGGATCACGCCGGTCATCAACCGCTCGCTGCACTCATGGCACAACATCCTGCGACTCCTCTGCCAGGCCTTCGACCTCGAGAGCGACGGCAGCGACCACAAGTGCGAAGCCCGGCTCATCGCCGAAGCCCGCGCCCTTCACATCAAGGGCAAACACATCATTCCCATCATCGACGACGCCCACCTCATCCCCATTGAGGCCCTGCGGAAACTCCGCCTCCTCCTGGAGGACTTTCCCCGCAGCCACAACCTCATCCTCATCGGGCAACCCGCGCTAAACACCACCCTCCAGCTCCGCATCAACCACGACCTCAAGACCCGCGTCACCTACAGCGCCAAGCTCGACGCGCTCACCGCCAACCACCTCGCCGAGTTCATCCACTCCCAGCTCGACCGTGTTGGCCTCCCGCATGCCACCTTCACCGAGGAGGCCGTCCACCTCATCACCCGCAGTGCCGAGGGCACACTCCGTGCCGTCAAAAACCTCTGCATCGGCTCCCTCATCGAAGCCGTACGTGACCGCACCAAGACCGTTGATCTCAAACAGGTCAACGCCGTGCTCCTCCAGCCCCACTGGCGTCACAACCTCACCGGAGAACCCGCCGAACCTGTCCTCATCCCACCCGCCAACCTACCGACCCAATCATGACTTTTCGGTGAAACGGAGGCAGGCCCTGCTGGGGAGCATCCTGCCAAGGGATAGCCGGAACGGTGCGCGACCGATGGTGTCGTAAAACCACAGCAAACGGGCGTGGCTGAGCACTTCAGCCACGCCCGAAATCCTCATACCTCACTCATCGAGAGCCACCGTCA
>JAKZES010000131.1 GCA_022548915.1 Verrucomicrobiaceae bacterium E54
CAGCTTCAACGGGGCGCGAGCGCTGCACGCCGTCGGCACCGAGCTGCGAACTGGAGGCATCTTATCCCATGCTGGGCCCGAGTTCTGGCACTCCGTGCAGGTGGGGCGCTTTCTAGCGTCGCCCCAATTTGCCGCTTTGTCCCGAGAGGCTAGGAGCTTGGCTCCAAGCGGCGTAGCACCGGGGACCTTGCTTTCCAAGGGCAGGCTTGCTGGTGCGGGACCTGGAGCTGCGCTGCGGAATGGCCCAGATTTCATGCCGACCGGACTGCGTGAAGCCAGCCCCGGACTCCGCAGGATTTTTTCGGGTGGCAGTGTTCGCGGACGTTCGATCATCGATATTCGTCAGGTTCTGCGTGACAATGGATTTACGCAATCTCTTACCTTCAACCGTCGCGGCTACCTGTTTCGTAATGGCCTTGGTGAGGAAATCCGCATTATGTCTCGCAGCGACGCCTGGGAGATACGTATGCGGAACCAGTTCAAGAATTATCTCGATGAATTTGGGAACGTCGCTGACCCGAGCGCAACTCACGAGATTCAAGTGCTTTCACGATGAAGAAATTTCAATCCAACGAGCTAACTGCAATGCTTGATAGATACAACTCCTTACAGGAGTGTATCCTTCTCTCAATTGAATGGCGGAGTCATTTTACTTCCGTGGACTTGGTGTTCAATTGCATATGGGACGACCTGAAGGAGCTAAGATCCAACATCGATAATCCATTTGAAGTTGTTATTCGTTTGGATTTTGTGCAATCATTTGAGATGCACAATCGCCTAACGGGTAGTATTTGCGCAGATCGTGAGCGGTTGAATTGGGGATTCGATGAAGTTGCTTTAGTTCGAATTGAGAACGATCCCGAAGTGATCGGAAAATATTCCCATCTTCCAGGGTCGTTCCATCGGCTTGCGGTCCACTGGGAGTCCGGTAGGCGAATCCTCGTGGTCTTCAATGAAATGACAATCGAACCATACCGCAGATAAAATGAACGTACGCGACCAACCAATGGCATTGGCCATGCCAACCCATTTGCTTTGTGGCAGAAGCAGCTCCTTGGCTATGAACAACTCGTCCTTGAACTGACGGATACCCTTCATGAGGCTCTGCGCCCTCGGGCCTGCGTCCGAAAAAGTAAGAAACGCGACTCGTCCGATGATTTCGGAGGGATGACTGGGTGGTTCCGTCTTCCTGTGAAGGTCACGATTGCGTAATCAACTGCCATGAACTTGCGCTTCGCCGCGTATTTTTCGATTTTGATCTTCCCGCTGGCGGGAATCACACCGGCGGAGCCGACGGTGACCATCACCCGCACGCTAGGTGTCGAAGTCGTCGAAACCCGCGTCGTCACGCTCAACCATCTCGGTCAGCCGGACGGAACGAGTGCGGTTGGGCCCGGGATGGCCGCCGTGGATGTCGATCCCGAATTCCGGGCCGACGGAACGCTGGCATCCATTTCCCTGAGCATCGGTGGGGTGACGTCGCGCATCGACTTCGAGCCGGATGGCACCGTCGGGACCCTGCGCATCCCCAATCGGCAGGATCCCGGCGGGCCGGACGAAATCCTGCCCGTCGATCACGAGTTCGTTGGCGGGGAAGAGACATTCCAAGTGGACGGCACCACGGCAAGCCGCGCGCTGGACGGCACCGCCGTGTCGCTGACCGGAGCCGGGGTGATGGACCGCGGCCGCTCGACGGGGGTGGCGCTTGCAGGCTACGAGGAAACCGTCGATCCCGCCGAGGGCGCGAGCACCGTGCTGGCGAGCAATGCCGCCGGGGCGAAGACCCTTCACGATTACGCTGCCGGGGCCGACACGCAGACGACCTGGCTTGCGGGTGGTTTGTTGGAAAGCCGATCGCTCGGGCGCGGGGGGAGTGCCGTTTTCGGCTACTCGGCGGACGGGGCTCGGGACCTGGAATCCATCGCTTGGCCGGGGGTGGCGTCAGAGGGGTTCGTCGCCGAGCCGCTTTCCGGAGGGACCATCCTGCTGGGGCGCGACGCTGCCGGGAACATCGACTCAATCACCGACCCGTCCGGCGAGCGTGACCTCGACCACGAGAAGAACCGGCTGACGAAGACCGACTGGCTCGCTGGCGAGCTGAATCCTTACAAGATCGTTCGCGCCCATGACACGATCGGGCGGCTGGAAACGGTCACCCTCACCCGGGAAGG
>JAKZES010000132.1 GCA_022548915.1 Verrucomicrobiaceae bacterium E54
AGCCCTTCCCCGAAGTTAAACTATCACTCCCCACGAGTTATGGAAAAAACATCAATTTGCCCCTTGCCAAACAAGCAGCCATAGCAACGTTTGAGGACACAGGACCCCTGACCGGGGGCGAGGCTTCGACTGCGGGTTGAGGGCTGGATGGTCATGACGGCTGGAACTCGCGGCGGGTCAGGGGTTCTGTGCTCCGGCTTGTTGGCATCTTGATCTTGTGAGACTCGGCTTGCCCAGGTCAATCACCCCACGATCCTCCTGCATATCGGCATTCCGGTCTGGGAAATGTCGGAACCACTTGATCACTACTGGGTCGTATCCGTCGCAATACAATTGGATTTGCGCTTCAGGATCGCTCTGAATGGCAGGCCCTCCCAACCAACTGACTTGATATCGAAGATCGGGTGCAACAAAGACCTCTCCCTTCCGATTGGCCGTCTCGGAGAAAGTGTCACCATCGACTGTCACCACCACGGGAGCTCCGGCAATGGGCGCAGCAGTATTGGAATCGGTTAAGGTCGCCCTGATTCCATACCGCTTCACCGAATAGACCGGTGAGCAACCCACGGCGATAATGGATAGTGTAGCCAATGCTAAAGGTGCGTATTTCATTTTCGAGATAAAGTCCAGAGTCTGCCGCATGCTACGGGCAGCGCTCCTTCGGAGTCAAGGTTGAGGTTGTGATTGCCATGGGGCTTTTGAGTCGTAACCGCTATAGTGTTGGCAGCACCGGTCCGGCATGAGGTGACTATCGCTCTCCCAAAATTGCCTTCCATTTTGGGTCTCTCGCGATCCGCTCTTCGGTGCGGACCCAGAAACCTGTCTTATCGAGAGCAATCATTCCATCTGAATCGCGGACAAACATCCCCCGAAAGAACACACGATACGTCTCTTTCTTCTTCCCAGAGTCAAACACATGAATCTCCCATTCCGGAGCTCCTCTCACCTTCTCCGTAGGTCTCCTCCACGCCAACTCGTCCAGATGTTTCTGCATCGTCTGTGTGTCAAACAGTCTTTGATCGACGCCATCTCCTCCAATCAAGGCAATCTCAATCCGAGTTGGTTCTTTATCCAGATTTCCCTGCCGCTTCTTATTGGGGTCAAACATTGAATCAACTCCCCGACCCGCTCGCTTGGCGTCCGCCTGGGCTTGGGCATCCCTGCTCGACTGTTCTTCCTGTGCATGCCCAATCGGACACACGATGATCAAAAAAGCTAGTCCAAACGCGTTTGTCATGGTTCGACGAATCTTTATCTTTGCCAACGTGGAGCATAGTCGACGGCGCGTTAGCGACGTTGACTACTGCGTCTGGTTCAGATCTTTTTTAGGGACTGGATGAATTCAGCTGGAAGTGCACTAAGTAGCTCAGATGGTATAGAATCAGAGTCTTTAATTTCACTTATGCTGTCTTGGTATTTATTGGGTTCAATCGTTCTGAATGTGTATTCCCAGAGGCGAGAGTCTCCGTCGAACATCCAAATTTTGTTTCTACTTTCGATCCAGAACATCCAGGGCTTTCCTGGCTGTAATAAGCCTGCTTTTGGTCCAATGGATTTCTTTCGCTCTGGATCATCTAGCGAGATCGAAAATTGAAGTCGATCGTTGTTCTGTTCGATTAGCACAATACGCTCCGAATTCGACCATTCATATTCGCCTGTGGTTTCAATGAATGATCCAACCGATTTCGTTTCACTAGCCGCATTCGCTAGAGTAGTTAGAGCGGCAAATAAGATTAGGGGTATTATTTTGTATTTCATTCTATTTCTGAACGCCAAAGCTGACTCACCGAATGAGCGAAAATAAGACTATGAAAACACCAATAAACACCGCCGCGAATGAGGTTGATGTCCAGCGACTTGTTCGCGATGCGTTGCGCTACCGTGCGATAAAAGAGCAAATCGAATACGCGGAGGGCGGCGATGGAATGGTATGGGCTACCCTGAATTGGTGTGTCGATGTCTATTCCCTCAGTCCGTCCGACCTCGACGAAGCTATTGATCAGATTCTTCTCGCGAACGTCAGAAGGAATGGCGTCGCGACCCCATGTCGGCGGCACCGATTCCGTTACTCAGATCGAACCACCAATCGGGGTTTTCAACAAGGCCGCTGTGGAGCGTCGCCATCTACGACTTGTTCTGC
>JAKZES010000133.1 GCA_022548915.1 Verrucomicrobiaceae bacterium E54
TCTCAAGTGGAATGCCTCGGGCGGAGGTTTCACTGACAACGACGCCGATCCGGACTTCTTCGTCTTCGAGGATCTGGGCAACGACAGTGTCGTCGCTCACGCGATCCTGGGTGACGGCACGCTCGGTGCAGGCGTGGCGCTCTCGGGCTGGAACGTGGTGCACACCGATGGCGCGCTGAATGGCGGTGAGTTCACCGGCCGCTCGGTGGCCGGGGTGGCCTTCGATTTCACCGACCTCCTCGATGCCACGGGCGCGAACCTGACCAACGGCACGACAATCCAAGGTATCGTGATTGGCGACACTAACGACGCTGATTTCTACGAAGTCTATGCCAACGTCGACACCGGAGGGACCCCGGAGACCTCCATCACCATCACCAGCGCCACCGGGGGGGCGGGGTCGTTCGTGCTGGACTGGGTCACGGTCCCGGCCGGTGTCCCGGTCACCGTGCGCCGCTCCAGCAACCTCGATTTTGGCCCGGGAAGCACGGTCGTCGACAGTGGCAATACCTCGGGCACCTTGACCGACACGTCCGCGCCCTCAGGCAAAGCCTTCTACCGGGTGGAATCCGAGTGAAAAGCCGAGCTCCCGAAAAAAATGTGTGATTTCCCGGCGTGACAACACTCCACTGTTTGAGCCGGAGAATTGAAGCGGCTCGCCGTTATCGCACAACCGTCCTTCAAGATTTCTCAACGACCATGAACCGTATGTTTTTCAAAACGCTCCTCGGCCTCGCCACTTTGGGCCTGACCATCAGCACCACCCACGCCGCGGTGGTCGCAATCGACAGTGTCACCCTTGGGGGGTCAAATGAATTACTCACCGCGACAGTGGGAGGCACCGCCTACTCGGGAGGCGTGATCGCGGACGCGACAGCGGACAACCGCGCCAATAACATGACTCTCACCGTTGGAGCGGCCGCCCCGGCAGGCACCGTCTCGTCGGCTTCAGACGTCCACCAGGGAGCGGCTATCGACAACGACCTCCTGACCGGTGTTGCCGGGAGCGTAAGCTCTTCGCAGTCGGGTGGCATCCTCAGTCTCAAGTGGAATACCTCGGGAGGGGGCTTCACTGACAACGACGCCGATCCTGACTTTTTCGTCTTCGAGGATCTGGGCAACGACAGTGTCTTCGCTTACGCGATTCTTGGCGACGGCACGCTCGGTGCAGGCGTGGCGCTCTCAGGCTGGAACGTGGTGCGCACCGATGGCGTGCTGAATGGCGGTGAGTTCACCGGCCGCTCGGTCGCCGGGGTGGCCTTCGATTTCACTGACCTGAAGGACGCGGCAGGCGTAAACCTCACGAATGGCCCGATAATCCAAGGTATCGTGCTTGGGGACGCTAACGACGCCGACTTCTACGAGGTCTACGGAAACGTCAGCCCCATCCCCGAACCTTCCGCCGCTGCGATGCTCGGAGGTTTCGGCCTCCTTGCCCTGCTCCGTCGTCGACGGTAAGGCGGGCTCTGCCTGGTATTCTTGAGAGAACCGAAGCGCGGTCCGTCAACGGTCGGACTATGACCACGTCCTTCGTGCGCTGCGCCCCGGTTTTGGGCGCGAGGTGCACGCCGTCCAATCCATGATCATAAAACCATCCCATCCGATACTTTTCTCAGCAGTCCTGCGCCTCATCCGAATCATTGTAGTCTCGCTCTCCCTGTTGGGCGTAACAGAGGAACTGGATGCCGCTGTCGCGCCAATTCAGAGCGTGAATCTCGGCGGGAGCGGCGAATTGCTCACCGCGACCGTGGGAGGAGTGAGCTACGCTGTCGGTACAGTGGCGGACGCGGCAGGGGACAACCGCACCAACAACATGACTCTCACCGTCGGAGCGGCCGCTCCGTCTGGCACCAGCACTTCGGTTTCAGACGCCCACCAGGGGGCGGCTATCGATAACAACCTCCTGACCGGTGTGGCCGGGTCCGCTAACTCTTCGCAGTCGGGTGGCATTCTTAGTCTCAAGTGGAATGCCTCGGGCGGAGGTTTCACTGACAACGACGCCGATCCGGACTTCTTCGTCTTCG
>JAKZES010000134.1 GCA_022548915.1 Verrucomicrobiaceae bacterium E54
ACCCCACCTTTCCAGATGCTTCAGATAGTAAGGCCGCGCCCGTTCCGCCACCCGCTCCCGGATCATCAGCGCCTCAAAATCCCTTAAGAAACCGAACTTGTTGCTCCTTGCCATCCCACGACAAACTGATATTTTAACGCGGATGACAACCGGGAAATTTCGGAGATTGGCTCTAGCGACCTATTCGGCACCGAGTCAAATTAGTTCACACTGTGAACTAATTTTCTGATTTCACCAGTTGTTCAATAAACTGTTCGGGGTGAGAATTTTTAGAGCACATATTATGAGAAATAAGTTAGACGTTTCAGCCGACAACCACATTACTCTCTATTGGGGCGAATCGACCACAACAGGGACAGTAGTCTCCTCTGGTTGGCTTGACCGTGGAGTCACCCGGGAGGCAGAGATCATCCTCGCGCTCGATGCCCCCATTCCCGTCGGGACCAAAGTGGCCGCCGAGACTCCCGATGGGTCGAGATTCGGGTGTGGAGAGGTGAAGGCTTTCCCAGGGGACGAGCCTAACCTCATCACCCTTCACGTCATCAGTGACTGTGTAGATCCCGAATCGTTCTCCCGTCTCGGGTAGCCTGACAGGATCGCTACGGAACTGCGCGATTTGGTCGCAAGCCCAATCAAGGAACGACAACCATCCGGCGCGATAGAACCGAGGTTTCCCGTTGTGCTTGTTCACCACGATGCGCCCCCACATTCCGGTTTCCTCGACGCGGATCGTGAGGGTCATCTGCTCAACAGAAGAACCCGAACAAGCCGTGGATGCCGACGCCTCACAGCTCTCTTGTTGGAGCGGAGTGTCGGACGAGGTTGGGACGGTTGAGGGGTTACCGGCTGCGGGGAGCGCGGCATCACTTGGACGTTCTGCTCAATGAAAAAGCTCACCCTTCTAATGACGGTTGGTTGCGGCATTCTGGCGAGTTGCATCCACAGCAGGTCCGACCACCCTCTTTTGGGACAGATAGTTGGGCGTGATCTTACAATTAAAAGGCCTGCCGTGCTTGTTCCTGGGCAGACGCCGCGAGGCGAAGCGATAGACTTAATCTATACGCCGAGGACTCTTAGGCTTATCGATGAAGAGGAATACAACAAATACCCAGACTTGAACGGCCCGGTGGCTTACGAAGTCCCCGTAGGAACACCGGTAAGAATTGATGACGTCAAGATGTTCATGGCCGATAGCAGCACGTCACTTCGGGTGTTCGGTTTGATTGGCCACGAGGCTGGTCGCAAGGAGTTCTATTACTTTTGGGGCTTCTCTGGTGGCCTGAAGAAGGCACCTTGGGAGCCGCCCATGATGCCAAGAGAGAGAATCTTCAACCTCTTCTACGAGCAAGCAGAACAACCCGCGCCCGACTGACCCGACACAGCTGCCTTGTCGCAGACCGCTTTGGCGGTTACATTCGCGCCGATGAGTCGAGCTGGGCGCCATGAGGGTCGGTCAGCGGCGCTCTACGTTCTGCTGGAAGTTACATGAACATGCTCAAGAGAATCGCAGTCTCTCTTCCAATGGCCCTCGGGTTGGGATTGTTCCTCAGTACCAGCGGAGAGCTTCTTGATGCTTATGAAGCCTCTGAAGACTATCGTGAGCAGGTGGAACCTATCGTCGAGGCTGCGATCAACACAGGTCAGGTACCAGTCCTGACCAATGATGAAAAGTTTGATCTTCGAATGGACCTGCCGCGGGCACAGATGGATCGCGGGACCTTTGAGAATCTTCGATTCCGCTTCTACGGAGGTCTCATTTTGACGATGATCGGGGGACTTATTGCGTGGCGAGTTGACACTAAGAGGAAGGGGGGACCGAATTCGGACTGCCGAAACAATTGCAGAATCGGGTAGGTGACGGGTTCTAACCGTCACCCCCCACACCACCCGGCATGCGGATCCGCACCGGGCGGTTCCAATTCGTCATGCCATTCCGTG
>JAKZES010000135.1 GCA_022548915.1 Verrucomicrobiaceae bacterium E54
TCAGCCCCTGGATGCGCCAGGTGTAGAGTTGGCGGGGCCGGATGCGGAGGTATTCGCAGGCTTCGAGGTCGGTCAAAAGCCGGTCGGCACGGCGGGCGGAATCAGGTTGCTTGGACATGCCACCGGCCGCGTGTCAACTTGCGCGGGCTGCCGAAGGGTGGATTTCATTGCGCAATGAGATTCCCGGCGGGGAAATCCGTGAACGTTCACAAGTTTCCGGGGGCGGGGGAATTTTCTTTGCGCAAAGAGATTTGGGCGCGATGAGCGGGGATGGCCGACCTCTGAGGCGGAATGTCGTTCCGTAACGACAATTGAGGGCCGGACGACCTGGCGAGGTCGGACCGATTTTTGATACCGGGATCAAAAACGGGCCTCTACCAGCCGGATCCAGCAGGGTTTCTTGGAGGGCGCCAAGAAGATTGTGTGGACGCCCAAACAATTCGAGGTCTGCGGCTCAGTTGTCCTGTCGGCAGGACGGGCTTCGAGGTGGCTCATGCGGCAATTTTCATGTTGGCATGAAAAACCGGGGCACCATCGACTGCCGGGAATCTACTTACGGAAGTAGATTCTGCCGCCCCGATGCTGTGGCCCGGGCCGGGAAGCGTTGTTGTATGACAACCATTTGTCCGCACGCGCAGACAATCGGCGGGGTTCAAATTCCAGCGGTCGATGAAATGAACCCGGCCCAGGCCTCGCCGATCTGACCTGCAAGACTGCAGCGAGGTGCGTCAGTTTTGCTTACTTAGGCAAAAAGGGGTGCCGGAATCCGGGCCCGGCGAGCTAGCAAATCTCATTGCGCCATGAGAATTGCAGGTCGGTTGGCGCGATTTTCCTGACAACAGGAAACTTCGTTCCGGAAAGAGAATTTCTCCTGCCGGCGGGAGATTTTCTGGCCGGCCAGAAGAACGGGACAATCTTAGAACGATCTAAGAACTGCCTCACCCTCACCCCGCCTTCCTGCGGTGCGCCTCGATGGCCCGCCGGATCCGCTCCCGGATCGGCCAGGGGAGTTCCTTCGGCACCCAGCCCTCCGGCGGCGTGATCGCGAACCATGCCTTCGCCGAATCCTCGTCGACCACCGCCCGGTAGTGGCGGAAGATCATCTTCGGGGAATTGCCGGCCTCCAGAGCCGTGCGGGCGACGTCCCCGGTCTCCGCTACCCGGTAGCTGATGAAGGAGTGTCTGAGCCCATTCTGACGCCATCCACCCGGGATTCCGGCTTTCACCGCTACGTCGCCGAGCGCCCCCGAGGAATCCTGGATCGGGACGACCGGCCCCTGCTCGTCGCGCCACGGGGCAAGCCATGCCTTGAGGTTCTCGCTGAGCGGCACCAACCGGCGGGCCCGGTTCTTGGCGATGCGGCCGGAGATCTCGATGTGGCCCCGATCCCACTTGATGTCCTCCCACCGCAGCTTGCAGATCTCGGCGTTGCGGATCCCGGTGAAGGCCCCGATCGCCATCAGCGGGAGGATCCGTGCATGGGCGGCGAGCAGGAGCTTCTCCATTTCCTCCGGCGTGAAGATCTCGATCTCCTTTTCCGGCACCTTGAAGGTCTCGCTGAGCTCGGCCGCCGTCTTCCGGTCCGGGTCGATGTAGCCCTGCTTCTTGGCGAAGGAGAACATCGTCACGATCGTCCGCCGCAGACAGTTTTTCGAGACCGGGGCCAGCGTGGTGAGGCTGGTCAGGAACCCGTTGATGTCGGCCACCGTGATCTCGGAGATCTGTCCGGACAGACGTTCCGTGAAGCGCTTGAGGTTCTGCCGGCAGGAATTCACGTAGGCCTGGCTGACCCCGCTCGCGGCACGTGAGGCGACGAACTCCTCGGCGACCTCGGCGGTGGTGCGGGAAGGGAAGTTGTTCTGCTGGGCTTCGGCGTGACCTTTGACCGCCTCGCACAGGGG
>JAKZES010000136.1 GCA_022548915.1 Verrucomicrobiaceae bacterium E54
GGGTTCAGGAAACCGAAGGAAAGAAGCGGGCCGTTCCGCCCTAAACTACAATGAGCACCGTAGCAACAACCCTGAAAGTTAACGCGCGAGGACTGACCCGAATGGCCCTAAGTTAAGGATTTTCGGTATTTGGATCGATGAGGGATTTCCATGCTTTCTCCACGAGGTCTGGTCATCAACCCGAACGGCTTCGGTCTTCGTTTCTTGAGTCGCGGCTCCCTTCGGTTCGGACGTTCCCTTACGAGATCCTCGGCCATGGTTTCCAGCAGGTCTTCGATGAGTCGCTTGCGGGTCTTCCGACTGGTCGTCGCCATTGCCACCGGTAGCCATTTGTTGACGCGGTCGAGGCTGCCCTTGAAGCTGATCCGCCGGGGATCATCCGCCTGTCGGATCAGCGCACGAAGCAAGTTGTAGGCAATGACGTGCATCAGCAGTTCTCGGTAGATCATGTGTGGACTGCGAGTGCGAAGGATGTCCATCCCGAGACTGGTCTTGAGATCGTCGATGAATAGTTCGACATCCCAGCGACGGAGGTAAAGCCCGGCGATTTCTTCCGCGCCCATCTCTGCGGGATCGGTGACCGTGGAGATCAGTTCCAGCTTTTGAGTTCGGAAGCCCGAGTGCTGCGGAGCCGTCGCGGTGACGACCCGGACGGCAATGGACTGCGGGAGGGAATCGTAGTCCTCACGGGTGACCCAGGCCGGCTTGATGGCAGGCTTGCGCCAGCGCTCGATCCAGTCGCCCTTGCCCAGCCGTGTGGCGTTGGGGCAGGGCTTGCGGCGACCGTTGTTGCGTATGACGAGGCGGATCCCACGCTGTTGGAGCAGCACCAGGCTGAACCAGTCGCAGAAACCCGCATCGGCGATCACGGTGTCGCCGGCCTGGAGATGCTTCCAAAGCCGTCTCCAAAGGATTCGCTCGCTGCCACGCTTGCTGCCGGCGAGGGTGCCGCGCGCCATGGCGATCCATGCACCAGTGGCAAGGTCGAAGAGTCCGACGATGCGCATGATCGGGAATCCTACACCGGTTTGTTGTGCCCCCGACTGAGGCCAACGGGCTTGGTTCTCGGGAGTGTCGGGCATGCTGATGGTGGAGCCGTCAAAGACGAAGGTGCGCGCGCCACGACGCGGACAAAGTGCGGCGCAGATGTGACGCTGGATCGCGATGAGCATTCGGATCGGAAGCTTCGCCCGTGCCATGCAGTAGGCAGCGTCGCTTGAGGAACAAAGCGCCTTGCCCAGGTGGCTGAGTAGCGACTGTACAGCACCGGTGGCGCTACGGCAGGATTCGCTACCCAGGATTTGGCAGAGAAAGGTCCAGAAGACCACCGGGGTCGTGAAGATCCGGCTGCGTCTGCCGGGTGGGGCAGCGAGGAGGCGGGCGGGAAGAAGCGCGCCAAAAGTCTCCTCGGCCTGGCGGGTGCAAAGAGAGGAAAGGCCGTCGCTCTTGCGACGCATCGCCGTGCCCGTCCGCAGCGGTGCACGCCCGAAAGTTGATCTCGACCAACCCGTGAACATCGGAACTCTGGAAGTCATTCATACCCAGTAGCTACTACAGTGCCAGTAGTTAAGAAATCCGTGCTTAATTCACCTTAACTTAGGGCCATTCGGGACCGGTACCATTCCAACACCCGTCCGGAGCAGGCGGGCGAGCCCGTGAGGGACTCGCTCGGCCGACTGCTCCGGACGGGTGTTGGAATGGTACCAGTCCCGTTTTTCAAGCATTAGGCTGCCTGGGGGCGAATCTTCGGGGGTGCCGATCCGGGCAGGGGGCGTCCCGTCGAAGATCGAAGAGGGGTCCTCGCATCTCGCATTTGGCTACGGCGTTCATGGTAGTTTCGGGCGGAATGGCCCCTCTGTCTCCTACGGC
>JAKZES010000137.1 GCA_022548915.1 Verrucomicrobiaceae bacterium E54
CGGGTGTTGGCCGCGATGCAGAAGTAGCCCATCACCTTCATGCCTTCGGCGTGGCCGAGCTTGACCATCTCGGTGAGGAAGTCGTGCTTGAGGCCGGGCTGCTCGGGGATGAGGTCGCTCTTGTACCAGGCGTAGCCGTTGCAGGAGACGGCGAAGGTCTGAATGACGTTGGCCCCGACGTCCTTGTACCACTGAACGTGCTCTTTCGGATCGGCCTCGGCCCAGGTGCCGGGTTTGGCAAAGCCCGCCCTGCGACCGAGTGCCCAGTTGAAATCGATGCAGTAGGACTTGATTTCCGATGCTGCGGATCTGCCTGCGTCTTCCTCCGCCTTTCCGCCGAAAGACATGGATAGTGATGCCACAATGATTAGTGGATAGATTTTGTAAGGCTTGGACATGGATGGACTCCTGATTCCGATAGCTTCGGTTTGTTTTTGGTGATTTGCCAGGGTTGTTCGCTCTGGCGTCTCTACTGAATTGAAATCTTGAGACAGACTAAAACAGATGCCCGTCAATTCCCCCACTCGAAGCAGATCGATTTCGGATTGCCTCTGGTGAGAATCCCGGGGAGGACGATCTCGACCGCCTCTTCCGTGGTCCTTGCCTGCACCGCATCAATCTCGATTGGCGTTTCGGGGGTGCCTCCGTTGAAAAAGCGCCCTCCCCTCCAGGTCGCATTAAGATCGATACCGCCTTTCATCTTCCCGGCCACGACCTGCGTCTCTTCGAGCTGAACAATGCTGATGCCAACCGTCCCATTCGCCACCCGGAAGTCGGTCGCGGCAGGCTTGCCCGTGTTTTCCCGCAACAGATGCACTTCGATCTCATCCGGCCACGTTTCGGCATCCCGGGTGAGAACAGCACGTCCGGCCTGAACTCGCGTGCTGACGCGGACCATCGCCTTGTTCCCTTCAATGTCGACGCGGCCCGTATCCGGGGCATTTCCCCGCGCCTTGAACTCGAGTCGAAGTGGCGGCAGGCTATCAGGCTCCACAAATTTTCCATCCTCCCAGACGGAATCGACCGACATGCCATGGTACTTTCTTGCCATGACCGCAATGCGTTTCCGGTTGCCCGTAAGCTCGCTCATTTGCCTCGGGAGGATTTCATCCAGCGGGATGATGCCGCGACTGTTGGATGGCTTCGCGTAGCCATACACACCCACGCCTGCCGCAAGCGCTTCCGGCACATCTTTCGCCGCATCGTTTCCGCCGTAATCAGACATGCAGGTAATCAGACGGGTATCCGCACCGACAATGGGCTGGATAGCAAGGATCTCATCCAATCTTCCCGTTTCGCCCATAAACCAGTCGACCTCTTTGTACATGTTCGAGTTCTTAACGAGAGGACTGTTCACCCTGTTACTTGTCAGCCATATGATGCAGTCGGGATCGGCGTCCTTCGCCGCCTTGCGAATTGCAGCCCAGCAGCGGTCAATCGCTTTTTGGCCATAGGCAAGCTCCTTCTCCTTCGAAAGGTTTTCCTCTCCCGGGAAGGGTTCCCCCATGAGCTGGGTATAGAGTTCTTTCTCGGCATCAATCCATTTGCCTTTGCTTGCTTTCCGATTGGGCATCCAGACCCAGTCGATCATGAAGCCGTCGATGCCCGTCGTCTTGATCGCGTCGGTGATGGCCGCGGAGAGGTAGGCGAGGTACTCGTCGGTGTAGGGGATGTGGTAGCTGCTGGGCGTGCCGTAGCTGAGTTCGGGATTCTCCTCGCCCCAGCGGGTGTTGGCCGCGATGCAGAAGTA
>JAKZES010000138.1 GCA_022548915.1 Verrucomicrobiaceae bacterium E54
CCCGGATTTCTCATACCGAGAATTGAGGGCGGTTGGAGTTTTGGTGTAAGTTGTTGGTGTTCAAATCAATGACTCACACACAAAACCCAACCGCCACATGACAGAGTGTATCCAGCATACCTTTGAGTTTCAAGACCTGGGCAAGCGCAAGGTGGTGGCCGATTTTCTGGGCGGCAACGTCAGTGCCGACGGCGGCGTGGTGTTGCTGCGCGAGATCGATAGCCGCACCGGCATGATCGACCAACTCGCCTCCTGCTTCAGCGACCACCGCCGCCCGGAACTCATCGAGCACTCCCTGCCCGAACTGCTGCGCCAGCGGATCTTCGGCATGGCGATGGGATACGAGGACCTCAATGACCACGACACGCTGCGCCGCGACCCGATGATGGCGCTGGGCGTGGGCAAGTCCGACCCGCTCGGCCTGGATCGCTCCGGCGAGGACAAGGGGCGGGCTCTTGCCGGCAAGTCCACGCTCAACCGGCTTGAGCTGACCAACTCCAAGTCTGCCGATGGGAGCCTCTCGGGCGTCCACAAGATCCACGCCGATCACGAGGCCATCGAAAGCCTTCTCATCCGTCAGGCCATCTCCCGCCTCGCGCCGGACACCGAGGAGATCGTGCTGGATTTCGACGCGACCGACAGCCTCATCCACGGCCAGCAGGAAGGTCGTTTCTTCCACGGCTACTACGGCGACTATTGCTATCTGCCGCTCTATTGCTTCATCGGCCCGTGGCCGGTCTGGGCGCAACTGCGCACCAGTGACCGGGATGCCTGCGACGGCACGCTCGAAGCCCTCCAGCGCATCGTGCCGGTCATCCGCGAGCGCTTTCCCGAGGTGCGCATCATCCTGCGGGCCGACAGCGGATTCGCCCGCGATGCGATCCTTTCGTGGTGCGAGCAAAACGAAGTCTTCTACGTCGTGGGGCTGGCCCGCAACTCGGTCCTGCTGCGCCACCTCGACAAGACGATGTTCCGGGCGAAAGCCGACGCCTGCACGCGCGGCGGCTGGTGCACCTACTTCAGCGAGTTCGAATACTGCACGGCCACGAGCTGGAGCCGGGCGCGCCGCGTGGTGGGCAAGGCGCAGGTCAACCCCAAGGGCGAGAACCCACGTTTCATCGTGACCAACCTGCCCGGTGATCGGCCCGGGTGGATGCCTGAGGAGCTCTACCGCGGGTTCTACTGCGCGCGGGGCGACATGGAGAACCGGGTGAAGGAACAACAACTCGACCTGTTCGCCGACCGGATGAGCTGCGAGACGATGAGCGCCAACCAGCTGCGGCTGTGGTTTTCGACCTTCGCCTATCAGCTCATGATCGACCTGCGCGAGACGGGCCTCAAGGAGAGCAAGGCTTACGCCAAGGCCACGCCTGGGATCATCCGCAGCCACCTCTTGAAAATCGCCGCGGTGGTGAAGGTGAGCGTGCGGCGTGTGCTGGTGCGCTGGAGCAGCAGCTTCCGGTTCCAGGAGGAAGTGGCGGCCTGTTGGGAGCGGCTGAGGGCCGCGCCCGCGTGAGTGGTGCCTCGTGGAGAGGCACGAGAGGGCCAAAGGGAGGCGGCACTGAGGAGACGCAAGGAGGGGGTGTGTCCACGCGTACGGAAAACAGTGCAAAACGACCCGGAACCCCCCTCGGCGGCGTGGTGGGAGGTCGGCATCCAGCCCCAAAGCCGCTTTCGGAATCGCCGAGGGTGCTCAAAAGCCGCTGATCTCATCTCTCACCGAGATCGAGCCCCCCATCGGCGAATCGCC
>JAKZES010000139.1 GCA_022548915.1 Verrucomicrobiaceae bacterium E54
AACCTTCTCGGTTCGTGCGGATGGCCTCGATGTCACTGAGTATTTCGATCTTTTGTTTTCCAGCATTGATGGTGCGAGGACTGGAATCGAGCGCTGGAGTGCTGACGAAGATGCCGAAGTGTCGCTGGAGTTGCGGAACGGGCTTGTCTTTGGAGAGGAGGTCTCCGACGCAGGCAGGGTCGTCGGCAAGGCCGGGTTCGAAGGCCATGTGGTCGATGGACGCTTGAATTTGCCTGGAGTCTACCTCGTGCTGAATGCCCGGCCGCAGGACGATGCAGAGGCCGTGACGATGGAGGTGCTGTTCAAGGGGAAAACCCTCGAACGCCGTGAGCTTCCCGGCGGCTGGGATGGTCGAATTTCCGTGGACGATCGTTACCTGAGCGAGTTGGGGGATCAGTGGCCACCCCGAGACTTGAGCTTCCGGTTTACCAAGCTGGGCTACAAACCGCTGGACCTGACGTGGGAAGAGGCAAGCACAGGCGAGTTCCCCGGCTTCAAGGAGGCAAAGGCGGAGATGGTGATCCGCTGGGAGGGTAGCACTTTCGGAACCGGCTATTCCTGCAGTGCCCTGCGCATCCTGGATGCCTTGGGAAAACCTGTCACCTCAGTAGAAGCCTCGATCAGTGAGCCCCAGTCGATGCTGTTGGGTGAGGGATCGTTCACCCTCCAGTTGATGGGAGAGCCTTGGTCTGCCGACGGGCTTGCTGGGGAAACGGGCTCTGAGAATCGAGAAGATCCGGTGCCCATTGCGGCCTGCACGCTTGAGGTGACATCAGAAGCGGTGGAGCAGGATCAGCCGATCTCGCTCGGTGTCCCGCTGACCATCCCCAGCCTCAGGGTTGAGTTTCCCGATCAATGGGTCGATTTCGCGGAGCTTGTGATCCGCCGCTCCGACACCCCAGCGGCATCGACCCCCATCATAGGCGGGGATCCGTATCAACTTTCGCTCGACCATTTCTGGCTGTTGGACTCTCGGGGGAGTCGTTTGTCGAGCATCACCCTGCCGCTCGATTCGATCGGGGCAACCGTCTCGGTGGACCGACGTGAGCGAAAGGCCGCAAAGGAGCTGAGCGTTCCGCTGACCGGAGGGGAGTATGAATACATCTTCGAGGGAACCACCCTGCCCCCGACGGTGTCGAGGGACGATGCCAAGGGGAGTTTCAAGGTGGATCCGGCGGTGGGCGTGTCGCTGAAGGCGCCGACCCCTTACGGAGGAGTTTTTCACGGAGAAATCCGCGCCCCCTCGGTTGGGGAATATGAGCGGCCCAAGGAGCCGGGTGACGTTGAGAAATCATGGTGGTGGAAAGAGGAGGGACTCATGCTGGATTTCTTCCACCCGGCCTGCGTTTCCGACGATGCATATGAGGCCCAGGTCGAAAAGAAGGCAAAGAACCGCAAACTGTATGGTAGTTTTCGGATGGACTACCGGAGGGGTGCCACCTCGGCAATGTTCACGATGTTCTCGCTCGGCACAAAACGCTACTGGTTCTGGTGGAGAATGAAACACTTGGGGATCGATGAGGAAACGGGTGAGGCGATCTGGTCCCTTGTTGAACAGATCTCTGGAGTTGAGCAGCCGAGTGGGAGCTTCAATGCCGATCCCAAAGAAGGAGGGACGCTCGATTTCTCAGGAATGA